>JACZWL010000044.1:0-2326 GCA_022572185.1 Pseudomonadota bacterium | reverse complement strand
AGAATACGCTTGAGGACGCGTTAGGTGTTGCTCGAACCATTGAGGACAAGAATGCCGGGAACCCGATGCGAGCCGCCGACTTGTGCAAAGGTGTTGGATACAACAAATCGAACGACTGGCGATTTCTGGATATTCTCAAATCTGCAAATCTTTACGGTCTAGTGTCCGGCACTGGCGCCAGCGCGACCGTCAAGATGGACGTCATCGGAGAGGACATAGTTGCGCCGAGCTCATCCAGCCAGCGGCAACAAGCGCTACTCAGCGCATTTCGTAATGTCGAACAGTTCCAGAAGGTTGAGGATTTCTACGGAGGCAAGCGAATTCCCGAAGACGAGTTTTTTGAAAACACGCTTGTTCGGGATTTCAATATTCCAAGAGATCGAGTGCAGACGTTTATACAGGTGTTCACAAAGAACTTACGGTACCTGAATCTGTTCGATGCGAGGCGCGCTGTATCGGGAGACGAGGCGGTCACGTCGGAAACCCCACAGCCAGAGCCCGTTGAGGTGTCGATACCGACTCGCAGCGATTCCCGCGTTCGCGAATTTCTAGACACGTGCTTCGTAATGATGCCATTTGGCGACTGGTTCGATCGCTACTACAAAGATATCTATGCTCCAGCAATCAAAGAGGCGGGATTTGAGCCGATTCGTGCGGATGAACTATTCAGCACTGGGACAGTCGTTGAGCAAATCTGGGAACAGATTCGAAAAGCCACCGTGTTGCTCGCCGATTTATCAGGCAAGAATGCGAACGTATTTTACGAGCTCGGTCTTTCACACGCTGCTCTGAAGCCAGTTGTATTCACCGCGGCTAATCTAGACGATATCCCCTTTGACCTGAGACATTTGCGCGTGATCATATACGACGTTCGCGAACCGGAGTGGGCAGAGAAACTTGGCAAAAGTGTCACCGACTTCTTAAAAAACGCGAAGGCCGATCCAGCGAAGTCAATTCCCCAGCCGTTTCGGGAAGCTGTTGAATAGTGGACCCTGGCGTTCGTTGGTTGTGGTTACGGGATAATATAAAACCCTTTGGAACAGCGACCCTAATCTGCGCAAATCAGCCACTTTCTCTCGTAGCCGCGCCGTGGCCGCTGGCGTAGCCACGCCAGCATGGAAAGAATGCAGATACGCCTAATCAGCGTGGTTGACCGTGCAAGAGCCGTGGCTCCCACCGCTGGCGCTGAGATTTGGATTCACGTGGAGTTTCAGCGGAGTGAGCACGAGTCGTGGGCGGAGGCTCGCGACAGGGTGCTGGCGGTGCCGGATCCAGCGTACAATTCCTATCGTGGCGATTTTTGGTCTAGTAGAATAAAAACATAATGGCACGTAAACCGAGGCAACCAGAACTTAGACAGGCGCAATTGACTTCCGAAAAGATGCGGGCGGCAATCCCCAGGCTGCAAAAACGCATCGAAGAACTCGGCGAAATCGACGTGAACACGATCCAAGCGCGCGGCGAGCCTAGGTTTCGATCGTTGGAGCAAAAGATCGACGAAACGCTGGTCGATACTTTCGGCCACGATTCAGTGGAATACGAGCGATACCACCTCTGGCAGCTAGACACAGCGTCCATGAATATGATGTATGAAACCCCACTGCATGAGGTAAGGGTGGGATATCAGAGCGGAATTGATCGAGCAATTGCGACCCTACAAACAGTAATTGATCTGTTTGAAGAAAAGCTCGATGCCGCACCCGAAAGTCCTGCCAATCGGGCGCGACGAGCCCTTGGCGACCTTGACCTTCATCCAGAAATCGCGGAAACGACAACTAAGTTATTCGAGAATGGACATTACGCTAATGCTGTCGAAGACGCATGCAAAGTGCTAGATGGTCTCGTCAAGATTCGGAGTAAGAAGTTCGACCTAAGCGGGACGGAACTGATGCAGAAGGTGTTCAGCGCAAAAAATCCCGTTTTGGCATTTAACGATCTCAGCACTGAGACTGGTCAGAGTGAACAACAGGGGATGATGTTTCTTTATTCGGGGGCGATGTTGGCGCTTCGCAACCCACGAGCCCATGAGATCATCAAGGACGATCCAGAGCAGGCTTTGGAATACATCGCGTTCTTGAGTCTGCTGGCGAAAGCGTTAGATCGAACAACTAAAACTTAGGTGGAAGAAATTTTCGAATTACTCCTCGGTAGTGGTGTCATCACGACGTTTAGCATATTCGCGTGACAAAACTACCGCGACCGGAAAGAAGCGGACGAATGGATGTCCCTCCTGAATATTCGTCTGCGTTGATTTTGCTGGCATTTATCTGGCTGTCTCGCTAGCGTGAACGTATGACGAAATGACTACAAATCATCCTGCAGTCGT
>JACZWL010000043.1 GCA_022572185.1 Pseudomonadota bacterium | reverse complement strand
ATGTAAAATCACACTCGATCATTGTATGCGGGTACTATCGAAAAGCACCCAGCCCGACAAAAGGATAAGAATGACGTCGACCCTCCGCCGCTGGTTGATCATGACCGTCCTGAGTATTTCAGGCGGCATCATTTTTCTTCTGCCGTTCCTGCAGGAAGTCTATTACATACCGATGGCCCGGGCGCTGAACCTCAATAACACTGAGGTTGGTTCTCTGATGAGTATATTTGGCGTAACGGCAATGATTTCGTATTTCCCCGGTGGCTGGTTGGCAGACCGCGCGTCGCCAAGAAAGCTGATAACGACTTCGCTTTTGTCGACCGGGGCAGCCGGTCTTTACTTTGCTACCTTCCCCGGCTACGAAATGAGCCTCGCGATTCATGCATTCTGGGGTGTCAGTATTACTTTTCTTTTCTGGGGAGCAATGATTCGCGTCACACGCAACTGGGCGCCACCCGACGAACAGGGAAGAGCTTTTGGCATCCTGGAGACCGGTCGCGGATTCGGAGAAGTGCTGAGTTCCATGGCTTTCCTCGCAGTCTTTGCAGCACTTGGAAGCGGCGATCTCGCCCTGTCCATGGTCATCACGCAGTTTTCAGCACTCTTCATACTGCTCGGCATCCTCGCGTGGTTTGTATTGGAAGACGAAGTCGACCAAAGTCACGATGCCGGCGAGAAACCCAAATTCGGTCTCAGGGAAATCATCAGCGTATTGAAAATGCCCATCGTCTGGCTGATAGCAACCGTCATTCTTACCGGATACAGCGCTTATTGGGGCCTGTTTCGATTTACGTCCTATGCGACCGACATTTTTGCCCTCAGTGTCACGATTGGAGCAGCAATCAGCGTTGGGAAAATGTGGCTGAAGCCCCTGGCAGCATTAATGGCCGGTTTCATCGCTGACAAATTCGGCATCGCCAGATCGGTTGCCTGGTTGTTTGTATTTTTGATTGCCAGTTACGTCGCCGTCGCCGTCCTGCCGGGTAAGTCTGCGTTGGTCCCTGTTATGCTTTTCATGGTTGCCATCGCATCGCTCGCCGTATTCGCAATGCGTGGAATCTATTTCGCGTTGCTGGAAGAAGGAGGCGTACCGCTGGCAGTGACCGGCACCGCGGCAGGCATGATATCTGCGCTTGGCTACACACCGGACATCTTCATGCCGTTGCTGGGCGGCATACTGCTGGACAACTTCCCGGGCGCAACCGGTTATCGTTATTTCTTTTTGACGACTGCGGCGATATGCGGCGTCGGCCTCCTTGCATCCCTGCTAATCTATCTGAAAATCGTCAAGAAACGCTCTGGAGAGTCTGAAACATGAGAATCAGTGTATTTATATTCGTATGCCTTCTATTCGCGTTTGCAGTTCATGCCGATGATCCTAGTCAAAAGCTCGATGACGCATTCGCATCTGTTGAGCCGAAAGTCATTGGCTGGCGCCGTGACATTCATCAACACCCGGAACTCGGAAACCGCGAATTCGAAACGGCCAGAAAAGTCGTCGAGCACCTCGAAGGGCTCGGGTTTGATGAGGTAAGAACAGGCATTGCCCATACGGGTGTCGTCGGCATCCTCAAAGGTGGCAGGCCCGGCCCGACGATCGCGTTGCGCGCCGACATGGATGCCCTGCCCGTCGCAGAACAAACCGGCCTGCCGTTCGCGTCGAAAGTCAAAACCCAATACAACGGTAAGGAAGTCAGCGTCATGCATGCCTGCGGTCACGACACGCATGTGGCGATTCTGATGGGTGCTGCCGAAGTACTGGCCAACAACCGGGACAAGATATCCGGCACCATTCAGTTTTTCTTCCAGCCGGCAGAGGAAGGTGCGCCAGCCGGCGAGGAAGGCGGCGCGAAGCTGATGATCAAAGAAGGCGTGCTGCACGGGGCAGATGCGCCGGAGGCTATTTTCGGCCTGCATGCCTGGCCCGTTCGTGCAGGAACGATTAACTACCGGTCCGGGAGCTTCCTTGCCGCAGCCGACTGGCTGCAGATCAACGTCAAAGGCCGGCAAACACACGGGTCCTCGCCGTGGAAAGGTGTGGACCCTGTTTTTGTGGCCGCAGAGATCATGACGGCGCTCCAGGCGATCCCAAGCAGGCAGCTCGATATCACCAAAGGCCCTGCCGTCATCACGATTGGCAGCATCCATGGCGGCGTTCGCGGCAATATCATCCCCGATGAAGTCGAAATGCTCGGCACGATTCGGACATTCCATGCAGGCGTCAGAGAGAACCTCCATGCCAAGCTGCGCCGCACAGTCAGGCTTATTGCGGAAGCGTCCGGCGCGACGGCAACCGTCACGATACAGCCTTATGCTCCGGTGACGGCAAATGACCCCGAGTTGCTCGAGCGCATGATGCCGACCCTCCGCCATGCCGCTGGCGAAGGCAACGTCAACGAACATCCTCTGATCACCGGCGCGGAAGACTTTGCCCACTTTCAACGGCACATACCGGGCCTTTACCTGATGCTCGGCGTCAGAAAGGAAGGTGTCGCCGCCGATGCGGCACCTGCCAATCACTCGCCGTTTTTCGATGCCAATGAGGACGCCCTGATTGTTGGCGTACGAACTATGGTCGGCCTGGCGTTTGATTACGCCAGCGCTACGGCGCGGTAACGCTGCCTCAAGCGCCAGATGGCATCAATTTCCGTCGAATCCGGCGTAACCGGAACTGCATCACTCACCTGTCGATCTGATCAACCTATACTCCGGACCTGTCGATGAAACGCTCATTTATCGACACATCAGCCCAAGCAGTCGATGAAATCGACACGTTGGGAGGATATGTCGATAAAACTGGTGTTTTTCGACATATCTCATCAAACTGTCGATGGAATCGACCCATGAGCGAACAAGCGCCAGGAGCCCGGCTACATGGCTGAATTTGATCCGAATAAACCCTACAACGACCTGCCGTTGCTGCCACCACCGGCAGAGCAGATCGAGTCCAACGACATCCTGAAGCAATGCATCAAAGCCAGGGTTGCCCTGGCCGAGCTCAAACAGGCCGCCGAGCTGATTCCGAACGCGGCCGTCCTCGTGAATGCCTTGCCGCTCCTCGAGGCGCGGGCCAGTTCCGAGATCGAGAACATCGTCACGACCACCGACAAGCTGTTCGAGTTTGTTGACATCGACGACAAAGCGGATGCTGCGACGAAGGAAGCGCTGCGCTACCGCACGGCCTTGTTTGAAGGCAGCAAAATGGCCCGCCAGGGCATGCTTACGACGGATATGGCAATACAAATATGTAGTACTATCAAAGATATAGAGCTGGATATTCGAGCTGATTCTGGAACGAAGCTCAAAAACCGGGCGACTGGAGAGCTCATTTACACGCCGCCGACCGGCCAGGAGCTCCTGCTCCAGAAACTGGAGAACTGGCAGAATTTCATGCAGGGCAACAGCGAGATCGACCCGCTGATCAAAATGGCGGTCCAGCATTACCAGTTCGAGGCAATTCACCCGTTTGCTGACGGTAATGGCCGTACCGGACGCATCCTGAATATCCTGTTTCTTGTCGAACAGGGCCTGCTCGACACCCCGATTCTTTATCTGAGTCGCCACGTCATTCAGCACAAGAGTGACTACTATCGCCTGCTCCTGGACGTCACGCGAAAACAGGCCTGGGGCCCCTGGATCCTGTTTATCCTGAACGGCGTAGAAGAAACCTGTACCTGGACGACCGAGAAGATCAAGGCGATACGCGAGCTCATGCAGCACACGAGCCAATATGTGCAGGAGCAGCTGCCGAAGACCTATTCCTGGGAGCTCGTCGAAGCCCTGTTCAAGCAACCCTATTGCCGTATCGGCAACCTGGTCGCGGCGGGCGTCGCTAAACGCCAGACAGCATCCGTCTATCTGAAACAGCTTTGCGAACTGGGCGTTTTGCGTGAATACAAGTCGGGACGTGAGACCTTATTCATCCATCCCAAGTACATCGAGTTGTTGACGGGAGAGGAGAACGTTTGGGTCTACTACGCAGGTGTCGAAACAGAAACGGCCGCCAGTGCAAGCGTTGCTCACTGATTGACACTGCGGTCTTTGGAGTCCGCCTCATCTTCCGGCCGGTGCTTCTGCATGCGAAGATATAGCAAGCCAAGCGCGCTTTGCATCAGCGAGTCTTCGATGATGCCGTCGACGTCGCAGTTCCTGGCAAGCCGGCACAGACGTTCGAAGGTGTGCATGAAATTTTTCGAATGGCTGGTCCTGATATCGGTGCCATAGAGCAGCTCCGACAGGCCGCCCTCCTCCAGGAAATCCATGCTGATAAACAAACGCGCGAAGATACCCCAGTCGCCCGCGGCTACACGGTTGAAGTATTCGTCCATCTGGTCGCGATCGAACCTGCCGCTGCCGACCGGGCCAAGGCCCCCTACATAGAGCATGCCGGAGATGCCGCCAAGCTGATGCTTGACGTTATCTGCAATCTTGAAGAATGTTTCCTGTCGCGCATTCATCTCCGTCGCAGCTATCGCCTGGGTCTGTTTCTCCGACTGCTCGGAAGTTTTGCGTAACTCCTCCGTATTTCGTACCAGCTCGCGTTGCTGTATGAAAAGGCCCAGTACGAGCCACAGGAAGGCCAGGGGCGCGAACGCACCTTCGAGGAAACTGCCGACGGCCTCAAGAGAGAAATTCTGCGTCGGCTCGGTTTCTGTTACCAGCGCGACATACCACACGCCGCCAGCCAGCCAGATAACGGTGACGACGATACCGAACCAGATCCGCCAGTCGCGGTCCCGAATGAATTTCAGGATCTTGTTTTCAGAGGCCATGGCAATCTTCAAAAAATACCGCTGGACTCACTCTACTGCGAGTTTCAAATAATGAACAGGGTCAGCACGATATCGCCGCGTTGTGGTATCTTCATACCGGTTTTTATCACGTTAAATCCCTGTTGGGCCACTAGTTTCCTGCATGTCAGATAATGCATCCATCGCAGAACTGATCGCCAGCCAGAAGGTGGGCTGGGCGCTCGATCAGCGCTTCTATACTGATCCCGAGATCTATCAATTAGAGCTGGATCGTATCGTTACCCGCAACTGGATCCTGGCAGGCCACGCCTCGCAGATCCCCGACGCGGGCGACTACTTCGTGTTCTACCTGGTGAACGAGTCCGCCATTATCGTGCGGGGTAAAGACGAAAGAATCAGAGCCTTGGCCAATATCTGCCGGCATCGCGGATCGCTCGTCTGCCTGGAAAACCGCGGCAACACGAGAAAATTCGAATGCCCGTACCACGGCTGGATGTACGACCTCGACGGCAAGCTGATCGCCGCGCGTTCGATGCAGGAGCACTTCAACACAGAAGAATACGGCCTCCACCCGGTGTCGCTGGAACTCCTTGGCGGCCTTATTTTTGTCTGTTTTTGTGATGACCCGCCATCGCTCGAGGGCGCGCAGCGCGATCTTGCCGAGCCTATGGCCATGTTCGATTTTGAAAACCTGAAAGTTGCGGCGAGTAAGACCTATCCGATTGCCGCGAACTGGAAGCTGGCGATTGAAAACTACCAGGAGTGCTATCACTGTGCGACGGCGCATCCCGAGTACGCCAAAATACACTCCTTGATGCTCGATCCGCAGAAACGGGATCGCATTCAAGGGCCCATGCGCCGGAGAATGGCTGCCTGCGGGCTGAAAGAAATCGAGCATGATTTAATCGACACGTACGCAAAACCCGATGAACAGGGATACGGCTACAGCCGCACCGCCTTGTTCGAAGGCTACAAGACCGGCAGTCGCGATGGCGAACCGGTAGCGCCCTTACTCGGTGAACTGAAAGACTATGACGGCGGCGCATCAGACTTCACGTTGGGGCCTTTTACTTTCTTTCTTGCCTACAGCGACCACGTCGTCGGCTACGTATTCAGCCCCGTCGATCACAAGAACTGTCAATGCAAGATTCATTGGTTCGTTCGAAAAGATGCGGTCGAAGGTAAGGACTACGACCGCGACGAGCTGATGTGGTTATGGGATGTCACGACCTGTGCCGATGAAAAAATCATCGTGAATAACTGGAAAGGCGTGAATTCACAATACTACCGACCAGGCCCGTTCTCCGGCATGGAGCGCATGGAGCGACGTTACATCGAGTGGATACTGCAGGAGCTCTCGAATTAGAGCTGATGTGGCAGCGAGACCATGATCGGCGCCCCATGGGCGAAAATTGGCAAGCAATCTTCCTGACAGGGCCACCAGCGACCGCTCATATCATCTGCTTTTGTTCATGGGCTCGCCACGCGACAGTGAAAGATGAGCCATTGCGAAATCGCCGGAGCACAGCGCCCCGACTATCGATAGTTCACCTGCCAGAACGATGGCGGCGCACACCTCCGCCAGAGCGATGCTGTTGCCCGCGCCTGCAAGTCCAAGAATGTCCAGACACGCCTTGGCACTCGGTAGCCCGGTACCACCACCGACCGTGCCTACCATAATGTTCGGTAATGTCACGCTGGCATAAAGATCATTTTCTGCCGTCCTCTCGAAACGCGTCATACCCGTCGCCGATTCCGCTACGCAGGCGACGTCCTGTCCGCAAGCCAGATAAAGTGCGGCTAGCCCATTCGCGAAATGTCCCTGGATGCCCGTTGTACCACTCATGACGCCTCCCAGCGCACCGGCATACCAGTAATCCACTATTCTTTCCGGCGTCGTGTGCAGCCGTTGACGGACAAGTTCACGCGGAATGTATATGTCTGCAGCAACACGTTTGCCACGGACGTCGCCGAGTGTTTTTGACGATGCCTTCTTGTCGCCGGAAAAGTTTGCTTCGAGAAACCAATGCTCAGGCTTGACGGGCGCCTGCTCCAGTATGGCCTTGCAAACAGCATCTGCAGCGAAGGTCACCATGTTCTGGCCCGACGCGTCGCCGGTCCTGAAGCGCAGATCGACATAAACGTGATTTCCTTCGATAATCGGGCGGGCGCCGATCAGCCGTCCATGCGCAGTGATTTTCGCGACGACGGCGTGCAAGTCCCCGCTGTGGTCTTTAATGAATCTGGCAAACCGCTCGGCATCGACCAGGCCCTCGAATGCAAACATCGGTGTCCGGCTGAGACCCTGATCCACTACTCGCACGTTGCATCCGCCGGCAGCCGTGATCAGCCGGGACCCTCGCTGGTATGAGGCAACCAGGGCCGCCTCCGTTGTCGCGAGGGGCACCTGATAAATTGCCGTCCCGTTCCGCCCGTTGATTCGTAGCGGGCCGGCAAGGCCTACCGGTATATCAACTGTGCCAATGTAGGACTCGATGTTTCTCCGATATGTGGCGGCGTTATCACGGGCCCTCTGGTGAAAAAGCTCGGCCCGTGCCTTGTCGAGGTCGAGCCGCTTCCAGCGTCTCGCTGCTTCCAACGCGACTTTGTCAAAAGTTGTCTCTCTCCGCTGTTTGCCGACGTGGTCCGCTTTGCGGGAATTGCGTCCGTCCATCGTTTGCCCCTTATCAGGTGAGCGATTGATCGAATGTGCACGTACTATCGCATTTTCGGGCATTCGAGTTCTGATAAATCGCTGAGTAATGTCTGACGAATTGCTGAGGACGGAATAAACGGCCTGATTTCGGGGGAAGCTGACATCTGGTGTTGTCCAGATGGGTGCCTTTGGCAGTCTGTGGCGCCTTATGGGGTGGATTTACGACGCGCCGTGACGATTATTGCGGATTGACCTTTGATGCTTTGGCCGATCTAAGCGAATCACCCGTCAAGGCGATTTGATAGGATTGACGCACTCGCAGGAAAAAACAACCCATCGTATTGAACATCAGCCGCGAAAACGTCTTCCAGCTATTCAAGTACACCGTCTATGCGTTGCTGACGTTGAATGTGTATTTGTTCTTTGCAGAGGAATGGGCTGCGGCTTCGCATCGTTTCGTGAACGGCATCGCCCTGGAAGACATTATCGAGGGCTTTGCCGCGAGTATCGACACCGCAGCATGGGTTGTTTTGCTGCTGATGTTCGAGCTCGAGACCTATGTGCTTTCCGATGAGCAGTTCTCGCGGCGAGTCACCTGGACCTTGCACGGAATACGTGCGACTTGTTACGCATTTATCGTGTACGCCTTTTATGGCTATGTCAGCAAACTTCTGTTTCTTTTTAACGCAGTGCCGCTGGCAATCGTCAGCGACCTTTGTTCACTCGTCGCCAATCAATGGGCCTACGCCGTCGATTTCGATGAGTACGAAGTAATTACTGCTGCCAACTGCTCGACGGTTTCAACTGCGACCTCTTTCTTTCAGTTATCCGGCCTGACAGCTGTGGTCGACGCCCTCGGCCTGAGAGACATTACGCGGCTCGCCTGGGTTGATGTCATCAACTCCGCAGTCTGGCTGCTGGTCGTCATGGTGCTCGAACTCGACGTCTTCTTTCAGGAGAAGAACAGATTAGAGGGCATGATTCTACGTGTCAGCAATGCGAGTAAATTCGCCCTCTATTCACTGTTGTTACTCGCGGCCATCTACTGGGGCCTCAAAGGCGACTTCGTCGACTTCTGGGACGCGTTTCTTTGGTTGGTCGCCTTCGCTTTCATCGAACTGAATGTGTTCGAGTGGCGCCAGGAAAGTCTCGAGCAACAGGCTGAGGCGCAGAGCGCCGGCGCGGCCTGATCACCGAAATCGTTTGACGATATGGCTATCGTTCGGCAGGACGAGTTCCGGCATGTTTCTGCCTGGGCCACGATCCTCGTAGGAGCCCATTCTGAGCCGCGATGCAGGATTCCAGCCAAAATCAGCGTTTCATCAGAACTTCCTCAGCAATGAATCAGGCTTCCGTCAGGCCCTGACTGCTGCGACAAATCAGGATAGAGGCCTTGGAAAACTCGATTCACTGGAGAAGATCAATGACACACGAACAGCCACTGTACGAAATTGAGATCAACGTTATTATCCTGGGACTCGGCTACGCAGCCTCACTGATCAGCTTGATCGTCTGGATTGCCTGATCGACCGCTGCTTTCCGCGCCTATGGCGGCACGGCGGAGAATCTGGGGTCCTGTGCGGACATACCGATAAGGCGGTCATTGCCGTCCTGAACCGCCAGCGATACGAGTCCCGCCTCTCCATTCAAGGCCATCAGGTACGGGTGCCAGCGATCGTTCTCATCGCGGCGGTAATGACCCGATAGCTCCCAGCCCTCATCAGTCGGATAGATATAGACTTTGCCGACTTGGCTGGCCGGGGAAACGGCATCCACAATCTCTATGGCATTTCCCGGCGACACGTAACTCTGCAAAATATCACGCGCCACCATCACGATCCCTTCTTCTCTCACCCTCTGCAAGCCCGGTTCAGGATCGGTAACACACTGATAGGTAGACAGGGCCAACACCAGCCCGATGGCGAGCGCGACCAGCGGCCTTACTACTTTGTGATTTATGATCGTCCCATCATCAGGCGATACCGATTAGCTTGTGTGTTTGCAGGCTGAGTTTCCATTGAGGATGCTGCAGGCAATATTCGATCGTCGCTTTGGTATTGCCGTCTCTGCGCTCGTCATCGAGCGGTTGAAGAAAAAAATGTTCAAAATCGAGCCCTTCGAAACGCTCGGGTTGCGCCTCGCGCTCTTGCTGTGGATAGACAAGCTTTAGCTCGTCTCCGCTTGTCTGCACGACTGCGGCGCCGGCTTTCGGACTCACGCAAATCCAGTCGGTGCCCGCGGGCGCCGGGAGCGTCCCGTTTGTCTCGATGCCAACTTCAAAGCCATGTTCGTGTAATGCTTCGATCGCCTCGTCATCAAGTTGCAGCAAGGGCTCACCGCCCGTACACACAACGTATGGCGTGTTTCGTTCGCTCACAACGTGCCAGTGAGATGCAACTGCAGCCGCCAGCTCTTCGGCCGTTCTGAATTTTCCACCGCCGGGACCGTCCGTACCGACAAATTCCGTGTCACAGAACTTGCAGACTGCCCGCGCACGGTCTTTTTCGCGGCCTGTCCACAGATTGCAGCCTGCGAAACGCAAGAATACGGCAGGACGGCCTGTTTGCGCCCCCTCGCCCTGCAGCGTGTAGTAGATTTCCCTGGCTGAGTAAGTCATGCCGAAATCGCCAGTAGCGGATCCTCGATGCCGGCCTCATTAAATCCCCTGGCGCGCAGTTCGCATGCCGGACATTCACCGCAGGGCGGACGTCTGCCGTCGTAGCAGGTATGCGTTAATGCCATCGCTTCGAGTGCACCCAGGTCCCTCGCCAGCAACACCGTTTCCTTCTTCGACAGACTCATGAGCGGCGTATGGATCACGACATTGCTCGCCATGCCGAGACGTATGGTTAATTGTAACGCCTCGATCGTCTCCTGACGGCAATCGGGGTAGCCGCTGTAGTCTGTTTGGGCAACGCCCGTCACGAGATGTTCGATGTTGCGTTGCCATGCGTAGGCTGCCGCGAACGTCAGAAAGACAATATTCCTGCCAGGTACGAATGTATTGGGCAGGCCGGTTTCAAGGTCGACCTCTTTCTGCACACCGATATTCCGGTCAGTCAATGCGTTGCCACCCAGTGCGGCGAACGTGTCGATCGGCATTACCTTGTGCGACACGCCGGCGAATTCCGCGACCCGAGCCGCGCATCCAAGCTCGACCCGGTGGCGCTGCCCGTAGTCGAACGTGATCGCCTCGACGGCATTCGAGCCGAACTTGTCCAGCGCCCAGTACAGACAGGTCGTCGAGTCCTGTCCGCCTGACAGAACGACCAGCGCTTGTGCATTCAATACGTCAACACCAAAGTACTCCGCCCAGAATCAGGTTTTGGATCTTCTTCTGGCGCCGTTTTGGAAATCCTCCCAGTCCGGGCGTTTGATCTCGAGGAGATAGTCCTTCGTCAGCGCTTGTGACACTTTCCAGAGTTCTGCGGCCTGCGCCGCATCGTGCATGTGGTTATCACCGAGCACGGTCACTGGATTGCAGTCTTCGAAGTACTGGCCGCTGACACTACCCAGCAGAGGGCTCGTCGCGACGTAACAGGTAGTCGCCGCGCCCTGTGCGATCGACTTGCCGCCGATGGCGGTCAATACACCGAAAGCGAACTGGAAAAATCCGGGCTCGTTCCGGTCGATGCTGGTGTTGATCACGCCCGGATGCAGCGAATTCGAAGTGATGCGCGTGCCTTTCAGCAGCCGTGCCAGTTCCAGCGAATACAACACGTTTGCGAGTTTGGAATGCCCGTAAGCCCGGCCCACGCTGTAGTTCGTCGTACCTCGCAAGTTGCCGAATTCGATGCCTGCGTCGGGCGCGCTGCTGTAGGCGGCCCGGCTTCCAACGACGACTACGCGCCCCTGCCAGGACAGGTAAAGGCGCTCCAGCAGGTTGTTGACGAGAATGAAATGCCCGAGATGATTCACGACGAAATGTTTCTCGAGTCCATAAACCTGTTCGCGGTCGCCACCCCGCATGCCCGCATTGCAAATCAGCATATCGATAGGCGAGTTAAGGGAGCGAATCGTCTCGGCGCAAGCCACGACCGAATCAAAATCCGATAATTCCAGTTCGACCGGTGTGGTAATGCCGATGACACTGGAACACGCTTCCTGCGCCTTGTCGAGCGTGCGTCCCGTACCGATCACGTATGCGCCGCGCAACGCGAGTACCCGCATCGTCTCGTAGCCGATGCCGGAATTGCAGCCGGTCACCACTGCGATCTTGCCGCTCAGGTCGAGTCCCTCGGTGACTTCCTCGGCAGTCGAGTCTTCATCGAAGTTGCTCCGTGGCACGCCGCTGGCAGGAATCCTCTCATGGCCGCCGCAACCGCCGATCGCGGGGGCTGCCAATGCGGCCCCGGTCAGCTGCAGGAAACGTCGTCGATCAACACTCATGCCATGTTTCTCCCGCCTGCCTCCTGACCCATTCACTCAAAAAGCTTTTCGGCTTCACTGCTCTGGTCATCCTGATGCGGCTCACTCGTATCACCGGGGTCGAACAATGCCGCGAGCGCGTCTTTTGCCTTTGCTTCCTGCTGCGCTCTCGACGCATCGAAAGCTTCGTAGCCCGGCTTGAACCATTCGCAGAAATTGAGGCGCTCTTTCTCGACGACTTCCTCGGCGTCGTCCTCCCGGCATTGTTTCGGCACGCGGGGATCGTAGAACTCACACATGCGGCAGACGTGCAGGTAGACGGAACAGGCAGGACACTCGTCCTGCCTGGAAAGCGGCAGGCTCAATTCGGCCAGGGACGCGCCACAGCGGTAACACAAAAGATCGTCGGCCATACCACCGAAGTATAGCCTTTCAAAGTGACCGCCTGTCTGTTAGTCGCTCGATGCGCTCATTTTTTGCGCCGGCACAAAGTCCTCCATGACTGCCTTGTTCATGAGGTCCGGTGGCAACATGCCCTGTGCCAGAATGAAGTCATGGAAGGACTGCTGATCGAAATCGTCGCGCAAGGCGAGTTCGGTCTGTATGCGCAGGGCCTGTAGCTTCGTATAGCCGAAGTAGTATGCGGGTGCCTGGCCCGGTATCCGGTAGGTATAACGCTCGATCTCATTCTGGGCCCAAGTCTCGCCGATGCCGATGTCTTCCATGATCAGGCTCTTCGCGTCCTCCGGCGTTATCAGCCCCAGGTTAAGCATGGGATCCAGAAACATGCGCGCGGCGCGCATCAGCCTGTACTGCAGGCTGATCAACTGTCCGTCGAGCGGCATATAGGGCTTGGTAATAGCCTCCGCATACAGCCCCCAGCCTTCCACGTTTACGCTATTGAATGCGAATATCGCGCGCGTAATGGACACGCCGGCCTCGATCATGCTGGAGAACTGCATCTCGTGCCCCGGACGGGCCTCATGCGCCGTCAGCGTCCAGGCGCCAGCCTTGTAGCTGTCATCGGTCTGCTGCCAGGATCCGTCGTCGTTCTGCTGGAGCTGCGGAATGACGAAATCGGGGTATTCGCCGGTATTGCCGATCAGCCGCGGTATGTCGAGATGTGGCGCCGGTTGCGCCGCAGTCTCAGCCGCCGAAGCGATACGGATCCCCGCGTCTCGCTCGGGCAGGCTGATGATGCGCTCCCTGACCATGATGTCCTCAATCTGCTTGAGCACGCCGTGGTAGTGATCCAGCATCTTGTCACCATCGATGGCGCCGTCCTTTTTCAGCTTTTTGATCACCTCGCGGTAGTCAGTCGAGGCGTAAGCTTTATCTTTCGCAACGAGCGGTGCCAGAGCGACCATCTCGTTGCGGATATCCATATATCCCTGTGTTGCCTGCTGGATTAGCTCCTCCGGCGAGGCATCGACACCCCAGTTTCTGAGAGCATCCTCGTACATGACCGGCGGCAGGCGATAATCGTCCCTGGATCGTGGTAGCAGCTCGTCTCTGAGCCACCGGTTATAGTCCCGAAGCTGGCCTGCCAGCGTCTCGTAAGGCTCCTGCCAGCCCTGTAGATCGGTTCCGTCCAGTAGTTCCTCGATGCCCACAATAAAAGTCTCTGCGCGCTCCAGGTCCTGCTCCACCTCATCACGATATGGGCCGACAAGCCCGTCGACATCAAAGCGTTCGCTTGTGCGGTCACGTGCGAGCTCGGTAAGCGGCGTGAAACCGTCCTCGAGGCCTGCGTATCGTTTGATACGAACAATTGCGGCCGGGTAGCGCTCACGCGGAATTTGCACATCGATCAGTGCCCGAACACCGCTGAAAACACTCTGGTTGAGGTTGTAATAAGGGAGCATATTCTCGCGCTTTAGCTTTGCCGAGCGCATGCTGTCTTTCACGACCTTGATTAAAATGCCAAGATCCTGGCGCACCCTGGTATCGGTCTCGTCCTCGAGGCGCCTCTTGAGTTCCGCAAGAATCTCTGCCGAGTCGGCAAGCTCTCGCTCATAACGTTGGGGATTCAGATCGGTGATTTCCTCGTCGAGGCCATCGACGCCGATGGCGGCTGCATTCTCCGGAGTGAATTTTGCCACGCCATTAAGCACGACCTGTGCGTGTTCATTGCTTTTCTCGACCCAGTCGATGGCCTGGGCGGAAGTGCCTCCTGCTAAAGCGACTGCTGACCACGTTATGGCCAACCACGCAGCTAGTGCGGTTCGTTGCATCATGCGCTCCCGTTGAATAGTTCGAAGAGATGATTTTTAGCGATTCGAGATGTCTGTAGGACTTGAAAAGATTCAATTAGATCCAAAATTATGTTCCTGGTTCTCCCCAGGCAATTAATCCAATGCAGAATCTACCCCATCATTACAATGTCTCTGCCGCAGCAGACCCGGAATCAGCAGTACAGCTAAGGTCAACCGGTCTGCCGGACCTCGAATCTGCCGCGCCGGCCGAATTCGGTGGCCCGGGCGACCAATGGTCTCCGGAATCACTGCTTGTCGCGTCGGTCGCAGACTGTTTCGTGCTTTCGTTCAAAGCGATCGCTCGTGCCTCGAAATTCTCCTGGATCTCGCTCACCTGCTCCGTCGAGGGCACTCTCGACAAAGTTGAGCGTGCCACTCAGTTCACGACATTCGACCTCAGGGCCTCATTGACGATACCGGCCGACATGAACGAGAAGATGGCCCTGAGGCTGCTCGACAAGGCCGAGCACCTTTGTCTGATCACCAATTCACTGACGGCGCATACTCGCCTGACTGCCAGCGTGCAAACCCAGCAGTGAAGAAATTACTTTATAAATACATGATAAGCATTTGTTTACAAAGTATTACACATTCACCAGGAGCACTTTCGCGCCGTGCACATGCCCAGCCTGTAAATCATTCAGTGCCTTATTCGCGGCCTCCAGGGGATAGCTCTCTACCGTCGGCCTGATCGGTATTTCGGCCGCAATCGGCAGGAACTCGGCAATATCATGGCTCGTGACATTCGCGACCGTCTTGATCTCTTTTTCGAGCCACAAGTGCTTTTCATAGCTGATACCGGCCATCAGCTCTCGATCGCCTGCTTCTTTTCTGATCGCATTGATGACCAGGCGCCCGCCTGGCCGCAGATTCCTGAGTGCCTCCAGCACAGGCCGCCAGGCAGGCGTCGTGTCGATGATCGCGTGTAGCGGTTCCGGTGGGCTGTCTCCCGTGTCCCCGCTCCATGCGGCGCCAAGTTCCATGGCAAAATCACGTTCCTTGCCGCTGCGCGCAAAAACACAGATCCTGGAGTCGGGGTACAGGTGCTTCGCCATTTGCAGGACCAGGTGTCCCGAGCCGCCAAATCCCGTTAATCCCAGCCATTCGCCATTCGCCAGCCTGGCGAGTTTTAGGGCCCGGTAACCGACGCTCCCCGCACACAACAAAGGCGCTGCTTCTTCGTCGGAAAACAACTTGGGAATCGGATAAGCATAATGCTCGCCGACGACCATGTATTCCGCGTAGCCACCATTGGCATCCCGCCCGGTTGCCCGGAATTCAGGACTCAGATTCTCGTCAGCCTCTCCGGACGACGAGTAAATCCAGCCAACGCCGACCCGCTCGCCTTTCCTGAAGCGTGCGGCATTCTTACCGAGGGCGGCTATGCGACCGATGACTTCGTGGCCCGGCACGACGGGCAGTGACGGAGGAGTGGTCCTGCCTTCGATTTCGTCGAGCTCCGTATGGCAGACGCCGCAAACGGATACCTTGATCAACACCTGACCCTCGGCGGGCTCCGGTGTTTCCAGTTCGACCAGCCGTAACGGCTGCCGATTTTCAGCAAGCGGCGCCGTCGTCGAGAGAATCATTGCCTTCATCGCACAAACCGCGGGGAGAGAAAAAGAGAACCGTCCCTCACTATGACGCAATAGTCAAAGCCCGTTTCATTCTGCGCATAGTGGTTCTACCGCAATGATGCTGTGGCAATTACGGATTCTCAACATCCGTGACCTGTGAAATTATTAATCTACCGGCCCGGAACCACATTCCGGGGCGGCAGGAGTTTGAGTTAATGCATTGGAGGGAAAAAATATGAACCTGGTGAGCTGGAGCCCCTTCCGCGAAATGGAAGGCTTTTTTGACCGTTACAATCGGTTGCTGAGTGATCGGGATCTTGCAGGTCTGGGTGATGAAGCGCTACGCACCAACCTGAACTGGCGCCCGAGAGCCGATATCAGCGAGTCGAAGAAAGAGTACCTGATCAAGGCCGAATTGCCGGAGGTCGAGAGAGACGACATTTACATTGAGATCGAGAACGGCATGTTGACCATCAGCGGCGAACGACAAATGGAAAAGGACGAAGAGACGGAAAAGCAACATCGCATCGAAAGTTTTTATGGGAAATTCTCGCGAAGCTTTTCACTTCCATCCGACGTCGATGAATCGAAGATCTCTGCGAAAACCAAGTCAGGAGTATTGAAAGTCCATCTGCCGAAGACGAAACCGACCGTAGCAAAGCCGATCGAGATTTCGGTAGGCTGAAAATTAGTGGATCGGGCCGCTGGTTCGGTCCACGATCTCTCCTCCCGGCCATGCGCCTCCGCATGGCCACGGTTTGCTAGTACTCCGTCAAGGTGATATTGATGGAGTACTAGGTGGCGACCGCATACTCGATTTTCTCCATCCTCTCTGTATATTCTATCGCGAAAGCTGAGCATCGCGGCCCGTTGCTGCAGCCAGGTCGCTCAGACAGCCTGTTGTTCTCCGACCTCGGCAAAGCAACTACTGGAAATCAGGCGACTGCTTAAGCGTGTGAGAAGCAATATCAGCGATCTCACCCCTGGAATTTTGAGTGCACAATTGTTTGGCGCGATTGCCGAATGGGATTACACTGCCAGTACCGACAGGATCGATACTAAAACTTGGGGGACGGAGCCATGACTCGTACGCAAAAGCTCGGCATTACTTTTTTGGGGACATTCCTTTTCGCCTTTGGCACAGTCCTGGCACAGAACCCGGCGGAGGGTGAAGCCGCCGAACAGGAAGCTACCGAACAGGAAGCGACTGATGACAGTGCCGTTGCCCAAAGCGCGACTGACGACTATGTGGCCGTCTGGTCTGTGATCGAGGAGCAGTGGGAAGCCTCTCAGCGGGGTGACCGGCGCTGGGTCGAACGATTCTTGTCAGCGGATTTCATTGGCTGGTCGAAAAACTCTCCGGCACCACGAGACAAAGCATCCACCCGCATGTGGAATGAGTTCGACACGAAACAGTCCAAGGGACTTGAACACGAGCTATATCCCTTGTCGACCGTAATACACGGCGATATGGCGGTCGCACACTATCTTTATACCAACGCGACCGAGAACAGCGACGGCGAAACGGAAGTGGCAAACGGCAGATACACCGACATCCTGGTTCGTGCCGACGGTGAATGGAAATTCATTGCCTGGCACGGTGGGGACGACGACACCGACGACTAGACGTCTTGAGCAGCAGGAGGGGCAACCCTGCCCCTCCTGCTGCCGCTTTCAAGATCCCTACGCCCAGCAAAGCTAACGCACCCGGTCGGCTGCGAGATGCAGCGGCCGCCTTGTTTCGGCGGCTCCAGTTTCTTCGTACCCAGCCCGCGTTTTCGGTCTCGTTTGCAGTATGAATATATTGCCCAGCAGGACGAGCATCACGCCCACGATGATGTTGGCCGTGATCTCAAGACCTTCAAAAAAGACCGACAAGACCAACGCCACGACCGGGAACATCACCACCGCATACCCGGCTTTGTGGGCGCCGATTCGGCCAAGCAGGGTCAGGTATGCGCCGAAGGCAATAATCGACCCGAAGATAATCAGATACAGCAGTGACGAGACGTACGCCAGAGACCAGTCGAAATGAAACTCCTGTCCCTGGCCGAACGCGATGGCGCCCGTCAATATGGAACCGTATAGCATGCCCCATGCATTTGATTGCATGACGGGCAAGCCATCATTTTGGGTCGACTGAGATACCATGTTGCCCAGTGATGCGATCAATGCGCTCAGGACACAGAGGCCTGCACCGTAAAGCGTTGCATCGGATAGCGAGATCCTCTCGATTTGTGGCATGAACAAAATGACAATCCCGACGATGCCGAGCAATGCGCCCGCGATGACGCGTCCGCCCGCACGAACACCGAAAAAGATTCGGGCATTAAAAATGTTCATCCACAGCATTGTCGAAAACGCGATAGCCGTTAAGGCGGACGTAATGTACTGCTGGGCGTGATATATCACGATGTAGTTCAGGCAAAAAAGCAACAGGCCAAGAAGAACGAATCGCGAATGGGCGCGACGATCGAACTTCAGATTCAATCCCCGCGCCAGGCACCAGGCAAATAACAGCGCGGTCGCGATTGCATATCGATAGAAGACCGATACCTCGGGCGGCACCACCCCGAGCTGGAACTCGATGGCAAGCCAGGTCGATCCCCAGACCAGTACGGTGACCACATAAAGCATCCAGTTACGCATCTTCCTGCGGTCTCCCGGCACTCTTACAGCCATCGAGGTCCTCAAGCGCGTCGTCCAGCATCTGCGTGCGAATGTTGCGCAGGTGATGTAGCCGAAGCATCGGCCTTGCCAGCCGGGCGAGCATCTGGCGCCATTCGAATCCGTGCTGTCTTGCCAGCATCACCGGAGACCGAGTATGCCCCGCGAAGGTAAACAGGCGGTCCTGATAGGCGTCTTTGCAGTGGCAGTTATGACCGTTCATGGTTGCCTCCTGAAGGTCTCTTGTCGAACGAAGTGCTTGACTATACGGTTCTATTGGAGCTATAACAGATGCAATTTTATGGAAATGTAAGGTGAACAGTTAGTGCTTGCCGTCGATAAGGACAGCAGCGATTACCTCTATCGCCAAGTCGTTGATTTAATTTCGGATAACATCGAGTCGGGCGCGCTGATGCCGGGCGACCGTCTGCCCTCCCTGCGCCGGATGAGCCATCGAATCGGCGTGAGCATCCCAACGGTACGGCAGGCCTACGTCGAGCTCGAGCGCCAACGGCGGGTCCAATCGAGGCCGCAGTCGGGTTTTTATGTGCGTGGCCTCCCCACCAACGAGCTGGTCCGGCCGTCACCGGCCTTTCGCCGTTCAGCCAGGCCCATCCCCGTCATTGGACGCAGCCTGATGGACCGCGTTTACGATGGTCTCTACACACCCGGTGTGGTGCCGTTCGGTATCGCAAATCCCTGCATGGTGAAGCCCGCAGCAAAAGCGCTGCACCGAACAATGAAACGGATCATGGCGCGTGCCCAGGAACGAAGCCTCGCCTACGCGCCTACCCTGGGTGAGGCGGGGCTGCGGCGCCAGATTGCCTACCGCTACCTGGATACCGTCGGCGGAAAAATCGACCCCGACAATATTTGTATCACTAACGGCGGCCAGGAAGCCTTGTTACTGGCATTGCAGGCTGTGGCCGGCAAAGGTGATGTTATCGCCGTCGAATCGCCAACGTATCACGGCCTCCTCGAGCTTATCGACAGTCTCGGCATGCTCGCTATCGAAGTCGAGACCTGCCCGGAGGAAGGCATATCACTCAGTGCGCTGCGCAAGACCCTGGAAGCGCACCCGGTGAAGGCCTGCATGTTTGCCACAACGCTGAGTAATCCGCTGGGCGTCAGTATGCCGGAGGAAATGCGGCAAGAGTTGGTCGAGATGCTCGAAGCGCATGGCGTCGTGCTCATCGAGGACGACGTATACGGCGACCTCCTGTTTGACGGTCACCGGCCCAAGCCGGCCGAATTCTATTCACGCTCCGGAAGCGTTTTGACCTGCGGATCATTCTCGAAAACAATAGCACCGGGCTATCGCATAGGATGGTTGATTGCGGGGCAGTACATCGATCAGATCGTGCAGCTCAAACGGTCTTTCTCATGTTCGTCCGGCCTCCTCCAGCAACTCACCCTGAGCGAGTTTCTTGCCACCGGAGACTACGACCGCTACCTGAAGACGCTGAGACCAGAACTGCAGTGCAACGCCGAGCGGATGAGTGCAATGGTCGCTCAGCATTTTCCACGGGAAACCAGGACCTCCAAGCCCGTTGGCGGCAGCGTGATTTGGCTCGAATTGCCGGAAAAAGTCGATTCCGAGATGCTTTTCGACCTGGCGATCGAGGCTGGCATCAGCATAGCGCCTGGCCTGATATTTTCACCCTGCAACAGATACCGGAATTTCATACGCCTGAGCTTCGGCCATCCCTGGTCGCGGCAAATAGAGGAAGGTATTGAATGGCTTGGCCGCAACGTGGCGGCCATTGCCGCCGGCAACTGATGGGCACTGGCTGTTGTTGCTGTCTGCTCATATGCGCCTCTTGGCAAATTTGCCGGGAAACGGCGATTTTTCCTTATCCGGCGCCATTTCAGGTTAAGCGCCTGTTCAGCTTGCTCGGGTTAGGCTTGGTGCCAGGATGACGCATTGCGCGAACCAGATGTGCAATGCCTGGCCTGGAGGCTGATATGAAGAGGGAAGCTAAAGAAATCCGGCTCGTTTTTCAGGTTCTGCTCTATGTTGGGCTGGCAATGCTGACTACGGCGCCCGTGCTTGCACAGGTGCCGGTGGACGAAAACGGCAACCCAATCGCCCCTTTCCAGGAAGGTGCCACGCTCGATACCAGTGAGGATAGCGCGCTGCCGTTACTCTCAGCGGCCGAACTCGAGGATCTCGTCGGCCCTGTCGCACTTTATCCTGACGACCTCCTCGCGATCGTTCTGCCGGCGTCGACCTATCCACTGCAGGTCGTGCAGGCGGCACGTTTTCTCGAGCGGCTTGAAACCGACCCATCCTTGAAGCCCGATGAGGACTGGGACGATTCCGTTACGGCACTCCTGAATTATCCGGAAGTCGTTGAACTCATGAACGAAGACATCGACTGGACCTGGAGACTGGGCGAGGCCGTTGTTGCACAGCAGGCGGACGTGGTTACAGCCGTTGAGGCGTTTCGTGACAGAGCTTACGCGGCCGGCAATTTGAAGAGTGATGAATACCAGACCGTCAGCAACCAGGACGGCGTCATTGAAATCGAGCCGGCGAACGAGGAAGTGATCTACGTTCCTTATTACGAACCCGAACGCGTTGTTGTTTATCAACCGCAGCCTGTCTATCACTATTACCCGCAAGCGTATCCACTTTATTACTATCCCTACCCCGCCGGTTATTCCTTCACTTCGAGCTTTTTCTGGGGTGTTACGACGGCGTTCACCATTGGCTGGGCGACTGATCACCTGCACGTTTATCACCACAGCTACTGGGGTCACCCGTACTACGGGCATCATTATTACAATCATTATTATTACCGGAGCCCGAGCCTCCGTATTTTCAACCACCACTACGTCTATAACAGCCACCGCTACTCGAGCTACCGGCACAGGGACGGAGATTACTGGCGTCCAAGTCGTCACGGCGGTGCGCGACCGGGGCACAACAACCACAGAGTGCATTACTATCGTGATCGCCATCGCGATGACTGGCGTCATCGTGGCAACCATCGCCGGCATGACGGACAGGCCCATGACCGAAGCGGCCGGGACGATGATGGCGGACGCTGGACACGAAGCCATGATGACAATCGCCACCGCGGCGATGACAATGCGCGTCATGCACACAACCGCAATGATGCCGACGACCGCGACCGTAATGGCAGATGGCAGGCACAGAGTCGCGATCGCAGCAATCCGGGCGACAGGCGCGACCGCAACAGCAACGGCGCCGCTTCATCTGCCCGCAACGCTGTTCACTTTCGGCCGCGCAATACCAGGGCCCACGTCGACGCCGAACGCCGCAGAACGAGAACATCGGAAGACCTGAACAGCGGTTCGCAACTCAGGACGGGTTTCGCGCCAAGTCCGCAGAGATCCTCTGTCCGCACAAGCAACCGGCGTACAAACTCGCGCAGAACAGCTTTTGCGGGCACCAGCAATGCAGTCCAATCCAACAGGCGTGACGGCTCCAGTATTGCACCGCGCTCGTCGAACCGGGCAGCCTATGACCGAAGCAATTACGCGGGCAGGAACAACTCACGACGTCAGGTTCCGCTGTCACCAGCGCGTCAGACAAGCACAGCACGGAACCACGCATCAGTTCGGCCGAGCAGTCACTCGTCTAACAGGGCGCCAACAAGGTCTCAGCCTCGACCGAGTGCCCCGCCACGGAGTGCACCGCAACGCAGCGCATCACCACCGAGTGCACCACAACACAATGCTGCCCCCAGTCCGCGATCTGAAAGTCGTGCAACGAAACCCAGCTCGCACGCAGCGAACAGGCGCAGTAACAGCCGCTCAAAACGGCATTGATTGAACAGATTTCCTATCTGCCATATGGGACGGGTTTATAAATCGGGCAAGTCTTTCGGCTCTTTGACTTCGCCCGATTCTTTTACCTTGCGCTTTGATGGTTTGTCTGACGATACCTTCCAGGCGATGTAAGAAATACACACTGAGACCATGATCGCAAACAAAATGATAATGATCATAAGAAGGTTCATGGTGGCACGACAAGAAAGGGCTTGAGCCCGTTTGCAGGATTTCCCACATAGTACCCGCATTCCGCACAGGAAACGGAGCCTTACCGCTTTTTGTTTTGTGATTAGCCTTCGTCAGGATCGGCCTTCGCCACTCTGCCAGATTTTCTCAGGGAGCCCCGAGGTTCGAATTCGATCTGCGCATTACTATGCGCATGCCATTCCGACTATTGGCAATTGATTTCAGCTAATTATCAACAAGCCTCGGAAGATTTCCCAGCACGGAAGCAGCACTGTTAAGCACAGGAACCGAGCTTCTTATCTGCAGCAGCTCAGGCTCTACCATACGGATACTGTCCGATCAGATCGAGTTCGACAGGCTGTTTTCATCGGGAGCGGTGATTCAATTCATTAGAAACGAGACGATGCTAAGTGCAGCTTTCGGCCGAGGCTGTGTGAAAACCCACCGAACGTTGGGCCTATCTTGATCCCGTTTTGGTGATATTGCCCTGCGAATTTCAGTCCTTCCTTAACCGTTATCTTGGCAACCGCGCCGGCGGGCGCCAGGTTGCCGTAAGGAATGACGAGGTGACCTTCGGGCTTGATCGGGTTGTCGAAGTCGCGTGTATGGAATCAGCGATAATCTCGCGCGACACCAGCGAATAACCCATGCCCGGCGTACCCATAGCAATACCGTCCGATACGGTCATCGTATTGAAGATGACCGCCTTGCCGCCGGCAGCGTCCGCGCCTTTGGCTGCAAGCTGCGCGAGATCGTTGATGTGCATATTGCAGGGCGTGATCATGCTCCAGGTGGAGGCAATCCCCACCTGTGGCCGGGCAAAGTCTTCTTCTTCAAATCCGACCGCGCGCAACATCGCCCGGCTGGGCGCCTGCTCTACACCATCGACTACAACGCGCGAATAGCGGCGCAGTTCTTTTTCGTCCATCGAGATCGTTCTTGCAGATAGTCACGGATGTTTTCTAATCCTCGTCGCGAATCATAACCGCGATTCGCAGTATGCAGAAGCCGATCTGGCTAGTCGTCGTCTTGAATCAAAATCGAAATTCGCCGATGAACGTCAGGATCAGTTTGCGAGGCGTCACTCAGTAGTTCAAGCATAAACACTTCGCCGAGCTCTGGAGCGGAGTCCTGTACCAACGGGATAAGTATGCGAGCCGATCGCTGGCCGGGACCAAAATAGATGATCGGCAACCCCGGCGGCAAATAATCCTCACCCGCCGTTGCCGTCACGTCGCGTACGGCATAGCTAACTTCAACGGAGGTACTGTCCGGCTTGAAGCGAACGACATCGATTTGTACCGCAGGATCGGCTTCCCGCACAAGTACCTGGCTGTCGGTGAAAGCGATGGTATTCCGCGGCAAGCCTGCTTCGAACACGCGCCGATCGTCATCTTCCAGTTGCAAGTTGATACGAGCCAGCTCGCTCTCGGCGTTGTCGGCTTCGCGCACCAGGATCGTTACCTCGCGATCTGTTTCACGCAGCGTATCCGGCAGCATGGAAATAGTCGTACGGGCGCGGTTTTGACCTGCTTCGAACGTAACGAGTCCGTCATTGGCGATCTCGTACTGACCCTCTTCCCAGGGTGATCGATTGCCACTGAAGCCGACTTCTTCGAGTAACACCGAATACGATTCGAGCATGTTATTCATGCGCACCAGGTCAATGGTTGCCGGATCGGAATCCTCTCTCAGGGTCAGATCTACTTCGGCTACGGATCGGCCGGTCGCCGTAAGTCCAATAGTCAAAGTCGGGGGTAGCAGTGCAGTGAGATCGATTTCCGGTTCATCCGCAGTCTCAGTCGCGGTGGATTCAGCAACGGCCTCCTCCGGCGACTCTTCGTCGACGGAAGATTCTGCCGCTGTGCTTTCGACAGCTACTTCTGCCAGTGTGTCTTCGGCCAGATCTTCCGCCGCTGCGTCCTCGACAATTGCTTCTGTAGGCGGAGCGGCGACAGTTTCTGCGGCAGACTCAGGCGGGGGCTCAACAATGATCTCGTCAGCAATGATTGACGTTACCATCGGGATCAGCTGATCGACACGTTCCAGTATGTCTGGTTGCGTAACCATGGCTACGGAGCCGATGAGAATGATGCCGAGGACGGCAAGCCGCCACGGCGATGGACGCGGCTCAAGATCGAAATTTCGAGCGACCATTGGCTCATCAGGTACTACCAATGGCGCCGGTTGCGCCACAGGCTCAGGTTGCGCCTGTGGCTCAGGTGGCGCCTGTGGCTCAGGTGGCGCCGGTTGCGCCAATTGCGCCGGTTGCGCCTGTGGCTCGGGTGGAGCCGGTTGCGCCAATTGCGCCTGTGGCTCGGGTGGAGCCGGTTGCGCCAATTGCGCCTGTGGCTCGGGTGGAGCCGGTTGCGCCAATTGCGCCTGTGGCTCGGGTGGAGCCGGTTGCGCCAATTGCGC
>JACZWL010000085.1 GCA_022572185.1 Pseudomonadota bacterium | reverse complement strand
TCGGCCTTGCCGTTTTCGGCACCACGAGCGAGGCAAATTCGCTCTCTGTCGAGGAAAAGATTTCATTGCTGGAGCAACTGGTGGACGCCGGCATCGAGTCGTCTCGCCTGCTGTCGGGAACTGGTCACTGCGCATTGACCGACACAGTCAAACTCACGGCGTATGCTGTCGGTCTCGGCTGCGCAGGCATGCTGATGCTGCCTCCTTTCTATTACAAGGACCTCAGCGATGAGGGTCTATTCGCAAGTTTTGCCGAAGTGATTGAACGCGTCGGCAGCGACGACCTGCGGGTCTACCTGTACCACATTCCGCCGATTGCTCATGTCGGCATCTCTCCACATCTCGTCGAGCGCCTGGTAACGCAATACCCGAAGACCGTTGTGGGCATAAAAGACAGCTCCGGCAACTGGGGTAACACCGACGCGCTGTTGCAACTCGGCCTGGACGACTTCCGCATCTTCGTGGGGAGCGAAACTTTCCTCCTGCGAAACATGAGACGTGGCGGCGCCGGTTGCATTTCCTCGACCGTAAACATCAACCCCGCCGCGATTTACGAACTATACGAGAACTGGCAGAGTGAGAAGGCTGAAACGATGCAGGCAGATCTCGACGCGCTTCGCTCGACCGTCCAAAAATATCCAATGATTCCCGCGCTGAAATCTATCATCGGAAACCTCCGCGGCGAGGCGCAATGGCAGACCGTTCGACCGCCGCTCGTTGCGCTTGGCGACGATCAGAAATCCAAACTCCTGGACGCATTGCATGAGCTGGGCTTTCAGATGCCGGGCTTTATTGACTGACCCGACTTCGAACGGCGGCATTGCATAGAATGAGTCACTCATGGAGGTGTAGCATGATCAATCGAATCGCCGTGGGTTTCATTGCCGGGTTTCTTGCACTACCGGCCCTTGCGCTGGATGTCAGCGAATACCATCTCGTTGACCTGAGCCATCCCTATAACAGCGACACTCTGTATTGGCCAACATCACCGTCCAGGTTTGAAAGGAGACAGCTGGCTTTCGGGGAGACGGATGGTGGCTATTTTTACTCGGCGTTTTCGATATGTACACCGGAGCATGGCGGTACGCACCTGGACGCTCCCCAGCACTTCGCGGCCGACGGCTTTCCGACTGACGCGATTCCACTGGAAAACCTGATCGCTCCCGCGATCGTCATCGATGTAAGCAAGAAAGCGGCCGCTGATCGCAATTATCGCCTGAGTGCGCGTGATGTCCGTTTATTCGAAGATCGACACGGTCGCATCAAACCCGGAGATATCGTGCTGTTGCGCTCCGGTTGGAGCCAATACTGGCCAGATGCTAAATCCTACCTGGGCGATGACACACCGGGCGACGCCAGCAATCTTCAATTCCCGTCTTATGGCGAGGACGCGGCTCGCCTGCTTGTCGAAGGAAGAAAGGTTGCAATTCTCGGCGTGGATACGGCATCCATCGACTTTGGTAAGTCTCAGGACTTTGTTGTGCATCGCATCGCCGCGGCTCGAAACATCAGCGGACTCGAAAATCTGACAAATTTGCACAGGTTGCCGGCGACCGGCTCCCTGGTCGTTGCGTTACCGATGAAGATCGAAGGTGGTTCCGGCGGCCCGGTTCGGGTCGTTGCCCTCGTTCGCAAGAGCCCTTAACCCGAATGATCCCTCAGCCGCTGCCCAACTGATACACGAGGAGCGCCCCGACATAGCCGATCGTGCTCATGTAGAACCACGCAAACACCGGCCACCGCCAGCTGTTTGTTTCGCGCTGAATGACGGCCAGCGTCGCTGCACATTGCAGGCAACAGGCATAGAAAATCAGCAGCCCGAATACCATCGGCAAAGTAAACACCGGCGCTCCGTCGGGCCAGGTCGCCGACTTTAGCCTTTGTGCGAGCGTCGCCTCGTCAGCTGCATCGCCAAGGGCATAGACGGTACCCAACACGGCAATAACAACCTCGCGCGCGGGGAATCCGGCAATAACCGCGGCAGAGATTTTCCAGTCCCAGCCCAGCGGTCTGAACACGGGTTCGACGGCTTGTCCCGCCCTGCCGAGCCAGCTTTGCGCGAGTTGGTCTGCTGCTGCCTGATGTTCGAGCCCTTGCAGCGCCTCGCTAAGCGCGCCGCCCGTCAATGAGGCCTCAGCAACGGCCTGCTGCTCGGCCAACTCCCATGCCACCGTGTCCGACCTCGGGTAGTAAGCCAGTGCCCAGACAATAACGGCGACGGCGAATATGACCGTACCGGCCCGGCGCAGAAATACCTTCACCCTCCCCCACAGCTGCATCAGGACCGTGCGCAAATTCGGTTTGCGGAATTCGGGGAGCATCAATGCGAAGGGCGGCTTGGGTCCACGAAGCGCCGTTACCCTAAGCAGCAGGGCGGTCAACACGCCGGCAAAGATGCCAAGAAGATAAAGCCCGAGTAACACCAAGCCCTGCAAATTAATCCAGCCGATTGATTCGGCGGGCACGAACGCGGCGATCAGCAACGCATAAACAGGCAGCCTCGCGGAACAGGTCATGAACGGGGCGGCGAGCATGGTTGCAATTCTGTCGCGGCGGTTTGGAATAACGCGGGTCGCCATGATGCCGGGCACGGCACAGGCGAAACTCGAGATCATCGGAATGATGGATTGGCCGGATAAACCAACGGAGCGCATCACCCTGTCCATCAAGTACGCTGCCCGCGCCAGATAGCCTGAGTCCTCGAGCAAAATGATGAACAGGAACAGAATCATTATCTGCGGCAGGAAAACGATAACGCTGCCAACGCCGGCCACGATGCCGTCCGACAGCAGACTTGCCAACGCACCCTCGGGCATCTGCGACGCCAGAAAAGATCCCAAGGCGACAGTACCGGCATCGATTGCGTCCATCATCGGTGTCGCCCAGGCAAATACGGCCTGAAAAACGATCGCCATGACGACGAACAGTCCGATCGTCCCGGGCACGGGCCGGTTGAGCCAGGCAATGAAGCGCGAGCCCCATGTAGTTAACGGCGGCGCCCTTTGCTGCACCTCGTCCAGTATTTCGCGAACCCACTTATAACGATAGCGGGCTTCCCTCGCCAGCGGCGGCTCATCGCCGAATAACTCACGCCGAACTTCGCCCACGCGCTCGTCACGATCCTTGCCGAGACGACCCAGAATTTCCTGCTCCGTTTCACCGGAGCCATCAAGCAGCGCCCGCTCGATCTCAATGCGGCGCACCGATCCCTGCAACTCCGCAGAAAGCTGTTCCGCCGCTTTGTTCAGTTCCGGCCAGAAGGCCGGCAGGTCCGGCTGTGGTGAACCGGGGAGTTCGGCCAGCGCCTGCCTGAGTGCCTTGATTCCCTGCCCGGTCGTTGCCACAACAGGGCAGACGGTCACGCCACCGAGCCTTGCCTGCAGTGCGTCGATATCGACTCGCAGTCCCTTTAGGTCCGCCGCATCGGACATCGTCAGCGCAACGACCATTGGCAATTCCAGCTCCATCAGTTGTTGCACCAGGTACAGGCCCTGATAGAGATTCGTCATGTCGACAACTGCCAGGATGCCGGCGGGTGGATTCGTGCCCGGCATTCTGCCGAGGATGACATCGACGGCGATGCGCTCTTCCGTCGAGTGCGCGCTTAGGGAAAAGGTGCCGGGGAGATCGATCAGCTCGAGGACTGCTTTGCCGGCAGTCGCTGTGCCGACATGTTTCTCAACCGTCGCGCCCGGATAATTCGCGGTCCGCTGGCGCAGACCAGTGAGGCGATTGAATAGCGTACTTTTCCCGGAATTGGGATTGCCGACAACCGCGATGCTGACGGAAGGTCGCCGGCTTACAGTTATCTGGTCAACTGAAACACGGGTTACGCTGGGCTTAGCCACCGTTGGGGAGCGGGGAGACCGTGAAGTGCCGGGCCTGCTCTTTGCGAAGCGAAATGGCATTGCCGAACAGCCGGAACTCCAATGGATCACCGCCAATGGCGGCGCTGGAATACTCTAATTCTGCGCCTTCGACAAGACCCAGAACCATGAGCCGTTGCACCATGGGATCGCTCGTGTCGATCGCCCGTATGACCCCTTTCTGGCCACGTCCTAAAGATGCGAGAGTCATTGTCTGCAAGTCCTTGAATTCCGCCTACCTACCATCTGATTGCAAATGATAACGATTCTCATTTGCGATAGCAATACGTGATTGTGCTTATGGACATAATCTCCCGCAGGGCATCGCTATCCCCGGGGGTCAGCGGCTAACAGCTTGATTTTCTCAGCCCCTCATCCCGGATGATCTTCTCCGTTGCTGCCTGAGATCGTGGAGAGTGCATCAATACTTCGGCGATCACGATGTCGAATGCGCGGCCCCGAGGCTTTCCTTTTTTCCGCATCATTTTGGGTACGACCATGGTGCACAACTGATTAGTCTGCGCTTCTCTGCCAGACGGAGGATTGGTATTCCCGCGACCAATTGCTACGCTTAGGGTCAACAGCGGATGAAAAGAAGCCATTCATTGTCGTTTTTTGACGAACTCAAGCGCCGTAACGTCTTTCGTGTGGGGGCTGCTTACGTAGTCGCTTCCTGGCTGTTGATTCAGGTTACCGAGACCATATTTCCGCTGTTCGGTTTTGACGACACACTCGCACGCATGGTTGTCATTGTGCTGGCCATCGGCGTTATTCCGGCACTGACCTTTGCCTGGGCCTTCGAGCTCACGCCGGAGGGCTTGAAAAAGGAAAAGGAAGTCGACCGCTCCAGGTCCACCACCTTGCAAACGAGCAAGAATCTGGATCTGATGATCATGGTCATGCTGGCTTTGGCTTTGGCGTACTTTGCTGTGGACAAGTTCGTGCTGTCAAAACCCCGGGAAGCGTTAATTGCAGAAACCGCTCGCCAGAAAGGCCGCAGCGAGGCGTTGATCGAATCCTATGGCGACAGGTCCATCGCGGTACTGCCGTTTGCCGACTTGTCACCGCAGGGCGACCAACAGTATTTCTCTGACGGCATTTCCGAAGAGTTATTGAACCTGCTCGCGAAGATTCCAGAGCTCAGGGTGATCTCACGATCCTCAGCGTTTTCCTTCAGGGGCAAGGACATCGATATTCCGACGATCGCCAGGCGACTCCAGGTAGCGCATGTTCTGGAAGGCTCCGTTCGCAAGGCAGGCCCCCGGGTTCGGATCACTGCGCAACTGATCGACGCCCGCTCGGACACCCACCTGTGGTCACAGACCTTCGACCGTACCCTGGACGACATTTTTGCCATTCAGGACGAGATCGCGGCTGAGGTGGTGGAACAACTCAAGATAACCCTGCTGGAAAATGCGCCGAGAGCAAGGCAAACCGTTCCTGAGGCCTTTACCTTCTTTTTGCAGGCCAGATATTTTCTGGACCGGTTCACAGCCGAGAGCCTGGAAAAAGCCGCCGAACTCTACCAGCGCGCGCTGGCCCTTGACCCGCGATATCCACCGGCCCTGAAAGGACTGGCCGAGGTGTATGCAAACCAGGCGGCCATGGGCCTTCGTCCTTTTAAGGAGAGCATTGAATTCGTCAGGGAACTCGTCAATAAGGCAGTATCCATAGATCCTCGGTATGCCGATGCCTATGCCGGCCTCGGTTCCCTGTCCCAGTATTTCGACAATGACCTGCGGTCCGCCGCTCAGCATTTCGAGAAAGCAGTTGAGCTGGGCCCGAGCCAGGCCACTATCGTCGGTGATGCCGGCATGTTCGCCCTGATCTTGGGCCGGACGAACCAGGCCATCAAGTTGTTCGAGCATCAGGTGACTCTCGACCCGGTAAGCCCGACAGCACACTACCAACTGGCAAGAGCTTTACGCACGGCGGGGCGGTTCGACGAAGCCGCGGTTGCCTATCGAACCGTTCTGAACCTGAGCCCGGGACGAATTGCCGCGCAGTACGGGCTGGGCATTTCCCTCATGCTGAATGGCGACCTTGAGACTGCACTGCAGGAGATGAAAAGGGAGGAATTGCAGGTGTTGCGCCTGACCGGGCTGGCCCTGGTCTATCACGCGCTTGAGCAAGCTGCCGAGTCAGATGCCGCGCTGGAGGAACTGGCTGATAAACATGCGCAGGATGCGGCCAGTAACGTCGCCGAAATACATGCCTTCCGTAATGAAACAGAGCCGGCATTTGCCTGGCTCAAGCGGGCCGAAGAAAATAACAGTACCGACTTGACTGGTGTCAACGTGAATCGCCTGTTCGCCAGCCTTCATGACGACCCGCGCTGGCAGGACCTTCTTGAACGACTGGGTTATTCCGAAGCCCAGCTGGCTTCGATCAGCTTCGACGTGAAGATGGCAGATTGATCAAGGGGGGACGGACCCCGGGTCTGTCCCGGGGTCTGTCCCCGGCTTAACGATTCTTCGCCAGTGCTACACATTCCCTGTACCGGAAGCAACTGACCACATGGTCGTTGACCATCCCGGTCGCCTGCATATGTGCATACATGATCGTGCTGCCGACAAACTTGAAGCCGCGCTTTTTCATGTCCTTGCTCATCGCATCCGATTCCGCAGATGTTGCCGGGATATCGGAGTCTTTACGAAATTTGTTCTGCTTTGGTTTGCCGTCTAC
>JACZWL010000084.1 GCA_022572185.1 Pseudomonadota bacterium | reverse complement strand
GGTCCTGCAGCAGCGGTTGGACCCGCTCGCCCGAGCTGGCCCAACGAATAGCTTCGCTGATAGCCTGCGGGCCATTGATCGTGTTGGAGAATCTGTCGATCAGATCCCGAGCCTCATCGCTATCCCAGGATTCATAGCGAGGAAAATAGCGAGATACCGGGAGCAGGCCGTTGCCGGTTCGAATTGCGACCGCCATGCCAAAACAGTTTGGGTCCGAACAGGGTATCGGCACAAAATCCTCTGGCGAGAATACCCCGAATTGATCGCAGATCAGCGTGACCGTGTCTGCCAGTGTCAGGCGATCCTGGCGCCGCAGATTATCATAACGCCCGGAGTACATGGCGGGCTGGATGACGACATTCTTCAGCGCCGGATTCTCAACTGCCAGCCGCACAAAGTCACCCACTTCATGGTCATTGATGTCCCGGGTCAGTGTCATTACCGGGTGAACCCGGATGCCGTGGGCCTGGCAATTATCCAGAGCCCGACGCTTGATCTGGAGCAGATCCTCGCGGCCGCGCAAACGAGCATAAGTGCTGTCTTCGAAGCCGTCAAATTGCAGGTAGACAAAAATCTGGTCCTCGGGGTGCCGGTTCATGCAATTCGCCAGGCGTTCGGTAAAGGCTGGCCGCGCCAGCTTGATACCATTGGAATTGATACAGACTTTGTGGAATCCACGCTCGAACAGCAGGTCAACCATTGCAAACAGACTGGGATGAATCGTCGGCTCGCCGCCGGATAGCTGGATCATATCGGAGTCGCGTTTGCCCTCGGTCACCAATTGATCCACCTGGCGGGTGAATTCCTCCAGACTCATCACCTTCGAGTGAAGGGGCGATGAGCCAGCGAAACAGGTTGGGCAACTGAGATTGCAGCGTTCGATGATCTCGATCAGGATGGTGCAGCTATGGTTGGTCCAGGGCGTCGTATTTGCACCCGGCAACACTTCTGATGTCGCAAGGCCACAGCTGCTGCCACAACAGGATGCACCCGAACTCGGTGATGCACCTGACCGTGCCCCTGGTTCAAAATAGTGCCTGATGTCCGAGGAAAGCAGGGCAGAAAACTGGCCGTGGCGAGCGCAGGTTTTGTCCATCCATACCTCACCCTGGCGCTCAAACACTTCCGCATCAATCGGTTCCAGGCATTGAGGGCAGATGCTTGACGTGTTCTTGATTTTTCTGCCCTGACCGAAGGAATCGGACACAGCGGGGGCTGACCCGGAATTCTCGGCGACGTCATCAAGGACCTTTAAGTCAATATTCATGGACCAGCAAGCTCCGCGATGCGTTTTTCTGCCGTGTTAACTACAAGACCATGATCTGGTGTTGGATATTACAACGCTACAAAAAACCGGGCAGTGCCCGACTCCAACGTAATTGACATTTAGGGAAAAACTGGTCGGGGTGAGAGGATGGGCCTTCGGCCTGTCGTCGCTTCGCTCCTCGATGCGAGCCATACTCAGAGCAAGGCACGTCATTCGGTTGGTGAAGAGTATCTATCGGGAGGGCCCCTGCGTCCCGAAGGCAGTTGGACGAATGTAAGTAATTGTTTTTAACGTGTATTCTGGAGACGCCCGCGGACGTAAGTGCCTAACAAGTCATAACGGGTCCGGACTGATCCCGGCAATTTTCCGGCAGTCCTCAGTTGGCGGTTAGCCTGACCTCACTTGGGCTTCGAACCAACGACTGGTGTGACGAAACATCCCCCCTGGGTGTGGGTCATCGCATTGTTGCCGATACCATGGTTTTGGCAGAGTTTTGCGCCATATACCTAATTATTCCGACGGTAGACTAACTTTTCTTCCCGAACCTCGCCTTCATGATGCAACGCGATGAAAGCGTGAATTTCATCTTCGTTGATACGGTGAAAGCTCAAGCCCGAAAAATGCACAGCGTCGTCGCCCATTTTCACCAGCCGAAACCTAACGTAGTCTTCCTTGTTTTCCCATGCTGTTAAATCGTCATTGAAGTGTTTCACCTTAAGACTAAGGCTTCCTTCTTCCTCAACCAATAGCATGAGTTCGTAAAATACGACCTGATCTTCTTCTATCAGTTTCCACATGCCCACCATCGATCCGGCCGATGGTGGATTCCATACTTCCTCAAACGTATTGCCAAACGCGTCACCAGACCAGGACCCGACGAGCCACGAGACATCCTCGAGGCTTGCCGGCGTTCGGCTATCAACATCATCGAGTTTGTAAGTATGTTCAGTTTGCAGTGATTGCGCGCTGGCGCCATTCAGAAACCCAAACACGGCCAGAACCGCAATGGTGTCTAGCAGTACGGGGCGCCAATTACGCATCGGATGCCAAATCTTGATAAAACATGAGTGAATTATCATCCTGATCGTAAAACATCAGCAGGCTCACCATTCCTTTGATCGTAACAATGTCACCGTCTATGCGGACGTCTTTTGACCGTAGGGACACTTCTGCTGCCTTGATGTCTTGTACGCCGAAAGTAGGTGTCGCACCCCCAGGGTTAGGTTTCTCGACCACACTCAGCCCTACATTTACCTTTTCCACTGACGATGTCAGCTCGCACCACCCAATATCGTCCAAACGATACTTAAGCTCGAAACCCAAAATATTCTGATACCAGTGTATTGCTTCATCGAGATCCGAAACTGGCAGGGATACGGTGAGCCCACCGTCGAATTGAATTCGTTCAGTCATCACTGTGTCTCACTTGATCATGAATTGTCTTAATTTTATACTTAGTATATTATCTGTCAAGTGAGCGTATCCAATCTGCACGCCAACCTGGCTCGACTAACCAGTCTCGTACAACACCGCTGGAACATATTGGTTATTGCGGAGTTGCATCGGTACTCCGGGGCGAAATTTATTACGCTGGTCCATCGCCTCGAAGTCAGTCGAGGCTCGTTGAGCGTATCTCTTGCGGATCTCATTGACCTTGGCTTCGTGCGAAGAAATACGGGCTATGGGCATCCGATGCGGCCTGAGTATCTGCTGACGACGCATGGCGTCGCGATTGGAGATGACTGTTCGGCGCTGGTACAAATTATTCAACGTAGAGACGACGTCGATCTGGCATTTCGAAAATGGACATTGCCTTTGGTGGCGGCAATCGGCGAGCACAGATTACGCTTTAAACAGTTGCGCTCTTCGATTCCTGATGCGACACCACGGGCGATAACGATTGGACTAAAGTCGCTGCTTCGACAGGGGTGGGCCGCGCGCACTCTTATTGACGACTTTCCACCCACTGCTGGTTATGCACTACGACCCAAAGGTCGGCAAATCCTCGCTTGTCTAGACAGCTTGTACAGTGCCGATTAACCCGTATCCAAGTCATACCGAAACTTGCAATAAAATTAGATGACGTGGATTATCGAGACCCACAATGGTGCCAATAGATTTTTTGTGCCCTACAGCTAGTGTTCGGCTGTGGCATTATGCGCAGATCAGGCCTCTGGCTAACTAGCCACAAGACTCAACTATGAATCTCGACAACAGCTACGCGAGGTTACCCGAAGGCTTCCACGCTTCGGTAGAGCCTGATGTCGTGGCGGCACCGTCGATGCTGGCATGGAACAACGATCTGGCTGTCGAACTTGGTCTCGACTCGCTCGCCGAGGACGAGGCGGAGCTTGCTCGGATCTTCAGCGGTGCTTCCCGACCCGCGGGTGTCCAGCCAATCGCGCTTGCCTATGCCGGCCATCAGTTCGGGCACTTTGTGCCTCAACTCGGTGACGGGCGGGCGGCCCTGCTGGGCGAGGTCGTTACTGACGCCGGTAAACGTTACGACATTCAACTTAAAGGCTCTGGCCGCACGCCGTACTCTCGCGGCGGTGATGGCAAATCGTGGCTCGGGCCGGTACTTCGCGAATACATTGTTAGCGAGGCGATGCACCACCTCGGAATACCAACGACGCGCGCGCTGGCGGCCGTTGCGACCGGCGAGGCGGTATATCGCGAAACCGTATGGCCAGGCGCCGTTTTCACGCGGGTTGCGTCAAGTCACTTGCGTGTAGGTACGTTTGAATATTTTGCAGCTCGAAGGAACACGGATGCACTCAAGACGCTGACCGAATACGCGATCGACCGTCATTATCCCGAGGCCAAAAGTGATGAGGTGCCATACGTCGCATTTTTCCGCCGCGTGGCCGAACGTCAAGCCGAACTCGTAGCTGGCTGGATGGCAGTCGGCTTCATTCATGGCGTCATGAACACAGACAACACCTCGATCTCAGGCGAGACACTGGACTATGGTCCAGCCGCATACATGGATGAGTTCCAATTCAAGAAGGTGTTCAGTTCTATCGACCAACACGGCCGCTACGCTTTCGCCAACCAGACGCCGATCGCGCAGTGGAATCTCGCGCGCCTTGCGGAATCATTGTTGTTGCTGTGTGATGCCCGGACGGATTTCGAGGCGATCCTGTCCGAATTTCCGGCGTGCTACGACAGTTGCTATCTCGATCTCATGCGGCCTAAGCTCGGTTTGATGGACAATAAAGACGGCGACGCTGAGTTGATCGGTGACTGGCTGAAATATCTGCAGGACAACGCGCTCGATTACACATTGAGCTTTCGTGGATTGGCGACACGTATCGACGCCAGTGATCCAGCGCGCTTCGGCGAATTCGAGCTACGCTGGCGGCAGCGCGTTGGCAACCAGGCGACAGAGTCCGCCGAAGTGGTGGCGCTGATGAACTCGGTTAACCCGTTATTCATTCCGCGCAATCACCGCATAGAGCAGGCGATACAGGAGGCTGTAGCAGGCGATCTGACGGTCTTCAGAGATCTCAACGTCGTGTTGGCGCAGCCGTTTGCAGAGCAGCCGGAATATGCACAATACGCCGAGGCACCAGAACCGAATGAGCGCGTGACCCAAACATTTTGCGGTACCTGATTGACCTGTGGCCGCATACCGTCATCACCCACTGATGAGATCGGTGACTATGCCGTGTACTTCCTAGGCAGGTGAACACAAACAAGCTCGCCAACACCGCCGCCCAAGTTTGCGGACACTGACAGATAGCGAATGCGCGGTGAACCTTGGGGGAATGGTCGAGGTGGTGCACTTGGCTTGGACTTACGGTGGACTTACATGGGATCGAGAGATGAATTTCTGATCCTGATACTCGTGCTAAGTGATTGATGACATTGGTCGGGGTGCGAAGATGGAACGGCAGCTGCGCTGCCTTCGGCGTCTGTCGGCTCGCGAACTCGCCTCGGTGCGAACTTCCGGCCCCTGCCTCCCGAAAACGGAAGTTGACTTGTAGGTATTTTATTTAACTAACAGTAGGGCGTAAGGCGTCCGTTGCGAATGCAATACCTATCATGACCATGCAGAGCCGTATCACACGATTCTCACACAGTGTACAAACCGGACCATAGCGAGTGAATATCAATTCGCCATGTACAGGATCGCAACTAGTGGGGAAAGGTCAGGATATCGCCGATGATCGCGTAACCGGTTTCGATTCTGCCTGCTCCTGGACCGATCAGTGTGATATCGCCCAGGAGGTCAGTGCTGTAAGTAATAGCATTGGCGGCACCACTAACACCATACAAAGGATGCGTGGCATCCAGTTTGACCGGTCTGACGGAACCCTGAATCTGGCCATTTACGTTCTCGAGTGTTCCAATCAGTTTCCATCGCTGATTCTCAGACTGCGCCGACTGGATTTGGGCACGGGTCAGCCCGCTGATGCCGATGCAGCTGACATCCTCCATAGTCATGCTTTGACCCATCACCAGGTTGGCCAGAATTACGACTTTGGCGGCGGCATCGTGGCCGTCCACATCGCCGGCGGGATCCGCTTCCGCGTAACCTTTAGCCTGGGCATCTTTTAATGCATCTGCATAGTCCGCGCCGTTCTCCATCTCGCCAAGAATATAGTTGGTTGTGCCGTTAAGAATACCCTGAATGCGAGTGACACCGGCTGCGGCCAGCATATTCATGCCCAGTGCCAAGGTGGGTGTACCGCTCATAACGGTGCCCTCCACACCGATTTCGCCACCGTAAGTCTTACTCAACTCCAGTAATTTTGGAAAATGCAGTGCCGCCGGTCCCTTGTTCGTGGTGGAGACATTCATTCCCGACGCGAGTGCCTGGATCATGTGGCTCAGTGCCGGCTCACCGGTCTTAAGGTCGGTAAAGGACAGTTCCACCAATACATTGGCGCCGCTGTTTTCAATCGTTTCACGGGCATCCCAGCCTTTATCGGGGGCAGGAAATTCTTTCAGGTCACCCTTTTCGTTGATGTGATCCAGCAAGGCCTGAGGATCAAAGCCGTCTGCATCGGCGATGCTGCCCTTGGTGAGGTCGCAGATAGCGACGATGCGAATATCGGCGTCAAATTTCTCACGCAGCAGTGGGGCCTTTTTTGACAAGATTTCTGCCAGCCCCTGACCTACATTGCCAAAGCCGATCAATGCCAGATTATATTCCACAGTCAGTCTCGCCATTAATGGTTCACAGGTTAAAGCAATAGGTTTTTGCTTCGGTCATTTCGTGGATGGCATGAGCCACTCCTTCGCGACCGAGACCAGAACTCCGCGTGCCGCCAAAGGGCATGGCGTCAATTCGGTAGTCGCTGCTGTCATTGATCGTTACACCGCCGCAATTCAAGGCGTCGGCTATCCTGTGGGCCGTGGCCAGATCACGGGTGAATACGCCTGCCTGCAGGCCATAATCTACGTTATTGGCCAGGTCAATCGCCTCCTGAATTTCCCTGAATGCGTAGAGCGCGACTACCGGGCCGAACACTTCTTCTTTGGACATTTGG
>JACZWL010000042.1 GCA_022572185.1 Pseudomonadota bacterium | reverse complement strand
ATTTGTTAGTCAGGGTGAGATCAATACTTCGGCCATCGCTCTTCGAGCGCTTGCGCGTCAGGTAGTCATTCTGCACCAGGCTCTTGATAGTCTGAGATGCCGTGCCACGGGTGGTGCCATGGAACTCAGCAAAGGCTGAAACGGTTCGTGAGAAGCGATTGACGCTGGAAAAATAGCGCAAAGCCGTCCACTGGGCGAGTGTAAGATCTGCAATGAAGCCGTCCCCGCGGACCAGGCAGCCCAACTGCACAACCAGCTCGGCTACTGTTCGAGCACTAACATCCGAAGCTGCGGCCATCGCCGGATAGTAGCGTTCCGATACTATCTTGACAAGTAATACATCATCCTTTAGTTTGGTTCCGCTACTAAATCACAGGTCAAGCAACCCAGTACATAGGGAATATCCATGTCGATCACGTTCACGGAATCAGCTGCCCGGCAAATCACTACCTTCATCACGGAGCGCGGTGAAGGCATCGGTTTCCGCCTTGGCGTCAAAAGGACCGGCTGCTCCGGATTCGCCTATGTGGTGGATGTGGCCGATCACATTACCAAGGATGACGTGCTCTTAGAAAATCGCGGCATAAAGATTGTCGTGAATACCGAACATCTGCCTTTACTTGAGGGCACCGAGATAGACTTCGTTCGGCAGGGACTGAGCAACAGCTTCCGTTTTCGCAATCCGAACGTCAGCGGGGAGTGTGGTTGCGGTGAGAGTTTCAGTGTCGACGCTCACGGGGCGCGGTAGCGGAATAGCATGGCAATGGATGAAATCACACGCGAGTCAATCGAAGCGTTATTGAATACTCATTCGGTCTTGCTCTTTATGAAGGGGACGCGTGCTCGTCCCCAATGCGGGTTCTCCGCGGCGACTGTCAATATTCTCGATATGCTTGTTAGCGAATACGAGACCGTTGATGTTCTGGACGATGCCCCTCTTCGCGAGGGAATTAAAACGTACGGCCAGTGGCCGACCATCCCCCAGCTCTATGTGAATGGCGAACTTATTGGCGGTTGTGACATTGTCACAGAGCTTTACGAATCCGGCGAACTTATTGATTTACTCGGGCTGAAACCCGCTGTTCACACGGTGCCCGAAATTACGTTCTCGGATAAGGCGGCGGCGACAGTGCGTCATGCATTGGATCAACAGCCAGACGAGATGTCCCTGCACGTGCGGATCGATGCCTGCTGGCGGACCGACCTTGAGCTCGCGCCGACCAAGGCCCGTGAGATCCGTGCTGACGGGAATGGCATTGCCGTACTCATGGACCCGAGCACGGCCCAACGAGCAAATGGCCTGTTTATCGATAGCGTCGAGAGCCTGCAAGGATCGGGCTTTACTTTTGAAAATCCGAACGCGCCTCCCGCCGTCAAACAGATGCATGTTTCGACGTTGAATGCCGATATCGAAGCAGGTGAACGCGTGTACCTCTTCGATGTGCGGGGCCCGGACGAACGTGCGAAGGCGCAAATCAAAGCTGCGGTGCCCTTTGACGAAGCCGCCGAGCGATTGATCGAGACCCTGCCCAAAGACACACCGCTACTGTTTCATTGTCACGGCGGCGGGCGCAGTCAAGTGGTCGCGGAACGCTACCGGCTTCGCGGCTTCGTGAACGTTTACAACCTGGCTGGTGGGATTGACGCCTGGTCGTTGAACGTGGATCCAATGGTTCCGCGTTACTGAGCCGCTCAAGGGCGTCCAAGGCGAAAAATTGGCTCAGTTCCGTCTCCCGTCTCACGCTCGCGTCCAACGCGGCCAAACCTTCCCGGCACCGCCTCGGGCAGACACGGTCAAACGATTCGTCGTCTATCGCTACGACCCGGAAGCGAATGACAATCCGCGTGTCGATACCTATCCATTGGACGTTTCGGGTACCGGGCCAATGGTCCTCGACGCCCTCATCCAGATTAAGGACGAGATCGACTCTACCCTGACGTTCAGGCGTTCCTGCAGAGAGGGGATCTGTGGTTCCTGCGCCATGAATATCGACGGAACGAATACCTTGGCTTGCACGGTACCCATTCGTGACGGCAAAGACACCATTCGCGTGTATCCGCTCCCTCATCTGCCCGTGATCAAGGACCTGGTCGTTGACCTGACGCACTTTTTCGCGCAATACGCCTCCATTCAACCCTGGTTACAAACGCGCACGCCTGCACCACCCGACCGAGAACGGCTGCAAAGCCCGGAGGAGCAAGCGAAGATTGATGAGCCTGCTGCATGCATCCTGTGCGCATGCTGTTCAACCGCCTGTCCTAGCTATTGGTGGACCAGTGAACGGTTTCTTGGGCCCGCGATCTTACTGCAGGCCTACCGTTGGGTCGTCGATAGCCGCGATGAGGCCACCGGTGAGCGACTCGACGCACTTGAGGATCCGTTCCGCTTGTATCGTTGTCACACCATCATGAATTGCACAGTCGCCTGTCCGAAGGGCCTCAATCCCGCCCGAGCCATCGGCGAACTCAAGAAACTGATGATCGAACGCCACTAATGAGAGCTCGGTGTCGGCACCGGATTGTCGCATATACGACCAAGTCCTATATCATAAAATAGTAGCGTTTCGAAACTATCTTGACAGACCAGAGTCTATCAAGTAGTTTCGTTTCCATACTACATTAGCCGACAGATCCTGGCTGTCAGGACACTCACCTGGCTGCGACCGGTCTGAGGAATGGACATTATGTAGTGGGTGACTCGTTATGGTCCACGGAACACAATCGCTCGATGCAATGCAGCAACGAGGCTTCGCTGTCACCACTGTAGATAAGGTGATGAACTGGGCCCGTACCGGCTCACTGTGGCCGATGACCTTCGGGCTTGCCTGCTGCGCGGTGGAGATGATGCACGCCGGCGCCTCGCGCTACGACCTCGACCGCTTTGGCGTAATTTTCAGACCCAGTCCCCGCCAATCGGATGTAATGATCGTGGCGGGCACACTGGTGAACAAGATGGCGCCGGCGCTCAGGAAAGTTTACGACCAAATGCCTGAACCCCGTTGGGTAATTTCAATGGGCTCCTGCGCCAACGGGGGTGGCTATTACCACTATTCATACGCCGTGGTGCGTGGTTGCGACCGAATTGTTCCGGTGGATATATACGTCCCGGGATGTCCACCCACGGCTGAGGCGCTGCTGTACGGCATCATTCAGTTACAGAAGAAAATTCGAAAGACGCAGACGATCGCGCGCTAGCCGGCGTGCAAGCCGCTGCAATAGACCGGAGCATATGGCGACATTAAACAGCTTGGTGAAGACGTTCTTGCTGTGGGAGCTCTTGCAAGGGCTTCGTGTGACCCTGCGCAATTTTTTTGCCGAGAAAGTAACGATACAGTATCCGGAAGAGAAGACGCCGCAATCGCCGCGATTTCGGGGTCTGCATGCCCTGCGGCGCTACCCAAATGGCGAGGAGCGCTGTATCGCCTGCAAGCTTTGTGAGGCCGTCTGCCCGGCGCTCGCTATTACCATTGAATCTGATACGGGCCCCGATGGCCTGAGGCGTACGACACGCTATGACATCGATCTCTTCAAATGCATCTATTGCGGATTTTGCGAAGAGGCCTGCCCCGTGGATGCAATCGTTGAGACCCGCATTCACGAATACCATATGGAGACTCCCGGTCAGAACATTTTGACCAAAGATATGCTGCTCGCCATTGGAGATAAGTATGAAGCGATGATAGCGGCCGACAAAGCAGCAGATGCTGCGTATCTCTGATCGGCCGATGAGCACGTGCAATCGCGCCAAACACGCAGCTGTGAGACGGACGGATGAATGAATAATGACGAGCAATGGATTCGACGTTATCGGCGAAGAAATCATGGTAGACGGGGCGTTGCTGTCAGCAAAGCTTGGACTTACCGAGAAGCAGCTCAAGCACGCCATGGATCATGGACAGTTAACGGCCGAGGTCAGCAAAGGAGTCGACGCAGACGCTGGTCGATTACAGGCAACTTTCCGTTACCGCGGGCTGCGCTGGGTCGTCATCATGGAAGCGGATGGCAATATCACGGAGTCGGTGCCACCGGTACGGGAGGTGCCGCTTCGTTGGTTTGAGCCGCGTCTGCGTCGAAAAGCCGAACCGGACAACGAAGATTGAGAGCGTTTACAGATTGGTGAGGTGATTTATGGAAGCAGTCCATCAACAGAGCGCGCCGGCAGCGCCACTGGTATTTACTGACGTGGCGGCGACGAAGGTCGGCGAACTCATCGCCGAGGAGGGTAATTCGGCCTTGATGCTGCGGGTCTTTATCTCGGGCGGGGGTTGCTCCGGTTTTCAGTACGGATTCACCTTCGATGAGCGTCGGGAGGATGGCGACACGGCGATCGAAAACGCTGGTGTCGTCCTGTTGGTGGATCCGATGAGTATTCAGTATCTGATGGGGGCCGAGATCGATTATAAAGAAGACCTCCAGGGTGCCCGGTTTATCATTCGCAACCCCACTGCAGCTACTACCTGCGGATGCGGATCTTCATTCTCGGTTTAAAGTAGCGGTGCGGGACCAGAGCCATCGATATCGGAAACCTGGCTACGCCGAAGCTTACCGCACTGACCCGAGTTCCGCAGTGAATGATGTCAGCGCTTGATTGAAATGATGAATTAGCAAGAAGATGTTCGAAAAAAATATGAGCGGAGCTAAAATTGCGCAGAAAACACCGCTGTTGGAGGAAGTGGACGCGGGGAAGAGCTATTTTTGGTGTGCATGCGGTCGAAGCAAACGCCAACCGTTTTGCGACGGTTCACACACAGGCACAGTATTTTCGCCGGTCAAATACCAGGCCACTAAGTCGGAGAAGATATTTTTCTGTTGTTGTAAGCAAACGAGCAACCCGCCGTTCTGTGACGGGACGCACAAAAGTATCTAGCCAGCAAGAATGAGCGGACAAGGCAAGTGGATGGAGGTATCGGAGGTTCTGTCTATCTTTCCGACGTGCGTCTGGAAAATTCAGTTGACGTCTGGATTCCGTCAGAGGGTAAATTCCAATATTCTCCAAGTCCTCAACGAGATTAACCCGGATATGACTGAGATTCCGCCGGGCGGATCATGGCAGTCGGGGCAGGACCTTCACAATCGCGAACAATTTGTCGATCTCATTTCATGCATTGACAGTACGGCGCAGACTGTACTTCGATTTTTAAAAATCGGCCATAACGCGATTGAGATCACAGGGTGCTGGGCAAATATCAACGCAAGCGGTGCGTCGCACGCGATTCATAGCCACCCGAACAATTTCCTGAGTGGCATTTACTATGTTCATACGCATCCGGGAGCGGATTCGGTTAATTTTCACGATCCAAGACCGCAAACCGGCATCATCAGACCGCCGATTACCGAACTCACGTCGCAGAATACAGATCAGGTCGTGGTGACGGTGAGCGACGGTATGCTTCTGATGTTTCCATCCTACCTGGCACATTCGGTCGCACCGAACGAGAGTGACAAGCTGAGAATAAGCATCAGCTTTAATATGATGTTTTCTCTTTATGCGGAGCGGCTAAGCAGACCGTTATGGGGATCAACCGTTGACACGCCGCTTGCTGAGTAACGCATCAATAAAGGCAGCCGTTCGCGATACGATCGAGGCCGATAGCGCACTGTCTCATGCACTGCCCGGTGTCGAGCTGGCGGGCCTGATCAGCTGTACGTGAACATGCATGAATAATGAATCCTCAGCAACGGGGCAACCCTACGAGATCGTATCGGTACGGCGGGCAAAGCCTCCGCCCGGCGGGAAAGGCTCCAACTGGCATCGCTATGTGATCGCTTTTGATGGAATTAACACCATTCACGGCTGCCGACAAGGGGATCTCGAGGCCGTAACGAGGAAGGTGGAGGAGATTATCGCCAAATTGAACGAACGGCACAGGGTGCCCAAGTATGCCGTGCGCGACCGCGGCCGCGTTAACCTGGTGCTGAAGAAGAAAACCCACAGGTGACAATCGATCACCCTTCTTGTGGGAGCGACGTCCTCTGTAGATAGATTAAACTGACCGAACGCAGGAGAAACCAATGGCTGCAAAAATAGTCAATATGGCCAATCCAGATGAAGATGAAACGTTGTGTGCAACTGTGGAAGAAGCCAGGGAAATTCTCGCGGCGATGGTAGAGAGATTCAAGTCGCAGGGCTACAAAGTAGACGAACAGCATTCTCCCGATGATGATTACCCGCAGTACGCGGTATATGATCACAGTGACGGATGGATAGGGACATACACGATATTTCTGCAGTAAGGGTGTCGTGTCGTCACTAAGCAAGAGTCACGATGCATCGCTCATTTCTGCACCTTGGAAGTCTGACTCAGGAGCGGTCATTCAACCGACTAGAAAAATGACATCGTGACAGGCGGAGCTGCATAGCAGCGACGACGAGTACCTGAAGGCGCCGGGCAATGCGGTTCGGCTCACCTGGTTCAGCTCGGCGGTCAACGTCGACTTCGTCTGGACCCCGGTGTTTGAACCGGATGTCTACCTGACCGGGGAGCGCTTCTCTTTTTTCTCCGCGCTCGCGGGACAGAACGTCGCCCCCAGACCACCATTGTCCGCGATTGAGCCGAAAGCGTCCTTTGAGAATGGCGAGTTCGCGTTGCGACTCTTTCGTACGGTCGAAGGACGCGAGTACGCTGTCTACGGTTACTACGGTTTTTTCAAGCAGCCGTCAGCGCTGACCACGGATCTGCTGCCGACATTCGCACCGCTGGCTGCAATCGGTGCGAGCGTGCGTCAGCCGGCTGGCCCGGGATTGCTGAACGCGGAATTTTCTTTCTATAGTTCCCGCGACGATCGCGACGGTACAAGTCCGCTGATAGCAAACAGTCAGTTTCGCTTCCTGACGGGGTACGAGTGGGAGGCGGTGACCAATTTTACCGTTGGTCTGCAGTACTATCTCGAGTGGACAATCGACCACGACGCGCTGATCGCCAACTCGCCGACGCCCGAGTTCGAGCCGGACGAATACCGCCACATGATTACGAATCGGCTGACCTACCGGGCAGGGCGGGACAAATACACCTACTCGTTATTTACATTCTGGTCGCCGTCAGATCGAGATATCTATCTGCGCCCACAGTTTACCTATCGCCACAGCGACCAGTGGACGCTTACTGCCGGCGGCAGCTTTTTTGCCGGCGATGAGCCACAAACGTTTTTCAGCCAACTGGAGGATGCCAGCAATCTCTATGTGCGCCTCCGCTATAACTATTGAGGAGTAATTTGATGAAGAAAATGTCTTTGGAACATGCCGTCGAAGCTTTCGCCGGATTCATGGTGCTTTTATCAGTGGTACTGATAACTTTTGTGCACCCGGCCTTTATCTGGCTGACCGTTTTTGTCGGAGCCAATCTGTTTCAACAGTCGTTCACCGGATTCTGTCCCGCCGCGATCGTGATGCAGAAGTTGTTCGGCCTGAAACAAGAGCGTCAGCTGGCACTCGAGTAGACGTCTCACGCCAGGCACGATCCTGCCTGGGGCTGGCGAGCTTGACCTTCCCATAATGGGAAGGTGTAGACTTGCTGCATGAACACTATAGGAAAATAAGGGATGCATATTGGACAAGTGGCTGATGCGGCAGGCGTCTCGGCCAAGCGGATTCGCTATTACGAGCAGATTGGTCTCATCGATGCGGCCAGGCGAAGCGACGCGGGATATCGTGTCTATGAGGAACGCGACTTGCACACCGTGCATTTCATTCGCCGTGCCCGTCAGCTTGGTTTTTCTATTCCCCAGATAGCCACCCTGTTAGCACTCTGGCGAGACCGTCAGCGCTGCAGTGCGGATGTCAAGAAAGTCGCGTTGGCCCACATTGAGGAGCTGCGCCGGAAAATCGCGGAACTCCAGTCCATGGTCGACACGCTGGACGACCTGGCCACACGATGCGATGGTGGTTCACGACCGGACTGTCCGATCCTGGCGGAACTTCAGGGAGTCGGGTCATGAGCACCAAGTGGTCGTGCCCGATGCATCCCGAGGTCGAATCCGACCAGGTGGATGATTGTCCGCATTGCGGTATGGCATTGGAGCGCATCATCGTGGCCACTCCGTCCCGGCAGTACACCTGCCCCATGCATCCGGAAATTATTCAGGATGCGCCCGGTGACTGTCCGAGTTGCGGTATGGCATTGGAGCGCCTCGTCGTGGCCACTCCGTCTCGGCAGTACACCTGCCCCATGCATCCGGAAATTATTCAGGATGAGCCCGGTGACTGTCCTGTCTGTGGCATGGCGCTGGAGCCCGTTGTCGTGACCGAGGACGAGGAGGACAACAGCGAACTGATCGATATGACGCGGCGATTCTGGGTGAGCCTGGTGTTTACGGTCCCGGTCTTTGTCATCGCCATGGGCGACTTGCTGCCGGGACAGCCCGTGAGTGCTGTCCTGTCCGCCGCCGTTCGTCCCTGGATCGAACTGCTTTTGGCCGCTCCCGTGGTGTTGTGGGGAGCCAAGCCGTTTTTCGTACGCGCCTGGCGATCGATCCTGACACGTAATCTCAATATGTTCACGTTGATTGGCCTAGGGGTCGCCGTCGCGTACGGTTACAGCGTAGTTGCCGTCCTGTTACCGGATCTGTTTCCGGCCGCGTTTCGCGATGTCGACGGACATGTTGCAGTGTATTTCGAAGCGGCAGCGGTCATCGTGACCCTGGTCTTGCTCGGTCAGGTATTGGAGCTACGCGCGCGCAGCCGAACCGGTGAGGCGATAAAGGCCCTGCTCGGGTTGGCGCCAAAGACTGCCAGGCGAGTGTCGATGTCGGGTGAAGAGGAGGACGTGCCGATAGAGGCGATTCAGCCGGGCGATCGTCTGCGTATCCGCCCCGGTGAAAAAGTGCCGGTCGACGGCCGGGTGATTGAAGGGCACAGCTCGGTCGATGAGTCCATGGTGACGGGTGAGCCGGTGCCGGTCGAAAAGCAGGCCGACGATAAGGTGGTGGGTGGCACGGTAAATGGAACGGGTACCCTGGTGATGCAGGCCGAAAAAGTCGGCGCCGATACGTTGCTCTCAAGGATTGTGCAAATGGTAGCGGAGGCACAGCGTAGCCGCGCACCGATTCAGAAACTGGCCGACGCCGTCGCGGGCTACTTCGTGCCGGCGGTCGTTGTCGCGTCGATACTCACCTTCGTCGTGTGGGCCATTTGGGGTCCTCAACCGAGCATGAGCTATGCGCTCATCAACTCGATCGCCGTGTTGATCATTGCCTGCCCCTGTGCGCTCGGCCTCGCGACGCCGATCTCGATCATGGTAGCCACCGGACGAGGCGCGAGCATGGGCGTGTTGTTCAAGAACGCCGAAGCCGTCGAACTCATGCGCGATGTCGATACGCTCGTCGTCGACAAAACCGGAACCCTGACTGTCGGCAAACCGGAAGTGGTGGCTGTGCTTTGTGCGAACGGTTGGGACGAAGTTTCTGTTGTCAGAATTGCCGCGAGTCTTGAGCGAGGGAGCGAGCATCCCTTGTCTGCCGCTATTGTCACCTATGCTGAAAAACAGGATATTGAGCTGACGGGCGTTCAGGACTTTCAATCCATCACCGGCAAAGGAGTGGTGGGCACCGTTGATGGTCACATGACCGCGATTGGTAACGCAGCGTTGCTGAGTGATCGCGACGTTGATCCCGGTGAACTGGCGCAGCGCGCCGATGAGCATCGGGCGCAGGGCGAAACTGCCATGTTTGTGGTCGTCGATGGGACGACCGCCGGTGTCATCAGCGTTGCAGATCCCATTAAAGCATCGACTCACGACGCAATCCGACGACTTCACGACGAGAAGGTGTCGATCGTCATGTTGACGGGAGATAACGCGAAGACGGCGCATACGGTCGCTCAGCAATTGGGCTTAGAGCGCGTGATTGCGGATGTCTTGCCGGATCAGAAAGTGGCTGTCGTGAAGGACCTGCAGGCGGGCGGTCATATCGTCGCCATGGCAGGTGACGGGGTGAATGATGCCCCGGCACTGGCGCAGGCACAGGTAGGCATCGCGATGGGTACGGGTACCGACGTCGCCATGGAGAGCGCTGCGGTGACCCTGGTGAAGGGCGACTTGCGCGGCATCGCAACCGCGCGCGCGCTGAGTCGCGCCACCATGAAGAACATTCGGCAAAACCTCTTTTTCGCGTTCGCCTACAACGCGCTCGGCATACCCATCGCTGCCGGTGTCTTGTACCCTGTGTTTGGATTATTGCTCAGTCCGATGATTGCGGCGGCGGCCATGTCGTTCAGTTCGGTGTCTGTGATCACTAACGCACTACGGCTTCGCCGAGCGACGATCTAGGACGTGAAACTTCAACTATAAAGCTCCTATGAAAATTATCACTACGTTCATTTTCACCATCACTATTGCATGCATTCTACTGGTGAGCTTTGCCTATTCGGGATTCTACGATGTAAGCGCCAGGTCGCCGCACAGCGCGTTTACAAACTGGTTGGCGCCTATGGCGATGCACGCGTCGGTCAAACGCCGTTCTAAAGAGATCGCAGTACCTGACCTGAATGACGAAGCGTTGCAAATTGCCGGTATCAGCGATTTCGATGCCATGTGCAAGAGCTGCCACGGCGCGCCCGGGTACCCGGCCGAAGCGGTCGGTAAGGGATTGAACCCGCCTCCGCCCGATCTGAAGGAGTCTGCATCTGCAATGACGTCTGCGGAACTCTTCTGGGTAACCAAACAGGGCATCAAGATGACAGGCATGCCCGCCTGGGGGGCAACGCACGATGATGAGGATCTGTGGGCCGTAGTGGCATTCATGAAAGAACTGCCAAACATTGACGCAGTATCCTATGAATCCATGTTACTGAGTGCGAAGGGTATGGGACATCATGCAGGCGACAATGCTGGACATCATGACACTCAAACTGAATCTCACGATGAGTCCGAGCACCAATTACATGATGCGGCCGACTCAACAGCAGAAGCGTCCGGCGGCGCAGGAACGGAACACGATCATTCGACTCACAAACACGGTAATTGAGAAACACAGGTCGGCGAGGAACCAAAATAAAAGTCATAGACCTTGCGCAGACTATGCGGGAAGGGGTCATGCATCGTCAATCATTGCGGTGCGTATCAGGCGACAGACACCAAAGGCGCTCGCAAGGGGTGACGACCGGTCAGTGGGATACGCCCTGAAGGAAGCTCACGAGAATATGACGGACCAGCTCAGCGATTGTCGCTCAATATGAGAAGGTTCCACAATCCACCAAGACGTGGTTCAGGCGTTGAGGTCAGGAATTTCCTTGTAAAACGCGCCCCGTGGACCGGGTCGGCCAGGTCTTCATCATCCGGCAGGCACTTCGCGCTGCCGGCAGACATATCTCGACCCAATTAGACATAACGGTCGCTGTGACGGGGCGGACAAGTTGCGGCACTCAGGACGTTATTGTGACGGAGGTCAATGGTTCCGGGAGCTAGAACAGCCATACTGGTCCTGCGGTGACGTGCCCATGAAGAAATTAGCAGTAATCCTGGTTTTGCTGATCGGCCTGTGTGTCAATGCAAGCGCTGACATCTGGAAGTGGGTAGACGCGCATGGCAAGACCCACTTCGTCGATACAAACACCGCTATCTATACGTGGACGGATGAGTACGGCAAGCTTTACTACAGCGATAAACCAGAACATGAAGCTGCGGTTAGCGTGGTATTCGTATGGCACTCTACCGGCAGCCTGTCCAATTCAGGGCTAAACGGCAGTCAACCAGGTGCAAGCTCGGCGAAAGAAACCGATCCCAATGAGACCGCCGTTGAACAACTGGAACGGGAAATGGCGGAAGCTTACTACTGCAAGCAGGCGACGGCGCTGTACAACGCGTACGCCAACGCGCCACGATTGTATAAGACCAACGCAAAGGGCGAGCGGGAATATCTTTCCGACAAAGAAGCGGCAGTAACTATCGCTGAAACAGAAGCCAGTGTGGCAGAGTGGTGCAGCTAGGAGCCTCCGGCTATTTGTTGCGACGAACGGTATCTCCAGGTCGATAAACGGCAGCTATCCGACCAGCGGTACCAATTTTCCGACGAGTAACATTACAACAGGCATGGCGTTTCCGTAGTATTTGGCTATGGGAACGAAAGATTACATCGATACAGTAGTGCTTGCGGAAAAGCCGCAATCGGTCGAGGCTGCGCCGAAACGCCCGAGCCGCGTTTACCATAATGTTGTCGTCGTGAGCGATGTTCGCATGACGGGTGTGGGCGATATAGAAGTTACCGGGCTCACCATTGACGAAAATTCCTATGATGATGGCGATCCCTATAACAGCACCGGCAAGCACTGCGTTTTGAAGCCGAGAAAAGAGTAGCGCTCGGTCAAAGCGACGACGCAGCTCGAACGGTGTGTCACGCTGCTCTATCCTAAATCATGCCAGGCTGGCGCCGCCGCCGGCCACAAAGATGGGCCATCCAATAATATGTAAGACGCCTTGCAGTGTGCTCAAGGCCGCTTGAAGTGATCCTCCAATACCTGTGCCACGCAACAGGTCAGTCTTTTGCCGGTCTCGATGTGCAGGAATTCGTTCGGCCCGTGTGCGTTTGACTTGGGCCCCAGCAAACCTGTCACCAGGAATTGAGCCTCGGGAAATTTTTCGCCAAGCATGCCCATGAAAGGAATCGTGCCACCGGTACCCATGTACATCGAAGGCTGGCTGAAGAAGTCCTGAGACGCCCGTTGCATCGAGGCTTCAAGCCATGCCGCCACTTCCGGTGCATTCCATCCCGCCATTGTGGATTCGACGTCGAATCGAACCACGGACAGGGGCGGAACATTGCCTTCCAGCGCGTTCTTTACCGCCCGGGCCGCCTTGTCGGCATCGCAGGCAGGCGGCAATCGGAACGACAGCTTCAATGTGGTACCCGGTAACAAGACGTTACCAGCATTGACGAGTGCAGGGAGACCATCGGCGCCGGTAACGGTGAGCGCAGGTCGCCAGGTATTGTTGAGCAGGAGTTCGTACGGCGACTCGGTCGGCGCCGGATCGGCGACGGCCCAGGGATATTTGCGATAAACGGAGTCGCCGAGCACCTCAGCGGCCAGCCTGGCCTGTTGCTTACGTTGTTCCGGGATCTCCTCGTGCAGAACATCGAGCAGGATTTTTCCGCTGGTCTCGTCCTCGATACGGCCGAGGAGTTGCCGCAGGACCCGAAAACTGGACGGCACAATGCCGCCGGCGCTGCCGGAATGCACACCCTCAGTGAGGACTTCGACGTTTAGCGTGCCCGTCAGGTTGCCACGCAGGGACGTTGTACACCAGAACTGATCGTAATTGCCGCATTCCGCATCGAGACAGATGACCAGGTCCGGTGAGCCGATGCGGTCCCCGAGCTTCTCGATGTAGTAAGGCAGGTCAAAACTGCCACTTTCCTCGCAGCCTTCGATGAGTACGATGCAATGGGCGTGATCGATTCCCTGTTCCTGCAATGCCCGAATTGCCGTCAGGGATCCAAAGACGGCATAGCCGTCGTCGGCACCGCCGCGGCCATACAGTTTGCCGTCTTTGATGACCGGTTCCCAGGGATCCAGGTCATCGTCCCAGCCCGTGAACTCCGGTTGCTTGTCGTAGTGGCCATACAGCAATACGACGTCGTCGGACGCGCCCGGGATGTCGATGAACAGGATCGGTGTACGCCCCTCGAGGCGAACGATTTCGAGCTGCATGCCTTTGATTTCTTGCTGCCTGCACCACTTTTCGAACATGCCCACGGCTTCTTCCATATACCCGTGCTTCTCCCAATCGGGATCGAAGATCGGAGACTTGTTCCGCACTTTGATGTACTCGCAAAGCTCGGGAATGATCGAGTCATCCCAGGTCTTATTCACAAATTCTTTCGTTTTTTGGATATCCATCCGGTTCTTTGTTTTTTCCTAGTAACGCAGTTGCGGTGTCTTCTCGGGATGCCGGCCGGAACGCGTCATGTCCAGCAGGCCCCACACTGGCCAGACGATATCGACATGGCGCGGGTGTCCGCCTTCCATCGGCGTCCAGAGCAATTCCGACGCCCAGAAGTGACGAATCTTGTCGCTTTCCTTCTGAAATGCATTCATGACAGGCATAAGAGACTCGGAAGTCTCACCGGGTTGCGAGTGGTAGTCGCGTGCGTAGTCGTTTTTCTCGGACGACAGCAGTCGAAGGTCTTGCCAATTGCGGTCTTTAGCGATGTCGTAAAGCTGCGCCGGTGTTGCCGTGCCGATGACCACGAGTTCAACTTGTTGTCGAACATGACGGCTGGCGGCGTTGATGCCATCGATGACTGAGGTACAGGACGGGCAGGGGCTCTCCCAGTCGGGCCCGTACATATAGCTGTACACCAGAAGATCAGTGTTGTCCCCAAAAATTTCTGATAAACGTATCGGACGTGTGCCGCCGTCCGACAGGTCAATTTCTTCAAACTCGTAGTCTACTTTAAGCTCACCACCCGATGGGAGCTGTCGCCGTAGTGCCGCGACGTGCTCAAGCTGCTTCCTGAGTGATACTTCTTCTGCCAGCAGCTCGTTTCTCGCGGCCCGGTATTCAGGCGACTCGTTCGGCAGTCGCTTGTCGTGAAAATCTGCTTGGGATGTGGTCATCCTGTAATCCTCTTAAGCAATGCCGCTGGACAATAAGTGCATTGGCGCGAAGTCATTGTTTTTGCCGGATTCCCGATCGCGGCTGCGTCGCTCTCGCGCATCCTGCACCCCGCGAAATAAGTACATCCATGTACAAAAAGCCGCCCCTACAAGTCGAGTCTGCTGAACCAGCAGGAATACGTCCCTTCATTCGCGTTCGGTCAGAGATCGGTAGAGTGTCCGGGTGAATTTCTCGGTCGTAATGAAATACCAGCTCCAGTCGTCGTGATACAAGGCCAATGGGTTCTCGGCCAGGATTTCATCCTCTGACTTGCCGGCATCAACCAGCCCTTTCACGCGTGCCAGTGCGTCGACCAACATGTCATGAGCAGTCTGCAAATCGGCTTTGCTGGCCAGCGGGCCATGGCCGGAAATGATCTTGGTATCTGCATCGGCCATCGACAGGATTTTCTCCTGCCCGGCGATATACCCGGAGACGCTGCCCCCGGAATCCAAATCAATGAACGGAAATATGCCGTTAAAAAGCAAATCGCCCGAGTGAATGACATTCACGTCGGAAAAGTGAATCGCGGCGTCGCCATCCGTGTGGGCATGCGGGATATGGAACACAAAGGCCGTGTGTCCGTTGAGATGAAAAGTGACGGAATCCGAAAACGTAACTTCGGGCAGAGCGTCTCTTGCCTTATCGTCCGCGAGCATGCGATAACGAATATTGTCGTGGCTTACGATCGTTGCACCGGTGTTGTGAAGCGCGACATTGCCACCAATGTGGTCGGCATGCACGTGAGTGTTGATCACAAAATCGACCGGTGCCCGCGTATGCGCTTCCACCGCTTTGATCACGAGGCCTGAGAATGGCTCGAGTGCATCATCGATCAAAATAACACCGTCGCTTCCGGTCAGCAGCCCCAGATTGCCGCCGGCAAAACCGCCCTGGCCCTCCAGCATGTAAAGACCTTCCGAGAGTTCGATCGATTTGAAGCTTATCCCGGATTCCTGGGCCAGTATTGACCCGGTCGAAACGACCAAGAGCATTAGCCCGGTGAGAAATCGACTGATCATGACAATTCTCCGAATGGTTCCGACTTCTTGTTTTCTTTATGCAGGCAGGTTTTACATCACTGACGCGAGCATTGCCAATGCCGGCGGGTCGTTCCTGCCATTGACCGGTGATTTGAGGGATGTAAGAAGCGTTTTCGCCCTGAGTTTCAGATCCGCCAATTCGTTGACGAGTGTGAATCCGGTCCGCACAGATGTCTCAGAAACCGCATGAAGATCGCTGCTATCGGCCAGCCTGAGAGTCCGGTCACAGTCTGTTACACAAGGGACGGCTATTAATTTCAGGTCATCGTTGATTCCAAGATCTGCAAATGGCTGCCACTCCCGACAATGTGATTCCGTTTCCGCTCGATCGTCGCCCGAGCGTTCGCGCCTGCCCGCATTGCGGCGCGCAGAGCGACGTCTGGCCGATCGGCCGGATCTTATGGGGTTACTGCAGTACGCATGAGCTGCGCTGGGTCGTCGCCGACTATAAAAAGGTGATTCCGGAAACCATCGACCGGCATCAGCTACGCAAGGGACTTGAGTTTCTTTCCGCGTTTGCAGAAGTCTCGCGCTGAGTCGTAAGGTGTCTTGTACTCTGTTGGCGCAAGCATGATATAAAACGCACCTCTGAATCCGGTGCCCGAGGGGGTGTATCCGTTGCGAGCCGTAGTCCTGGCTTTAGTCATGGCTGTCACCGTGCCTGCTTGCGGTAGCGGCGGTGCCACAGCGGTCACATCGCCACCACTGAACGATCCTGTCGTCACTCCAAGGGAATTCCAGCATGGTGAGCAGCATTTTTGTCACGCCTGAACTATCCAGCCTGCTGGCCGATTACCGATTACCTGACTCCCTGGAATTTGGCAGGGAACTGGCGCCTGTGATGTATCGCGCTGATTATGGTGACGGCCAGTGGCAGGATGCGGCGGCGGTGCCGTTCGCCGACATTCCTGTCAATCCGGCGTCGACAGCGCTGCAGTTCGCCCAGCAGGCGTTTGAAGGGATGAAGGCCTATCAGATCGCACGGTCATATCCGACGCTCTTCAGGCCGAATCGGAATTTTCAACGATTCAATCGATCCGCACGCAGACTATGCATGCCAGCAGTGCCGGCATCACTTTTTGCCGGTGCGCTCAGCAGCATAACGAATTTACTGCAGCCGTTCATACCGGATGGTGCAGGGCAGTCTCTTTATCTCCGGCCGACAATATTCGGTCTCGACCCTCATTTCGCGGTGAAAAGTTCGGCTCGTTTTGTTTTCCTGGTTCTGGCGAGTCCGTCGGACGCGTACTACTCTGAACCGATCCGCATCGTAATAGAGCGTAACAATTGTCGTGCCGCTATCGGTGGCACCGGCGCGGAAAAAGTCGGTGGCAATTACGGTGCCTCGTTACAGGCGACCAGGAAATGCATCGAGCAGGGTTTTGATCAGTCACTGTGGCTGGATCCGAAATCGCGCAGCAATATTGAGGAGCTATCCGCCATGAATTTCATGGCTGTCATCGATGGTGAATTACATACGCCGGCACTCAGCGGTTCCATACTGGAGGGCGTTACGCGCGATTCATTGATGACGCTGGCGCGTTCTCTTGGCATCGATGCAAGTGAACCGGTCATGCCTGTCGACGAACTTGTTCGCGATATCAAGTCGGGCCGCTGCAGTGAAGCCTTCGCCTGCGGTACCGGTGCGGTCATTAGCCCGATATCGGCGATTGGCGAGGCTGATGGCACGGTTTTCGAATTACCTGAGGTGAATCAGATGGCGGCGAAACTAAAAAATGCACTTCTGGGTATTCAGGAAGGCCGGGCGGCGGATCCCTTCGGCTGGGTGGTGGATCCCAGAGACAGTCAGCAGTTAGCTGCACAGCTCAACCAGTAGTACGGAGAATACAATGTCAACACAGGATAAGGTGGAATTATTGCAGTGGGATGATATTCCGATGGAAACGGTCAATCCGTCGATGCGGCGCCAGATCATCACCGGAGAGCTGATGACCGTTGCACGAATATATTTCAAGGATGGTTTCCTGGTACCGATGCACAGTCATCATAATGAACAGATCACACAAGTTATTTCCGGTGTCCTCAAGTTCCGAATTGGCAAGGATGGTGACGAAGCGATAGATGTCGGTCCCGGACAGGTCATTGTGATTCCGGCAAATTTGCCTCACGAAGCACTGGTTGTGGGCGACGTCATCGAAATGGACATGTGGGCGCCCAGACGCGACGACTGGCTGAATCAGACTGACGATTATTTAAGACCATAAGAATCTGTGGCATTCAGCCAACGTTCACCAATCTTTCAGGCACGGTTAAGCTGGTCCGCGATAAGCTGCAGGCGACAATGAGTTAGCCCCAGCAAGGAGGCCATCATGGATATCGTATATGCAGCAGAGAAACCCAGCATTGCCGATGTATTGAGCGATCGCCTGTGCGACCACGTAAGACCGCAGGAGATCGAGGTTCACGAGAATCCAGACGAGACAGGGAGTTTCCTCGTCACGTGGCGGCTGAATCATTATGTCGTGTCGCCGAGCGGCAATGTCGAAGCTGTTTTTTCTTGTTAAAGCCGGCCTGGTATCTTTCCGGCGCCTCGGCGTATGACGAAGACGCATGTCGTTGGGTGGATGTGTCGGCGACCTCGGTGACTAGCCGATAACCGACCAAAGCGAAAACGACGAGCAGGGCAAAGACAATGACTCGGCCAAGTATTTACGCAATCGGCACCACCGATTCCGGGCTTCGAGGACTCTCCAGAGCGGGAATCGAGTATATTCTTAAATCAGCCACCAAGCCCCGAAAGTACTCATTTTGAGCAGTCAGAACCACACAGATCTGGACCAACATCCGATTGCAACGACGGTGGAGTTTGGCTCTTCTGTCCCGGTGATCGATATCGGCGGATTGCGCGACGGCTCCGCTGATGACGCGATTGAGGAAATCGCAACGGCGTGCAGGGACTGGGGTTTCTTTCAGGTCGTCAATCACGGCGTTCCCGGGGAGCTGATCGATGATGTCTGGCACCAGATACGGCAGTTCTTTCGTCTGCCCCGCGCCACCAAGGAGGCGATTCTCAGAACGAGGGAAAATCCCTGGGGTTATTACAACAACGAGTTGACGAAAAACCGGCGCGACAAAAAGGAGGTATTCGACTACACCACCCAGGGTACGGATCCGATTTATCGATCCGAAAATCGCTGGCCGGAGTCGAACGACGGCTTCCGCGCCACGATGCTTGCGTATCTGGCGGCGTGCACCGATCTTTCTCTACGCTTGCTGGAAGCTTTCTGTATGGGTCTGGATCTGCCGGCGGACTACCTGAAAAAGTACTTCGAACCCGGGCATACGGGCTTCATCAGGCTGAACCATTATCCGATCGAAGACCCGCTGGCTGAGGCGGCGACCGAAGAGCTGCCTGACGCCGATCTCGGCGTACACCATCATACGGATGCGGGGGCCCTGACAATTCTGCTTCAGGATGAGGTTGGCGGATTGCAGGTTCACAGGAACGATTGCTGGCACGAAATCCCGCCGGTCGAGGGCGGATTCGTGATCAACACGGGTGACATGATGCAGGTCTGGTCCAACGATACGTACCAGGCGGCAATGCACCGTGTTCTGGCGATGGAAAAGTGTGACCGCTACAGCATTCCTTTTTTCTTCAACCCCTCCGCAGAGACCCAAGTCAGGCCGCTGCCGACCGTCGTCAGCGATTCCCGACCGAGAGCGTACCGGACGATCAACTGGGCAGAGTTCCGTGGCCAGCGCACCGATGGCGATTATGCGAACTACGGTACCGAGGTTCAGATATCCCAGTACCGGCTGTGAATCGATGATCAGCACAAGCACAGCCAGACAGGTCCTCAAGGACGCGTACGGCCTCGATGCAGAACTGACGCCGCTATACGGGGAACTGGACGACAACTTCCTTGCCGTCACCGGAAATGGCGAGAAACGGATTTTGAAAATCATGCACGACGGCTGCAAAGAACAGCGCGTGGATCTCCAGTGTCAGGCGATGGCGCATCTGGCCGGTACCGCTGCACAATTGAACCTGCCGCGAGTGATTCCTACCAAAGCCGGTCAGCTCTACACCGTTGTGCCCGTCGACGGTGGCGATCGCGTGGTTTGGTCGCTCATTTTTTGCCCGGGAACCTTGCTGGCGGATTTTGCGCCGCATTCTGACGAAGTGATGCGGAGTTTCGGTCGCACGATGGGTCTGGTCGACGTTGGGCTTGCCTCATTCACACACCCCGCGATGGGGCAGGGCCATCAATGGGAGTTAACGCGTGCTGCTGCATCACGTTCGCTGGTACAACACCTCGCTGGCGATGTGGCGAGACAGGTCGATTCAGTACTGCAGCGATTCGAGAACGTCACGGCGGAGAGACTGGAGCGTCTGCCGCATAGCGTTATTCATAATGATGCGAACGACGATAATGTGCTCGTCAATGTCACGGAGGATGGACGCGGTGTCGTCGACGGGCTTATCGACTTCGGGGACATCACTTATCAACCGACAGTCTGCGAGGTTGCGATTGCCCTGGCCTACGCTATTTTGGACAAAGACGATCCACTCACAGTCTGTGCCAGATTTCTCCAAGCTTACAACGAGATCAGGCCGTTGAGCGGTGATGAGCTGGCAGTGCTTTATGACTTGATAATGACGCGGCTGGCGGTCAGCATCGCAATCGCGGCTGCCCGCCGGATTGAGGACCCGGACGACCCGTACAACAGTGCGAGCGAGGATTCGGCCATCCGTGCACTGTCGCTGCTTGCCGATTATTCGCCACGAGTCGCGGAGTGTCAGTTCCGGCAGGCTTGCTCACTACCCGTCACCGAAAACGCCGAGGCAGCGACGCGATATATCCAGTCGAACGAGTTGAACCGGTCGGAAGTGATCAGGACGGGTGGCGGATCGATCGTGTTAGACCTTAGTAAAAACAGTGACTTACTCGGTTCCGATCCCTGCGATCTGGAACTCGAACGACTGGCTGCGCTGATTGATGGAGCCATCGGGGAGGCTGGTGCCAGCTTCGGTTTCGGGCGTTACGCTGAGCCCCGCGCGCTTTACAACAACGAGAATTTCGGCGCTACGGATCAGGCTTCCGGGTGCAGGACCGTGCATCTCGGCATCGATGTTTTCTGTCCCGCCGACACGCCGGTTTATGCGCCGCTGGATGCCAGGGTCGAACTACTCGCGAACAATAATCGCGAACTCGACTACGGTCCGATGCTGGTGTTGAGGCATACTACTGACGCCGGTGAACCGTTTTTCACCCTGTACGGGCATCTGAGTTCGAGATGCCTGGACACACTCGAAGTGGGTCAGGAACTCACTGCCGGTGATCAGATAGCGGCGGTGGGTCGTCCGCCAGAGAATGGCAACTGGCCGCCGCACTTGCATCTGCAGCTGATACTGGACCTTCTGGATCTTGATGCCGATTTTCCGGGGGTGGCCACAGCCAGCCAGCAGGAGCTGTGGTGCGCGCTGTCGCCAAGCCCGGCCTGTTTCTTTCAGGAATTCGATCCGACAGAACTGAGGTATTGATAGTGGTATTAATAGGCATGCTGGACTCACCGTTCGTGCGCCGGGTTGCGATTACGATGCAGGTGCTTGGTATCGATTATCAATACCGGCCATTGTCTATTTTTGAGTCATTCGAAGAATTCCGATCCGTTCATCCGCTCGTCAAGGCACCAACCCTCGTTTGTGACGATGGCGAGATGCTGGTGGATTCGACGCTCATCATCGACTACCTCGAATTGCTGGTCGGGCCGGAAAAAAGCCTGATGCCCAAGGATGCTTCTGCCAGAAGAACGGCATTGCAGCAGATCGGCGAAGCGCTGGTGGCAATGGAAAAAGTCATCCAGCTCGTTGACGAAAAAACGCAACGACCGGCGGACGTTCAACACGAACCGTGGATCAATCGACTCGAGCAGCAAGTCATCAGCGCCGCCGGACTGATGGAGGCTTCGGTAGAGGCTGCTATCGAAAGCGGCAATGACTGGTTGGCGGGCACCGACCCCATGCAGGCAGACATCACGACGGCTGTTGCCTGGGATTTCATACGGCGCATGGCGTCGAGCACCGTCCGGTCGGCTAATCATCCTTATCTCATCGAATACAGCGAGCGGGCGGAGGCGCTGCCGGCGTTCCTTGCTTGCCCGCCGTAGGAGCGGCTTTTTGTACATGGAGGTACTTATATCGCGGAGCGCAGGATGCGCGAGAGCGATGAAGCCGCGATCGGGCCTACGGGTGGCGTATCGTAGGAGCGCCTTTAGCCGCGATCGGGCCTACGGGTGGCGTATCGTAGGAGCGGCTTTAGCCGCGATTAGTAGTTCAGGCAGCCAACCACGCTGCATTTGGTGATTGCAGCGTCCGGCCAGACTTCGGACAATGCACACTGTTGGTCAGACGGAGTTATCGGGTGATCAAAACAGATGCAGTCATCATCGGTGCGGGCCCCTGTGGCTTGTTCCAGGTATTCGAGCTCGGGCTGCTCGGCTTGAAGGCCGAGATTATCGATTCAATCCGGCAACCAGGCGGGCAATGCACCGAACTCTATCCGGACAAACCAATTTACGATATCCCGGCCGTTCCAATCTGTTCCGGGGAAGAACTTACCGAGGCCCTGCTCAAGCAAATCGAACCGTTCCACTGTGGCATGCATCTGGGTGAAGAAGTCACGGTTGTCAGGAGAAATGACGACGATTCCTTTCATGTCGAGACGAATGCCGGCAAGCAGTTTCAGGCCAAGGCGGTCGTTATCGCCGGTGGCGTCGGTTCCTTTCAGCCGCGACAGCTGAGGGTGCCGGAAGCCGAAGAGTTTGCAGGTAAATCTCTGCATTACCGGGTGCAGGACCCGAAACGATTTGCTGACAAGAAGCTGGTTATCCTCGGCGGCGGTGATTCGGCATTGGACTGGGTGTTGGAACTGATCGATGTTGCGGAACACATTACGCTCGTACACCGCCGCGACGAGTATCGCGCGGTACCGGCGTCAGTCGACAAGATGCGACAACTGGTGGCTGATGGAAAAATGGATGTGATCGAGAACGCCAAAGCAACCGTGATCGAGGGTAATGATGGTGTCGTCGAGTCGATCAGGATACAGCCCAAGGAAGGCGAAGCGGTCGATGTCCCTGCCGACCACGTGTTGGTGTTTTTCGGATTGGCGCCGAAGCTCGGCCCGATTGCAGAATGGGGCCTCGACATCAATCGCAAGACGCTCAATGTCGACACTGAAAAATTTGAAACCTCCGAACCGGGAATCTATGCAATTGGCGACATCAGTTTTTATCCCGGCAAGAAAAAACTGATCCTCTGCGGGTTTCACGAAGCCGCACTGGCGGCTTTTGCGATCAAGCAAAGAATAGAGCCCGACAAGAAAGTCCATCTCCAGTACACGACGACCAGCCCGATCATGCACCAGCGGCTGGGCGTATCCAAATAGATAAGGGGTCAGACTCCATATTCCAGGATTCGCCTGTCAGGACGGGCTCCTGCAAAAGTTCTGCAACGGCGATCAGTGGGTGTCGGAACCCGTCCTGACAGGCGATTTGTGGCCGTGTCAAACGGCAGCAGCAGGAGCTCATCCTGGCGGGCGACGCTCGAGGTTTGATGGGTAACAGAAAACGCACTGGCTATGATGATGACCGCGCTAATGATGTGCTCGAAATTGACGCCAAAGGGATGAGCCAAATGGCAGGTTGTGGCATTGTTTGTCAACTGCTATCGATGTAATCGAATACCAAAGCCGGCCTCGAAGATGCGCATGACGGCCAATTGAGATAATCTGCGGGGTACGACGTACCACAAGAATCAGCAAGGACAAAACAATGAACAAGCTGCATAAGTTATTGTTTTTCAGTATTTTCCCGATATTGCACACAAGCAGCATTGCGGTTGCCCAGACCTTTGATGAAGTCGAGATCAACGTATATCCGGTGGCAGGGCAGGTTTACTATATCGAGGGCCGTGGTGGAAATATCGGCCTGTTTGTCGGTGCTGACGGGGTGTTCCTTGTCGACGATCAGTTTGCGCCGCTTACGGACAAGATTGTTGCAGCAATCAGGCCCTTGTCCGACAAGCCGGTTCGTTTTATCGTGAATACGCACCTGCACCCGGACCATACCGGCGGCAATGAGAACTTCGGCAAGATGGGTGCACTCATATTCGGTCACGATAACGTTCGCCATCAGATGGAAATTAGTGCTTATACTCAGGAACCGCCGCTCATCACGTACAGCCAGGACGTTTCATTCCACATCAACGGCGAGACGGTACATGTTTTCAAGACACCTGATGCACATACGAACGGCGACTCGTACATCTATTTCAAGGGATCCAATGTCATACACGCGGGTGACGTTTATCGAACGACAAGCTATCCATATATCGACATAAATAACGGCGGCAGCTTTCTGGGAACGATCAAGGCACTCGAGCTCCTGGTCGATGTCTCTGATGACGACACCAAAATAATTCCAGGGCATGGTGTCATTTCAGGTGCGGGGGAAGTGCAAGCTTTTCTCGATATGCTTCTGGTCATACGCGACCGGGTCAAAGTCAGCATCAAGGCAGGTATGAGTCTCCAGGAAACCCAGGCGGCGGGCCTGACGAAAGAATACGATGAGCGCTGGGAAAGCGGCAGACGTATCGGCAGTTCCGCGGCGTTGATCGGCGCCGCTTATGCCGACTTGATGAATTAGTTCGGGACGAACGCCTGAAAACAAGGGTCGTCCCAAAAATCACTCACGAATGGCGCAGTACAACATGCTGACGCGAGAGCCGCGCACCGATCCTCGCTGCGTCGCATCGATCAGGCGGCCGCCGCTGGCTTTGATGATCTCCTCGACCAGCGACTGATTTACATAGTGAATTTCCACAGGAGGCATGCCGCGAATCCGCTTCCAGAATCTGCGTAACGGCCCCCTCTTGATGGCATAGATTTTGGCGCCGAATGATCCTGGTTCATGGCGCGGACCGCTCGGGACCTGGAAAAGTGCAACGCCGCCGGGCCGCAGGACCCGAAAAAACTCGGCAATGTACTTTGACGATGCCTCAGGCGGGCTGTGCTGGAGAGAGATGTTGCTGTAGACAAAATCGAAGCTGGCGTCGTCCAACTGCGCTAGGTCATCGGTTGTGTTGACCCGGAACTCGCAGCGATCGCCAAACTTATTGTATTTTTCCGCGTTCTCGATCATCGAGTACGAGATATCGATGCCGACGGCTTCACCGAATTCCTCGCAAAGTGCCTGTGTCAGCCGTCCGACGCCGCAGCCGAAGTCCATGGCCCTGCCTTTGTTGACCTCAAGCCCTAGCCTGGCCAGGTGATTCATCGCGTCGGCAATCTCGTCTCTGCCGGTCGCAAAGAACTCGTCCGCGTCCCACTTGTTGTCTTTCGCGTCCTTTCGGCTGAGGACCGCGTAGAGAGGATCCTCTTTGCCGTAGACCTCGTAAGTCTTTTGGACGTCTTTGAGTGTCATCGGCGCATCCCGGCCTTACGGTTGCGGCGTGACGATCATTTCTACGGTGCCGGACTCGTGATCGATATCCTGCATGTCGTAATGCCACTCGCTCAACAGGCTGCGACATTCAGCGTCGATCTCGTCGCCATGTGTCGCAAGAATCATCCGCGGCCGTTGCTTTTCGATAACCTTTCGGGCGCCGCGAAGCACGGCCATTTCGCCGCCTTCGACGTCGATCTTGAGGAAAGTGGGTGGGGGCAGGGCGCCGGATTCCACCAGTTCATCAATGCTTGTGATCTCGACGTCTTCGTCACCTGTCGCGGAAATGTACCCTGTGCCCGATCCGGTCCGGGTCTCGAGCTTCGCGTGACCACTGTGATCGCCCAGGGCTTTCGACACGATCTCGATGTTTTCACAATGGTTGACGGTCACGTGCCGCTTGAGATAGCCGAGATTCAGGCCCCTGGGTTCAAAAGCAATGACTTTGCCATTGCTGCCGACAATGTCGCCCATCAAGACCGAAAAATAGCCGACGTGGGCCCCCACATCGTAGGCCACGTCGTCTGCTCTTAGCGTTTTCTGAATCGCCTCGACATTCTTCGGTTCATAGGTTCCCTTGATGAAGCGGATGCCGCTTGAGGCCTTCCACTTTCTTCCTTCGAGCGGCCCGCTGCGAATTTTCAGCATGATCGGCGACAACAGCCACTTGGTGGCATGCCGAAATTTCACGGATTTTCTAGTCATGCATCGATTATAGGCCGCCCGGACCGCAGCGGTTTGCCAGGTAATCCTCGATAGAGGACAGCACAGCAAGATGGTGCTGGGGGAACCATGGCAGGCTGTGCCAGAGATCGACGATTTCCTTGTACTCAACGTCCTTACCAGCGCGCTTCAACGCAGATACATACTTTCTTGACTGTTGTATAGGTACGCGCTGGTCCCGGTCACCGTGGAAAATATAGATCGGAATACTGGCGTTTTTCGCCACATCCAACGGCGATAATCCTTTAATCGTCGGATTCTGGTATTCGCGGCCATACGCGCCTTCAAACGTCACCTTGTCGAAATATCGAAGCTCCGATAAGCCTGCTCCGGAAATCGCACACTGATACGGCGTGTCCGGTCGAACGATGGCCGCCATTGCCGCGTAGCCGCCGTAGGAATAGCCGTAAATCGCAATACGATCTTTCTCAGCCAGGCCTTGCTCTACGAGCCATCGCGCGCCATCGTCTTTATCATCCTGCATCTTGCCGCCCCACTCGCGATCGCCGGCGCGCCAGAGTTTCTGGCCCCAACCCTCGGATCCGCGATACTGGGGTTGCAGCACGAGGTATCCGCGATTCGCCAGGAACTGCGCCCAGAGATCGAAACGCAGACTGTCGCGCGCCCATGGCCCACCGTGCGGCATGATGACCGCAGGATAGGGGGCACTGCCGGCGGTCGGTGTCGTCAGGTAGGCGGGGATCACCA
>JACZWL010000041.1 GCA_022572185.1 Pseudomonadota bacterium | reverse complement strand
AGGCAAAGGCGCGAGCCGCTGGCGATGATCCCGCACCATCGCCGACGCCGGAAGGCGCGCAAGCCAACGCAGAAACAGAATCTCCGAGTGCTCCCGAGGCGCCGACAGCAGCCAAACCGGCGGCCGATGGTGAGGAGCCCCTCGAGTTGGTCGCCGAAGAACCCGTAACGCCGAAGCCTAAGCCCGATGCCGAGAAGCCCCCGGAACCGGCCGTCAAAAAACCCGAGCCGCCGAAACCTGCGTCCGAACCCGAAACAATCGAGAGCCAGTTTTCGAAGTCGATGACGAAAACTTTGAAAATCCTGGATGTCAACGCCATGCAGAAATTAGAGGAAGAAGAAGAAGAAAAAGAAAAAGAAGAAGAAGAAGAAGGAGACGACACAAAAGCATTCAGGGCAGGACTGTTGGGTCGCCTGAGAGAATCATTCAAGAGCTGACCTGAAACAGCCGCGCCCACCTGGTGACGTCAGTATCGCCCCTCAGGATGCGCTCCGTCCGCAAGGTTTTTCACTGCAGCGCGACTGACATTTATTGATTCGCTCGTCTTGAGTTTACGGGTCGGCAGTCGGTCAGCCCGCTTTTATTGTGAGGTCGTCGAGCCGGAGCCGGCATATCCCGTCAGCTCGACATAACCGCGACCTGTGAGTTCGTTGCCGGCTCGTTGACCTTTTACATCAACGGCGCCTTCCCAATAACGAACATTCGTGCTGAGTTCCTGTGCTTTAAGAACAGGATTTACATGCAGGTTCAACGCGAGCGGTGCAACGTCTATCTGCCACTCCATCGGATAGCGTCCGCCGTGCGGGCTGATCCAGTATTCCTTAACGTCGACGGCTACATCATCTCTGGTCAAAGGAAGAGTTCGACCGTCTGCTCCGATCCAGGTGCCTGCGCTGTGACTATCCTGACTGCCGTCGATTCTTCGCAAGTTGTAGAACATGAGATCACTGCCATCCGAAAGCTGTAAGGCAAACCAGTCCCAACCGTGCTGTTCCCTGGATAGAGCACTGCTACCCCACTCGCGATCCAGCCAGGAGAGGCCGGTCACCGCGTAATCAATGCCGTCGACTCGCAAGGTGCCGTCTGTTTGCAATCGGGACATGGAATAGTAGTAACTGGCGTTGCCGGGTTGCGAGGATTTTTGCGAGAGGCCGTTGACGCCGTTGAGAATCGGTGGTTTGAGAGGAATCAAACGTAGATCGATAGCGCTGTTTTTGTCGACGGCGTGTATGCGCCATGGACTGGCAAGTTCATCGTTTGTGCTAATCGCCGCTGAAGCCGCTCCCGCAGGATCTCTTGCTTCACGTCCGGGATCGCTGCCAATGCGGGCCCCTGCAGTTTCCATGGACCAATCCTCCAGCCAGACGCGAAAGGGGCTGCTTTGAGCACCCGCAAGACCCAACGAACCGCGTGCGTAGCGCTGCGCGACATGGAATTGCTCGTGGTCGACGTCGGTGATGGCGAAATGCCCGATAAAGACCTGGTTGCTCGTCCATGCGGACGATTCGGCGGCTCCGGGCGCCTCGTTTGCAGTCTGTGGCGTCAGTGAAAAGCGAAAAATGGTCAGTTCAAAGCCGAAACGCTCGCCATTCTCAGCATCGAGATTACCCGTGATATACCACCACTCGTGCCTGTATTCGGGATGCGGACCGTGGTCGGCCGGGAAGGAGAAAGCCCTGGGTTCGATGACACTGGCATAAGCTTCCATGCCCTCATCGTGCAGGAGTTCCGACAGCCGAGACGAGCCGGTTGTGGGTTGCGGGGCGGCGCTTGTTGGCTCCGCCTCGGGCCACATCCAGGTGATGCTGCTGCCAATAATTACTATTAAAACAATAATTAACAGTATATTTTTCATGTTATTACTACGCTATTCCTCGCGCATGGCGAGGGCCGGTTTGGCACTCGCGCCACGGTAGGCAGGGTAGATGCCGGCGATGAGAGCGGCACCGATGGAAAGGGCCAGGGCAGTGACAAGCACCTGCCACGATATCGTGATGTCCATCTGCCAGCCGAAGGCGCGCCGGTTGATCACCAGGATGAGGACGCCGGCCATCACGAGACCCAAGGGGATAGCGGCGAGGCCGCTGAGGAGACCAATAAATCCCGCTTGGACAGTCACCATGCTGGCCAGCTGAGCCGGCGTCATGCCGACAGCTCTCAACACGGCCAGTTCCCGTGCGCGTTCGAGTTGCAATGCCAACATCGCGCCCAGGGTACCGATGAGTGCGACACCCACCGCCAGCCAGTAAAGGACATCGGTGATGATGAACGTGCGGTCGAATATCTCCAGCGACTGATCGCGGAGTTCCTTGTTGCTCCGCACCAGTATCGCCTGACGGCCCATCGCGACCTTGCGTAGTTGTCTTATGACATCCTCCGTGTTGGCATCCGGACTTAAATAAAGTCCGATTGCGTCGATGCCCTTATCCAGGAAAGCACGTTCGTAGGTACTGCGGCTCATGAGCACAGAACCCTGGTTTCTGTCGTAACTCTGATAAACGGCAGCTATATGGAAGGTCTGCTTGCCATTCGCGGTGTTTAGCTCAAGCGTGTCGCCGCGATTAACGTTGTGTCTGTAGGCATAGGGTTCGGAAACGAGCACGGCACCCTGCTCGTCGAAGGCCCGCCATACTTCAGCAGGATTGCCATCGAGTATTTTGGTGCTGGCATAACTTTGCGGTGCCATTTGCACGGCGAAGACGCGGGTGCGCCCAGCCTCTGATTCCAGCCAGATTCTGCGTCTGCTGCTGTATGCAGAAATGCCAGCGACGTCGAGCAAATCATCGATCAAATCTGCGTCGAGCTGGCCGCGTGGCACTCCTATATATATATCGGAGCGCAGAGTGTTGCCGAGCCAGTCGCTGACAGAAATTCTGAAACTGTCAACCATGACGCTGACACCAACGGTTGCAGATACGGCAACGGCCAGGGCAACAATCGCCACGCCGGTGCGGCTCAGGTTTGCGCCTATGCCTGTTACGGCAAGCCTTGCCGTAATACCTCCCAGTCTCTTCGCTGCCGGTGCGGCGAAGTTCGAGAATGCCTTTGCCGCGATCGGGATACACAGGGCCAGGCCGAGAATCAGCAGAAACATGGCTGCTAATCCAGCGATGAGATTGTTGCCGGATACATTGAGTAACAGGATGGCAAGCAAGGCCGCGCCGATTCCGACCATGGCAATGATCGGCAGCAATCTGCCGGCGCGACGCTCGAGTACCGAGCGTGTCAGGGCGAGCCGCGGCTCAAAGGACGACGCTTCGATTGCCGGTACGGCTGTGGCGATCAATGTTGCGCCAAGGCCTGCGAGCAGGCCTTTGATAATTGAAACCGGACTCAATTCCACGTCGGTGACATTGACGACGAAAAAAAGATCGTTGATCGATCGCGAGACCAGTACCAGCAACTGCTCGCCCAGCCAGATGCCGCTTACGACACCGAGCGTTGCCCCGACAATTCCCAGTACGAGACCCTCGTTCAGAATCAGGAAAAAGGTCTGCCGCCGCGTCAACCCCAAAGCTCTGAGCACGCCAATGAGTCTGCGACGCTGCAATACCGCAAAACCCACGCTGTTATAGATAAGGAAAACACCGACCAGGAGCGCCAGCAAACTCATGGCCGTGAGATTGGTCATAAAAGCCGCGCTCATTGCCGTCACGGATTGCGTTCGGCCTTCCGCACTCAGCAGCTGGGCATCGGCTGGTAAGACGCTCCTGATTCTGTCGATGAATGCCTGACTGCCTTTTTCCGGTATTCGTACATCGATGCGCGTAAGCCTGCCGTACCGGTTGAACCACTCCTGGGCGACTGAGATGTCCACGATGACGAGGTTGTCGAGGGCACGAGAATTTTCAGCGTGTAGCAGGCCGACGAGGATCCCGGGAAAGTTTCTGCCGTTGGCGGCAACGGAGAAGCGCTCATTCACTTCCAGTTGCAGCTCTCGCGCAGTTTGTGCCGACATCAGTGCAGCGCCTGGGTCCGTCAGTATGCGGCGGATGATGTCTTCATTTGATCGCCCGTCAGGACGAGCGCCAACGAGAATGCTTTCATCGTTGTTGGGAACCGTGTAGTTGCGAAATTCGCGTTCGGCGAACATATCGACGCCGAGCACCAGCAATGTGGTGCTTTCGATGTCGATATAGCCTTCGACGATCGGCGCGATATTACGAATGCCCTCCTCGACTCTGAGTTTCGCGTAGAGGTTTTCGTCGACCCCTGCGGGGCCTGCAATGATCTGGTGTGTTGCTTTGCCGTTGACGGTATCCATCGACAGCAGAAACGCTTTTCGTGAGCTTTCATTGGCGAGATCGACGGCAACCATCACGGCGACGCCTGTGCAAATACCCAGCAGCGCCAGACCCAGCTGCCACGGATGCCTGAGCAGGTAGCCGAAGCTGGCGCGATAGAGAACCGGCATCAGTTTTTCCCGTCGCCGGCGATGAGTTTTCCGTCGCGCAACTCGAGTACGCGATCACAAAAGGCTGCGACCTTGGCACTATGCGTGGCAACGATCATCGTGCCATTTGTCTGCCTGACGAGTCTGTCGAGCAATTGGAGGACGCCTTCTGCAGTTTTGTCATCGAGATTGCCGGTGGGTTCGTCGGCGAGTAACAAAGAAGGCCTGTGTGCGAGCGCTCTTGCGATGGCGACGCGTTGTTGTTCGCCTCCGGACAAAACATCGGGATAGCTGCGCTCACGATTTCCCAGCCCAACGGCCGCGAGCAATTCCCGCACGCGATTTGATGCTTCCGGTTCGGCAACCTTGTTCAGTTCCAATACAAGCCTGATGTTATCGGCCACTGTCAGCGTCGGCACCAGATTGAAAGCCTGGTAGACGAAGCCAATGTGCGCCCTGCGGAAAAGGGTGCGGTCACGCTCGGACATGGCAGTGATATTGAGGCCCGCCACTTCGATTTCACCGGCATCGGGCGCGTCGATGCCGCTGATGAGGTTCAACAGCGTGGATTTGCCCGAGCCACTGCGGCCTCTCAAGGCAACCGTCTCGCCTTTGACGAACTCGGCGCTCAGTTTATTCAGCACCAAATGCCGCTGTTCGCCTTCTGTGAAGCTGCGGCATAAGTCCCGTACGCGGACCTGAATATTCTCGTGGCTGACCATTGCAGGATGAGAGAGTATCATCTGAAGGATATGACCAGATTCAACAATGGTGTACGGACTTGAAAGTGGGCCGACGAACACCGCTAACAACCAACCGCCTGATCTCCTTACTGGCCCTTGTGGGCCTTGCCGCCTGTGGCGGCGGCGGCGGCGGTGGCGGTGGTTTTACAGGTGACCCCGGCGGTGGCTGGACACCGGGCGTGTTTCTGGACGCGAGCACGTTCGCAGCACGATGTGCTGCGCCGCGAAGTGGCATCAACCCGGCTACGGGCTCGCCTTTTCCAGACGTCCAGGGCACGACCCTCGATGAGAATAACTTCCTGCGCTCATACAGCGACAATACCTACTTGTGGTATGACGAAATCACCGACCGGGATCCGGGGCTATTCGCAACGCCGGAATATTTCGACCTTTTAAAGACGGAAGCGACAACGGCATCGGGCCAGCCGAAAGACAAGTTTCATTTCACTTTTCCCAGCGATGAGTGGTTCCAACTGTCACAATCGGGCATCTCGGCCGGATACGGCGCGGAATGGGTTTTTCTTTCAGGGGTTCTGCCGGGAGAAGTGGTAGTCGCCTTTACGGAACCCAATTCGCCGGCAACTGCCAATGGGCTTGCACGCGGCGCCGAGGTGCTTTTTGCCGATGGCGTCGAGCTGATCAACTTAAACACGCAGGCCGCCTTTGATACTGTGATTGCCGCGCTCTTCCCATCCCAAGCTGATGAGACGCATGATTTTACGGTTCGCGATCTGGGCGGAACCCAGCGCAATGTTTCGATGACGTCTGCCAATGTCACATCGACGCCGGTGCAAAATGTCGTCGGGATTCCAACACCAACCGGTGCTGTCGTTGGTTACGTGCATTTCAACGCCCACATCGCAACCGCGGAGTCAGGGCTGATCACCGCAGTCAATGATCTCCTGGCTATGGGCATTTCGGATCTTGTTGTCGATCTGCGTTACAACGGCGGCGGATTCCTCGACATTGCGAGCGAGTTCGCATACATGATTGCCGGCGCTGGACCCACGGCCGGACAGATTTTCGAGAATCTCGTGTTCAATGATAAACATCCGACTACCAATCCGGTGACGGGTGTGGCGCTATCTCCGACGCCGTTTCATACGACAACACAAAATTTCTCGGCCCCTCCGGGTCAGCCCCTGCCGACTCTGGACTTGCCTCGCGTGTTCGTGCTCACCGGACCGAACACCTGTTCGGCCAGCGAATCGATCATGAACAGCCTGGAAGGCGTGGATGTGGAGGTCATACAGATCGGCTCCACCACCTGTGGCAAACCATACGGCTTTTTTGCGACCGACAATTGCGGCACAACTTACTTCACGATTCAGTTCAAGGGCGAGAATAACAAGGGTTTTGGCGATTACACCGACGGTTTTTCCGCAACGAACCAGACCGATCCTAAAGGCACTGTTGTGCCGGGCTGTTCTGTGGCCGATGACTTTACACATGCCCTGGGTGATCCAGCAGAACGCCGCTTGGCGGCCGCCCTTGCGTACCGGGAAAACCCGACGTGCCCGGCGCCGAGTGGCCTTGCGCCGCCTGGCGTATTCAAGACATCGGCTGGATCTGACCTGTCCGCTGTCGACGGATACGCGCCCAAATCGGCATGGCATCAAAACAGGATCATACGCAGGTAGTCATGCGGTCTGTCAGCATAATGACGGTCGTCGGCGCAGTCGTTTTTCTGTCTGCGTGTAAGACAGACGATGTCCGGCAAGACGTACCTGCTCAAATTATCGACCCCACTCCCGAAAGCCGCGCCGAACTCTTGCATGTTGTCAGCAGCACTCTTGGCGGCCGGGCCGTTACAATCGCCGATGATGCCTTGACGGAGGACAGCTTGCTGATCATAGAACCAAAGCATCTGACCGGCCGCGACCTCGGCAAGCCGGATCATTTCCGACTGGTACTAAGTGACTCGCGATGTGTGCTGGTACATGAGGAATCTAATGCTCGTATCGGGCTGACGGAAACAAGCTGCGCTGCTGAATAGTCCGGTATAGATATCCGCAAAATCAGTAAGGCTCAGCGGCCACCCTGCTCAAGCATCGGCGATGCGTATCGGTAGCCGCTTCGCCCCCCACTCTCCCGGCGGACCATCGAAGACACCAGCGACCTGGGTGCCGCATTTATTGCAGAACCCTGAGTGGTCATCAGTGGATACGTTCCAGGTCGACAGTTCGTACCAGTCGCGGCCGATGAGTATCTCTTTGCAATGGTGGCAATACGTGCTTTCGCCTTCGAAGTCGTGGACGTTGCCAGTGTAGACATAGCGAAGGCCATTCTTCATTGCGATCTTTCTTGCTTGTGTCAGCGTCTTTTGGCGTTCGCGGCTTGTCCATCATTTTCCAGTCCGGATGAAACGCAGTGAAGTGTAATGGCACGTCGGGGCCCAGGTTCTCCATGATCCATTGCGTCATTTCTTCGATCTCGGCTTCGGAATCATTCTCGTCGGGAATCAGGAGATCGGTGATTTCGAACCAGACGTCGGTTTCATCTTTCAGGTACTTGATGGTGTCGAGGACGGGTTGCAAGTGCCCGCCGCAGACTTTCCAGTAAAAGCGCTCGGTGAAGGCTTTGAGGTCGACATTGGCGGCATCCATGTGTTGGTAGAACTCAACTCTGGGCTCTTCGCAAATGTAGCCGGCTGTCACGGCAACAGTCTTGAGGCCTCGCGCATGACAGGCTCTGGCAACGTCGATGGCGTACTCGAGAAAGATCACGGGATCGTTGTAGGTAAAAGCAACGCTGCGACAACCTGTTTCGATGGCGGCTTCTGCAATCATTTCCGGTGAGGCACTGTCCTGCAGCCTGTCCAACTCCCTCGACTTTGAGATATCCCAGTTCTGACAGAACTTGCAGGCCAGGTTGCAGCCGGCGGTGCCGAACGAGAGCGCGGGGGTGCCGGGCAGAAAGTGATCGAGCGGTTTCTTTTCGATCGGGTCGACACAGAAGCCGCTGGAGCGACCATAGGTAGTCAGGACGATTTCATCGTTGTGCCGGGCACGGACGAAGCAAAGGCCGCGCTGGCCGTCGCGTAACTTGCAAAACCTGGGACAAACATCGCACTGCAGCCGCCCATCGTCGATCCTGTGCCAATAGCGCCCGGGAACGCTGCCTGCAAAATCGGTCTCTCTTAGGCTATGGGCCCGGCTCGCACTCATTGGTTCAACCCAGTGGATGGAGTTAGGGTAGCCAAGGGGACTAAACTAGGCAATACGAGGAAAGCAAATTATGGCCGTTATCCGGGAAGCCGCGGTCGCCGGTCAGTTCTACCCCGGCAGCCCAGGCGAACTAAGCACCACCGTCGAGCAATACCTCGATGAGGCCCCGGCCGGGACAGGGCCCCGGCCCAAAGCACTGATCGTGCCGCACGCCGGCTATATCTACTCCGGCCCTGTCGCCGCGTCGGCCTACGTCAGGCTCAGGCCTTACCGGGACCAGATCACCCGGGTGATCCTGCTGGGCCCCTGCCACCGGGTGCCGGTCCGTGGCCTGGCTTTGAGCGGCGCCGATGTGTTCAGAACGCCGTTGGGTGACGTGCCGCTGGACAAGAAAGCGATTGCCAGTCTGAACTTGCCGGCGGTCAAAGTCTTCGATGACGCGCATACTTTCGAGCACAGCCTCGAGGTGCACTTGCCCTTTCTGCAAACCTTGCTGAATGAATTCATGCTGGTGCCGTTGGTGGTGGGAGATGCCGCGGCGGAAACGGTTGCCAAAGTGCTCGAGGCGCTTTGGGGCGGGCCGGAGACGCTGATCGTTATCAGCTCCGATCTCAGCCACTACCTGGATTACGACGCGGCCAAAAAGCGCGACCAGGCGACCTGTCAGGCGATCGAACAATTCGATGCAAAAAGCATTGGTCCTGACGACGCCTGTGGCTGTCACCCGATCGGCGGCCTGCTTGAACTGGCCAAACACCATGGCATGACGGTAAAGACCCTCGATCTCAGAAACTCTGCCGACACTGCAGGGCACATGGCCCAGGTCGTGGGCTATGGCTCATGGATGTTTGTGCATTAAATCGCCTTACCCCAGGGTCTATAATCAGGGTACGGAACATTTGCAGCGTGCATTGGAGAGAGTGACATGACTGAGACTAAAATCGGCACGGTGACCCACTACTACAACCACTTGCATGTGGCCGGTGTAACCATCACCGATGGCGAACTGCACAAGGGTGACACCATTCACATTACGGGCCACACCTCAGACTTCGAGCAGAAAGTCGAATCGATGGAGATCGACCACGAGACGGTGGAAGTCGCCAGGCCGGGCGACCAGATCGGGCTCACGGTGATCGAGCACGCCAGGGAACACGATACCGTCTATATGGTGACCTAGTTGGATCACTAGCCTGCGGGATGAACGATGCGGCTTTATCTCGTTCAGCATGGCGATGCCGTAGCAAAAGACGTCGACCCTGACCGCCCCCTGAGTGACCAGGGGCGAGCCGATATACAGCGCCTGGCAGCGTGGCTCGCAAACCAGCACGTCCAGGTCGCGCAAATTCTGCACAGCGGCAAGCGCCGGGCGATCGAGACCGCAGAGTTACTCCGGCCATTGCTTGAATCCCCCGATCAGATTTTCGAGGGCCAGGGCCTGGCGCCCAACGATTCGCCCGAAGCCTTTCTTCGACAGCTGAGAGACCCCAAAAAAGACACGCTCATCGCCGGCCACATGCCGTTCGTGGCGCGCACCGTATCACAGGCATTGACAGGCGCACCCGATCGGCAGCTGGTGGAGTTTCTCCCGGGAAGTGTCGCCGGCCTTGAACGCAGCGACCGTGTAACGTGGCATCTTTTCATGTTCGCCCGACCCGAGTTCTTGCACAGAGGAGGAATCTCGCAAACCGTCTATTAGCATTCCTGCTTGCGACCCGTAGCGATCATTGTTGGTCTCGCAGATTGCACCCCGGTCGGCATAATTTGCAAGGTGAGAGAGGCGCGATTCGGCTTGTGAGAAGGACTACACCGGGGCATTTCTACCCATTTGATGCTATCGTTCTGTCGGCATCGGGAGAGCAAGAACAGTATGTCGAGTCTCTTTAGAGAATTGAAGCGGCGCAACGTTATCCGCGTTGCGCTCGTCTATATCGTCGCCGCCTGGCTACTCCTTCAGGTAGCCGACGTCGTCCTGAATAATATTGAGGCACCGAACTGGGTGTTTCAAACCATCCTGTTGCTGGTGGTGCTCGGTTTTCCGTTTGCGGTGATATTCGCCTGGGCCTTCGAGCTCACACCCGAGGGCCTGAAAAAAGAAAAGGACGTCGATCGCTCGGAGTCCATAACTCATGATACCGGGCGCAAACTGGATTTCATCATTATCGCCGTATTGGTACTGGCGCTCGTTTACTTTACTTACGACAAATATGTAATCGACCCGGCGCAGGAAGAGGCGCTGGCTACCGCGAGCCCTCAGGCTGAAGAGTCAAGCGAGACCGATACGCCGGAAATGTCGATCGCCGTGCTGCCGTTCGTCAATATGAGTTCGGATCCCGAACAGGAGTTTTTCTCGGATGGCATCTCGGAAGAACTCCTGAATATGCTGGCACAGTTTCCTGGTCTGCGTGTGGCGGCACGCACGTCATCGTTTCAATTCAAGGGCATGAATCAGGACATCGCCAAGATCGCCGATACATTGCATGTTGCGCACATTCTCGAGGGCAGCGTTCGCAAGTCCGGCACCAAACTCAGGATCACGGCGCAGCTCATCAAGGCGGATGACGGCTTTCATCTCTGGTCGCACAGCTATGACCGTGAGCTCGACGATATCTTTGCCGTGCAGAACGAGATTGCCACGGCGATCAGTGAGGCGCTGAAGGTGAAGCTTGCGCTGGATATGGCTTCCGGTACCGCGCAGCGGCCGGCCGTGATACCGGCGGCCAATACCCAGGCCTATGAAGCCTACCTGCGCGGTCGCCGGCTGATTCACCGACGCGGCCGGGAATCTTTGGAGGATGCAGTGCGCCACCTGGAGCGTGCCCTGCGTCTGGACGAAAGGTTTGCCCCTGCCCATGCGCATTTAGGCATTGCAACGTCCCTGCTGCTCGAGTCACCACAGTCCTACGGCACATTGAGCCTGGAGGAAGTGCAGCGACGCGCCACTCCGCATTTCGAACGAGCACTGGAACTCGAGCCCAACCTTGCCGAAGCGCACGGAGGCCTCGCGCTGTTAACGATGAACAATGGCGATCCGGAGTCGGCTATCGCATATGCACGCAGGGCACTGGAGCTCAACCCCAGTTACATCGACGCGATGAACTGGTTGTATCTGGCGCTCGGCTCGCTGGGCGAATACCAGGAACAGGAAGCCATCATCGAACGAATTCTCTCTATCGATCCTTTGTCGATCATCGGCAGACTGAACTATGCCACGCGGTTAAGCAGCCGGCGTGAAATCGAAAGATCCCACGAGCTTAGTGATAGATTGCTTGAGCAGAATCTGTGGGCTGGCTATACGACACATGCTGATACGGCTATCTACCATGAAGGAAAGGTGGCTGAGGGCCTGTCCTGGAGTCTGCAGGCCTACGCGGCTGATCCTGGCGATATGTTGTCGAATACCTACCTTGTGCAGAGTTTCAACTGGGTCGGCGAGCATGATGAGGCGCGGCGTGTCAGCGACAGCCTGGCCTACATGGTGGATATTGCGGAGGGTCGAATTGACGATGCCATTAAGTCAACGCAAAGAAAGCTGGCACTGGATCCCAACAACCAGGAAGTTATCGTTACTGCCGCCGATGTATTATATTTTGCGGATCGATTTGACGACGCCCGGCCCTTATATGAACGACTGCTTGATTTTCTGCCGGAAGGCCGGCCGATCAATAATGCACTTGACGCAACCATAAGAATGGCGTTGAGCAGGCGCAAGGCGGGCGACGAACTGGGTGCGCAGGCCGCTTTCGAGACCGTAAAGAACGATCTTGAAAAGCGATACTCATTGGGATTTGACAATCAGTTTCTGCGCCGCATCGACGCTATGCTGGCTGCCTATAATAATGACCCGGATACGGCCCTCGCAGCGCTGAACAGTGCCCTGCAACTTGGTTTGCGCAATCCCTTGTTCTTTGACGAACCTGTATTTGAGGACATGCAGGACGACTCACACTTCATCGCGCTGAGAGAGGAACTGGCCGGGTTTCTCGCGGCAGAGCATAAGAAGGTGCTGCAATTGATCTGTTTCAATAATCCGGCGCCGGGCGCCTGGCAGCCGCTGCCGAAAACCTGTGAAGGGGTGGAGGAGCAGCTGGTACTTTGACTACCTGAATCGCGATGTTACATTCGATTTGAACGCGCGACTTTTTCCATGGCGTGTGATAATCAGCGAGACAGCGGATAGCGCAACTGTTCTAACAATCCGTCATTTTATGAAATAGAGTCGCTAGCCGCCGAAAGAAACAACAAAACGCAATTTTAAAATTCCAATAAGGGAGCGAACCATGAAAATAAAAACGATAGTTGCTTGTGTTTTTTGCCTGCTCATGGCTGGGACCATGGCAAATGCGGATGAGTCCGATGCCTTGGTGCAGCTGGACAAGGAATGGGGAGAAGCCGAGGGACCAGCGGCCCTTGAGTCCTTGCTTGCTGACAACATCCTGACTCTGGGCTCCGAGGGAGTGATCGGCAAGGCACAGATGCTCGAAGCTGCGGCAAGCGACGACGCAGCGACGGGACCGTACGTCGCCGGGGACTATGACGTTCGTTTCCTTAGCGACGATGTCGCCGTGATGGTTCACAGTGCAGGCGAGCCTGATCCGCACTGGAGCATGCACGTCTGGCAAAAACGGGATGGTAAGTGGCAGGTTGCGGCTACGGCCACCGTACCCATCGAGGAATAAATACTCTTCAGTAATCCTGATCCGTTTCGACTATTTTTCTGGAGGGGCTGCGGTATTGACGATGCAGCCCTTCCAGACGGATAGTCGCGGCAAGGCGAGTATCGCCCGTCAGGACGTGCTCCCACGCCTGGCCAGGTCGACGTCCGTTTTCGATCCAAGCGAGTATCCGCAAACCTCTGCCGCTCCTGAGTCAATTGCTCGGTAGATCCACCTATTTCTTCAGTTACTTTACCGCCTTATGATGCCGACCAGATCTTGGCAAATACTTCCTGGCGCCGGAGGAGAATGAATAATGTCAGTCGAACTATCTACCGTCAGAGCAGGGCTTGCAATCGTCCTGCTCGGTCTTTTTTTCAATGTCGCTCTCGGAATTTCATTTGCTTTGAATGAAGATGCCTACAAAGATTATATTGCGGAAGGCATAGCGGCTCATCCCGAGCTTCACGACGAGAAAAGTAAGGATAAGATTTGGCGGTACGCACAGCGCACGCACTTCCACGCCGGCGGCGTTGCCGCATTCAGTCTGGGTTTGATTATTCTTGTGATGTTCTCCGATTTGCCACGTAAGTTGCAGAGGAGCTCATCCATACTGATCGGCCTCGGCAGTTTCTACCCGTTCGCGTGGCTCAGTATGTTTTTCCTTGCACCTCTAATTGGCCGCGGTCCGGCGCATGAGCATATTTTGACAAGTTTATTCACCTATGTTGGTGTCGGCGGGTTATTACTCGGTAGTTTTTTTCTTGTCGCAAATCTATTTCTGGGTTTTTTCAAAAACCGAGTGGATGCCTAAAGGGATGTCTGCTTTCCACCGATACCGTAGAAAGCTGACAGCGGATCAATTTCGGTATCCATTAATCGTCTTGCGGCTTGGAAAACCGGGGATCATCAAGCACCGAATAGTCTGTAAGGCTGTCCAGAAAGCTGAGCAAATCATCCTTTTCCGAGCTAGCAAGCTCAAACCCCGCCAGTAATGGACTTTTGTTCGAATTAGCCTTGCCGATACCGGCATTCGGGCCGTTTTGAATGCTGCGGCCGCCGGCCGCATAGTGATCGATTACCTCGGACAGCGTTGCGATACTGCCGTCGTGCATATAGGGTGCGGTAATTGCAATATTTCGCAAGCCCGGCGCGCGAAACCTGCCATCATCGTCGGATTGACCCGACTCCATGCGGAGGCCTGGATCAGCCTCAGGATAACGGTTGCGATCTCCGACGTTATACAAGCCTGTGTTATGAAATTCTGCTGGCTCTTGCGATCTCCCCGGCAGGTATTGACTGCCTGCGAGGTTTTGACCTTCGTGACAGGCACTGCATTTAAGTTTGTCAGAGAAAAACAACTGCATGCCACGCATGGCTGATTCCGATACCGCACTCCGATCGTCGAGATAAACGAGATGGTCGAATGCCGAATCCGCCGCGATAATCGACCTCACAAAACTTGCCAGCGCCTTGATGACAGTGTCGATACTTACTGGATCCGGCGACTTTGGGAATGCTCGTTGAAAGAGCGATGCGTAGGTCGAATTGGATTCAAGTTCTGCGATAAGAGATTCCTCTCGCCCGGTCAGCCCAAGCTCGACTGGCTGCTCGTTGAACAAGGGTATCGCAATCTGTTGCTCGAGCGTCCGTACGTCACGACTGGCCCAGGTGTAACTCGTGTTATACGCCACGTTAATCAGTGACATGCTCGAGCGACTATGAAGTTCGCCGGTGACGCCGATCGCCCGCGATCGGCCGTCGGTAAATGCAAGTCGCTGATGGTGGCAGCTAGCGCAGCTGCCAGCACCGTTTACCGAGAGGCGCTTGTCATAGAATAAGCGCCTGCCGAGCTGAACTTTTTCCTCGGTGACAGGATTGGTATCGGGTACCGGTGGCAGCATAAAGCCAGGCGGTAATTGCCAATCGAATTGAACCTGAAGATTGAAGCGATCTTTGTCTTGCTGGCCGACGGTCGTGCAGGCAGCCGCCAGCAGGGCGACGCAGGCAATGATGCTGCGTCGCCGGAGACATGAATGAATCAGCGTGACTCTGCCCAGCGGTCTCGCGTGGCATCGTCCATTGGCTGAATGTAAGACGCGAGTGTATTGCGTTGCTCGACCCACTCCGCAAACTGATCGACGACAGCCGCGTCCAGCCCGCCCGCGTCATCGCGTCGTGCCGCGACCCAGGCAATCATTGCCGCGATAAGCTTATCCGCCAGAACCCGGTCATTTTGGAAGAGTTCCATGTAGGCCTCTTTCGCCTCTTCAAGTCGATTCAGGCCCAGATAAGCCTCACCGCGATACTCGATGGCTTGGTCATAGAATGGATTTATATCCAGCGACTCGTTGTAGGCTGCCAGGGATTCTTCGTACCGACTGACCTTGCGGAGCGCATAACCAAGGCTGCTATGCGCCTGGTAGAACCGGGGATAGTATTTTATCGCCTTTTCAAAATCGTCAATCGCCCTGTTAAATTCCTTGCTGTTCTTTTTTTTCAGTTTCGCGAATTTCTTCTCATTCGTTTCAGTGATGGCTCGCTGCTCATAATTCTCGGCTTTATCACGATGTTTAAGGCCCGCGTTGTAGCTGACTACCGCCTTTTCCTCCGGTGTCAGCCTTTTCATTGGCTGCTGCATGCTACCGCCGCCAGAGCTGCTGCCTTGATCTGCATGCAATGGTGGCACCAAAGTCAGGGCGAGGATGATGACCAGATAGACTGGGAATTTCATGGTTTGCCCCCCGATGAACGTTCACGTCTCATAGTTTCTCGACATAGCGATTATAGTTTAGTTCAACCAAGTTGCGGCCAAAACGGCCTATTTCCGGCCTGACAGCCAGCCGTCGAGGCTGTACTTGTCGCTCCCTGCCGGGGCTAGCAATAGAAAGACAAGCAGCGCCAGGCGCGTGAACGTATGGCCGCTTATGTCGAACAACGGATCTTGCAGGGCATGACCGTATGTAGTGACGATCAGTAACAGACCGATGAAGGTGAGTGCTTCCCTGACTCGCCAACCTATACAGATCAAAAGACCTGCCGCCAGTTCCAGCACCGGTATGCTCATGCCCAATGCATAGAGCAGCCACTCAGGAATCCAGTAGTCCGCAAAACCAGCCACGAAATACTGACTCGCGTGTTCCGCCGGTGTCAGCACGAATACTTTCCAGTAGCCGGCCATCAGAAACAAAACACCCAGAATCCACCGCACAATAAAGTGAACGATCGGCCAGTTACTGTTCATGGGCCCTGCCTCCCCCAACAGTCGATGTGGCCTGCAACATAGCACTATTCGATGAGCAGAGTCAGACCTTGATCATTCGTTCGCCTACGAACTCATCACCGAGTGCTGTTACAGTATTGTTGCGAGCTGTCTCATGCAATATTCGATATGGTGCATGCCGTCCTAAAGCTCTACCGTGATTCGGTATAAGCCCGGTACGCTGTTTTGCTGATTGGGATCAGCACCACGAGCTCCAGGGGCAACACGACGAGCAAATCGACGCGAATATTACAATCGCCGGTGCACGTGCTCAGAATAAGGGCCTCATAAGGCAGGGGAATCAGCCATAGCAGTGCTGCTGACAGGCACTTGCGCTGTTTTGAACGTGCGAAGAGCACAGTAAATCGCTGCCGGTATGCTCAACAGCAACAGCAGGTAATAGATGATGGCCATCATTAATATTCCCGGTGTCAGTCGGACTGCTCGCCACCCGTAATCAAACGCGCGCCGCGCCCATAAGTGATGTATTCCCACAACCAGCGGATGGATATCAGCAAGGGGCTGGGCACACCGACAAGAAAATAAATGTGCGCAATGCCCCATATCCACCAGGCGAGCCAGCCTTTCATCTTGTAGTGTGAGAACTCGATGACCGCCGATCTGCGTCCAATGGTGGCGAGATGACCGGCATGACGGTAGTGAAATGTCTGGGCGGCTGGTTTGCCAGCAATTCTTTTGGCAATGACGTCCGCCACGAACCGGCCCTGCTGCTTGGCGGCCGGTGCGATACCGGGAACGGGTGCGCCGGCTGCGCCTCTTACAAGTGCTGCGTCGCCGATGACAAATATGTTGCGATCGCTTGATATCGACAGATCTGGCCGGACGATTATTCTGCCGGCGTTGTCGATTTCTTCGTCCAACCATCGACCGACCGGTGAGGCAGCTACACCTGCCGCCCAGATGACGGTTGCTGTGGCAATCCTGTCGCCGTCAATCGTCACCCCTTCTTCGTCGCAATGCGACACTGGTGTACCCAGGCGAACTTCGACGCCGAGCCTCTGTAGTGACTGACGGGCGTAGTCCGACAAAGATTCATGCAGATGCGGAAGCAGACGTGGACCGGCTTCGACCAGTGTTATGGTGGCACTGCGCGGATCAATGCGCCGAAAGTCAGCAGCAAGCGTGTGATGCGCGAGTTCGGCGATGGTGCCGGCGAGCTCGACACCGGTCGGTCCGCCGCCGACGATGACAAAGCGCAGCAAGCGCTTCTTTTCTTCGTCATTTTCAGTCATCTCAGCCCGTTCAAAAGCCGTGAGAATGCGTCGGCGAATATGTGTCGCGTCGTCAATGCTCTTCAGGCCCGGCGCTATCGTTGCCCAGTCTTCGTGCCCGAAATACGAGTGGGTGGAGCCTGTCGCGACGATGAGATAATCGAAGGCCACGGATTCATTTTGCAGGATGACCTCGCGTCGCCCGACATCAATGTCCACCACCTCATCCAGGAGCACCGATGTGTTCTTCTGGCGGCTCAAGATGGAGCGAATGGGCCAGGCGATGTCTGATGGTGGCAGGCCGGCTGTGGCAACCTGATATAACAAGGGCTGAAACAGGTGATAGTTGTGCCGGTCCACAACGATGACATCAGCGTCAACTCTCGCCAGCTTTTTAGCAGCGAACAGACCGCCAAAACCGGCGCCCAGGATAAGGATTCGTGGCATAGCTGTAGTTTATCGAAATGCAGCGGAAAATCGCCTGTTGTACTGGATACCGACAGGTACAATGATGCCGTTCCGGGTGGCGCTCCGAAGTGAGTATCGAATTTCAGACCAGCTTGCCTGTATGCAAATTTTGCTCCGATGAAGAATCAAAAACATGGGATCAGTGATCAACGATGTGATTTCGCAGGGAGTTACGAGCGGTCGCGATTGCCCGCGGTAAGGGAGCTGGAACGGAATGTGCTGGGTTGTGACTATGGCGGCACCAGCTGGACCACCCGTGCACAGGCAGAGCACATCGCAGAGTCCCTGACGTTACAGCCCGGCGTGCAGCTACTCGAGGTCGGCGCCGGTTCCGGTTGGCCCGGACTTTTTCTGGCTAGTCTGACTGGTTGTGAGGTAACGCTGCTCGACATACCACTGAATGCGCTCAGACAGGCTGTCGAGCGCGCCGTCGAGGATCAAATATCCGGGCAGGTTCGGGTCGTGGCCGGCAGTGGCACGGCCCTGCCGTTCGCAAGCGCTTCCTTCGAACGACTGAGCCACTCTGACGTGCTGTGTTGTTTGCCGGACAAGCTTGAACTGTTGCGAGAGTGCCACCGTGTGGCGACCTCAGATGCCCGAATGCATTTTTCCGTCATTCAACCGGCGCCGAAACTATCGTCATCTGACTACCAGGAGGCACTCGACGTTGGCCCACCCTTCATAGACGCCCCGGGCGGATATGAATCTCTTCTCCGTGAGTCCGGGTGGCGTATCCTGGATCGCATCGATGTCACATCGGAGTATCAGCAAAGTCTGCAGAAACTCGTCGACGGGATGAAAAGCAACATCCCTGCGCTGCAGGAGGCGCTCGGTGCCGACGAGCTTGCCAGCCAGCGGCAACATCGCGAAGAACAAATTGCCCTGATTGAACGCGGCATATTGCAGCGCGAGGTATTCGTCACGAGCGCGAATTGAGACACCTGCCTCCTAAGGTTTTGTCCTTACGTGTAGGCCCACCTTGGTACCCACAGTACTTCAGGGTCTCTGGCCAGCGATCAGCAAGTGCCGTCGTAGGCGACAACCTGGCCGTCGTCTCGAATCAAGGCTTCGAAGATGGCATCTGCCTCCTCGAGACTCGCCTTCTCTTCTGAGGAGCCCATCTCCGCATGGATGAAGGCCGTCTGCAACTCGATGAGTCGCTTCGAACTCTCCGGGTCAAGCGACTCGAAATCAGGTACCAGGGCCTTGTTGATGTCATTCGGCTCGTATTTCTCGAGGCCGCCACCGTACTCCCGTTTCTCAAGCTCGAGGAAGTCCCTTCCGATAGACGAATTGAGATACAGGAAGAGAAAAGGCAGGCACGACTCGCCCGATCGGCTCGGCTGAAAGAGATGAAAACAGGTGAGAGAAACACAGTTGCTCTCGTTCCAGACGAAGCGGATGCCTGCCCTGCCGAACACGCCGACCCATATTTTGCTCACCGACCTTTTTTCCAGTGCGTACCAGGGGTTTCTCATTCTTGTCAGATACCGGCGCTGAAAGCCCGATGCCTCCCCTGAACCAATATAACGGCCGACCGCCTCATCCGTCGCGGCTTCGCCATCGAAGAGGTAAACCGGCTTGTCGGACTGCAGCAGGACTTCGAAGTCGTGCTGGGTAAATATCTTGCCGGGGGCCTGTCGCGCTTTGCTCAGGCAGGGAATCAGGCTTTCCGCCGGCAAGCCGTGTGCCGCGGCAGTCGACGGACGCATGGCAAAAAATGCATTGGCCCCGGTCGCGATGCCGCGCGAGAATCTGCCGTAGGTTGAAAATGGCACAAGATTTAAGGACTCTGTATCGACTGCCCGGTTGCCCGGGAAATACGACCGCCACTTACGTTCAACGTCGAGATCAGACGCTTCATGTTCGATGCACTCGGCACTCGCGAGAAACTCAGTGAGATCGCCGAGCTGGTCAGACGAGTCGGCACGGTAGAAACGGATCCGTCTCGACGATTCATGCGCTCTCTCGGCCAGCAATACGCAGGCCGTTGTTATTGCATCATCAAAGGTCCTGCTCTTGTAACAAACGGAAATGATACTTCGAAGAAAACCCGTCTCAAGGAGGTGTTTCTTGACATCACGGCCGTAGTTGGCGTTCAGAAACTCCGTGGGAATGATGAATGCCAGTCTGCCACCTGGCTTCAGCATTGAAAGCGCCTTGATCAGGAACCAGCAATAGATATTCGTTTGCACGCTGAAAGGAGCGCCCACCTTTGAGGAAATTGCGGCTCGTATGTCTTCTTTATTCTCGACATAGTGGTGTTTGTAATACGGCGGATTGGCGATGATGGCATCGTAGGCCGCCGACCAGGCGTGCTCCTCCAGGAAATCTTTGCTCGTTATGGAATGCTGGATGCTCAGCCTCTTGCAGACAGCGGCCAGGTCCTGCGCCAGATCTGCGTCTTTTTCCCAGAGGGTGAAGCGAGCGTTGCTCGCAAAGTCCGGGCATGTTGCACTGAGCGCCCGCTCGAATACGCCCAGGCCGGCGCAAGGATCCAGAATCTGCGGTTCACTGGCGGACACCTCGGTGAGCCACTGGCTCATGAAGCAGGCGACGGAGTATGGCGTAAAGAACTGGCCGAGTTTCTTGCGGTATGCAAGATCGCTCTTTGCCGTATAGCTCAGCTCCAGCTCGTTGGAGGACAGATCGGCTATCTGGACGTCGGTATTGGCTGCCACCGTGCCTGCTTCTGCCACTGAAGGTCCTTTATGAAGGCTCTAGCCTGAGGCGGAGTGTAACCCACCGCGCTCTAACCTGGTCCTGGGTCACCCGTCAGAGCGGGTTTCTGCAACGACTTCTTGCTTCGCTCATACAAAAAGACGCCCCTTGCGGGGCGCCTCCCGTTTCGCGTAACTTTGCTACGGAGTTTCCATCTGAATATCCCACAGATAGTCAGAATGTGAACCGCAGATTTCATTGAATTCCACGGCAGCCGGGTCCGGCTCGTCTCCACCGTAAAGCGCCTCTATAAGGTCGCCCCGGGCTGCCAGTATTGCCTTGTGATCCGCGCCGGTCACCGTCTGCAGACGACGATACTTGCCGCCGATAAAATGGGCTGACCAGCCCCAGGTAGCGAGTTTGCCGTCGGCTATAGCCTTATCGAGGAGTGGCGCAAACGTGCTCTCGAAGAGCTCATCGGCGCGCTCTTCTCTGCTTTCATTACACACGTAATACACGGACAAGCCGGCATCCGCCCTGCCTTCCCCCGGTTCCTGGCTGGTCAATTCGACCGTCCAGATATAGTCGTCATGCGCATAGCAGATGTCGGCGCCCTCATCCTCACCGTCCAGCGCAGCGAATTTTGCCTGCATTGCGCCCAGCGCATCCAGCAGGCCATCGAGGGTCTCATTCTGGAAGTAAAATACGCGCCGCCATTTACCGCCCGTATGGTGTACCAGCCAACCCCATGAGGTGAAGGCACCCTCTTCTACAAGCTCGTCATAGATAGGTGCGTCTGTCTCTTTGACGATCTCGTCCATACGATCTTGCCCGCTTAGTGTGCAATATTGGTAAGTCGCGTAAGTAAATGCGATTGGCCCTTCCTGCTCTTCCTCTTCTTCCTGTGCCATACAGGCGACGGAGCTTGCCCCAACAAGCACAGCAGCTACGAAGATGTTGATCTTTTTCATTATGCTCTCCTGATATCGGCTACGCCGATGACGCGTCGCACAAAGCAACGATGCAGCAAGTGTATACGATGCCACACTTGCTTTCAGTCAATGCACGAATGGGGAGTTGGTTTTGCTGCGCCTCGATTTTCTTTGTTCATGTCGCCGGCGACATGGCTTCATCTTGTGTGTGCGTTCGACAGACCCCAGACAAAATCATGAATTCTGCCTCCACGCGGAGTTACAATCCCTTTCCTGAGACGAGCCGGTTGACGGCCCACCACAGGAAATTCGGAAGCACTATGCGTTATCTGACAATATTTGCGGCTCTGTTGTTAGCCTGTCCCCCAGGCAGCGCCGAGACCCTGACTGAAAGAAGAATTTCCAGCGGTGACATAGGTACGCTGGTATTCATGGCGCCCGAGAAATGGAAGGGCGTTGCGGGCTATGACGACCTCGAGGCCGCAACCATTTATGAGCTCTCGTCCCGCAGGGAAAAGTTCAGCCTGAGCATCAGAATCAAGAATGCCGGCTTCGAGATGCAGGATGACCAGGTGAAAATGGATGAACTGATCATTGCGCGTCTCGATGGCTATCTCGATTACGCCATGGCCGAGTATGTCGAAGACTCAGTTGAGGGTGAGATCAACGCCACCAGATTCGCCAATCGAAATCATGGTATTTATGCGCGCATAAGCGATAAAAGTCCGGGCAAGGATCCATTCGTCTACTTCACCCACGGCGCTCGGGTGCTCGACGACAAGTTCATCGTGTTTTCCCTGTATTCAAACGATAAAGACCAATCCGTAATGAACAGGACGTTGGATGTCATCTCCAGCTTCAGGTCCGTACATGAATGGGCCGATGCACCGGATTCTTATCTTTGTAAAGTCGAGCAACTGGTCGGTTTCGACATCGTGGACGAAGAATGGGATGCCATCAGCTCCAGGAAAGTCAAACACAGTTATGTCGTCAGACGATCCAGACCGGGCGATGCGTTTGCCGGCTCCTCAGAATGGGTCTTCTCGGCTGCGGGAAGAGAAAATACGAATACGTTCTGCGATAACGAGTCGATCGCTCACGGCCTGTTCCTGTGCAGCGGCATGGACGACGAGGAATTCCGCATGGACTCAAGAACCTTGCGCTTTCTCTACGTGTATCTGAAGGGCTATTACGATGTGTCCCCGGAGGCAGTGCCGGATGAAGACAGTCTCAAGCCGCAAATGGAAATCGGTACCTGCGAAGCCCGGTGATAATCCTGCACGAGTAGCTTCAGATGCGGAGCAGGCATTCGCCTGTCAGGACGCTTCCTGCGCCGTAACTTTCTGTCTCGTCAAAATTCCATTGCTCACGCCACTTGCCACCAACAGCGCGACACATATCACTTGCGTGAAGGTATGTGATCCGAAAACGAGCGCATTGTCGGCGCGCAAATATTCGATGAAGAACCGCAGCACGCAGTAGCCGGCCAACGTGACGAGCGCGACTACACCGGGCGCGTGTTGCTTCTTTGAGAAAACGTGAAGGCACGCCAGGAGACCGAGCAGCGATACCAGTTCATACAATTGTGTCGGGTGTACCGGTAGCGATGACCGAGCGCCCGGCTCGATCAGTCCCAATAAAAGGTGCTGCTGGTAGGCAAAGCTGCCGATGGGAAAGCTCACTGCCGTGATGAGCCAGTCGCCGGCAAGCCAGGGCAGCGTCTCCACCTGAGCAGCAAGCTCAGGGTCAGAGATGTTTGCAAGGCCGGCGACCGGATGCGTCAGATCGCCCCAACAGCAGCCGGCCATGAAACAACCGACCCGGAGGATAACCAGCCACAGCACTGCCGGCAAAGCGAAGACATCCAGCATGCCGCGAAAGGATAATTTTGCCAGGCGGCTGTAAATCAGCAACACCGGGAAACCGATGAACAACAGGCCGAACAGGCGAAACCGGAAGTGTGTCTGATAGACCTCCCCGACGATATTGCCGTCATCGGGGCTCGCTAAAGTCAGGAACTTCGCCCCGAGCGTAGCAACGATGAATATGAGCGGTACGGCGAGATCGATGTGGGATGTGTCGAGACCGGCCGCGATCGCACGTCGCCGCGCATACAGCCAACACAGTACGAGTGCCGCGACCAGCATCAGACCGTAGGGCGTGATCCAGGTCTGATCTCCGAAACGTGGGTACATGCCTAATTCAAATCTGAAGTGATCTGATTTTCTTCCAGCAAGTCAGAAAGCACATCGAAGTCTTCCTGTGAAATTCTTGCATAAATTTCCGGGAAGTCGTCTTCTTCCATAAACAATTCCGGGTCTTTTATGTGCCGGCGGATAAACTTTTCTGCCTGTGATCGCGTTTCTACATCTTCAAAGTAGTCCGAATTGATATAGTCCAGCGTGAGGTAGTTATGATCTAATTTTCGGATTCTTGTTATCCACCAAAATTCCGGAACCATCCCATCCTCAGATGAGAGAACCATTTTGGGTTCCCATGTCATGAAGCGCTCGCCCTTTATCCTGGTAAGCCAGCCCTTATAGAGACTGACATTTTCAATCACAAACTGACCGTCAGTTAAAAGATCCAGTACGGATACTTCTTCATCTGCTGAATCGGCCGATGTCGCTTCATCCGGATCGGATTCTTTTTCGGCTGACGGTGCTGCATCATCTTCACCGGTCCCGTCCGCCCTTGTCTCTGCCGACGCCTCCTCGAGGAACAACCAGGTAACCAACCAGGTTCTCTTGTCATACGGCTCGAAAACCAATGCCCAGGCGCCTTCATCAGCTTGCCCAATCCACGCTCCGGTCAGAGCAGGATCGATCCTGCTTTTTTCCGGATTGCCGATCGGCACCGGCAGTACGAAACAAGCCATGACGCCGAGCAGCAACGGCAATATCAGGATCGAAACAGTGAGGCCCGCCCTGGACCGGTTGCGCCGCCCGGCGGGTGCCGGGTCACCAAGAAATCGCTTGATAGTCGTGAGGACTGATCGTGGCTCAACTGCCTGGTTCATATCTGTGTCCTTTTGGAGTTTCTGCCCCCGGCCTAATTCAGCAGCGCGTGGTCGGCCGGCAACTTATGCGAGACCCACTTGGCCAGGCGATGCTTCATGTTGGGTAGAGTCGTCTGATCCGCCGGCAGCGGGATGATTTCTTTGTCGTGAACCAGCAGCCGGTAGGCATATTCTATTTTGAGATTGTGGGAATCCGTAGTCTCGAATTCGACGATGCCGCGCTTCACCGCATTGCCCATGACCATGCGCAATGCTTCTTTCAGCAGTTTCGGCTCGTTCTTCAGCTTTCGTGTCATCTACCCTGCCGATAGTCAGGACATAGCCATAGTCTAGCAGCCGGGAAAGCAATTGAGTCGCCAGTAGGGTATGGTGAGGGGATGACTGACGAAAAATCACCACCGACGGACGCTTCTTTCTGGAAAACACAGCCATTCAGGATCATCGAGCTGGTCAAGGGCGATCCACCGGAACCCGACGATACCCGGGAGTGGTACCGATACGTTATCAGCCAGGGCGACAAGCCGATCACTGGCCTGCGCCAGGGGAGCAAAAGAAGCGTCAAGGCTGCAGTCGACGAAGTCGTTTTGCGCCTGAATGAGCGAAGAATGGGTAAACGGCCCGCCCAACGGCAGACCAAGAGCCGATAACGAGCCGGACGGGCAGGTCAGACTTACGACAGTGAGATCACGCCTTTGAAGGCCCTGGATTTCCTCATTTACAGGGCACGATACACGGCGGAAATCGTCGGCCCGGTTGTTCTGCTGTTGTTGAGTGCGCTGTTCCTCTATTCCGGCGCACTTTTTTCCGAATCGGTACCGAAGTTCTACTCCTCGTCAGAAGAACTGTTAGGCCAGGTGCTGCTGATGATTCTGACACCGGCGTTCCTTGCTACTTATCTTGTTGTCGCACAGCGGCGGTCGCTCCGCTTCGCCGACAGGCTGGTTGCCAGTCACCTGGTTTCTTCCGATCCCACTGACTGGCTGCAGAAAATCGCCGGCAGAACCGTGTTGTTCGGGGTTATCGTTGGATTTCTTTATGGACTCCTGTTCAACTTGCTACCTGAATGGCGGAATTCGTTCGGAAGTCTGGGCCTCCAGGTACAGAGCATCGTTATCGGCCAGGTTTTCCTCTGGACACTGGTCGGTCTTGTGCTGACTTACCGAATTCACACGGCAATGTGCTTTTATAGACAGGGCAAAGTCGTCCCGGTTGACCTGTACGATACGAGTAAATATGAGCCCTTTGCTCGTAACGGCCTTGACGACGTGTTCGGGATCACAGTGCTTCTCGTCCTGACAATACTGCAGGCGCTGGATGCCGAGTTCAGGCTGGGCAACTACATATACGCATGGATCGTCGCGATTCCTGCCGCGGCATCGCTCTTAATCCTGCCGATGTTGTCGCTGCATCGGCGCCTGCTCGCACATAAAAAGGAATTTCTCGAAGAGATGCACCGTCAGGTCGCCGATGCCTCGCGTGTCGCGGAGCCCGACTCACTGATCCAGATCGAACTGCTCATGCAACATCGTGATCGCGTCAGGCATACATCCGCGTGGCCGATCGACCTGTCGATCGCTTTCCGGCTGATCCTGTTTATCATTATTCCGCCGCTGGCCTGGCTGGGTGCGGCGTTCGTTGAATTGGGGCTCGATAAGATTCTAACCGGTTCCTGACGGAGCCATGCCGCTCGAAACCATCATCGTCGCACTGGTCGCACTATTCGCGTCCGGGCTAACACTATTCTCGGGGTTCGGGCTCGGTACCGTGCTGATGCCGGTGCTGGCGGTCCTGTTTCCGCTGCCTGTCGCTATCGCAGCGACGGCCGTGGTCCATCTCGCAAACAATATTTTCAAGCTGTTGCTGGTCGGCCGGCATGCCAACTGGCAAGTCGTCATGCGATTCGGCATTGCGGCAGGTCTGGCTGCGGTACCCGGTGCCTATGCCCTCGGTCTCCTGTCCAATCTGCCTGTGATAGCGAGCTATGAGCTATTGGGTAATGTGCGCGAGATTCACGCCATCAAACTGGCTGTTGGCAGCCTGATCATCGGTTTTGCATTCCTGGAACTGAGTCCGAAAATTGCCGCCCTCGCCTTCCCACCACGTTTCCTGGTTGCAGGTGGCCTGCTGTCCGGTTTTTTCGGCGGCCTCTCCGGCAACCAGGGAGCGTTACGAGCTGCGTTTTTGATCCGGGCCGGTCTGGACAAGAACGCGTTTGTGGGCACGAGTGTCGTCACAGCCATCATCGTCGATACGGTGCGCATCACCGTTTACGGTCGTGCATTTCAGTTCGGCAGCATCAGCGGCGATGTGGCTGACATGGTCATGGTCGCGATCGTAGCCGCATTTCTGGGCGCCTACATCGGTGTACGCCTGTTGAAAAAAGTGACCTTGAGGTTTATGCAGCTCATCGTTGCCGCATTGATGATCGTTATCGGGTCCGGACTGGTCAGCGGTTTACTCTGACGAGTATCGCCCGTCGGCCCGACAAGAAGTTATCAGCCGGCCGCCGGCGTTGTGGCTACCGCCAGTATTTTCACGTTATTTCTATTGCAGCGGATAGCCGACTTCACTCGGCAGCTTGCCGTCGACCCGGATAAGCTTCACATCGTCCGTTACGTCGTGGGCCCGAATAAATGAAATCGACCCGGGTATAGCGATCACCAGCTCAAGCGTCATGTCTGTACTAAAGACAATTTTCGGGCCACGCGGCACCTCCGCGCGAAACATTT
>JACZWL010000040.1 GCA_022572185.1 Pseudomonadota bacterium | reverse complement strand
GAAGTAATCGAGGTGAGTGTCATCGTCTCGAAATCGTAGTCGACCTGCAGCGAAACGCCGTTGTTTTCGATGTCGTTGACCGGGTTGAAGTCGTAAAACTGCGCGCGCGCGAACGGATCTTCTGGAAGTATCTGGCCGCCAATCAGGCGTATGATGTCACCGGTCGGGCCGTCGACGAGATTTGAGACACCACAGCAGACCTCATCCATTTCTTCATGGTCGGCGATGAAGCGCAATTCCAGCTTGTCGCTTGGCTGGAACAAAAGTTGTCCACGGACGCCCCAGCGATCATGCCCATTGAATTCCGAGCCGTTCGTGAGGTTGGTGAAGTAGCCATCGCGCTGATTGACGTTGCCGGACAGACTGAATGCGACGGTATCGGACAAGGGGCCGGTCACGTCGCCCTTGACGATTAGCTGGCTGAAATCGCCGACGGTGAGGGAGGCGGACCCACTGTAACCATCGAGGTCCGGTTTTGCCGTGATCACGCTGATGACGCCTGCCGAGGCATTCTTGCCAAAGAGTGTGCTTTGGGGGCCGCGCAACACCTCGATGCGCTCGAGGTTCGGCAGATCGGCCAGTGCCGATGCCGAGCGTGAGCGATACACGCCGTCGATGAAGACGCCTACCGAGGGTTCGATGCCGGCGTTATTGGCACCGTTGCCAAATCCGCGGATGATAAAGTTCGTGTTGCCGGTCGTCTGCAATTGCGTAACGCGAAGAGAGGGCACGAGGGACTGCAGGTCCTTGATGTCCTGTATCTGCGCTTTCTCCAACACTTCCCCGGTGACGACAGATACCGCAATGGGCACTTGCTGCAAGGTTTGTGCGCGCTTCGATGCCGTAACGATAATTTCTTCAATGTATCCCTGCGAAGCGTCGTCTTGAGCTTGCGCAGACGCTTTGGTGGCTGCGAATCCGCCGGCAAGGGCCAGCAGCGTCGTTGCCAGGACCAGATTCATTGCGACTGCGAAGAAGCCTGATCGGCGAGTGATTTGTTTCATGATTCCCCCTTTTCAGAATCGAACTGACTGAACTGTGGTTTCCGGACGTATTCTTGCTCTTATCCGTTGCCCCGGAGAGTTTGCCTTGGTGGGTTGAAGGATAACACGGAATCCCGGGCCAGCCCCCGCTTTGACTCAGTATAAACCCCTATGGAAACGGCTGGATGCGGCGTTTTTAGCGGTATTCGGCTGCTGCGGTTCAGCGCTTCGTCTTCGCTTGCCGGAAGCGATATTGTGAGGCTCGTGAGCAGGGAGCAGTGTTCTGTTAAATTGCATCTCCTGCTCATGCCGAAATAAAGAGGAAACCAAGAAATGCATGGCCTGATGATGGATACCCAGCTTCTCGTCTCAATGATTCTGCGACACGCGGAGCGCCACCACCCGCATCGCGAAATCGTCTCGGTGACCGCGGACAACCCGCTGCATCGTTACACCTATGCCGACTGCTGCCGCCGCACCCGGCAACTGGCGAATGCACTGGACAAGCTGGGACTGCAAGAAGGGGATCGGGTCGCCACGCTTGCCTGGAACGACTACCGGCACCTCGAGCTGTATTACGGTGTCGGCGGGGCGGGGTACGTCTGTCACACGATTAATCCGAGGCTTTTTCCCGAGCAGATCATTTTCATCATCAACCACGCCGAGGACAAGTGGATCTTTACCGATCCGATGTTCGTGCCGCTGCTTGAGAAGATTGCCGGGCACACGCCCGGCGTCGAGGGTTACGTCGTCATGACCAACGACGAGAACATGCCCGAGACGACGTTGAAGAATGCTGTCTCCTATGAGTCCCTGATCGGCGCAGAGAGCGATGAATACGAATGGCCCGAACTGGATGAACGGGCGGCGGTGGCGCTGTGCTACACCTCGGGGACGACAGGCGACCCGAAGGGCGTTCTCTACAGCCATCGCTCGACCATCCTGCACGCCTATGCGGGCGTGGCTCCGGACGTCATCAACCTCTCAAACCGGGACTGCGTGTTACCGGTAGTGCCGCTGTTCCATGTCAATGCCTGGGGTGTTCCGTATTCGGCGCTGATGGTAGGCGCCAAACTTGTCTTCCCGGGCCCGAAAATGGGTGATGGCGAAACGCTGTATGGGCTGCTCGAGTCGGAAGAGGTCACCTTGGCTCTGGGCGTGCCGACGGTGTGGCTGGCGCTGCTGCAGTACGCGGCGAAGGCCGGAAAACGCTTGAACAAACTGCAGCGTACGATCATCGGTGGTGCGGCGGTACCGGAATCGATGATTCGGGAGTTTCAGGATGTTCACGACGTTATCGTTCACCAGGGCTGGGGCATGACGGAAATGAGTCCCCTGGGCACGCTGAATTCGCCGAAGGCCGGCATGCAATCTCTGACTGATGATGAAAGCGTCGCGATTGCGGTCAAGGCCGGGCGCGGCATTTTTGGTTGCGAATTAAGGATCGTCGACGACGATAGCAACGAACTTCCCTGGGACGGCGTGGCCTACGGCGCATTGCAGGTTCGCGGGCCATGGGTCTGCAGCGACTACTTCAAGCTTGAGGGTACGGGCGGATCGCATATGGAGGACGGCTGGTTCGATACTGGCGACGTTGCGACCATCGACCCGAGCGGGTATCTGGCAATTACCGATCGCACCAAGGACGTAATCAAGTCCGGCGGCGAATGGATTAGCTCAATCGAAATCGAAAACACGGCTATCGGTCATCCAGCGGTGGCCGAAGCCGCTGTGATTGGTGTCGCACATCCGAAATGGACGGAACGGCCGCTCTTGATCGTGATCAGGGCCGAGGGCCAGGACCCCAGCAAAGAGGAAATCCTCGCCTGGTTCGACGGCAAGATCGCCAAGTGGTGGCTGCCCGACGACGTCGTATTTGTCGATGAGCTTCCGCATACTGCAACCGGAAAGATCAAGAAGGTTGAGCTTCGTAAGCAGTTCGCCGACTACAAGTTACCGGCATAGGTGCTCCTGGTTCATTCGTCGATGTCACAATCCATGTGTTTGTTGATATTTTTCTTTGCCGTTAAGCACTAGAATGCTGTGCTTCGCCAGGCATCGTCTGCGAACCTGTGCTGATGGGCGAAGCTGCGATGCCGATAGAAAATCAAGGTGATTCATGGATGACGCGAGGCGTCTTTTTGGACTGAAAGCAATCGTTACCGGTGCGGCTAACGGCATTGGCGAGGCAGTGGCCAGAACTTTCGTCAAGCATGGAGCACGGGTCCTGTCGGTCGATGCGCCGGATACCGGCATCGAAACAAAGTTTTCCTCCGTCCATGGTATATCGGGATTTGCTGCGGAGCTGCTTAGCCTGGAATCGGCCGGACAGATTATGGAGGCCGCAGCATCGGAACTCGGCGGACTCGATATTGTTGTCAATAACTATGTCATTCAGTCGGACACACCGATCAGCGACAATGATGCAAGCACCTTAAGAAGTTTGCTCGACCGCAAAATGACAGTCATGTCAGCCATCTGTGATGCGGCCTTGCCGCTTCTGAAAAAGAGCCCGGCCGGAAGAGTAATCAACATAGGATTCGTCCGTAGCTCCTTTACGCGAAACGGAGAGGGCGCATTTGCGTCGTCACAAAAGGCCCTTGCGGAATTTACCGGCTTTCTTGCTGCGACATGTGGCGAATTCGGAATCACCGCCAACTACATTCAACCGGGCGCGATCATGACGCCTGACAGTCGTGATGTATTTAATGAGAATACGGCGTTGCGCGACTATTGCATCAATCGATCCGCTGCGAAACGACTGGGTGAACCGATCGACATCGCCAAGGCTGCGTTATTTCTTGCGACTGACGACTCCGTGTTTGTCAGCGGTACGGGTATAGTCGTTGACGGCGGCGAGGCAAATGCATCCGGTACTTGAGGACCTGATCGAACTTCTTCAGCTCGAGCGCATCGAGGACAACATCTTCCGTGGCGAAAGCCGCGACATCGGCGGTGCGCAGGTATTCGGCGGACAAGTCCTGGGCCAGGCGCTGTCCGCCGCACATCACACCGTTGAAGGCAGGGTGGCGCATTCGCTACACGCCTATTTTCTCAGGCGCGGAGACATGTCTGCACCGATCATTTACGAAGTAGACCGCGCGCGTGACGGCGGCAGCTTCTCGGTACGGCGTGTCGTTGCGATACAGCACGGCCGGCCCATTTTCAATCTGGCGGCGTCTTTCCAAAGCCCTGAAAAGGGGATCGAGCATCATGCAGAGATGCCCGACGTGCCGGGTCCGGACGGATTGCAGGATGTAACGGAAATTGCACCGGAAATGCTGGCCAGGGTTCCGGAGAAAATGCGGCGATTTTTGACAGACAAGCGCCCGTTCGAGATACGTCCCGTCAGGCCAATCAATTTCGAAAAGCCTGAACGTCTCCCGCCTGAGAAACAGGTCTGGATCAAGGCGGTCGACAAGCTGTCCGACGATTACAGTTTGCATCAGAACCTGCTTGCCTACGTATCCGATTACGAATTACTCGGGACCAGTACCCTGCCGCACGGTTTGCCCTTCGGCCGCGGCATGGTGCAAATGGCCAGCCTTGATCACGCACTGTGGTTCCATCGCGATGTCCGCATCGACGACTGGCTCCTTTATTCCTTCGACAGCCCCAGCGCTTCCGGCGCCCGGGGTTTTGCACGGGGTCAGTTCTTTACGCAGGATGGTGTTCTTATCGCGTCCGCGGCGCAGGAAGGACTGGTTCGCGTCCTCGATAAGCCGCGCACATCCAGACCTTCTGATCCTCGCTTGCAAGTCTAGCAGGCTGTTGAAAAACTCTGTTTTTCTACAGCCTGTTAGCCGGTACAGGGATGTACCGTCATTTTCCATGGCTATAAGCCATTGAAAATGTGAGGGATCGGAAAATCGCACTTTTCGGATGACGTGGTTGAAAAAGTCATGGAAGACTTTTTCAACATCCTGCTAGGGTCCACCAATATAGCCTTGTCGAGCCACTGGCTTACGACGCGGGGTCCGTTCCCATTTTTCCGCGCCTGTGAATCATCCGGCCTTCGCCTGATTGGCGACTGCTGCCATGGCGGCAGCCACTTCGTCCGGGTCGCCGATGAACCCACTTGAAACTGGCTTGAGATCAGCGTCGAGTTCATAGACGAGTGGGATACCGGTAGGGATGTTGAATTGCGTGATGTCTTCTTCGGAAACCTCGTCCAGCATCTTGACCAGCGCACGCAGACTGTTGCCATGTGCCGAAATCAGCACGTTCTTGCCGGCCTTCAATTCAACGGCAATCCTTTCATTCCAGCAGGGCAACACGCGGTCCAGCGTGGTGGCGAGCGATTCGGTGCCGGGCAAGTCCGAAATGCCGGCATATCGTTTGTCATGACAAGGATGCCGCTCATCGTCCGTATCAAGCGCCGGCGGCGACTCCGCGTAACTACGACGCCAGATATGAACCTGCTCATCACCGTATTTGGCGGCTGTTTCGGCTTTGTTGAGTCCCTGGAGCGCGCCGTAGTGCCGCTCGTTCAGTCGCCAGTCGCGAATGACCGGGATCCACATGCGGTCCAGCTCGTCGAGCATGATCCATAGCGTCCGAATTGCCCGCTTCAGCACGGACGTGAACGCGATATCGAACTCGTAGTCAAGCTCACGCAGGCTTTGTCCTGCGTCGATTGCTTCCTGCACGCCTTTCTCGGTCAGGTCGACATCAGTCCACCCGGTGAAAAGGTTCTTGAGATTCCAGTCACTCTGTCCGTGCCGACAAAGTACAAGCTTGCCCGTCATTTGTTTTCCATTGTTGTTATTCTGTGCTGAGTTTTCGCAGTTCCTGCTGAGCGACCGAGAGCGTTGCAAAATCGACTACGTGTCGCTGCTTCATTTCGTCAAGCATCGCCTTGAAATTCTGAACCGCCGTAGCATGTTGTTCCAGCCAAATGTCAACCGCGTTTTTCGGAATCGTGGTGCCCCGACGGCGCAGGAGTATGGATGCCAACTCACGGCGTTCGCGATGAATTTCATCGCGAAGATTGCTTCTTGCCATTGCCTGCCAGCGGCCTCTGACCTTGAGTGCTTCAATGTTTCTGTATATCCAGGCAATGTCCAGCCTGTCGCTAAGCTCTGAATAGAGTTTCGCCGTTTCGACAGCATCCTTCTTGTGTATGTTCGCCAGATCGGTAATGTCCAGCATGGAGCGCGTCAGGTAAATCGCCGCCATCTTGCCCGCGAGTTTCTTGGGGACGCCGAGCGCAACATATTCATCGGCGGCACGTTTGCGCGACTTCCTGGCCGAACCGGAGAATATGCTCATACCGCGAGCAAATATCGCAGTCATGCCCGGCTTGAACAGCTGAATCGCTGATTCAATCTCGAGGTCGTCGCCGTATTTTTCGATCAACCAGTAACAGGCATGCCTGAGAATGCGGCTGACATCAAACATCATAGTTTGCTGAACTGTTGCCGGAATCTCGTTGTCCAGTGATTCGATGGTCTGCAACAGCTCCCCGGCCTGGCAGATTTCCCGCGCGATAACGAAGGCTCGGGCAATCGTTACGCAGTTCGCGTTCGTGTCCTGTTGCACGCGCTTGACGAATGCCGGGCCCATGCGATTGACAATATTGTTTGCGATGAGCGTTGCGAGTATTTGCGGGCTCAGCCGGTGACCGGGAATCAGGTTAGCGTAGCGCCGCCGCAGTACGGACGGAAAGTAACGCTGCGGGTCGGTCGTCAGAAAGTCCTCGAGCCCCTGGTTCGAATCGATCAGGCCGTTGTACAGATCGATTTTGGCGTAACTCAGGACGATGGCAAATTCGGGCCGTGTAAAGGTTTGATTTTTTTGCTGCCGTTCCTCAATTTCGGCTTCGTCCGGCAGGAATTCCAGTTGTCGATCAAGCAGACCGGTTCGCTCCAGGTTGGTAATCAGGCGTGCAGTTTCATCGAGCCGTTCACCGGCTCTTGCCTCCATCATGCTGATTGCCTGCGTCTGCAGATAGTTGTTGCGCAACACGAGCTTGCTTACGGCATCAGTCATCTCGGCAAGCAGTATATTGCGCTTCTTGCGTGTCAGTTTCCTGCTTCGTGCCGCAGCGTTCAACAGGATTTTGATGTTGACCTCACGATCCGAACAGTCCACGCCCGCCGAGTTATCGATGAAATCCGTGTTGACGTGACCGCCATTGAGGCTGTATTCGATTCGTGCACGCTGGGTGAGGCCGAGATTGCCGCCTTCGCCGATGACTTTGCAGCGCAATTCCCCGGCATTGACGCGGACGTTATCGTTGCTTTTGTCACCGACATCGGCATGGCTTTCGGTACTGGCTTTCACATAGGTACCAATGCCGCCATTCCAGAGGAGGTCGACATCCAACTTGAGAATCAAGCGAATCAATTCAAGCGGCCGCACAGGCGTTTCCTCGGTATCGAGGAGCTTGCGGGCCTCGGCGCTGAGTTTAATTTTCTTTGCTTGCCTTGAGAAGATGCCACCACCTTTGGAGATCAATGTTTCGTTATAGTCTGTCCAGCTCGATCGTTGCAGCTTGAAGAGCCGCTTGCGCTCACGAAAACTGCCGGGCATGTCGGGGTCTGGATCGATAAAAATGTACTCGTGGTTGAAGGCGGCGACGAGCTTGATTTTTTTCGATAACAACATGCCATTGCCGAAAACGTCTCCACTCATATCGCCAATGCCGACAACGGTAAAGGGATCAGTCTGGACATTGACACCTTGTTCTCTGAAGTGCCGTCACTGCCTCCCACGCACCACGAGCGGTGATGCCCATTTTCTTATGATCGTATCCGGCGGAGCCGCCTGATGCGAAGGCATCATCCAGCCAGAAGTTGTAATTCGCGGACAACTCGTTCGCAATATCCGAGAACGTCGCCGTGCCCTTGTCCGCTGCGACGACAAGATAGGGGTCATCGGCGTCGCGGCGGATAACGTTCGGCGGTGCAACGATTTTTCCGTCTACAACATTGTCGGTCAAATCGAGCAGCCCGCAGATGAAGGTTTTGTAGCTTCGAATGCCTTCGGCCATGACGGCTGCACGATCACCGTCCGGCAAACGCTTCGGCACGAAGCCACCCTTGGCTCCGGTGGGAACAATCACGGTGTTCTTGACGACCTGCGCTTTCATGAGCCCCAGGACTTCGGTGCGAAAGTCTGCCCGGCGGTCGGACCAGCGAATACCCCCCCTTGCGATATCGCCAGCACGCAAATGCACACCTTCCACGCTGGGTGAATAGACGAAAATTTCAAACTTCGGTTTCGGCAGAGGAACCTCAGGCAACTGCGCGGGATCGAGCTTGATCGAGACGTACGGTTTGACGTCACCGCCGTCATCGGTCTGATAGTAGTTGGTCCGCAAGGTGGCGCTTACCGCACCTGAAAACGCTGAAAGAATTCTGTCCTCGTCGAGATTTTTCGCCCTGGCAACCCCCCGCGAAATTTTCTTCTTTAGCGTGTGCAGGTTTTTTTCGCGTTTCTGCCTGGTTATGGATGGATCGAATTGCAATTCGAATTGCGTGACGAGATTCTTCGCAAGCCCTGCATATGCAGCGAGAACGTTTTCCATATAGTCCTGGCTAAAGGGAATACCAAGCTGCATCAGATACTTTGCGTAGCAGCGGATCAACGCGGTTTGCCGCCAGTCGAGGCCAGCTGCGAGAATCAGCTGGTTGAATCCATCATTCTCAGCTTCACCGGCGAGCACTTGCCGGAAGCAGTCCTGAAATCGAGTTGCAACCGCTTCGATATCAATGCTGGATGCATCTGTGTAGTGCAACTCAAAATCCTGAATCCAGAAATCTTCACAGCCTCTAATATTCAGGTGATATGGATGCTCGCTACGAACATCCGTACCCATGTCCTCGAGTATCGGCAACGCAGTGGACAGGAAAAGCGGATGATCACGCTGGAATGTCTTGAACCGCATATGTGTGTCGTCGGTGCCAGCGGTACGATAGAGAAGGAATGAGTGGGATTCCTCTGTATTGATCATGCGATCGATTCGTTTGACATCCAGACAGGCAATATCCGGCGTGATGTCTTCTTCGTAAGCGGCCGGAAAAATCTCGCCGAACTTGCGAAAAAGGGAAAGCCCGACTTCCTGGTCGTATTTTGTTGTCAGCTCGACGCGCAATTTGTCACGCCAGCTCACGACCGCATCCGCAATTTCCTGCTCGATATCCCGAATACTGATCCTCGGGCGATCTCCGGGAGATACGCGTACGATCAGGTGCACACGGGCGAGCGGAGAATCCGTCATTTGCACGCTTGAATCGACCGATATCCCGCTGAATGCGTCCATCAAAATGTTCTCGACGCGACGTCGAATCGCTGTCGAGTATTTTTCCCGCGGGATATAGACGATGCAGGAATAGAATCGTCTAAAGGCGTCCCGCCGCAGGAAAAATCGGACTCTTTGCCTGTCCTGCAGATTGAGAATGCCGCTGGTCGTTCGCACCAGGTCCTGAATAGTGCTTTGAAAGAGCTCGTCACGCGGAAACGCGTCCAGGATATGCAGCAATGCCTTGCCGCGATGACCCGACGGATCCCGGTGCGAACGTTCGACGACACGCCGAATCTTGAGGCGAATAAACGGGATTTTTCTTGGATTTTCGCTATAAGCGGCCGAAGTAAACAAGCCCAGGAACCTTTTCTCGCCGATGACATTGCCGTCGTCGTCGTAGAACTTGATGCCAACATAGTCCAGGAAACTATGACGGTGTATGGTCGACCGGGAATTGGCCTTGGTGATAACCAGCCAGTCCTTTGAGCGGGAATAGCGCCGCATTTCCTTGGTCAGTTCGACGGCACGACCGCCACGATCGTCAGACCTGAGGATCCCAAGCCCGCTGCCATCGACCGGTCGTAGATAGATCTTCTCTTTCCGATAGTGCAGCTTGTACTCGCGGTAGCCCAGAAAAGTGAAATGATCATCGGCCATCCATTTGAGCAGCTCTCCGGTCTCGTCTCTCAATTCTGGATCGGGGCCCGTCGGCCCGCTTTTCAGCGCGGTGATCGCTTCATACATTTTGTCGCGCATCTTCGCCCAGTCGGCGACGGCGGCCCGGATGTCTCCCAATACTTTGTAGATTTCATGTTCGAGAATATTGAGGAGTTGCTCGTCGGTTTCTTTGTCGATAGCGAAACGAACAAACGACTCGTTATGGCCACCGTCCGAGGTATCCAGCAGGTCCTGGATCCGGCCTCTGGCGTCACGCTTCACCCGCAACACGGGATGCACGGTAAATTGGATTGCCAAATCCTGGCGAGTGATGGCTGCCGAAATCGAATCGACCAGGAACGGCATGTCATCGTTGACCATCTCGACAAACGTATAGGGTGACGTATAGCCGTCTCTTTTTTCCGTTGGGTTGAAAATCCGCAAGAGCGGCTGGCCTTTTTTCCTGACCCGACCAAACTCAAGGTGAGACACTGCTGCGCGCGCCATTTTTTTGGCCGACTTGCCTTCCATGTCTTCCACAGGAATGTCGACGAAGTATTGCCGCAGGAAGTTGTCTATTTGCTTCCTGCTCTTGAGAGTATTCGACTTGGGTTTCGACGCGACGATTTCGTCGATCAGGCGATCCTTGATGTCGCTGATGCGACGGAGTTTTTGTCTTGTCACTGCAGGCGCTCCGATCGGGCTCGATACCGATCCGGTTTGCAATAATATCTGGTTTCTCTGGGCCGTATTACTGCGGTTTTTCAAGGTTCTGAATCATTGCGGCAGGGAATCGAGCCGCATCGCCACCCGTCATACAGCGATGACCGAAACTGAGGGCCAATGGTATGCGCCTGTGTATCTCGATTCCAGCCATTACTGCCACGACATCCTGCTGTAGTTTGCCGGATCGTACAATCACCACCGCCGGCGGTACCATGATCGGCGTCGCATATTTTCCAGCCAAAGTGCCTAAAATGGACAGGGTCAAGGGGCGAAATTATACATGAAGGCTGGAGCGGACAGCTTGCATGCAGGCCCGCCGGTGCTGACTCGCTGCACTCCAGGATTGTTTATTGCTGTGGGGCGCCTATTAGGCGTGCGCGGGCCAACAGGCGTTCCATTATGACGCTCAGCGTTTGAATCTCGTCCTCGCTCAGCCCATGCAGAAGGTCTTCTTCGAATTTGAGTGCCAGTGGCGCTATTTCGTCATGCACCTGCCTGCCCTCTGCAGACAGGCGAAGGATTGAACGCCGGCGGTCTGCGTCTGCGAACTGGCGATCGACCCGGCCGCTGTTGATGAGTTTCGTCACCGCCCGACTGACGGCAACCTTATCCATCAATGTTCGTTCCGCGACTTCGACGGCTGACAAGCCTGGAAACCGGCCTAGAACGGCGATGACATGCCACTCGGGAATGGAAAGGCCGAATCGCTTGTTGTAGGCGGTGGCGATCGTGTTGCTTACGGTGTTCGACAGAATGGACAGCCGGTATGGCAGAAAGTCTTCGAGAATCAGTTCGCTTTTCATCGCATCGTCCGGGTCAGTTCCGCAGTTGCGAAGCTAGTGGTCCATCAATATGGTCTTGATTGGACCACTAGCATACTTGGTAACCCTGGCAATAACCTCACTTGTCTCTCGCAGCAACGGATATTTCTAGCGCGCAGGCTCCTGGTAGCCTCACATTTTCAATCGAAAATGACGGTACATCCCTGTACCGGCCAACAGGCTGTAGAAAAACAGAGTTTTTCAACAGTCTGTTAGGATAAATGGGGTGCATGCAGATACGCCGTCGATTGCATCTCGATGAGCCTTGAGGTCGTCCTTTAGAACTCGAAAGTAAGCTTCGGCCCAGCATACAAAGTCTCGATTTTGGCAGCCGCCGAGACCATCAGTTTTACTTTACGGTCGTAAAATTCGTCCACCAGCGCGACAAAACGCCGGGCCTGGTTCTCCTGATCGGCGGTCAACACCGGGATGTTGGATACGATGACGGTCGGATACCAGCGCGCAATCTCGATGTAGTCCTGCTGGCTGCGCGGGCCGTCGCAGATGTCTTTAAAATCGAACCACGCAACGCCCTTGGCGCAGCGTTCGGTGCGAATGCCCCGGCCAAGAATGTCCAGCACACGACCGACGACGACATCGCCTGATGCAATTTCCAGAAAATAATGCCCGAGCCTGGCATCGGCATCATCGTCGGCGGGCGTCAAATAAGTTCCCGCCTGCTGCAAAAGACGCAGGCGATAATCAGTGTCGCCGCCGAGTTCCAGGACCTGCGTGTGAGTTTCGAGCAAATCAATAACGGGCAGAAACTGTTCGCGCTGCAGGCCATTCCGATAGAGGTCTGCAGGCCGTGAATTCGACGTCGCGACAAGCGTGACTCCGCGTCTGAACAAGCCGTCGAGCAGGCGGCCGAGTATCATGGCGTCGGCGATATCACTGACGAAGAATTCGTCGAAGCAAAGCACTTTGACCTGTCGCGCGATATCGGCTGCGACTTGATCCAGAGGATCTTCAGTGTCGACAATCGCCTGGAGTCGGTCATGTACGTCGCCCATCATGCGGTGAAAATGGATCCGCGTTTTCCTTTCAAGCGGCAACGTCGCAAAGAAGAGATCCATCAGAAACGCCTTACCGCGACCGACGTCTCCCCACAGATACAGACCAGGAACGCCCGGGCAATCCTCTCTGGCGGGGATACGAAGCGTGCGCCGGACTCTCCGCAGCGGGTTCATGTCCTTTACGAAGGTCTGCCTGCAGCTTGGCAAGTCGATCGACCACAAGCTCCTGAGCCGGATCGCGGACGTGGCCTTCGTGTCCGAGGCTTTCCTGATATGCGCTGCGTATGGTCAATTGTTATTGGATTTTGCTTTGCTTTTCACAAGGGTACAATAAATAGGAGCTGCAATAATTTGGGGACAGACCCCGGGATCTGTCCTTTGCTAGAATATTTCTTGTAATGCCAGGATCTGCCGAAGGACTGGGGGTAACACTTAATGCCTGACGCTATCGAGCGTGAATCCATGGAATTCGATGTCGCCGTCGTCGGTGGGGGGCCGGCCGGCCTGGCTGCTGCATGCCGGCTGATGCAACTCTCGCAGGAGGCTGGCGAGGAATTGTCGGTTGTCGTCCTCGAAAAAGGATCGGAAATCGGGGCTCATATCCTGTCCGGCAACGTATTCGAACCCAGCGGTCTCGAGGAACTGTTCCCCAAATATCAGGAGCAGGGTGCGCCGGTTACGACCGCCGTCTCCGGTGACAATATTCACTACTTCCTTGGCGCTTCGAAGTCGCTCAAGATACCCGGGCTTTTCGTCCCGACTCCGATGCACAACAAGGGCAACTACATCATCAGTCTGGGCAGGCTCTGTCAGTGGCTGGGTGATCAGGCCGAGGCGCTTGGCGTAAACGTCTTCCCGGGTTTTGCGGCATCGGAAATACTCTACGATGATCAGGGCAGGGTGCGTGGCGTGGCGACCAGCGATATGGGGGTTGGCAAAGACGGGCAGCGCAAATCGACTTTTCAGGCCGGCTACGAGTTATTGGCGAAGTACACGATTTTTGCCGAAGGCTGCCGTGGCAATCTCGGTGAGGAACTCATCGACAAGTTCGATCTGCGAAAAGATGCGGATCCCCAGCGTTACGGCATTGGCCTCAAGGAAATATGGGAAATCGAGCCGTCGAAACACGACGAGGGTCTCGTCGTGCACACCATGGGTTGGCCGCTGAAGAACGACACCGAAGGCGGTGGATTTCTCTACCACGCCGAAAACAAGCAGGTGTTTCTCGGTTTGATCATTGCGCTAAATTACACCAATCCGCATCTCGCGCCGTTCGAAGAATTTCAGCGGTGGAAACAACACCCGAAAATTCGCCAGTATCTTGAAGGCGGCAAGCGAATCGCATACGGGGCCCGAGCCGTCAACAAAGGTGGTCTGCAATCTCTGCCCAAACTCGTATTTCCAGGCGGCATGCTGGTCGGTTGCGACGCCGGATTTCTGAACACGGTGAAAATCAAGGGTACGCACACGGCGATAAAGACCGGCATGCTGGCGGCCGAAAGCGTTTTCGAGGCGCTTGCTGGCGGAGACGAGGGTTATGGTGTGCTGGAGGCTTACGAAACACGCGTCCGTAATTCATGGGTGCAGGACGAATTGTACCGGGGCCGAAATTTTGGGCCGGCGCTGCACAAGTTTGGCAATTTCCTTGGCGCCGCTTTTACTTTTATCGATCAGAACATTTTCCGTGGAAAATTGCCCTTTACGTTGCGCGATCCGCACGCTGATCACGATTCGCTCAACAAGGCGAACGACGCGAAAAGAATCGACTATCCGAAGCCTGACGGTGTAATCAGTTTCGACCTCCTCTCGTCGGTCTTCTTATCCGGCACGAATCACGAAGAGGATCAGCCCTCACACCTGAAACTCAAGGACGTGTCAATTCCGGTCGACTACAACCTGCCGGAATTCGATGAACCGGCGCAGCGATACTGCCCGGCCGGCGTTTACGAGATTGTGACTGAGAACGACAAGCCCAGATTTCAGATCAACGCGCAGAACTGTGTGCACTGCAAGACCTGCGATATCAAGGATCCCAGCCAGAACATCGTCTGGGCCGTACCCGAAGGCGGCGGTGGCCCCAATTATTCGGGCATGTAGGGTCGCGGCTTCATCGCTCTCACGCATCCTGCGGTTGATTCGGGCATCCTGCCCTCAGCCCTTCGGGCTAACGCCTATGGCGTTATACAAAATCGCTCCCGGCGATTTTGTCGCGATATAAGTACGTCCATGTACAAAAAGCCGCTCCTACTTGGGCTGCATTCTGATTGCGCCGTCCAGTCGGATCGTCTCGCCATTGATCATCGCATTGCCGTAAATACTCGCGACGAGGTCGGCAAATTCCTCGGGCCTGCCCAGGCGAGGCGGGAACGGCACCTGCGCCCCAAGCGACTGCCGAACTTCCTCGGGCAATCCGGCCATCATCGGTGTCATGAAAATACCGGGAGCAATCGTATTGACCCGGATGCCGAACCGTGCCAGTTCCCGGGCGATCGGCAACATCATGCTGATGATGCCGCCCTTGGATGCGGAATAGGATGCCTGACCGATCTGGCCCTCGTATGCAGCAACCGATGCAGTGCTGACCACGAGGCCGCGCTCGCCGTCTGCGTTGGGCTCATTGAGTTGCATGACGGCAGCTGCCTCTTTGGTAACGATGAAAGCGCCCACGAGATTGATCTGAATGGTTTTGCTAAACGAATCCACTGGTGCCGGACCCTCTCGACCCAAAACGCGTGCGGGGAGTAATACGCCGGCGCAATTGACTGCGAGTGTGATGCCGTCCATGAATTCAGCCGCATTCTTGATTGAATCCTTGACGCCGGCTTCATCCGTTACATCGGTTTTCAGGAAGATTGCCCGCTCTCCTAATTCCTCTGCGCTTTTGACGCCTTGTTCTTCATTCACATCGAGCAGGGCGGCGTATCCACCCGCATCAATTACGCGCCTGGCGGTCGCCAGTCCGAGTCCGGAAGCACCGCCTGAAATGACGGCTTTGGCTGAAGCAAGATCCATACTTGTTTTCCCGTTTAGTTTGTTTCTATGCCTATGGCGAGCGCTTCGCCGCCGCCGATACAAAGAGACGCAATGCCGCGGCCGCCGCCACGGCGACGCAATGCATTAAGGAGTGTCACGATGATTCGGGCTCCGGATGCGCCGATGGGATGTCCTAATGCGCAGGCGCCGCCATTCACGTTGATCTTGTCGTGCTCAATACCGACCTCACGCATTGCTGCCATGGTGACGCAGGCGAAAGCTTCATTGACTTCGTACAGATCAACCGAATCCGTGTTCCAGTCGAGTCGCTCATGCAGCGCCTTGATCGCGTAAACGGGCGAAGTCGTGAACCAGGCCGGGTCCTGGGCAAAACTCGAGTGTCCGGCGATTGTCGCAAGCGGCTCCATTTTGCGTCGTTCCGCCTCGCCCGCAGACATCAAGATGAGGGACGCCGCGCCATCGGATATCGACGACGAGCTGGCCGCGGTCACTGTCCCATCCTTGCGGAACGCAGGTCGCAAGGTCGGAATCTTGTCGATGTTCGCTTTGCCCGGTCCCTCGTCCTCGCTCACGGTTATCTCATCTTTTCGAGTCTTCACTGTGACCGGTGCAATTTCTGACTCGAACGCGCCGCTCGAAGCTGCTTCTCTGGCGCGTGTCACGGATTCGATCGCAAATTCGTCTTGCTCCTCGCGTGTGAATCCATACTTGTCTGCGGTGAGATCGGCAAAATGCCCCATCATATTGCCGTCATAAGGGTTCTGCAGCCCGTCGAAAAACATGTGATCGAGCACCTCCTGGTGACCCATGCGGTAACCGGACCGCGCCTTCGGCATCAGGTAAGGTGCGTTGCTCATGGACTCCATGCCACCGGTGATCACAATGGTGGCGCTGCCGGCGACGATCAGGTCATGACCCAGAGTGGTCGTTTTCATGCCTGAACCGCACACCTTGTTGACGGTAGTGCAGGGAATACCGGTTGGGATGCCAGCCGCGAGCGCAGCCTGTCTCGCTGGCGCCTGACCAAGACCGGCCGGTAGCACGCAGCCGAGCAGGATCTCGTCAACGTCGGATGCGTCGAGGCCGCAGTCCGTGATCGCCGCTTTCGTTGCCGTCGCCGAAAGGTCAATTGCGGTGACCGGACTCAACACTCCCAGAAACGCACCAAGTGGCGTACGGCGTGCCGCGACGACAACAATCGATTCCTTTTTCATTAACTGAAAATCATCCGCAAGGGTTCGCTACTGTCCCTTTTTTTGGGCCGCTACGCAAGACGGCGCTAGCGTTTCAGATCGCCGTCTCTGCTAACAAGTCCGGCTCGTCCAGAACGCCGAGGATGCGTTGGCGTGCAAGCTCAGCCAGGTCCTTGCTGTTTTCGAATGCCGGGTCGGTCGGTTCGATCGGATTGAGTACCTCAAGTCTGAGATGGCCATGCCGTGGCATGAGTGTCTTTGCGGGCAGTATGTTGCGGGATCCGAAAATGACGATGGGCACCACCGGCAGATTGCTGTTAATCGCGACAGCAAATGCGCCCGCCCGAAACCGGTCGAGACCGGGCTTGTGCAAGAACGTGCCTTCCGGGAAAAACGCCAGCGACTCTCCCGCATCGGCGACTTTCAGAAGCCGGCGAGCATCCCGCACACTGCCTGAGACGTCAAATCTCTCAACGAATTCGGAGCCGATGCGTCGAAGCAGGAATCCTACGACAGGAATCCTGCCCATCTCGCCTTTGATGACGAAGCCGAATCGCGGTGGCAAAAATGCATTCAAAATGACGCCATCCAGATAGCTGGCATGATTTGCCACGACGATGCATTGGCTCGCGGGGATCTTTTCGAGACCGCGTATCGCGGCTTTTATACCGGCTGTTGCAAGAATCGCCCGTCCAGCGGCACTGACCCAGCGCCTGCGCCGCTCTTTCCCGGGCAACAGCAAGGCGGCTAGAAGCGCGGTGAAGACGCCAATACCAAAAACGGCCCAGGCATAAATAGCCCAGAGAAAGTCTGCGCCTTTACCGGCGGCTCGAAGAACCGTATCGCTCATAGATGCCAAAAATCCCAGTTTTTCATCGCGAACCGGCCTGACCTGGACGTCCAGGGGAACGACGGCACGCGAAATCGGCGCCACCGTGGGCAGTTTTCCCTGGTCACGCCGTGACGCAGTTCACTTTATGTTAATGCCATGGTGAATATGTGACAGCGGTCACGCCTGTCGAGATACCGCCTCCGCATACTCAAAACCTTGAAAAATCCGTTGCTTGGCGATCAAGTTGTCGGGAAATGCGAAGAGGATCTGGTACGTCCAGGCGCGGCTCAGTCCGCGGCGTATGCTAGCAGCGAATCGAAGCAAATGTTGTAGGTAACATCCACCAGATGTTATGACCAACATCACCTGGCAAGGATATCGGCAGGCGGGCAAGGGATTGCTGTAAGACCAGATGGAAATTATGGCGAATACGCAGCAAAACAAATCTGACTCCAGGCCGCAGTCAAGTTCTGAGGCGCTGGTCGACCGGTTTCTTGATGCGATCTGGATGGAACGTGGCCTGTCCAAGAACACTTTGGGCGCGTACCGTGCCGACCTGATGACACTGTGGCGCGGTTTATCCGAGCGGGACATACTGATGGAACGCGCCGAAAAAGCCGATCTTCTCGAATTCATTGCAAAACGCGTAGAAAGCGGCGCCAAGCCACGTTCAACGGCAAGGCAACTATCGAGCTTCAGGCGTTTCTTCCGTTACATCATGCGTGAGGGCCTGAGGGATTCTGATCCGACCGCCGACATCGAGATGCCGAGAATCGGCCGCTCGCTACCGATCACACTGACCGAGGACGAAGTCGATGCCCTGCTGCATGGGCCGAATACCGATGAACCACTGGGTCATCGTGACCGCGCCATGCTCGAGTTACTGTATGCAACTGGTCTGCGGGTTTCGGAGCTTATCAACCTCAAGCAATCCGAGGTCAATTTCAATCAGGGCGTCTTGCGAATCGTGGGCAAGGGCGATCGCGAGCGCCTGATACCACTGGGCGAAGAATCGCAACGGTGGTTGCGGGACTTTCTCGACGGCCCACGGATGGAGATTCTGCTCGAGCGCCAGACTGATTACCTCTTCCCGACCCGGCGCGGCGACCGCATGACGCGTCAGGCGTTCTGGCACATCATCAAGCGTTACGCGCAGAAAGCCGGTATTGACAAGAAGCTGTCACCGCACAGCCTCCGTCACGCGTTTGCCACCCATCTGCTGAATCGCGGCGCCGACCTCCGGGTAGTGCAGTTGCTGCTCGGGCACAGTGACCTCTCGACCACGCAAATCTATACCCACGTCGCCAAGGAAAGGATGAAGGACCTCCACGGTCAGCATCATCCGCGCGGCTGAATCGCAGGCAGGGCAACGGGAAAGGTCCGTTGATCGCCACGACACTCTGCTACAATCGCCGCGCCGCCGGCAGACGGGAACCGGGCCTCACCTGTGTTGTCCAAGTTTGTACTGTCATGCCTGCAGGCTGTTGCGGCTCGCATGTCGATCGATAACCGTGAAGGAATTCCTGATGACAAAATCCCTTGTGCAATTTGGCATCGCGCTGTCCGCAATGCTTGTGGCAGTCATGCCGCCAGCTGTCGCTGCAGGCAATGCGGAAGAGCTTGAGGTGGTCCGCGCCAGGGTGTCGGACCTTTTTGATGAAATCGAGCCGCAGCACGTGATGGCGAGCCCGGTCGACGGCTGGTATACGATCAGAAAGGGGGCGATCGTTGCCTACATATCTGGCGATGGCAGGTATCTGTTGCAGGGCGACCTTATCGATCTCGACACTCAGGTGAACCTGACCGAAGCGAGCAGAGATGAAGCGCGCAAGGTGATGATGTCCGCAATACCCCAGGAGCACATGATCATTTTCTCGCCGGAAGAGGTGAAATACACGATCTCGGTATTCACGGATGTCGATTGCACTTATTGCCGCCGGCTGCACAGCCAGATCAATGAATATCTCGAGCAGGGAATCCAGGTTCGATACCTTCTTTATCCTCGTAACGGGCCCACATCAGCGTCGTGGGTCAAAGCGGAGCAGGTATGGTGTGCAGATGACCGGAGCGAGGCGCTGACACTGGCCAAACTCGATAAGGAATTCGAGACACGGGACTGCGATGCTTCCATGGTTTCGACTCACTATCTGATGGGAAAGGATGTCGGCCTGCGGGGTACGCCCGCGATCGTATTTGAAAATGGCCAGCTCATCAGCGGATACGTGCCGGCACTGCGCCTGAGCGAACAGCTCGCGGCGGCTATCGAATAAGACAAAGGGTCGAACCACTAAGACGGCTTAGCGGTTCGACCCCCTTCGTTATTGCCGGCCTTTCCAGATCACCTGATGCATATGCACGCCGTTGTTTGCACCGGCGTCTTCGAAAAATTTCTCAAGCGCGAATGTGCCACTGCGAAACGCGATTTCGGCCCAGGGAATTTCCTGTTCACTGAACAAAGCCGTTTCGAGGCTCTCGTTGCCTACGCCAAAATCACCGAGCAGGCTGGCGGTAAAAAACAGGTGCACCTGCCCGGCTGCGACGACATCGACCGATGCAAACAGGTGACCAATTCGTACCTCGGCACAGGCCTCTTCGAGTGTCTCGCGGGCGGCGCCCTGTTCCATGGTCTCGCCGAGTTCCATGAAGCCGGCCGGTACTGTCCAATATCCGTAGCGTGGCTCTATGGAGCGGCGGCAAAGTAAGACCTTGCCATCCAGTTCGGGCACACAGCCCACGACTATTCTTGGGTTCTGATAGTGAACGGTGTTGCACTGATCGCAGACCCAGCGATGACGATTGTCACCATCAGGTATCTTCTCTATGACAAGGCTGCCACAACTCGAACAATGCTTCATGGAATCAGCAATGAGTGGTGCCGGGAGCGAGAATCGAACTCGCACTCTGTTGCCAGAGGCGGATTTTGAGCTCGCCTCCCAGCGATCTAAACGGTACCAGGCCGCAGCAGACTCCACCTCCTGGTGGGGTTTCGGCGCAGCCTATACCTCTCTTTCCACCTAGCTTACTAAAAAGCTGCCAGATACGCTGCGCGGAAGGGGCCCGGCATGGACACCGTCCGGAGTTTGCGCATTCTCGCCCCTGGGAAAGGCCGGATCGATGTCGATAACTGTCTTATACTGCGCCAACGCCTCTTCGAACACCAAAACGCTAATCGACAGCCTCAACGTGACCGACGAAGACAAAACACAAAAAAGGGTCATCGATGCTCCAACCCAAAAGTTGACCCCCGGCGACTCGTTACCCGTTTTCGCAGGATATGAAGTCAAGGGAATCCAGGGCGAGGGCGGAATGGCCAAAGTCTATCTTGCGGTGGATCCCCGATTGGACCGCATGGTTGCTATCAAAATGATTAGTTCGGAGCTTAGCAGCGATTCAGATTTTCGAACCCGATTTCGGAACGAGGCAAAGATCGTGGCGCAATTCCGCCACCCGAACATTGTCTGTGTGTACGCCAGCGGAGAGATTGATGACGCTCAATACATCGTCATGGAATTTATCGACGGCGGTAATTTGAGAGAGAGACTTGCATCAGGAGCACTTGCCCAGGCGGAAGCCATCGATGTCGCCCGACAAATGGCCGATGCACTGAGTTACTCGCATGCAAGGAGCATCATTCACCGTGATTTCAAACCAGCAAATATTCTCTTTACGGAAGACCACACGCCGATACTATCTGATTTTGGCGTTGCGAAATCTGCGGCTCCGGAACAGGATCCGCTGACCAGAGTCGGCGTTGTCATCGGCTCTATAGCATATATGTCGCCGGAGCAGGCTCGCGGTGAGGCCATTACGGATCGGATCGACATATACAGCTTCGGCCGGGTTCTGTACGAAATGTTGACTGGAGAATTACCACCACGTGCTTTGGCGGATGCCGACGTAGAGGAAAAGGTTCGCCCGGCTTTAATCAACCATTCGCCAGAATTGGTTGATCTGGTATGTCGTTGTCTCCGGCCGGACCCTGCCGAGCGGCCCTCCGCTGAAGAGTGCCGGCAATGTCTGGATACTATTGGGCAATCGATGCTGTCTGAGCCGAAACCGTTTGGATCATGGGGATTGCGTAAGACTATGGCCGTTGTCGGGTCAGTAATTCTGATAATTGCATTGGGCATCACCTTAGCCTTTTTTGGCAAGCCCCCTGCAACACCAACGACGTCGATTATGGTCACTCATATTTTCGACGTCGATCCACCATCGGCGACACTCTATATGGATGGAGTGCAAATCAACGGGACTGCCAGTCTCAGTTCGGGTGCGCACAGCGTTGTCGTAGTGGAACCAAATCACTATGGCAGAGTAGTTGAAATAGAGGTGGGTGCGGAATCAGGCGAGACCGCTATCAAACTCGATCCAATCACGCTGCCTACGCAAGACGAGTTGGGACGTTTCATCAGTGCCATCGAGGCGCCTCAGGTAATGCACGGCGACCTGCAGGGGGTTACAGAACTAACCCTGAGGCGGACCCTGGATATCAAGAGGCTTGCAGACAGTGGGGCGCACGATGAACTCGAGCGACTCGAAAATCAATTGGATATTCTGCGGTCCTATGACGACCATTCCTCCGTCGTCACACTGTATCTTGCTGCGGAAAGCGAATACCTGGGGCGGGATCCGGTCGGCCTGCTACCCAGGCTGCAGGCGGCGATGAACTCGGGCTATGCCCTGGCAACATTTTGGTACGCAATACGGCTTCGCGATGCGCTGACTTCCGGAGTCGTCGTGCCGGGTGATCCCCGCTTCGTGCAGTACTGTGAGACCATGCAGCTGGCATACGATCAGGGACTCGCTGATGTCGCGAGGCGATACCTGGAGAGCGAATGTTCCTTCGGTCCGTGAGATATGCCGGTCATGCCTCGTCATTTAACAAGGATTTGCAATCTTCGATTCGCGCGGTGAGCGTCTTCGGAGTCACCAGGCTCGATGGGGTCGCTCTCGCCCATTCCTGTCACCGAGATTCGACCTTCCAGATTTGCATCGATCTCCATGACTACTTCATAGATTGCATAGGCACGGCGTCGAGATAGCTCCATGTTGTACTGCGCTTCGCCGCGTACGTCGGCATGCCCCACGAATTCGAAGTTCCGGCCTTGAAACTCATCGTCCGACAACGTATTTGCGAGCAATTCGATATTGCGGGATGTTGACGGATCGAGTGTAGTGCTATTGAACTCGAAGTTGATGGGAATACGAATTGACGCGCTGTCGCCGCTCACTGTGCTTGCATCCGGGACCGCGAGACTGGGACCGGCACCTGCCAATTGACCGGTCGCAGTGACCATGTGAAGGGGTTTGTAAAGTGAGGCAGCCAGGCCCCGAACCAATTGCTCACGAGTGGGGTTCTCGATCTGAACCTGGATCGCGGCCGCCAGGCCGGCAATTTCCTGGTTGCCTTCGTCGAGCCGTCTGGCTTCACGAATCATACGATCGGCATTCTGCGGATCTCCCTCCTGATTGAGCAAGGCAGCGTACTTCCATAATGCGCGAGCCCGTTCTTGGTCGGACGAGGCGAGCACATGAGCCTCTATGAAGGCATCGACTGCCAGTGGCCGATCATTTTGATTGACAGATTTCATTCTCAGCTCGCCCAGCTCCTGGAAGTATGCGTAACGCGGACACGCCGCCCCCGCTCGCTCGAGGTAGACCGCTGCCTCACTTTCTTCGTGCGCACCGAGCCGGTCTTGTGCCAGGCTGTAATAGTGCTCTGCCAGCACGCAATCGCCTTGTCCGGATTCCTGTGCAACCGTCTGAAAAGAAACAGCAAGGCAGCTTAGAACCGCACTCCCCATCGACAACATTTTGAACATGGCAAAGCACCCCTTTTTTCGTCGGTAGCTTGCTGTATCAACGTACTGACGGTCACCAGGCTACCGGGTAACTAACGGAAAAGTGTCCGTCGTCATCCTGCAGGTCTGTATCGCGCAGATTTCAGAACATCGGCAGACTCGAGAAACTCGGAAAACCGCGTTTTATTGGTGCCGGGAGCGAGAATCGAACTCGCACTCTGTTGCCAGAACCGGATTTTGAGTCCGGCGCGTCTACCAGTTCCGCCACCCCGGCCGGCTTTATACGTTTGGCCGTGGCAGGCTCGGTCCGCCCCACGGCTCAACGGCGCTAAGTATATGCGCGGCGCGACCGTCCCTGCCACAAAATGTCCGTAGAAATACGACTTTTAGTCGCTGCCAGGGTGCCTTTTTGTCGCTGTCAATGCGACCCTTTCAGGCGAAGATGCATCTAAGATTCAGGGTATGAGCAAGTTTGCCGACATCCGGATCGACCCGGGGATCGTGAGGCGTGCGGCACGTGGTGATGTGCGCGCTCACGAGATCATCTATCGGGCATTCAGCGCGCCGGTTTATTCGATATGCCTGCGATTCACGCGAGTGCCGGCAAATGCCGAGGATCTGCTACAGGAGACCTTTGTCGAGATCATCAGGAATATTGCGGCTTTCAGGGGCGAGGCGCCACTGGGCAGCTGGATTCGAAGGATCGCGGTCAGCAAGGCGCTGATGTTTTTGCGGTCAGCCTGGCACAGCCGCGGGCAAAGCCTGGATGACGACTTCGAAGAAGTGACCCCGGGGCGGCCGGAGAGCCACGGAATTTCAGGTCATCCGGAGCATGCGATCGACCTCGATGCGGCGCTTGCTAACTTGCCGTCGGTAAGCCGGGCGGTCGTCTGGTTGCATGACGTCGAGGGATTTACACACAAAGAAATAGCAGGACTCATGGGCAAGACCGAGAGCTTCTCCAAATCTCAGTTGTCAAGGGCCTATCAGCGCCTGCGGCCCTTCCTGGAAGCGCACGCGGCAGAGAAATCGGCCAGCACGGCGATGGAAGGTCCGGCACTGGGGAGTTGCTGAGGATGACTGTCGCAGAGAATCCACATGACTATTGATCAGGATCCACAGGACGAAACAATGAACGGTGTTTTAAGCGCGAGTGAGCACGAAAGATTAAGACAAGGTCTGATTGATCTGCCGGATACGATGCCACCGCGGTCGGTCTGGCGGCGGATCGAGGCGCAGGCGCGGGCTGAGGGCATGCTGGCGAAACAGAGGGTGCATCAACAGCTTAAATGGCTGGTCGGTGCAGGCATTGCTGCGGCCGTCGTGCTGGCCGTGCTGCGATTGCCGGGTGCGCTGGACCCGGATGCAGCCGAACAGATTGCTGGCGAGCGGGAGTTTCCGACGGAGCCCAGGTACACAGAGCAGACTGCGTCTTCGAATGCCCAGGCGCTCAATGTGCTGATGGTTCAGTCACAGCAGCTGGAACATGACCTGCGCGCCGTTCCCTATCAGCCGCGACTGATGCGGGCAAGCACGGCGGCAACAATTTCAAGTCTGGAGGACCGGATTGCGGCGATTGACTACCAACTCAACTATCCGGCAATTCGAATGAGTCCTGCCCAAACACAGCTGTACTGGCGCGAACGCGTCAGGTTAATGGATTCGCTGGTGAAGCTGCGCTATGCGCAGGCCCAGCGGGCTTCTTTTTAAATTTTGATGCAATCATTCGGGAGTCAACAAATGGCAATCTGGAGAAAATCTCTTGTTGTTATCTTGTTCGCGCTTATTAGTGCACCAGGCATTGCGCAGCAAAGCGCACGTGATATCGAGCGGGCCGCTGAACGGGAAGTTGGAGAATCGGCAGCGCGGCAGCAAACCGTCGAAGTACAAATGCGAGAGGCCGAAGAGCGCCTGGCCGCGGCTGCAAGACAGATTGCGGAACTCAGCACAAGCAATTTGCCGGCGATTGTTGAAATCGAACGACGCATTCATATGGACGGCCGGGCAGTGCTCGGCATCACAATCGGTAGTGGCGACGGCGACGGCCCTGTAGAGGGCGTGTCCGTACGTGGCGTTTCGCCAGGCGGTGCGGCAGCAGATGCGGGACTCCGGTCGGGCGACATCATTACGGCAGTCAATGGCGAATCGCTGACTGCCGCCAGCGATGAAGAAGCCAACGCCAGGCTGATCGAATTCATGTCCGGGGTGGAAGAGGGCGATGTTGTCGACGTGGAATATCTTCGCAACGGCAAGCAGGCGAGCGTAGAAGTGCGTCCAAATGAGATGTCACCGCTGGCGTATGCGTTCCGCTTAGGACGCGGAAATTATTCTCTGCTGCGGGCACCGAATGCGCCGGGACTTGATTTCAGCAAATTCATCGGGTTCTCGGACGGCAGCGGCTGGGGCCACATGGAAATGGTGGCACTGACGGAACGGCTGGGACGGTACTTCGGCACTGACAAAGGGCTGCTCGTCGTCAGGGCGCCGGACGATGAAAGCCTCAAGCTCCAGGATGGCGATGTAATTCAGAGTATCGATGGCCGTGAACCCACATCGGTTTCGCATGCCATGCGCATTCTTGGTTCCTACCAGAGTGGCGAACAGCTCGAGTTGCAGATCATGCGCGACCAGCGACAGCAGACCCTAAAAATCGAAATGCCCGATAACCGGAGCAGTTCATGGGTACTACCGCGCCCGGCACCACGCATCGAATCCGACCTTGTGATCGTGCCGAAGGCTCACGTTCACCGGGAAGATCGCACGTAAGCGCGAAACACGCCTTCGCAGCAGCGTTTCGTAAGAGCGGCTTTTTGTACATGGATGTACTTATATCGCGACAAAATCGCCGGGAGCGATTTTGGATAACGCCATAGGCGTTAGCCCGAAGGGCTGAGGGCAGGATGCCCGAATCAACCGCAGGATGCGCGAGAGCGATGAAGCCGCGATCGGGCCTGACGGCCCTGACACAATCGCCGCCAAAGCCGCCCCTGCAGTATCTTCTACGATCTACCTGCGCGCATGCGTCTGCTACCATGCGCGCCGATGCAATTATCCGACTTCGATTACGCCCTGCCTGAAGAGCTGATTGCGCAATACCCGGCCGGGGAGCGCCGCGCGAGCCGGCTCCTCGTTGTCAATGCAGAGCAGCGAACTCTTGCCGACCGGCAGTTTGCGGATCTACCGGCGCTCCTCAATCCAGGTGACCTGCTGGTCTTCAACGATACACGCGTCATTCGCGCACGCCTGCACGGGTTCAAGGAAACGGGTGGCCGCGTTGAAATTCTGATTGAAAGAGTCCTGTCTGACTCGATGGCACTCGCTCAACTACGCGCAAGCAAGCCGCTCCGGCCGAATACGAAGGTGCAGTTGGCCGGTGGCGGCGTGGTGACGGTTGTCGGCCGCGACCGGGGCTTTTATAGACTTGAGTTCGGGCTCCCGCTCATGCCGTATCTCGAGGAGTACGGCGAAGTGCCATTGCCTCCATACCTGCATCGCGAAGCCGACCCGGCAGACACGGAGCGCTACCAGACCGTTTACGCAAGACACGACGGTGCCGTTGCGGCACCGACGGCGGGGCTGCATTTCGATGAGGACATGCTGCGGGAAACAAGAGACATGGATGTAAGGCACGCCTATGTCACGCTTCATGTCGGTGCAGGGACGTTTCAGCCTTTGCGAAGGGAGGACATCGAATCGAACCGGCTTCATGCCGAGCGACTGGTTGTCGACGAAATGACATGCCGTGCCGTGGAACAAACACGAAAAGAGGGCGGCCGCGTCATCGCCGTTGGCACGACGTCGGTGCGAGCGCTCGAATCCGCTTCTGCGGATGGCGGGCTCAAGCCCTTTGACGGAGAAACAGAACTCTTTATTGTGCCGGGCTACTGCTTCAAGAGTATCGACGCAATGATCACCAATTTTCATCTGCCGCAGTCATCATTGCTTATGCTCGTTGCCGCATTTGCGGGAACAACGTGCATACTCGATGCTTACCGGCATGCTATTGGTGGGCGCTACCGGTTCTTCAGTTATGGAGATTCAATGTTCATTATTCCGGGCGAGGAAGCTGCTCGTGAAATTTGAGGTGTTGGCGAGATGCGGTGCTGCCCGCCGCGGGCATTTGGTTTTTCGGCGCGGCGAAGTCCGGACTCCCGCTTTTATGCCGGTCGGCACGTATGGAACCGTCAAAAGTGTCACGCCCGAAGAGGTCGCCGCAGGCGGTGCCGAGATCATACTCGGCAATACGTTTCACTTGATGCTACGCCCCGGGACCGAGGTCATACGCCAGCACGGCGGCCTGCACGAGTTCATGAACTGGCCCGG
>JACZWL010000007.1 GCA_022572185.1 Pseudomonadota bacterium | reverse complement strand
ACGGATATCAGCCCGCCAAGACCCATCGGGCCCATGCCCGCGATCTCGTCGAAACTATCAACACCCTGGGCCAGCCCCGCTGTTTTCCGTTGCACTCCGTAACCGCCGGTCCAGGCAAGACCGATGATATGCATCAACTGGCCGCCACCGTACAAGTAGGGCTGCCAAAACGCGATGCGTGCCGGCAAGGCACCGAAACCGAGTCGCGGCAACAGATAATAGGTCAGGCCCATGAACGAGATCGTTACGCCAACGGTCGCGCCGTGATAGTGGGCCGGGATCACGATATCGAGTCCCGCGATCATGAATCCCAGGACGCCACCGACTGCGAACAAGCCCAAGGAACTGACCAGGGCGGCGCGCAGGTAAATGCCTTCGCCTGCCGGCTTGCCGGCATTCCAGACGCCGGCCAGGACGGCGAGCCCGAGGGGCAGGCAGGATAAGCCGCCATACTTCATGAGTTCTGTAAAGGCGAGCCGGTGACCTGCCGAGATGATCTCGTGAGCGAGATAAAGGAACGGCACGGTAATGACGGGAAGCGAGAGGAACACAAGGAAGACCAGCGTGAGCCGTCGCGTCAGCTCGAAACGACAACCGCTCGCGTACGCCAGCACGACCCAGGAAATCATCATCAGCAGCGTGTAGCTGAACTGGATAACATGGCCGCCGCCCCAGAACAGAAATTCGAAATAGATCTGCCCGTCCATGGTATGCGGAATGCCGAAATAGGACAGGCCGACCGCTGCAATTGAAAGGCCGGTCAGAAGCGCCGACAGGCTGATGCCGGCCTGCAGCGCATCCGCGCCGCTGAGTGATTGTCCGAGCGGTTTTCTGCTCAGCAATGTGCGCAACAGGTGACTCACGATACCTGCCGTAAACAGGCCCAGGCCCCAGAAATACACGGGGTGCTGCAGTACCGGCACGTAGTTGCTCATCCGAGGATTACCGGCACCAATAAACGGTGCCACGATGATTACCGCGGTGCCGACAGCTGCGAGCAGGAATGACGCTTTGTCCCAATGCGATGCGTCGCGCGCCGAACCCAGGCTCCACATCGCGGCCGAGACCGACAATAACCAGATCAAAACGGACAGCGTCACGTGCACGACCAGCGCGACCTGGAAGAAATCGATCAGTGGAATCCAGCCCTGCACCACCGGCGTACGGGCCAGCACCAGCAGAATTGAATAGATGCCCGCGGCAATCAGGGATATGAGGCCCAGCGTCAGCCAGGCAGTCGTGGACCACCTGACGGCCTCACCGCGAATAGCAAGCGCGTAGCTATTCGTCTGCATCAAGATCCAACACGATGTCGATCATCAGGCAGCATGATCGCTGCGGCAAATGATAATAGACGTTTTCTGCCAGGCATGAGCGTTCCCGGATGCGGGTCGTGGACATTTCGAAAACCGAGTCTAGTGTATTCAATTTTAGAGCGTCAATCGAAAGTGGAAATTACCGGCGCAACTTTCTGCTTCTTGTTAAAATCGCCCGTCCCGACGGGCGAATCCAGTAAAGGACACTTTGTTGCGGCTGAAAAACTGTTACAAGACCGAAGATTTTCGCAAGCTCGCCAAAAGACGCCTGCCGTCGCCGATCTTTCACTACATCGATGGTGGCGCAGATGACGAAGTCACACTGCGGCGCAATTCCGAGTCGTTCGATACCTGTGATCTGGTGCCGAACGTGCTGGCCGGTCACGACAAAGTCGATACCACGGTACAGGTTCTGGGTCAGCGGCTGAGCTTTCCGCTGTTCATGGCCCCCACCGCCATGCAGAGATTATTTCATCATGAAGGTGAACGGGCGCTGGCGAAGGCTGCAGACAAGCTCGGCACGATGTTCGGCGTATCGACCATCGGCACGCTCAGCATTGAGGAACTTGGCGCCTATACGGACGCGGCGAAGTTTTTTCAGATCTATGTTCATCATGATCCGGCCATGACGTCCGACCTGATCAATCGATGCAAGGAAGCGAAATTCGATGCATTGGCCCTGACGGTCGATGCTATCGTTGCCGGCAACCGGGAACGGGACTATATAACCGGTATGACGACGCCGCCGAAGCTGACGCCTCGAAGTCTGCTGAGCTTCGCGTTACATCAGGGCTGGACCCTTAACTACCTGTTGCGGGAGCGATTTGAACTACCGAATATCGCGAAGTATTTAAAAGAGGGCTCCGCTGCGCATTCGTCGGTGTTGCAGTACCTGGATACTCATTTGAAACGTTCGATCGACTGGGATGATGCCGCACAAATGGTCGAAGAGTGGGGCGGGCCGTTCGCCATCAAGGGCGTCATGTCCGTCGACGACGCGAGACGCTGTGTCGATGTAGGCGCCAGCGCGATTATGGTCTCCAATCACGGCGGCCGGCAGTTGGATGGCTCGAGGTCACCCTTTGATCAACTGGATGCGATCGTTGACGCAGTGGGGGGACAAATCGAGATTATTCTCGATGGCGGCGTGCGGCGTGGTACCCATGTGCTGAAAGCGCTGGCCAAAGGTGCGACCGCTTGTTCGGGAGGGCGCATGTATCTCTATGCACTGGCTGGTGCCGGCTCCGCGGGGGTCGAGCGTGCGATGTCTTTGCTCAAGGCCGAGATCGAACGCGACATGATCCTGATGGGTTGCCGATCACTCTCGGAACTAAAGCCGTCGATGCTGGCATCCCGTTGCTGAATCGATCAGATCTCAGGCAAAGTCCCCTGAGCCGGCCTTGTTGGACCACCAGTAACTCAGGCTGAACTTCACGGCGCCCGAATCAACTTCGTACGACAACATCCTCGAGTTGCCTGCCGGTCATGCGCTGGTACAGGCGATAGGCCGGTACGATGATTTTCAGCGGGCCTTTAATTTGCATTTCTTCACGGAAGGCCGGGCGTAACAACAAATGCTGGTAATACGACAGGAGATAAGGGTGCCGCGACAAGTCGTAGCCGAGGACCTTCAGCCGGTGAATCGTTGTAAACCAGGCAATATCCAGCACAGATATTCGATCTCCATGTAGCCACTCGCGGTTCTGCAGGTAGTCTTCGAGTCTCCTCAGTGCGTCGCGGTGCGCCGCGAATGACTCGATGAGTGTCTCAGGGGACAGGCCATTGTCCGCGGTGCTTTGCCACCAGGCGATTTCCATATCCCGGCTCAGATCGGGAGCGCCGTTTTTCCTGTATGCATCCAGTTCCTTCCGGTTTTTCAAAAACATTGCCTGAGGTGCCATGAACCTGACCGTCAACGCCCGTGTGCCAAGTCGGAGGCTGGACTGGAAAGCCAGTTCCTCTTTGATGGTGGCACGCGCGTCAGCATCCTCGGGAAAGAACGATGCCCGTTCGGAGGGCAGCTGGTCGACCTGTTCCATGATGTCATTGCTTTCCACATGCACGACACCGTCGTGCACGAGCACCGGCACCACCCCGCGTGGATTTATGCCCAGAAACCAGGGCGTAATATGCTGACGTTTCCGGAGGTCAACGTGGTGAGATTCCCAGGCTATGTTTTTCTCGTTCAGGAGAATGCGGACTTGCTGTGAGCAGGACGAAGCGTCGAAGTGAAGGAGGTGAACCCCCTGCCAGTTTCTGACTTCTTTGTTCGTGACCTGGGCGTCGTCCAGTTGCATGGAAACCCTACCGGCGAGTTGTGATTTACGGAGTATAAGCGCAGCGGAGACGCCTGTGCCACGCGTAGCGGATGTGGGGGAGGGTAATGCCAGGTCGTCCATGTGGCGCGTTTCGCCGCCAAATCCTGAGGCTTGATCAATCATAATCACAGAATGATGCAAACTGGCATGGCAAATAATGGGTTTGTGGGCGCGATTGCGGGTAAGATGTCGGCTGCTCTGCCGAGAGGCGGGCGATACCAGGCGTCGGCTTATGCAGGCGAGTTTTACGATGAGGTAGTTATGTCAGGCGAAAGAGTTGAAGGAACCGTCAAATGGTTCAACGACGACAAGGGATTTGGCTTTATTGAGCGCGAAGACGGCCCGGACGTTTTTGTGCATCACACCGCGATCCAGATGGAAGGATTCAAGTCACTGAAGGAAGGCCAAAAAGTCACGATGGAAGTGACGCAGGGACAGAAGGGACCACAGGCGGAAAACGTACTCTCCGCCTGAGTAGTTAGTCCGGCGCTGATCGGAAGTTTCGGCGAATAAAGATCAGCCTTGTTGGACCTCTGGATACGGCAGCGGCGGAGCATCGACCAAGGCCGGGAAAAAAGCCAGCCGGGTCGCTGTCAAAATAGCTTGCGATGTTTATCTAAGTATTGCGCATGCGATTCGCCGCGCCCGGGTTTTTTCTATAGCGCTCCCGACCATTCATATCATTTACAGGCTCCCCTACCATTTTTTTGATGCCGTCGTTGCCGCGACGATTTGCGTGATCTTGTGCGGATGCGAACGATCCGCAGAGGAGGCAGCACCGACGCTAGGCACCAGCATGCAGACGCCCGCTTTCGTTGGTACCGAGGTATGTGCCGCTTGCCATGCAAAACAATTCGCAGACTGGCAGGGCTCTCACCATGACCTTGCGATGCAGCAGGTGAATCAGCACACGGTCCTGGGCGATTTTGACGATAGCGAATTCAAGCACTTCGGCGTAACAAGCACGTTCTTTCGCCGTGACGGCAAGTACTGGGTCCGCACAGACAATGCGGACGGTGAACTGGAGGACTTCGAAGTCAGGTATGTTTACGGGGTAACGCCATTGCAGCAGTATCTCGTGGAGTTTCCGGACGGCCGTCTGCAGGTCCTGGCGACCACCTGGGATGCGCGGCCGCGCGACGCAGGCGGCCAGCGCTGGTTTCACATTTACGACGATGAATTGATCACGCATACGGATCAGCTGCACTGGACCAGACGCGAGCAGAACTGGAATTACATGTGTGCTGAATGTCACAGCACCAAACTCGAAAAAAATTACTCCGGGAGCACGGATTCGTTCGACACCACGTGGGCCGAGATCAATGTCGCCTGCGAAGCGTGTCACGGACCCGGCTCGCAGCATATCGAGCTCGCAGAATCAGGGGCGCTCGATTCGGGTACCGGCTTTGGCGTCGACCTGGACGATGCCGGGAGGGCAGTGTGGCAAATGAATGTCGCAACCGGGATGGCGGAGCGCAGTGAGCTCCCGACAAGCCCGCTGGTGCAGCCGGAGGCTTGCGGCCGCTGTCATGCGCGGCGGGGTGTCATCACAGCGGACTATCAGTTTGGCAGGCCGCTGACCGACACACATTTGCCGTCTCTGCTCGATGAAGGCCTTTACTATCCCGACGGACAGATTCGGGAGGAGGTCTATGTCTATGCATCATTCCTGCAAAGCAGGATGTACCGGGCCGGTGTCACCTGCACCGACTGTCACGATCCGCACACGGCGGGACTCAAAACCACGGGAAAAGTCAGCAACGTTTGTGCGACCTGCCATTTGCCGACGAAGTTTGCCTCGTCTGACCACCATCGTCACTCACAGAATGACGTCGAGTGTGTCGATTGCCACATGCCGTCAACCAATTACATGGTGGTCGATCCACGGCGCGACCACAGCTTTCGCGTACCGAGGCCCATACTCACGATCAACACAGGTTCACCGAATGCGTGCACAAAGTGCCACAGCGACGAAGACGCTCGCTGGGCGGCAAATGCGGTAGATGCCTGGTATGGCAGGCAAGCAGACAAGACAGCCCATTTCGCCGAAGCCATTCATGCCGGCAGGTCGGGCAGCCTGGGCGCCAACACGCAATTGATCGGGGTCATCAACGACGACGATAACTCAGGCATTGTGAGGGCGACGGCACTGACGCTATTGGTTGCGCCTTTCGCCGATGCTGTCGCAGCAGTCATAAGACGCGATTTATCCAATCGCGATCCATTGGTCAGATTAGCTGCGCTACGCGCACTCGAAGGTGTTCTGCCGGAGTACCGTGCGCAGTGGGCTGCACCACAGTTAGGTGACCCGATCAGGGCGGTCCGCCTGCAGGCCGCCAGGACGCTCTCGCCGGCGCGCGCCACGTTGCGGCAGAGGGATCAGGAGCAGTTTAAAAAGGCGGAACTGGAATACATCAATGCGCAACTCGCGATTGCCGAAAGACCGGAGTCACATATGAATCTCGGCAACGTGTATGCGGAGCGCGGAGAGGCGGCAAAAGCCGAGGAATCCTATCTGCTGGCGCTGCAAATGGAGCCGCATGCCATTGGAGCGCGCGTAAATCTCGCCGACCTGTACCGGCGGCGGCAACGCGATGGCGATGCGGAACGAATGTTAGGTGATGGAATCGCACTCGACGATCAAAGCGCGGTATTGCACCACACATTGGGTCTTGTGCTGGTGCGAGCCGAAAAACCTGAAGCAGCCCTGGCCGAACTTGCTCGCGCAGCCGATCTCGGCACGGACAACAGCCGCTATGTCCATGTTTACGCGGTTGCGCTCAATTCACTCGGCGAGCCGCATAAGGCCATCGAGGTGCTCGAGAAGGCTCGCGAGACTTTCCCGGCTGACTATGATATTTCCTGGGCGCTGGCAACCATGTATCGGGACGTGGGTAGAACGACAGATGCAAGAGCAGCGGCCAAACGCCTTTCGAGTCAGTTTCCGGACGATCAGAACGTTCGCTCACTGCTGGAGTCCTTATAGACCGGTTACTCCGTCATAAAGAAGTCTCAGGCCAACAATGAACAGGAGTGTGTAGACGAATTGAAAGAAGATTCTGTCGCTGACTCGTCTGTGCAGCCAGACACCGAGCCCGACGCCGATGGGTGCGAACGGTGACAGAACAAGTGATGTACTGAGATTGCTGATATCAAGCTGACCGAGCCAGGAATACGGAACGAGTTTCACGTAGTTGACGATCGCGAAGAAAGCAACTGTTGTTCCTACGAACGCTGTTCGGTCGAGTTTCCTGCGCAGCAAATACATGTTGAGCGGCGGGCCGCCCGCATGCGCGATGAAACTGGTAAAGCCTGACGTTGCTCCGGCGATCGCCGCAACGACAGGAGGATGGGCCGGGCGCTCCTGGTTGCCCCTGGTGGTGAGATGAAACCAGTGGCTCAGCGTAAAACTGATGGCGACGACGCCAAGCATGAGCCGAATAATTGCCGGGCTCATGTATTCAAACATCAGTGTGCCGGTGCCGATGCCAAGCAGCGATGCCGGTACCAGAATGCGAAGTTCGGGCCAGACCCAGCGTCGCCGATATACCCACACAGCGACCACATCCATCAGGCAAAGAATAGGTAACAGGATTGCGGCCGCTTGCACGGGTGACACGACCAGCGCCATGAGTGGCACCGCGATTGCACCGAGACCACCGCCAAAGCCACCCTTGGAAATGCCGAACATCACGACAGCCGGAATAGCCACGACGTAGAACCAGGGATCGTCAATCATTGCGCGTTCTCCCGGTTACAAGCTGCTGCGGAATTGATAGGCTGCATCTTGATCTGGCGATTGATAGCAGAGATAGTCTGAAAATCATCGGATAGAAATAACACGAAATCGCCGCCGAGGCCGAGTATGTGCCCGGGCATCCTTTCCAGGTGCTGCGGGGATCGACTATATTACAGAGGGAGACCTATGGCGTCCGGTCGGTATACAGGTTTCAAACCCGAGACCCTCGAATTCCTGAGAGATCTCAAGAAAAACAACAATCGCGATTGGTTCAAGGAAAACAAATCACGATACGAGGAGCAGGTTCTGGATGTCGCTCTTTATTTCATTCAGTCGATGCAGGATCCACTCAGGGAAATTGCGCCGCATTTCACGGCGATTCCCAAGCGCATGGGCGGTTCGCTGATGCGCGTATATCGCGACACGCGTTTTTCGAAGAACAAACTGCCATACAAAACCAATATAGGCATTCAGTTCCGCCACGAACAGGCGAAAAATGTGCATTCACCGGGTTACTACGTACATATAGATCCTGACGAAGTATTCCTCGGTGCCGGTATGTGGATGCCTGAATCCGAGCCCCTGCTTGGGATCAGGCAGCGTATCGCCGACCAGCCGGCGGAGTGGCAACGCGTAAAAGGAGACAAGACTTTTGTTAGGCACTTTAAACTCGGGGAGAGTTCGCTTACGCGACCACCGCGAGGCTTTGATAAAGAGCATCCGATGATTGAAGATATCAAGCGAAAAAGTTTTATTGCGGTAAAGAATATGAATCTCGGCGAAGTGTTGGATCCTCGATTTCAACGCAAAGTGGAAACAGCTTTCAAAGCAGCAACCCCATACATGCAGTTTCTCTGCAAAGCCGTGCGTGTGCCGTACTGACAGGGGAAACATTGTGAATCTTGATATTAGATGGTTCCTGGCGCTGGTGACGGCAAGCGCAATCGCACTATCGGCCTGTGGCAAGGATGACCCGGGCGTCGAGCAGACGGCCCCGTCGTCAGCGGGTCCGCCGCAGACCGAACAGCGGCCGCTGCCCCCTGGCAGTGTCACATCGAACTGGCTGACCCATGGTCGGACCTATGGAGAGCAACGGTTCAGCCCCCTTGAACAGGTCAATGCCGGGAACGTCAGAAAGCTCGGCCTTGACTGGTTTTTCGATATCCCGGGCGATCGCGGTATCGAGGCCACGCCTCTGGTTATCGACGGCGTCATGTATGTCACCGGTTCCTGGAGCACGGTATTCGCCCTTGATGCGAAGACCGGTGAGCGGATCTGGGCCTACGATCCGGAAGTACCCAGAATCTGGGGCAGGAACGCCTGTTGCGATGTCGTTAACCGGGGCGTCGCCGCCTGGGACGACAAGATCTATGTCGGCACAATCGACGGTTATCTGGTTGCGCTGAATGCTGTGGATGGCAGTGTGGCCTGGCGAGTGAATACGATCGACCGTGACAAGCCTTACACGATCACCGGTGCCCCGCGTATCATCAAGGGCAATGTCATGATCGGCAATGGCGGCGCTGAATACGGCGTCCGCGGTTACGTGTCGGCTTATGATGCGAAGACCGGAAAACAAACCTGGCGCTTTTATACAGTGCCCGGCAATCCAGCAGACGGCTTTGAAAACGAGGCGATGGAAATGGCTGCCGCGACCTGGACGGGTGAGTGGTGGAAGGTCGGCGGCGGCGGCACCGTTTGGGACTCGATGGCCTACGATGCCCAACTGGATCTCCTCTACATCGGCGTCGGCAACGGCTCGCCCTGGAACCGTCAGATACGCAGCCCGGGTGGTGGCGATAACCTGTTTGTCTCGTCCATCGTTGCACTGAAGCCCGACACGGGTGACTACGTGTGGCATTACCAGACGACGCCCGGAGAGACCTGGGACTACACCGCGACACAGCACATCATTCTTGCGGACCTTGAAATCGGTGGACGGGTTCGCAAAGTGGCCATGCAGGCGCCCAAAAACGGTTTCTTCTATGTGCTTGATCGTGAAACCGGCGAACTGATCTCGGCAGAAAATTATGTGCCGGTCAGTTGGGCAAGCGGTATCGACGCCGCGACCGGGCGCCCCATGGAGACAGTCAATGCGCGCTATACCGATGGTCCCAACCTGATTGTGCCGGGGCCAGATGGCGGTCACAACTGGCACCCGATGGCATTCAATCCTGAGACGGGGCTGGTGTACTTTGCGGTGCAAGAGATTCCATTCCTGTTCGCCACGGATGAAGGTTTCATGTATCGGCCCGGTCAGTGGAACACTGGAATCGACATGCTGATGGCGGACCTGCCTGAAGATCCGCTCGAGCTCGCAAAGGCAATTGGTATGGTACGTGGGCACCTTGTGGCATGGGATCCTGTCTTGCAGAAGGAAGTCTGGCGCTATCAACATGCCGGCCCGGGGAACGGCGGTGTATTGGCGACAGCCGGTAATCTCGTTTTCCAGGGCAATATCATCGGAGAGTTCGTGGCCTATACAGCCGATGATGGTGACAGACTATGGGCGTTTCCGACTCAGACCGGCATCACGGCAGGGCCGGTAACCTACGCGATCGACGGCGAGCAATACGTTTCGGTCGCGGTAGGCTGGGGTACGGCAACTGCAATGCTCGGCGGTCCGGGCGTTGCTCCTCTGCAAATGAAAAACAGAAGCCGGGTGCTGACTTTCAAACTCGGTGCTTCGGCGCAGTTGCCGGATCTACCCGACCCGGTGCCGGTCCCGTTGCCGGACGTACCCGAGCAGAGGGCGAGCGACAACACGGTCCTCGAAGGGCATCGTGTTTTTGCCCAGAGATGCATGGTCTGCCATGGTTTAGGTGCTGTCAGTGGTGGCATCGCACCGGATCTTCGTTACAGCGACAAGCAGGTGTATGCGGAATGGGACGCCATCGTTCTTGGTGGATCCCTGTCCTCGACCGGGATGCCGCCTTTTGCCGGTGTGATTACGCCGCAGCAAAGCCAGGCGATCAAAGCGTATATCATCGACCGTGCGCATGCTTTGCTGTCCAGTATGGACTGACGGCATGTCATTTGCCCTTGCCGGAGCCGCCACACCATAGTGGTTATCCCTCTGTAATTTTGTGCGTCGTCGGTGCTAGAATCCGCGCGCCAATACAAACGAGCCCGAATATTTCACTGCTATGGAATGCAAGCCGCTGCGGCCTCGCTTCGTCTTTGATTGCCTGACGGACTCCTGCCTTTCCTGAGGACCACTATGGCTGCTTTCGACGACCCTGCTTTTGACGACCACGAGCGCGTGGTCTTTTGCCGTGATGCGGCAACAGGCCTGAAAGCAATCATCGCCATACATTCCACGGCGCTGGGCCCGGCGGCTGGTGGTTGCAGGCTCTGGCGTTACGAGTCGGGCGATGCTGCGCTGCATGACGTGCTGCGCCTGTCGCAGGGCATGAGCTACAAGAACGCCATGGCCGGCCTGAGTTTCGGCGGTGGCAAGGCCGTAATTATCGAGACGCCGGACTTCGATGGTTCGGAGGCGCTGTACGAGAAATTTGGCGATTTCGTTGAAAAGCTGAACGGCGATTATATTACCGCTGAAGATGTCGGCATGAGCGTGTCGATCATGGAGACGATTGCACGACGAACGAGCCATGTGACCGGATTGCCTGCCAAAACCGGTCACGCAGGCGGCGATCCGTCGCCCAAGACTGCATTGGGTGTGTTCAAGGGCATCGAAGCGGCCGTCGGGTTCAAGCTGAGACGAGATAAGCTAAGGGGCCTGACAGTCGCGGTCCAGGGCGTCGGCCATGTCGGCTACTACCTGTGCAAATATCTTTTCGAAGCCGGTGCGAAGCTGATCGTGTCCGATCTGGATGAAAGCCGCGTGCAAAGGGTCTGCGAAGAATTTGCTGCAACAGCGGTGCCACTCGACGATATTCTTTGTCAGGATGCTGATGTGCTCGCGCCATGCGCACTCGGCGCCATTCTGGATGAGTCATCGATTCCGAAACTCAAAGTCAGCATTGTCGCGGGTGGCGCCAACAACCAGTTACAGACACAAGCCGACGGTCAACGGCTGGCCGCTGCCGGCATTCTTTATGCGCCAGACTACGTTATTAACGGCGGCGGCATCATCAATGTCGCGTGTGAATATGCTGGTGATGTCGAAGAGACTGAAGTCAACGATCTTGTTGCGAAAATCGGCCCTCGCCTGATAAAAATCTTTGAAGAAGCAGCTGCTTCTGGTGAGCCGACGAACATCATCGCTGATGCACAGGCCCGAAAGATAATTGCTGCGGCCAGTTAATCCGGAAACGCTTTGGTCCCATTAATCGGGACCCTCACTGCAGTTTTCTCAATTCGTTCAGCAGCAGTTTCGGATCCGGCCGGTCGACGATAGTACTTGACACATCGGAAAACCGTATGATGCCTGCCGCATCGATAACCAGTGCCGTTGGCCAGACCGTATCCTCGCCGTATTCTTTGCGATGATCGCTGGGCACCGCGGCGACCATGACCAGGTCCAGTTGCTTCGCTGCGTTGAGCTGATCGTCCAGCCAGAAGTCGAATTCGACTTCAAAAAACTCTGCTACGCGGCGAGTCGTCTCGAGGGGTTTTGGCGAGACGAAAATGAGCTTGGCGCCAAGATCCACGATGTCTTTGTAGTGCCTGGTCAGGTCTGCGACCTGACTGGTGCAAAACGGACACCAGTTGCCCCGAACGAACAGCATTACCGTCGGAGACCCGATCAATTGTGTGGAGCGGACCGGGTTGCCTTGCTCGTCGGTTGCCACGAAGTCCGGCAATGACCGGCCCGGCCGAAGAGCGACAGGAACGCTCGGCCCACGCTTCATCCTGAGGAACATCCAGACGACGGCGATAAGCAGTATGACTGCTGCGCCTATCATCCATGCAAGATTGTCCGGCATGTCGATCTCCCGAGAGCAGATGCCCGTAGCCGCGATGTTTTCCGTTAATGGTCGGATATTTGCCGAGTATGACGCGAGCGAGACTGCAGACACAAGCGCCAGATGTGGACTCCCTGCGATTTGTTGAGATAATTGCTCTTCTTGATTCGCGGGAGCCGCGATTGACCGAGAACCCCATCATCTGGCAGCCGGACACGGAACGCCTGAAAAAAACGGCGATGTATCGCTTCATGAAAAAGCGGTCATTCGATACATACGACGACCTGTATCAGTGGTCGATCGATGAACCCGTGGAATTCTGGCAGGCGCTATGTGACTTTTGCGAGGTACGCTTCAGCAAATCTGCCGACGAGGTGCTCATACAGCCCGGGGACATGACCACGGCCAAATGGTTCTCGGGCAGCGAGCTCAATTTTGCCGAACATCTCCTGCGCCACAGCGGTGACCGGGCGGCCATTGTTTTTTGTGGAGAAAACGGTGCGAGGAGCGAGCTGAGCTTCGAGGAGTTGCGGCAGGCCGTCGCGGGCATCGCTCAGGCATTACGGTCAGCCGGAGTTGTGAAAGGCGACCGTGTTGCCGGTTTTTTACCGAACTGTCCGGAGGCGATCATCGCGATGCTGGCGACTACCGGCATCGGTGCTATCTGGTCCTCATGTTCCCCCGACTTCGGCATTAATGGAATTGTAGATCGTTTCGGACAGATCAAGCCGAGAGTATTGTTTTGCGCAGACGGGTATTTTTACAAGGGCAAGCGGCATGATTGCCTTGAATCAGTCAAGGGCGTTCTCGAAGCCATCGACAGCATTGAATGCACGGTTATCGCCGCGTTTGCGAGCCGGGATTTCCGGATCGACGACATCCGTGCTGCGGTACGCTGGCAGGATTTCGCCATAAAAGACGCGACGCTCGAGTTTACCCAGGTCGAGTTCGATCACCCGCTTTACATCATGTACTCGTCCGGTACGACAGGTATCCCCAAATGCATCGTTCACGGTGTCGGCGGGACGCTTTTGCAACACCTGAAAGAGCACGTGCTTCATCTGGACATTGGGGGCGGTGATCGTCTGTTCTATTTCACGACCTGTGGCTGGATGATGTGGAACTGGCTCGTCAGCGGCCTCGCCTCGGGTGCGACGATCATTCTTTACGATGGATCACCATTTTTCGATGACGGCCGGGTTCTTTGGAAGATGGCCGAGGATGAAAAACTGACCGTCTTCGGCACCAGCGCAAAATACATATCGGCACTGCAAAAAGCGGGCTTGCGGCCGAAGGACGAATTCAAACTGGCAGACTTGCGGGCCGTTCTCTCGACCGGTTCGCCGCTGGCGCCCGAGAGCTTCGACTATGTCTATGACGCGATCTCCGAAGACGTCCAGCTTGCGTCGATCTCCGGCGGCACCGACATTATCAGCTGTTTTGCCACCGGCAATCCGATACTGCCGGTGCGGCGCGGCGAGTTGCAGTGCATCGCGCTCGGTATGGCGGTCGAGATTTTCGACGAACATGGTGAATCGATAAGGAATGAAGACGGTGAGCTGGTCTGCACCAGGGCATTTCCCTCGATGCCGGTCGGATTCTGGAACGATCCCGACAATGCGAAATATCATGCCGCTTACTTCGAGCGATTCCCCGGCGTATGGGCGCATGGGGACTATGCGGAAATCACGAACAGGGGTGGCATGCTGATACACGGCCGCTCGGATGCTGTCCTGAACCCGGGCGGGGTTCGTATCGGGACCGCGGAAATTTACCGGCAGGTAGAGAAGCTCGACGAAATTCTGGAGAGCATAGCCATCGCTCAGAACTGGGACGATGATGTACGCGTCGTCCTTTTTGTGGTGCTCCGGGACGGCATTGAACTCGATGAAGATTTAAAGCAAAAAATTCGCAAGGTCATTCGGGACAATACAACGCCGCGTCACGTTCCTGCCAAAATCATTGCGGTGCCGGAGATTCCAAGGACAATCAGCGGTAAGATTGTGGAGCTTGCGGTTCGATCTGCCGTACACGGAGAGGAAGTCAAGAATACGGATGCGCTGGCGAACCCCGGAGCACTGGAATATTTTCGCGATCTGGCCGAACTGGCAGTGGAATGATGACCGTGGACCAGCCAGCCTGTGAAGAAACCGCGGGTGTCTCGATCGCAAGTGGCAAAGTCCTGCCCGAATGGATCGATCTTAACGGCCATATGAACGTTGCTTACTATGTGCTCGCGTTCGATCATGGGGTAGAAGCGCTCTGGGACCAGCTGGGCATCACATCTGCATATGTCGAGACCAGCAATTGTTCGACGTTCGCGGTCGAATGCCACATCACCTATCAAATGGAGCTCAAGCAAGGCGCGCCGTTTCTCGTCACGTCACAGATTCTGGCCTACGATGAGAAGCGTATCCACCAGTTTCAGCGTTTGTATCACGCGGACGAACACTACCTGGCTGCAACGGCCGAGTGGATGAATCTGCACGTTGATCTGACCAGCCGGCGAGTAACGCCATGGCCTCAATCCATATTGTCGGCGCTGCAGAAATTTACCGAGCGTCAGGGCGTTTTGCCCAGGCCGCCCGAGCTTGGCCAAAAAATCAGGCTGAATAATCCAGTGTTTACAGGCGTAGACCGGTGACACAATACCTGCTGGCAATCGACCAGGGCACGAGTAGCAGTCGCGCGGTGGTCTTCGACAGCACGGCTGCCGTCGTCGCCAGCGCCCAACAGGAATTTCCCCAGGAATATCCACAGCCGGGCTGGGTGGAGCACGATCCGGAAGAAATATGGGGCTCGGTGCTCAGTGTCACCAAAAAGGCTCTGCAAGAGAGCGGCGCAAGCCTGGATCAGATTGCCGCCATCGGAATCACCAATCAGCGTGAGACAACGCTGGTCTGGCATCGCGATACCGGCGAGTGTGTGCACAGGGCCATCGTCTGGCAGGATCGGCGAACCGCCCCGTACTGCCGGAAACTCAAAGACAAGGGTGCGGAAGAGACCGTTATCGCCAAGACGGGATTGCGCCTCGATCCGTATTTCTCGGCCACCAAGCTCGCCTGGATTCTGGACGAGGTACCGAATGCGCGCCAGATGGCAACAGACGGAAAGCTTGCGTTCGGCACTGTGGATGCTTTTCTTCTCTGGCGCCTGACCGGCGGCCTTGTGCATGCGACTGATGCGACCAATGCGTCGCGCACCATGCTATTCAATATTCACACGCAGGATTGGGACGACGAGTTGCTTGAACTCTTTGACATTCCTGAGTCGATGTTGCCGCAAGTCAAGGACAGCGCAGCGGAATACGGCTTGACGGACGCGTCCGTACTCGGCGCTGCGATACCGGTGTGCGGAGTTGCCGGTGATCAACAGGCAGCGTTGATAGGGCAGGCCGGTTTTGAGACCGGTATGACCAAGAGCACATACGGTACGGGTTGCTTTGTCATCGCCAACACCGGTGAGACAGCGCTTCAGTCGAGGAACAAATTGTTGACGACGGTCGCATACCGGCTGAATGGCAAAGTCACGTACGGCATAGAGGGCAGCATCTTTGTTGCCGGATCGGCGATACAGTGGTTGCGGGACCAGATCAAGATCATCGACTCGGCGGAAGTTTCGGCTGCCATCGCCGAAGCCTCCGGAATCGTGGAGAACGTGCACGTCGTGCCAGCGTTTGCCGGTCTCGGCGCACCGTACTGGGACCCGGATGCACGCGGCGCGATCCTCGGCCTGTCCCGAGACAGCGGTATCAGCGAAATCGTGACGGCTACGCTGCAGGCTGTGGCCTATCAAACGAAGGACCTGATCAACGCGATGGCGGACGACGGCATTCAACCAAGCATCATAAGAGTCGACGGCGGTATGGTTGCCAACGACTGGTTCCTGCAATTCCTGTCGGACATTCTGAACCTGACCGTCGAGCGCCCGAAAAATGTCGAGTCGACTGTGCTCGGCGCAGCTTATCTGGCGGGATTGACCAGTGGCATATTTGCATCGACCGAAGCCCTGCAAAATCTCTGGCGGCGCGACGCGTTGTTCGAGCCTGATATGAAGGATACGCAACGGGATCGCCTGTACAAAGGCTGGCTTGACGCCGTAGCGCGTGTAAAGACGTAAGCCGAAAAAAAAGGACGGATTCAGCGCTGTTTCATAAAGTTGGTACCACGATTGAAAGGACATGGATTGCGATGCTTGCCTCAGAGACACGCCGCAAGTACGTCCATGTAGGCTCGGGGCCCGCATCCCTGCGGGCCACGGTCTCTGAGGCAAGCATCGCAATCCATGTCCGCCGAATAAGTCAGTGTCCGGCACCATTTCCTTTTAAAGCCGGTACACTTCGAATCAAAGGAGATAAGAACAATGCCGACTGTGCCAATAGAAGAACTCGGCCAGTACATCGATAAACCGACTGACCCATCCGACTGGATATTGATCGACCAGGACAGGATCAACCGTTTTGCCGATGCGACGCTGGATCACCAATTTATCCACATCGATGAGGAAAAAGCGGCACAAACGCCGTTCGGCGCGACCATTGCGCATGGCTATCTGACCATGTCGCTGATTTCGCACTTTCTGTCGGAGTGCTCCGTGGTACCCGACAACGCGGTGATGGTCCTCAACTACGGCTCGGACAAGGTGCGCTTTCTGCAGCCCGTATTGGTTAACAGCGAAGTCCGTGGCAGGGTAACCTTCAAGGAAGTGAATGAAAAAGCCCCGGGGCGGCTACTGGCAAAAAACGAGATCGTGATTGAAATCAAGGGCGAAGATAAACCGGCGCTCGTCGCAGAAATTCTTAGCATGTTCATCGTTCAGTAAGCTGAAACATTTTTTGAGGAATTAACAAAATGACCATTCGATTTGACGATCAGGTCGTGATCGTTACGGGATCGGCCAATGGCCTGGGAAAATCTCATGTTCTGGAATTTGCGCGGCGAGGTGCGCGTGTCGTCGTCAATGATCTGGGTGGCGCCCGTGACGGCTCCGGTGGCTCGAGCAAAGCGGCACAGGCCGTGGTCGAAGAAATCGTCGGCAGCGGCGGTGAGGCGATCGCGAATGCTGCGAATGTCGCCGAGTATGATCAGGTCGAGGCAATGGTAGGGCAGGCGATCGACAAGTGGGGCAGGATCGATGTGCTGGTCAACAATGCCGGAATCCTCAGGGACAAGACCTTTGCGAAAATGGACCTTGCGGATTTTCAGATGGTCATGGACGTTCATCTGAAAGGCTCGGTCAATTGCACCAAGGCCGTATGGGAACATATGCGCGAGCGGCAATATGGCCGCATCGTCATGACGACCTCGTCCACCGGCCTGTACGGTAACTTCGGCCAGTCCAACTACGCTGCGGCCAAGATGGCGCTGGTTGGCCTGATGAACACACTGGGCCTGGAAGGTCACAAATACGGTATCAGGGTCAACGCGTTGTCGCCGATCGCGGCGACGAGAATGACGGAGGACGTGATACCGGAGAATTTACTGGCATTACTGCGACCCGAGGCGGTAACGCCGGCCGTAATTTTCATGTGCAGCGAAGATGCGCCAAGCAGGCAAATTATCGCCGCGGGTGCCGGCGGCTTTGCAAAGGTAACGATTCAGGAGACACCCGGCATTTTTCTGAAACCCGATAGCCTGGACGCCGAAAACGTCGCCGCGGGCTGGGACAAGATTGCCGAGACGGAAGGCATGCGGGAGTTGCAGTTTGGCGGCGAGCAGACCGAGAAATTTCTCGCCGGAGCCGCAAGAACGCTCGGTATCAAACTTGAATAAGCCACAAGACGCAGAACAGGAGTAAATCGTGAAAGAAGCGGTCATTGTATCTACGGCACGCACAGCGATAGGCAAAGCTTACAGGGGAGCCTTCAACAACACTGAAGCGCCGACACTGGGCGCGCACGCCATTCGCGAGGCCGTGAGGCGCGCTGGCGTCGAAGCCGATGAGATCGATGACGTCATCATGGGCTGCGCAATGCAGCAGGGCTCGAGCGGGCAGAACGTAGCACGTCAATCATTGCTTGCGGCCGGCCTGCCCGTAACCGTCGCCGGCATGTCTGTCGACCGGCAGTGTTCGTCGGGCATGATGGCGATCGCTATCGCCGCAAAACAGGTCCTCGAAGACAACATGCCGATCGTTGTCGGTGGTGGCCTCGAATCGATCAGCCTGGTACAAAATGAACACTACAACCGGCACCGGGCGTCGGATCCCAACGCACTTGCAGCGGTACCCGACATCTATATGACGATGCTGGAGACGGCCGAAGTCGTCACAAAACGTTACGGCATCAGCCGTGAGCAACAGGATGAGTTTGCACTGCAAAGTCAGCAGCGGACGGCAGCGGCGCAGGAAGCGGGCGCGTTCGACGACGAGATTGTGCCGATTACAGTCAGCAAGGGCGTCATGGACAAGGAGACGCAAGAAATCAGTTTTCACGAAGTAACACTCGAGAAAGACGAAGGCAACCGGCCTGACACGACGCTTGAAGGATTGAGTGGGCTTAAAACTGTGTTCGAGAACGGCCATATCACAGCCGGGAATGCGAGCCAGCTTTCAGATGGCGCCTCGGCTGCAGTCGTGATGGACAGCAAACTCGCCGAGAAAAGGGGGCTTGAGCCACTCGGTATCTATCGTGGTATCGCCGTGGCCGGCACGGAACCGGACGAGATGGGCATCGGACCCATCTATGCCGTTCCGAAGTTGCTGGAGAGAAGCGGCCTTACAATGGACGACATTGGCCTGTGGGAACTCAACGAGGCATTTGCCGTGCAGGTCATTTATTGTCGCGACACGCTAGGCATACCGAACGAGTTGCTCAATGTAAACGGCGGTGCGATTTCTATCGGGCATCCTTATGGCATGTCGGGCGCGCGGCTGGTCGGTCACGCCTTGATTGAAGGAAAACGGCGCAATGCCAAGTTTGTCATGTGTACGATGTGCGTCGGCGGCGGCATGGGCGCGGCCGGACTGTTTGAGATCGTTTGAGGTTGGTTGACGCGCAATGCTCCGCGCCCGGCAAAAACTTGGTAAGTATCGAATCATCAGCCGCATCGCGTCCGGCCCTCTGGCCGACGTCTACAGGGCGTACGACACGATTCACCAAACGAGAGTCGCGCTCAAGATTCCTAAAGTGAGCGGCGGTCTCACCGAAGAACAGGTGCTGCACGAAGTGAAGGTCGCCGTTAAACTCCGGCACCCGAATATATTGTCGGTGCAAAACGCAAGTTACATCGACGACCGGCTTGTCATCGCCATGGATCTCGGCGATGAGTCGCTCGCCGATCGCATCGTAAGACGCATATCCACGGCAAGCGCACTTGATATTGCCGCGCAGGCGCTGTGCTCTCTCGCGTTCGCGCATGAGCACAAGATAATTCACTGCGACATCAAACCCGAGAACTTTATTTTGTTTCCGGGCAATAAACTGAAACTCGCAGATTTCGGATTTGCCAAGCTCAGTCTGCGGACACTCAAAGCCTCGGGCTCCGGGACGATCGATTACATCGCGCCGGAGCAGGCCATGGGCCGCCCGAAATTTCAGTCGGACGTTTTCTCACTGGGGCTCGTGCTGTACCGCCTGTTTTCCGGCAAGCTGCCGGAATGGCCGTTTGCCTGGCCGATGGTCGGCAACGAGCAACTCAGGAACCGGGTCAGGCCGGAATTTGCCGAGATGTTGCGCCGGGCGATTCAACTCGACCCGGCGGACAGGTACCGGAACGCGATTCAGATGCAGGCTGCGTTTGTGCGCTTGCAGAGCCGGGCGCGCAGGCAACGGCGTTCGGGTGCGAAACGGCTCAGCAAACAAGGCGGATCCTGGCGCCAGTTGCAGTGGCGCGAATTCCAACGGCAATTCAGAACCGTGCTGGAGACACAGTATCAGTGCCGCGGCTGCGAGGGGCCGGTCGCAGAAAACATGCAGGCCTGTCCCTGGTGCAGCTTCGATAATCCGGCGCGCGGCGCCGCCAGCCGCATGCCGGCGCACTGCCCCCGTTGTGAACGCGGCGTCAAGAACGACTGGGACTACTGTGCGTGGTGTTACGGCCCCGGCTTCAAAGCAGAAACCACCCGCTTTTACCCGGATAAGCGCTACACGAGCCGCTGCGCAAATAAGCGCTGCCGGGAACCATTGATGCCGTTCATGCGCTATTGCCCCTGGTGTCGCATGAAGGTCAGACGGCCGTGGAAGATTGAGGGGAGCAAACACCGTTGCCGCGCCTGCAAGTGGGGCGTCGTAAAAGAATACTGGAACTACTGTGCCTGGTGCAGAGAGCCGATAAGGCGGGAATAATGCGCAGAAGCCGGAAATCACAGGAATGACCGTGTCTGGCGATAATATCGCCATGCTGGACGGCGCGACCGAGCCTGACAGCATCGAGGCGCAACTGGGGGGTGGTTCTATCGTCGCTTATACCGACCGCTCGCCTGATAAAGAGACAGAGAACGAAGATACCGTCGCCGCCATTCCCTACGGAGATGATGCCGTCGTGCTGGCAGTCGCCGACGGAGTCGGCGCGCTGCCGGCAGGAAGGCGCGCGTCCCAGACTGCGATCACCAAGCTTGCCGAGACGCTGCAAGCGGCAATGACGGAAACGATGCTGCTTCGCACGGCCATACTTGACGGCATCGAAGCGGCGAATCAGGCCGTACTCGACATCGGCAACGGCGCCGCGACGACGATGACCGTGGTCACGATCGAGGGTTTGATTGCGCGTACATACCAGGTCGGCGACTCTGAGGCGATCATCGTCGGGCAACGGGGCCGCATCAAATCGCAGACGATGGTCCACTCGCCAACCGGCTTTGCCGTCGAAGCCGGATTTCTCGGCAAGCGCGAGGCGCTGCACCACGAGGAAAGACACCTCGTGTCCAACTTTATCGGTACCAATGACATGCGCATCGACATCGGACCCGCGGTCAAATTGCGGCCGAGGGATACCGTTCTCCTGGCAAGCGACGGACTGACCGACAACATTCATATCGATGAAGTCATCAACATCATGCGCAAAGGACCGCTCGACAAGGCGATCGAATCAATGACCAGACTGGCCCATCATCGAATGACCAACGAGTCAAAACTGCAGCCGAGCAAACCGGACGATCTGTCGGTAATCCTGTTCCGAAAACCGTACCGGCGCTAAATAGAGTCAATTGAAGACCTGCCCATTTTTTTGAGGAAACAAAAAAAGTGGGCAGGTCTTCAATTGACTCTATAAACGTCAGGCGGAATTAAAGTAGATCCTTCTTTTATTCACCGGCAATTAGTTTATTGGAGATGCACCCTGTTTTTTAGATGGCGTTAGTTGGGGACGTATCCCATTTTTTTGGGGAAACAAAAAAATTGGGATACGTCCCCAACTAACTCGTCTGTCTTTTTGCGAGACAAAAAAAGTGGGCAGACCTCCAGTTGTCTCTATAAACGTCTGGCGGAGTTAATGGTGTATCCACTTTTTTTTGTTTTCCCAAAAAATAAAGTGGATACACCATTAACTCACCGGTAACTTGATCAGGACACGAAGACCGCCTTCGTCGCTATTTTCTGCGGTCACCTTGCCGCCATTCAGGCGAATTGCGCGTGCGGCAATAGCGAGGCCAAGCCCGGTGCCGGTGTCCGGCGCTTCCTTTGTTCTGTAGAAGGGCTCGAATAGTCGCGGCAAATCAGCATCGTCCACACCCTTGCCCTGATCCAGAATCTCGATTTTCGCAGTCGCGCCTTCCTGGCTCAGTCGAATATTTACCGCGCCATTGGGTGGACTGTGGCGCACGGCATTGCGAAGTATGTTCTCGACCGCGCTGATTAACGCGTCGGGGTAGCCATGCATCGTTGGTGATGCATCGAAACTGGCCTCGACGCTCACACCATCGATGCCGTCCGACTTGCATTCGTAATTGACGTTGTCGACGACTTCCGTGATCAAATCGCCGACGTTGATCTGGACTGGTTCTTTTTGCGGGTTCGAGTCAAGGCGCGTGTAATGAAGAATCTGCCCTATCAGCTTGTCCAGGCGCTCCGCCTCGGCGTTGATACGGTCAAATTCGGACAAATCGCCGGCTTTCCGTTTGGCCAACTCCAGGGCCACGCGCATGCGAGCGAGCGGCGATCGAAGTTCGTGTGAAATATTTTGTGATAATTCTGTCTGTTGCGCTGCCGCCCGCGCTAGTTTATCGGCCATCGAATCAAAATCTCTGGCCAGCATGCCCAGTTCATCGCGCCGCTTGCCCACGGATGTCCCGACTCTCACGTCCAGCTTTCCGTCGGCCAGTGATACAGTCGCGTCGCGCAGCTTTCTAATCGGGTTTGCAATTGCCCGGGCCAGCAAATAGGAAACAATGCCGCTCACAATCAGTGCCACGACGAAGAGGAGAGAACTGACGGGCACGTGACCCCAATACGGCGGATGCGGTGTCGGTGAAACGATGAGCGTATAGACCTGCCCGTCGGCCGACACGAGCTGTGAGAGGGGCCGCGCCCGGCGAAGATTACGGGGGTCATGTGGACGCATGCCCGGCGGCGGCAAGTGATGCCTGTGCCGGCTCACCATACGGGCAATATAGCCGGGGATCCGACGGCCCAGGATGTCCCGGCGTTTTTCATCCAGGACATAGATCGTAATATTCCGGGTGCCCGGCAAATTTTTCAGCCATTGCACAAGGCCATCACGGCCATTTTTGTCAAGCGCCACGCTGGCCTCCAGTATCGTGTCGCCGTGCTCGAAGTTCTCGAACGCCACTCGCGATCTCTCCGAGTAATAGAAACCCGCCACCGCGGCGATGCCGATCGTGATAGCGATAATCAGCCAGAAGGAGAGAAAAATTCGAATCAGAAGACTTCGCACGGGCAGGCCCTTATTCGCCCGGAATCAGCAGGTAACCCACGCCACGCTGATTCTGTATGGATTCTTTATGGTTGCCCGCCTGCTCGAGCTTGCCCCGCAGATTACTGATATGGGTGTCAATGCTACGATCGTAGGGCAGCAGCCGGCGGCCCAATGCTCGTTCGCTGAGTTGCTCCTTGCTCACGACTTCTCCCGGCGTTTCCAGGAGGCATCTGAGAATTTCGAATTCAGTGCCGGTCAGGCGCAAGGCATCACCGCCTACAGAGGCACGGCGGGTGCGCGGTTGCAACTCGATCTCGCCGAGCTTCAGCCGATCCGATTCCGGCGCTTCGCGCTGCGATCGCCTCAGAATTGCTTTTATTCTCGCGACAAGTTCGCGTGGATTAAAAGGCTTTGCGAGATAATCATCGGCGCCGAACTCGAGCCCGATTATTCGATCCATATCGTCGCCTCGTGCCGTAAGCATGATGACCGGGACGTCGCTCGTGCGCCGGATCTGCTTGAGTGCATCCAGGCCGCTGATGCCCGGCAGCATGATGTCGAGAATGACAAGATCGAAATTCCCGGAGGCCAGGCATTCAAGACCGTCTTCGCCGCTTCCGCAGACGGTCAGCTCGAGCCTGTCCGGCCTCAAAAAGTCCGTCAGCATGACGCCGAGTTCCCGATCGTCATCGATCAGAATAACGTTGGTCGTATGGTGATCCATATTCATTTCAGGCAAGCGATCTCACTTTGCGCGACGGCCACATCGTGTGCCAAAGCAGACGATGGCGCAACGGCGACTTGACAATTCTTTGCAAAGCTCATGCTAATGCTGACGTTTTCGCACGGTCACACCGTTATCCTGATTATGCTGCGACTTTAGCTAAACGAATTCGGAGGAAAGACGATGAAGGAGCGATTACTACAGTTGGTATCGATGGGTTTCATGGTTTTGCTCGTGGGTGCTGTCTGGGCAGGACCGGAGTATGGCGACAACGAGTATCACGGGATGCACCGGGGGCACGCCGGCATGATGCACGGGGGCCACGACTTTGATCGAATGGTCGAGCATATGAGCCGGCTGCTCGAGCTGGACGATGCGCAGGAACAGGCAATTGGCAATATCGTCGAGGCCGTCAGGCCGGAAATAAATGCTCTGCGTGAGCGGGCGGCGGCGAATCGGGAGGCCCTGCATGCTCTGAACGTCGCCGATACAGACTATGATGTGCAACTGCAGAAGCTGGCAGTCGAGAACGGTGAGCTGGCCACGCAACTGACCTTGTTACACGGTCGCGTAAGGGCGCAGGTCAGCGGCGAGCTCACGCCTGAACAACAAGCTACACTGTCGGAACGCAGAGCGAAGATGCACCACGGATCCCGGCACTGGCGGCATCACGGCGAACCGACGGACGATACGACGACCTGATCGCGTCGGGTTCGCATTCAATTACAGAAACTGCCCCCGAGGAAGCGCCAGGAACCACCTTTTTCGCGAATGCTGCGTCAGCCGCCGTGCTCGAATCCTCATGGTTTGCACAGTTACTCCGGCTCCCCGCGCCGAGTTTCCTTGCACTCGCCAAATCAAGCGGTTTTTTTGAGTTTCCCTCGTAAACAGCGAGGGCGCCTCTTTTCTCTGCCTGTCTGTCAACGCCCGACCTGCGCCGGCCGTTTAATATAAGGGGTGAGTAATTCTCGCAGAGCGGCGCCGATGGACAAAAGCGAAAAGGACAGAGAAACAGTGCCTTAGGGCAGGGTGTTGCGCTGGTGGTGAGCCAGGTCGGCGACAGGATTCACGCTTGCGGGACACATCACAGCGTATTAATGTCGTCCGCGTCATGCATAAGCTTGAGACGGTCAGGCATAATATGGAGACAGATGGAACTCAGGCCCTGTAATGCCTATCTAAGCAATCACAAAGCTGTGGCTGCGAGCGGTCGGCAGCAGTTTTTCATTGGCCGTTTGACCATGCGAAAGAGGCGCTAAAGCAATGAACATAATCAGCATATCTGGCTCGTTTCGCCGTCGGTTCAAGCTGCTTGCCGCGGCCCTGATCGTCGTGGTGCTCGCCAGTGGCTGTGCATCGATGGACTTGTCGGGCGGCTCATCCGGCGGTGGTTCGTCCGGTGGCGGCTCGTCCGGTGGTGGTTCGTCCGGTGGTGGTTCATCCGGTGGTGGTTCATCCGGTGGTGGTTCGTCCGGTGGTGGTTCGTCCGGTGGCGGGTCAGCGGGCGGTGGTGCTTCGGGTGGTGGCTCCTCCGGTGGCGATGCTTCAAGCGGTGGTTCGGCAGGTGGCGCTGGCATGCCCGGTGGTTCTGCGGGTGGGTCATCCGGTGGCCTGCCCGGGCTCGAGATTCCCGGCATCGGTGGCGCGACAATGGAAGGTGCCAGTGGTAGCGCTGCGGGTGAGGGCGTTGGTGACGGCGATGGTGATGGCGACGGTGACGGTGACGGCGAAGGTGGTGGCGATCCCGATTGCGGCGGCATCAGCCTGCCTGGCGGTGTCGGCGGCATGGGCCAGACCGGGGAATGTGGTGACGGTGGCGCGGCCGGCGAGGGTGCGACTGTCGATGAGGCCGGGGGCCCAGGTGATGAGGATGGCGCCGGTGCAGCCGGCGGTGTTGGTCAATATCCTGGTGAAAGCGATGCGGAGCGCGCCGCGCGTCTCGGCAAAGAGCTGGACGAATCTGTAGGAGACTTCGACGAAGTCCTGATGGAAGAACAGCGGCAGATTTCCACCGTAGGCCGGAACACTGAGGGTTTTGGCACGGGCGGCAGCGGCGGGTCCGGTGGGCGCGTCGGCCTTGGCGGACAGGCCGGCGGCAACAGCACCAGTGGTTCAGTTTCCGTGCTCAATCCCACCGACGAACGGCAGTCATCGATCGGCGCCATGAGTGAGGACGATATTCAGGCCCGCCTTCCGGACGACATCATGGAAAATGTCGGGGACGATATTGTTGCCAGGCAACTGTATGAAGCGGCGCTGGCCGAAGATGATCCGGAATTGCGAGAGCGACTCTGGGAAGAATACCGTAAGTACAATGGCCTCTAAGGAGAAACGTCTGTCGTGATGATAAAGAAATTATGCTTTCTGATTGTTGCAGCAGGGATGGTATCCGGCTGCGCCGTCAATGAAGTCATCACGGCGGAAGTAAACCATCTCGATGTCGCCGAGATTGCCCCACCCGAGGAACTGCTCCTCGACATCGGCATTGTCGAGTTTGACGGCGGCGTCCCTGAAAACAACGATCCGGTAAAAACCGGCATTTACGAGGAAGTGCGATCAGCGGAAGTTCGCTATCTGCCCTATCACCTGAAAACAACGCTGCAAGGCACCGGCCACTGGGGAGCCGTGCGCGTCATTCCATCACGTAGGGCTTTTACAGATGTCATCGTCAGCGGTGTAATTGAAAAATCCAACGGCGAATATGTGGAATTGCGGATCAAGGTCGAGGACGCAATGGGCCATGAGTGGTTCGAAAGGGTCTATGAAACGCAGACCGGAATCTCGTCGTACGACGAGTTTCGCGACCGTTCCACCGACCCGTATCAGAATGTGTTTAACGATTTCTCAAATGACCTGCGCGAATATGTGGCGGCGCTTCCGGCAAAGCAGGTTCGACAAATCAGGCAGGTATCGGAGCTGCAGTTTTTCGGTGACATGGCACCGCTGTCGTTCGGTAACCACCTTGCGAATAACAAAGATGGAACTATAAGCATTGTTCGCCTGCCGGCAGAAAACGATCCGACGGCTGCCCGGCTGCGACAGATTCGCGAACGCGACCGCCTCGTCGTCGATACCTTGAACGAACACTATGCAAATTTCTATTACGGGATCGCGATTCCGTACGAAGGCTGGCGCAAAATCTCTCGCGAAGAGCAGGTAAACTACCGGCAGGTCAGGCGATCGGCGGCAATGCGCACCCTCCTGGGCGTTGTGGTGCTGGCCGGCTCGGTTGCCATGGATACAGACAATAGCTCGCACTCTTCGACGCGGAGAATGAAACGCGGCATCCAGACAGTCGGTATTACGAAGGGGTTTGAGGCCATTATGAGCGGCCTGACCCGGCGCAGCGAAGCCAAAATACACCTCGAGTCGATCAAGGAGCTGTCCGAGTCCTTTGGCTCGGAAGCGGCGCCGATGGTCATTACTGTTCAAGGTGAGACCCGGCGTCTGACTGGCACGGCCGCGGCACAGTACGAAAGCTGGCGCCGACTTCTCAAACAAATCTACCAGGCGGAGACCGGGTTTTCGGGGCCGCTGGAAGTTGGTGTGCCGACCAGGGGCGAGCAACCGTCAGGTTGATATCAGAACGTAGAAATCCATGCGCGTCCTGGAAAAAGGTGCACAGCTAGCTGATCGCTACACGCTGGTCCGCCGACTCGGTTCGGGTGGCATGTCGGAAATCTGGCTTGCGCAGGATCGACAAACCGAAAAATCTGTCGCGCTCAAGTTTCTGTTGCCCGAATTGGCCGACAACACTGGATATCGCAAGCTCCTGCGCAAGGAATGGCAGCTTGGTTCCAGGTTGATGCATGCCAACATTGTTCGCGTATTCGAATACCACGATACCGACGAGGGACCCTTTTTCAGTCTGCAATACATCGGTGGCCCGGATATCGCTGTGCTGGCGGGCGAGGACATCGAGGTCGTATTGCGGCCGATCGGACTGATCGCCGATGCCCTGCGGTATGCCCACGGGAAGAACGTCATTCACCGGGACATAAAGGCGGCCAATATTCTGCTGGATAACAGAGGTGTGCCGTACCTGATCGATTTTGGTGTCGCGGCACATTCCGATCAGGATCATGCGGCGACAGGCGGCTCGCCAATTGCCTCCAGCCCCCAGCAGCTCGCCGGGGAGGCGCCGGGACCGGAAGATGATATTTACAGCCTCGGCGCCCTGATTTACGAACTGATAAGCAGCCGCCCTCCACACCCGGGGACGGCTGGCGACAGTCTGAACAAGGATCCGGAGCCGTTGATGGCGAAGAACGGTACCGCCGTACCTGCGTCGATCGCGACGCTTGTTTCGCGAATGCTGGCCAGGGACCCGAGCGCGCGCCCGGACGCCGGGTCCGTGGCGCAGAGACTACGGGACGCAGGGATTGATGCCGGTCCGGTACCTGCCCGATTTGTCGCCGGTGTCGAAGACCTTGATGTTGTCGCCATCGGGCCAACCATCCGCCCCCTCGAGCATCGCACACACACACAGCCGCTGGCATCACGCAAAGCGGAGCAGCGGACCGGCATGTCTCCACGCGTACTTGCCGGGGCATTGGCCGGGGCACTCCTCATTTTTCTGGCGGTTGTTTTTGTTTTGCCGAATTTGGTCGGCAATCGCGGGGGCAAAACGCCTGAGCCGGTAGCGACAGTTCCGGACGGGGAAACTCGACTGCCCGATGCCGGCGACAATCTGCCATTCAACGAAAACATCGATGATTTCACGAAGCGCACCGAACAGGTACGCGCAAAACACGATACCGAACAAGCGCTCGGTGAATTATTGTCGAAACTCGAAACGCTGGAGGCAAGGGCCGTAGGTCGCTGGGGTGGTCAGGTGTATGTGGAAGCGCAGGAGGTCTACGCCGACGGCGATCGCGCATATCTCCAGCGGAACTACAAGCTGGCGGCTGAAAAGTATCGGCAAACCATAACGATCATCGATCCTCTTCTCGACCGGGTGGACGTGGTTTTCGAGGAAACGATGAACGACGGGCGTACCGCCCTTGAAGCGGGCGATAGCGTTGCGGCATTGCGCCATTATGAACTTGCTGTAGCAATTAGCCCGGGTCATGCCGAAGCGCATAATGGTCTTACGCGTGCAAGAAATCTTGACCTGGTCATGAGTCTGACGAAGCAGGGCGTCGGTCTTGAGCAGGATCTCGATCTTGATGCGGCGAGGCTCGCTTTCGAGAAAGCGCTGGCACTCGACGCCGAATGGCAAGCGGCGGTGGAGGGACTGCAACGCGTCCTGGTGGCAAGCAATCAGATGTCATTCGACCAGAGAATGACGGAAGGGCTTGAAGCCCTGGCCGACGGTGATTTTCTGACAGCCAGGGCCGCATTCAGGACCGCACAGGTCTTGCAGTCCGATTCGCGGGAGCCTGCCGATGGCTTGCTGCAGGTCGATCAGGGCATTCGACTCGAAAAAATCGCGGTAATGGAGCGTGACGCAACAAGGCTCGAGGGCAAGGAGCAGTGGGATGCCGCCGTGCAAAAGTACCATGCGATTCTCGAAGTCGATCCCGATCTGAATTTTGCGCATGCAGGTCTGGCACGGTCAAACGGGCGAGCTGCTCTGCATCAGACGCTCGAGAAATATATTGCGGATCCCGACAGTCTCAGCGACCCTGCGACTATGCAGGCTGCGACGCAAACGCTACTCGATATAATCCGCATGCCCTCTGTCGGCCCGCGACTCGACGACCAGAAAGACCAGCTATCCCGATTGCTCAAACGAGCGACAACAGAATTGACCGTACGTCTGATTTCCGATAATGCAACGGAAGTTGTGATATTCAGGGTTGGTAAACTAGGCAGGTTTGATTCACAGGAGATTAGCCTCCGTCCCGGTACTTACGTGGCCGTAGGCAGTCGACCCGGCTACCGTGATGTCCGGCTCGAGTTCAGGGTATCTCCGGAGATCGAACTTCAAGCCATTATCGTCCGTTGCGAGGAACAGATTTGAGTTTTGACGCCGTAGTAATTCTCGATGCAGAAGGTGAACGGCGAATAGACATTGAGCGTCTGCCACTGCGCCTCGGCACCGGCATTGAATGTGAACTTCGGTTGCCGGGGCCCGGTGGCGGTCCCGTCGCGTTGCTCGACATACTTGACGATGCGCCCTTCGTGCAACCCGTTGGCGGGGACGGCGCACTGCAGCTGAACGGCGCGCCGTTGACTACAAGCAGACGGCTGACTGCCGGCGATACATTGGAGTTCTTTGGCAGCCGCATCGAGATCGGAGAGCAGCACGGGGCGTTACGTCTTCAGATTCAACTCGAAGACAGCGCCTATGTGACCAAGCCGCCGGAGCTGCCGGGCACGGCCGGCGAGCTTGAAGAGGAAGCGATTGCGCCGGCGGCATTCAAGCGTGCATCCGATATTGCCGCCCGGACAATTGAGCCACGAAAACATCACTGGCAGGCAATCATTGGCGGCGTGCTGGCGGCGCTGGTGATCGCGTCCTACCTTCTATTCAGTGCGAGGTCCGTTCAATTTACCATTCAGCCCGGTGCGCCTGATGACTTCGAGATTACCGGTGGCTGGTTTCGGCTTCCCTTGGGCAATCGTTTTCTTATGCGCACGGGGAGTTATACCGTGCACGTCAAGAAAGACGGCTATTATGATCTCAGCCTGAGTCTGACGGTCAGTGATGCGCAGAGCCAGACGTTCGAACTGGTCCTACGAAAGTTGCCGGGACAACTCACGGTCATGACCGATCCGGTCGTCGATGCGATCGTTACGATCGATGAAGGTATCGTCGGCCAGGCGCCTTACGGCCCTGTCGAGCTGCAACCCGGTGTGCACTCGGTCACAGTCAGCGCCGATCGGTTCCTGCCGTTTTCCGATGTGTTCGAGATCCCCGGCCTCGGCCGCCAGGAAGAAGTACGCGTTCAGCTCGTCCCGCGCTGGGCAAATGTCGATGTATCAACAGAACCGTCCGGCGCCACCATTTATGAAGGCGAACAAAAGCTGGGGCTGACACCGATGCTTCTCGAGCTGCTCGAAGGGACGCATGACCTCAGCATCATCCTCGACGGCTACAAGGCGTGGGACGGCACGATTACCGCAGCACCCAACGTCGATCAGCTCATTCCGACTATCCAGCTCGAGCCCGCCAACGCCCGGCTGCTGGTCAACACGATACCCCGCGCCGCCAACGTGACCGTCAACGGCCGCTACCGGGGGCAGTCGCCGGTCAATCTCTCGCTCTCTCCGGACATTAATTATGAAATCGGCATGTCCAAGGCCGGTTACGGGTCGGCGACGCGCAGGATTCGTCTCGGCTCCGCCGCCAGGGAAGAAATCACCGTGGACCTGACGGCACGCACCGGCAGAGTGACCGTGCGTGCATATCCGTCCGCCGCCACGGTTTATATTGACGGGCGCGCGCGCGGTACCGGAACGGTAACGCTGAATCTCAGCTCCGCCCCGCATCGTCTCGAAGTCCGTAGTGAAGGCTATGAGTCCTTTAGTCGCAGCATTACGCCGCGCCCGGGCTATCCGCAAACGGTTCAGGTACGGCTTCGCTCCAAAGAGGAGATCCGCCAGGCGTCGATTGCGCTGACGATCACGACGTCCGAGAGCCAGATTTTGCGGCGCGTCGAACCCGGCAGTTTTACTATGGGCGCCTCGCGGAGCGAGCAGGGCAGGCGCGCCAATGAAGTGCTTGTCCCCGTGACCCTGACCAGGCCGTTTTTTATCGGCGCAAAGGAAGTGAGCAACAAGGAATTTGCTAAGTTCAGGAAAGGACACGATTCTGGCGCTGACGTTCATGCGTCTCTGGCCGGTGACAACAATCCGGTCGCAAACGTGACCTGGGAGGACGCCGTTGAATATTGCAACTGGCTGAGCGCGAAAGAAGGATTGGCGCCGGCCTACGAACTGAAATTCGACAAATGGGTGCCGATCCAACCGGTTCCGAACGGCTACCGATTGCCCAGCGAGGCGGAGTGGGCCTGGGCGATTCGCTATCAGGGCAGCGCCAAGGCATCCAGGTTCTCCTGGGGAGAAAAGCTCCCTCCGCGGGGCGAGGCGGGGAATTATGCCGACCAATCTGCTGTCGGACTCGTGCCAACAATTCTACCGCGCTACGACGACGGTTATGCGTCCACGGCGGCCGTTGGCACATTTCCGGCAAATGCGCTCGGTATTCATGACGGAGGCGGCAATGTGGCCGAATGGGTGAACGATATTTACTCGGTGCCTACGCCTGGCCAGACTCAGGCCGTCGTCGATCCTGCGGGTCCCGACCGGGGTACACACCATGTTATCCGTGGCTCGAGCTGGCGCCACGCCGGCATTATGGAGCTGCGACTGAGTTATCGCGATTTCGGCACGGAGCCACGCACGGACGTCGGATTCCGAATCGCCAGAAACGTTGAGTGAAAGGTCACGCAAGCAACGTTCAGTGAAATTTCATGAGACAATATTCGATTGCAGTGGTCAAAGATATTCTGAGATTGTGCGGATGGGCATGACATGATGAAACACCTGATTACCTTGCTCCTGGCGTTATTTCTGGTATCGGTTTCCTGGGCGCAGGATTCTCAGGAATCCAGCGATACAGAGGCCGAGGTAGCCGAGGTAGCCGAGGAAGAGGACGATTCGGATCTCGACGAACAGGGATACGGGCAGGAAGACGAAGACGACTTCACACCGAGCCAGGAGGTGTCTGCCGATCAGTCCCTGGCCTTTCCCGTCGATATCTGATCCGTAATTGTCATCGAATCGTAATTGTCATCGAATGATGAGTTTCGTTTTATGAAGAAAAAAACCCTCCCGGTAGAGTTTATTTTTCAGCTCTTCGCATTGATTATCTCGATCATCATCGTGCATGCGTTCTATGTTTCGGTCGTTCGTCCGAACGCAGCACAGGTTATCGAGGAACAAGCCGAGGCTGCCGCGGCAGATCCGGACTATGTCCGGGCACGATCGACCTGGGTGCTGATCAAGGACCTCGAGCAGGAGTCCTGTTTCATCCTGATGTTCTGGGCATTGGCCATCATGGGTTACAAGACGGTCAGTATTCTCAACGAACGAAAACTTCTCGACATCAATCTGGTCCCTGTTGCCGAGGGGATGCGAATATTACCCGAAGACACGCGCGAGTTTGCGCGGCAGGTAGAGGCGCTGCCCGAGGAAAATCGACAGATGTTGCTGCCGCGTGCCTTGCTCAATGCACTGCATCGTTTTGGTTCGACGAGGAACATTCAGGATGTCTCCACCAGCACGCACACGATTTGCGAATCAGAGGCGGAGAAGCTGGAGTCCGAACTGTCAATGATCCGATATATCACCTGGGCAATTCCCTCGATCGGGTTCATCGGAACGGTTCGAGGTATTGGTGAGGCGCTCGCGCAGGCCGACAAGGCGGTGCACGGCGACATCGCCGGCGTGACCCTGAGTCTTGGCATCGCGTTCAACTCTACGTTCATCGCGCTGCTGATCAGTATTTTCCTGATGTTTCTTGTACATCAGCTACAACTGCTGGAGGACAATCTGGTTTTCGACAGCGAGAATTATTGTGACGACAAGCTGATTCGCCATATGAAAGCGGATTGAGCCAGCCAGGATTTTAAGTTTGAGTGTTGTTGCTGCACACATAAACGATGCCGGAATAACGGCACTCGACTCAAAGCGAATCTTATATCGCGAGCCCGGCTTCGCATTGCTCGACGACGATCGGCTTACGACGGGCAATGAGGCATATGCGGCAGCCAGGATAAAGCCGCGAAGAATTCAGCACAACTACTGGTCTAACCTGGTAACGACACCGCTTGCCGATCAGCGATTTCGGCACCTGAGCGCTGCGGATCTGGCAAGCCGTCAACTCGAGCAGATGTGGCGCCCGCTGGCAGCCACACACAAGGACCTCATCGTTGCCGTGCCGCCATATATGAGCACGAACAATCTCGGCCTGCTGCTTGGCATCGCGTCGGAAATCAAACTGCCTGTTATCGCAATGGTGGATTCGGCCGTTGCGGCGACGCGCCGCGAGTACAAAAACGCAGTCCCGGTTCACATCGATATGAGCCTGCATTCGACGAGTCTTACGCGTCTTGCGCAACCCGGGCGGACCCAGATCGATCGTGTCGAGATCCTGGATTCCTGTGGCATTTACGCGCTTTACGATGTGTGGATCAGAATAATCGCGGAAGCCTTCGTGCAGCAGTCCCGTTTCGACCCGTTGCATACGGCCCAGACCGAGCAAGTGCTCCTAAACCGGCTCGCTGGCTGGCTGACGGCCGCCTGTTCGAATGAGACCGTGAAGCTTGACCTGGAGTACGGGCAATTAAGTCATGAAGCCGAGATCGAATCATTAGAATTGATTGGTGCTGCTGCGCCGATATATCAAAGCATCGCGAGCAAGTTACGGGCTTTGTACCGCGCAGAAGATACGCCGGCGATTCAGTTGTCGGATCGAGTGGCAAGCTTGCCGGGCCTGGCGGATATGCTCAAAGCGCGGGTCGGCGGCGCAGTTTTTCTGCTGGAGCCCGGCGCCACGGCACGCGGCGCACTGGCGCGCTGTCATGATCAGTCAGGCTCTGCCGATGGTATCAGCCTGATCCGGCAACTGCCCTGGGACCAGGCGGCTGTCGAAGTCAGGTCTGAACAGGCAGAACAAGCGCACTCGGCGCGGCCGACACATCTGCTGTTTGATCACATGGCCTACAGGATCGAAGATTTGCCGCTGGTACTCGGGACCAAGATCGCAGAGGGCGAACGCACGATACCGCTGCCGGCCGAGATGCCGGGTGTTTCAAGGAGGCATTGCTCGGTCCGAAGTCAGAACGGTCAGTGCGTTTTGGAGGACCACAGCCGTTACGGGACGTTCCTCAATGGCCACCGGATTGATGGGTCTGCGGTATTGCAGGTGGGTGACATACTCCGGCTGGGCTCGCCCGGTCATGAGCTGCAGCTGATCGCTACGGACGAGTCTCATGGCGCGTAAAAGACGAGAAGTGCAAATAATCGGCATGTCGTTCCTCGACGTTATGAGTTGTGGGCTCGGCGCCGTCATCCTGTTTTTTATGATCATCAATGCCCAGGTCAGGGACAGTGCCGACACCGAAACCAGCGAGCTCATGGGCGAAACGAACAGGCTCGAATACGAAGTGCTCGAAGGGCGCAAGAATCTCGTGCTTGCCAGAAACACGAAGGAGAAGCTCGACGACGAGAGAGTGCGGGCGGAAGGACAGATTGCGCAAATCATCGCCCTGCTCGAAGAGCTGAAAGCCGAGCTGTCGACTTACGACAAGGACACGTTGGCAAAGATTGAGCGAATCGAGAAACTGCAGTCGGACATAGAGTCGCTCGAAAAGGAAAAGAAACGGCTACTGGCGCTGGCCAAGGAAGAGGATGCCGAAGGCACCAGAGTCAGAGCGTTCAAGGGGGTCGGCGACCGGCAATACCTGACCGGACTTAAAGTCGGTGGTGATCGTGTGCTCATCCTCGTCGACAACTCGGCAAGCATGCTGGACAGCAAAATCGTCAACATACTTCGACGCCGGAACATGGCTGACAGGGACAAGCTTCGCGCCGTCAAGTGGCGGCAGGTCGTCGCCAGCGTCGACTGGCTGGCCACACAGCTATCCACGAAGGCCAAATTCCAGATTTACCTTTTCAACACTGAGGCGAAACCGGCTGTAAAAGGCAGCGATGGCGTCTGGTTGGACGTAGGCGACGGCAATCAGATCGACGCGGCAATCAGGGCGTTGCGTCGGGCCCCACCGCAGAACGGCACAAACATGCATGCAGCCTATCGGGTCATCAGGCAGCTAACGCCACGGCCCGACAACGTGATTCTGCTGACCGATGGCTTGCCGACGATGCGGGACGCCACCACCAGTCGCAGGACGATATCCGGCAGAGAGCGGTATGCGCTGCATTCTCAGGCGGTTCGTGAGATACCGAGCGGCGTGCCTGTCAATATCTTGTTGTATGCGCTGGAAGGCGATTACGACGCGGCAGTCGCATACTGGGCGCTCGCTAACTCGACCAGCGGATCCTTCGTCAGCGTCAGCAGGGACTGGCCGTGACCAGGCGCCGCAGAAATATGGAGGCATTCAACCTGTCTTTCCTCGACGTCATCTCTTGCGGGTTCGGCGCCGTTATCCTGTTGCTGGTACTCAGCAAAATCTATGAGCCCGCGATCATTGAGAAAACACAGGTGGACCTCGAAGCGTTAATTGCATTGCTGGAGCAGGAGCTGTTCGATATTCGCGGGCAAGCGGCAGTGCTTAACCGCGATCTCGTTTCGGTTCGTGAACAGACATCAAATACCAAGATGACGCTCGCGCGGTTGCAAGGTGAGTTGGATACGGTGCAGGGCCAGTACGCTGTCACGATCGACGATTCCGCAGAGGCCGTGATCGACGAAGGCGACCTCCTCGCTGCGCGGCAAACACTTAGCGAAGAAATGATGCAACTCCAGCCCTATTACAGACGCCCGGACGACGGCGCGGTGGCCGGGATTCCTGTCGACAGTGAGTACATCATTTTCGTGATCGACACATCCGGCAGCATGCAGCAGTATAACTGGAGGCGCGTGCAGAGAAAGTTGACCGAGACGCTCGAAGTCTATCCCGAAGTCAAGGGCATACAGATCATGAACGACAACGGCAAGTACATGTTCGAGCAATACGCGGGAAAATGGATACCCGACACACCCGGGCGGCGCCAGGCAATCATGAATACCATGCGTACATGGGCGCCATTCAGCGACAGTAACCCGGTCGATGGCATTATATATGCGATCGACACATTCTGGTCTCGCGACAAGAAAATCAGCATCTACGTGTTCGGAGACGATTACGGTGGCAAATCTGTGGAATCGGTCGTCAGAGTCATCGCACAAAAAAATAAAATACAGCCGGATGGCAGCCAGATGGTCAGGATTCACGCTGTCGGTTTTCCGCTGTTCCAATTTGGTGGTGGACGCGTTCCGAACGAATCGCAAAAGTTTGCCGCGCTCATGAGAGTCCTGTGTGAACGCAATGGCGGGACCTTTGTCGGCCTGACGGGGGCGGGATAGCGCCGTGTTGCGTCGATCAACTGAGATCACCTCGGTAAAGCAGACCTTTTGCTTTTGTTTTCGTAGCAGAGTGACAAGCTAAATATAAGCCACCGCTTCACCCAATGATGGCACCGGCGGCCTTACCTGCTTTTCCACAATCTCCCCGCAATCCCGGCACCTGAATCGCGCCTCAGTCACTGGTTTGTCGCCTTTGCCATTTTGAATCAGCCGAGCCAGGTCGGCTACGCCCCAGCGATTGCAGGACAGGCAGTAGAGCGCAAGGGTGTGATTTTGACTATGAAGTTCCTCAATAGTCCTCATGCTGATCATCAGAAGAGCATAGCAATCAGCATCCAGGCCATACAGGCGGTTTCACCTGCATCTCACGCCTTTTGAGATACTCCTTGATAGTATTCACATTATTGAAGACTGAACTTGGCCGGTAAAGAGACGGACCTTCAACTATTCAGACAGTCTATGAGTTCATTTTATTTCAAGACATTCGCCCGCGTCGCCTTGCTGCCTTACATAGGCGGTACTGTGATTCATATCCTCCGCCTTATTTACGACTTCCCAATTGCTAAAATTCCTTTTGAGGTTGACTGGCTGGTGGTCATAATTGGAGGATATGCTGGTATAGGACTAATCATTTACGCCAATAAAATACCCTTCCAGAATTTATTCGATAAGATTATTTACGGGTTGCTTATTTTTCATCTCGATGGTTCGGTAATACTTCATGCATATATATTATGGGTCAGAAGCCACGAGGTCCTCAACGTCTTTTCCTACGGGTACAGTTTTTTTGCTGTAGCGTATTTTATGGCGTTTGGATATTACGTACTCCGCCTGAAGAAGCGTTTGTATGGGCAGCAACAGTCATCAGACGCTGACCTCGTTTAGACGGCCAGTCTCAACGTCATAGACAAATCCGCGGATTTCGTCCTTGTGCGGCACGAACGGACTCGCCTGGATTCGCCTGATGGACTGACGAACATCGTCTTCCGGATCCGAGAACGCTTCCAGAGCGAATGGTGGGCGTAAGCCGGTATCGGCCTCGATCTGAGCTTTCACTTCGTCATCTCTAAAGGTCAGCATGCCGCAGTCGGTGTGGTGAATCAGTATGATCTCCTGGGTGCCTAAGAGCCGCTGCGATATAGCCAGTGAGCGTATTACATCGTCGGTGACTACGCCGCCTGCGTTGCGGATCACGTGAGCATCGCCTTCTTCCAACCCCAGCAAACGCCCAGTCTCGATACGGGCGTCCATGCAGGCGACGATGGAGACTTTCTTGGCCGGCGGCATGGGTTTACCGCCTTTTGTGAAATTCTCTGCGTAGCTTTCGTTGTTCGCTAGGAATTCTTCGGTCGCAGACATCGATATTCTCCTGGGTTGTTTATTGCGAGAAGCAAATCTTACGATCGCGAAATCGCATGAGGAAATATCACTTCGTTCGCTCGTTATGCCGAATCGTGATATAGCAACCGGCCATCAATCTCTCCAGCATTCCACGCCTTCCAAACCTGATCAGCCAGCTCCTCATCAACCAGCAGGGCTTCGATGTAGATTTCGGTGAGCATGGCCGGAGGATGGCCTGCTTAAAGGCTGATTAGTTGCCCGAAATGTCGACTATTTGTGCGGATCTAGATATACGAAAGCTTCTTTTAAGGCATTCGCTCAGTCAGTCCGCTCAAGATGAGTGGTTATATAGAGCTCAAAGTCCTGTCCAGGCGGAGCAAGATAAAACTCTTCAATGAACTCATCTTTGGACATGATGCGGTATTTCTCACGCGCCCTCCAATCTTGCTGATAATTCTCCATACTCTCGCTATCGAAGACTATGACGCCCTCAGCTGTTAGGCCAGTGTTCAGCACGAAGTGATTGACGATATGTTCGTCGTGGAATTGCCTTAACACCAAAACCCGCTGTGCGCGATCATAACTGAAGAAACTCCAGTGCTCATGGACCTCACCGTCTGGATTAAAATCCTGTGGCGGATACGTCGAAATATTCTCCTCGTGGAGATATGCGTCATCCAAGATGAAACCGTATGTGCGCTCGACTGTACTGCTTCCAAATCGACCCTCCGCGCTGCCAGTCCAGCTGCCTTCAAAGAGCCTCACTAGTTCCCAGGGATCGGTAGCCTCCTGTTCTTGGGCATCACTTGATACTCCGAAACTCACAATCAACAAGCAACCAATCAGCGCCCTGTACATGTTAGATCACCTCGCCGCCGCTGCAGCGATTTGTTAATCAGCAATTGTCCGTCACATACATCGTTTGAGTGCCCGTTGACATTCTCCGATGCCTTCATCGACCGCTGCCGTGGTATACAGCCGACCAGCTTCCTCCCAGAGTTTTCTCGCATCGTTGATTCGCGAGAATTTCTCCATCAATAGCGCCATCGGTCGTATCGCATTCGCCAGGTCAAGTGGACTCGTTCGCGAATCTGCGCGATAAATCGCTAGCGCCTCTATGTAACATGATTCAGCTGAGTCCAAATTGCCGATATCTTGATAGAGGTCGGCTAAGTGCCTGATTGTGTGCGCAAGAACCAGTGCGTCATCCAACTCGCGAGCTACGTTCACCGCTTCCAAGTAACACGGCAATGCGGTGTCCGAATTTCCCCGATCTCTTTCAATCTGGGCCAATCCCTTCAACGCTACGATCAACTTCCCTGTCTTCCCGTCCCTTCGGCAGAGCGAGACTGCATTTTCATATTCCTCATACGCATCGTCGAGTCTCGCTTCGTGCCTCGCAACACGCGCATTATTTATTTTCACATTCAGAGGGTCGGCCATAGTTCCACCACAACGCCCCAGGTTGCTGCCAAACAGGTAATGTACTAACAGGAGTGACAGTATATCAAAGCTCGAAAATAGATCGCTTTACCGGAAAAGTCTCTGTAAAGCAGATGTCGGATATGGGCCGTCCTTGGCCGGCTGTGTGAGGACTCGACCGTACAGACAGGCTTCATCGGAACTGACTGGCGGGTGCCGGTCAGGTGATAGAATTTCGACAGGCAGAAAGCCACCCGAAACAGACGTTGGCAATACGCTGATACGATTGTCAAAATGAGAATCAGATCGAAATCAAGGAGTCGTCGTGAAACAAATCACTCGGATCAATCACGTAGGTCTGCGCGTCAGAGACCTTGCCCTTGCTCGTGCGTTCTATGAGAAGCTGGGTTTCGAATTTTTAGGGGGGCCGATGGGCCCTGAACCAGTCGCGATCGTGGAACATCCGTCCGGAGTCAACATCAATTTCATTCTCAACGCGTCGTCAGATGCGTCTCCGACCAACGTGTTGATGGATGAGCCAGCGAAACACACAGGCTTCACTCACATCGCGCTAGAGATAACCGACGTAGAAGCAGTTAAGCGTCAACTCGATAGTCATGACATAGCTATCACCGAATCGGTTGAATTTGAAGGCGCCATGTTCTTTTTCGTCCGCGACCCCGATGGAAATGTGATCGAATTCCACAAACCAGCCTCTTAACAGTGATCCGGCTGCTTCGACCAGATGACCCAAACCGGACATCGCAGTTACGGCAATTCAAAGGCTATACTCAGAACCAAGTTGCTTGCAGTAATGAGTCCTCGTCATGCCTAAGGTGATTCCTCTTCGTCCCATCGCCTTCGTCTTCGTCCTCTTCCTCTTCCCCGTGCTGGCGGGGTCCGTCCAAGGCCAGCAACACACCGTGCTTGACTTCGAGCCGACGGTCGGCGCCCCAGCCTATCGCCGAGGCGGCGGTCCAATTGTGTTGATCGACGAGGGCCACCACAACTTTCATACCTTAGGGCCAACGACTGATTACGATGACGCGCACCGGCAGGTGACGATCCCCGGTCGCTATGGTCCGTTTGCCGAATTGCTTCGCCGCGATGGCTACGTCGTGAGGTCGCTTCGGTCTCCATTCCATCCTGCAGCGCTTGCAGACGCGCAGGTTTTGGTGATCGCCAATGCGCTTGCTGAGGCAAATATCGATGCCTGGAGCCTTCCGAATCCTTCTGCGTTTGCGGACGACGAAATCGAGGTGATCGTCACGTGGGTCAGAGCGGGAGGCGCCCTGCTCTTGATCGCGGATCATCAGCCGTGGCCCGCAGCAGCTGCCGGACTCGCCGAACGGTTTGGCCTCCTCTTCTATAACGGATCCACGGAGCGACTGCAGTTCCGCCGCGAGATCGGCTCACTCCAGGATCACCCGATCACGCGAGGTCGGGGCTTGGCGGAGCAGATCGATTTTGTGTTGACGTTCGGAGGTCAAGCTTTTCGCTTTGCCGGAGACATCACCGGTGATCCGTTGTTGATCATCCCCCCGAACACCACGCTCGTGCTGCATTGGGATCCCTTCCTAGACCTGACCGACAAGGTGCCCCGCATTCGGGCCGACGGAATGCTGCAAGGGGCAACGGTGCGTTTCGGAGCCGGTCGGGTAGCAGCTTTCGGTGAAGCTGCAATGTTCACGGCACAGGTGGATGAGGAAGGACCCATGGGCATGAACCACCCCGAGGCGCCGCAGAACGCACAGTTCGTTTTGAACGTTCTACACTGGCTCACCGAAGTGCTACCAGAGCACTAGTGCGTCCGGAAGCATCCTCGCAATCCGCCAGGCAATTCAACTGTTAGGCTTGGCCGTCACGTATATTCTGAGGCTGCACTGGCCGCTCCTGGCCGATTGCTGCTCATCACAGCGTTGAATATCAGCGTGGTTGAATGACCGCAGCGAAAGCGGTCATTTCGAACGGACACCACTGGTTGTTAAGCGACCAACGGAAATGGTTCTGCATATAAATGCACGTTTTCGAGCGATTGCGCCAGTGTATTTTCTGTGCAAAACACAATTCGCCACAATTGATCGGCATCCTGCCATTCCACAGACTGCGTACGCCCCCATTTATGCCTTGTAATTGACTCTGTTGGCGGCCACAGGGGTGGCCCGACACATGGAGGAAATGACAATGCGTAACAGAAATCTTGCTATTGCTATTCTTGCCTGCCTGATTGCGACGCCGGCCCTGGCCGAGGGCACCACATCCAAGAGGGAAAGCATCGGACTCGGCGTCGGTGGAATAATTGGTGCTGTCGCGGGCGGCCCGGTTGGGTTCATTGTCGGCGCAGCTGTCGGCGCGAAGTTGGGCGATGAGTTCCACAAGAAAAACACGACGGTAACGACGCTGTCCGATTCACTGGTCAGCTCCAGAAAGAAGATTACGGCACTGGAAAAAAGCGTCGCTGCGCTGAACAGTGACATCGACTCCCTGGGCGCCGATTTGCAGCGTATGCAGGCGGTTGCGAGACCTGAACTGCTCACTCTGATGCAGGCCGGCATTGAAATGGACCTGTTGTTCCGTACCGACGAACACGTGCTCGGCATTACGACGGACACGAAGCTGCGGGAACTCGCGGCAAATCTTTCAACAATGCCTGACATCTATGTCCAGCTTGACGGATTTGCGGACGAGCGGGGTGACGCCGACTACAACCACAGGCTCTCCGCGCAGAGGGCAGAATACGTGCGGGACGTCCTGGTATCCAACGGCGTTGCCGAGTCACGCATCAAGCTTGCTGCACACGGTGAATCACCGGCAGCAGACGACAATCCCGACAGCTTCGCGCTTGAGCGCAAAGTCAGCCTGACGCTGTTTGTCGAAGAGACGCCGTCATTCGCGTCCAACCCCGACTAGGCAAAACCAGTCCCCAAAAGACTCGTCTGTGAGTCACCCTTTGGCCGGTCTCTCCGAGACCGGCCCTTTTTTGTTCGCCTGACTGGATTTATGGTATGAATCTCCTTTCAGATGGACACACGGCGATAATTTATGGCAGACCTTGTTGAGCGCAAATGCCGGCCTTGCGAAGGCGGTGTCGAGCCTTTGACTGCGGATCAGGCTGGCGAGCTGATGTCGGCATTGCACCCGGACTGGGAGCTTGCCGAATCCGGCCAGCACATCAGCCGTGAATTTCAATTTCCGGGTTTCAGCAGGACGATCGCTTTCACCAACGCCGTTGCCTGGGTTGCAAGCACCGAGGGACACCACCCGGAAATGATCGTCAAATACGGAAGTTGTCTCGTGCGATATACGACGACGGCAATAAACGGGCTGTCGGACAACGATTTCATTTGCGCCGCCAAGATCGATCGTCTGGCGGCCCAATGATCGAACTCAGCGATATTCAGGCTGCGGCGAAACGCCTGTCGCAAGTTTCAGTCAGAACACCGCTCCTCCGGTCGGCCGAACTTAACGAGATCGCCGGCGGCACAGTTTTGTTGAAGCCCGAGTGCTTGCAGGTAACCGGCACTTTCAAGATTCGTGGTGCCTACAACTTCATGAGTCAGCTGTCTCCCGAGCAAGCAAGCAAAGGGGTAGTGGCATGGTCTTCGGGCAACCATGCACAGGGGGTGGCCAGGGCCGGTAGCCTGCTTGGCATCAAAACGATTATCGTCATGCCCGAGGACGCCCCGAAAGTAAAAATAGAACGAACCAAACGGTTTGGCGGAGAGGTCGTTCTGTACGACCGGTACGGTGGTGATCGCGAGGCAATCGCCCGGCAGGTCGCCGCAGAACGTGGCGCCGCAGTCGTGCCGTCCTATGATCACAAGGACATCATTGCCGGCCAGGGTACGGTCGGTCTCGAAATCATCGAGCAGTGCCGCGAGCTCGGTCTTTCGCCCGACCAGGTTCTTCTCTGCTGTGGGGGAGGAGGGTTGAGTTCGGGTTCGGCTATCGCCATAAAGGCGCTATCACCGGCAACGTCCGTTCACACGGTCGAGCCGGAACAGTTTGACGACACGGCCCGGTCCTTACGCGAAGGCGTACGCCGCTCGAATCCGAAAACGGCGCGTTCCATCTGCGATGCGTTACAGGCGGAAACCCCTGGCGAAATGACGTTTGCCATAATTCAAAAACTGGCCGGTGAAGGTCTCGTCGTCAGTGACGAAGAAGTAAAAGCGGCAATGCGTTTTGCGTTCCGCCACCTGAAACTCGTCGTTGAGCCTGGCGGGGCCGCTGCGCTCGCGGCCGTATTGACGGGAAAAATAGACTGCAAAGACAAGACGATGGTCGCAGTGTTGACCGGTGGCAACGTCGACCCGGGTTTATTCTCGGCGATTCAGAATGAGCCCTCGACCAAGATCGACGATCTTTGGTGAAACGTTCGGGCTAGTGGTCTATCAATATGATCTTGTTGGACCACTAATTGCTGCTGGATCCGAATTGCGACTTGTGTAATACCGTGACGTTTGCTGCATTCGGCTCGGGGTATGTCCCCGTCGGCATTGCGTGATGACGCCGGTTTTCCCAATCATCCAGCCACTTGATGATGAGTTCGAGTTGTTCGATATCTTGCTTGGCCCGGTGAAGCGGCATGTCGCAAACTCCGATGCCCTCTTCAGCGGCATGTACGAAATTCTGACTATCCCGCATTACCGCAATGACTGGAATCCCCAGCGTATCGAGGAAACTCATGAGCTTCTCGAAGCTCTTGGTGTTCCGACGCGTACGATTTGCCACGACCGCCAGCTTGCGGTCGCGCCGATCGATTTTTGCGACGAGCAGGAGGTCGGCGATGCAGTGCGACGCAGCGTGAATATCGATAGCAGACGGCAATACCGGTACCAGTATGCTGGTCGCGTCGCGCGTTATTTCGCGTAAATCATCGTGGCTCAGGCTGGCCGCAGAATCGACAATGAGACTGGTCGTCTCATTGGGCACCCTGAGCTGCCAGCTGCGAGTCGCCTGCATGCTGTTCTTGTAGGCAGCAATGCCGTGTATCGGAGGCCGCGAGCAGGGGCGTTTCTCGAGCCACCTCATCGTCGAGCCCTGCTGGTCGCAATCCATAACGGCCGGGACCGGGCCGCCGCGGGCCGCGTAGTAACTGGCCAGGTTCGTTGCGAGCGTCGTTTTCCCGCAACCTCCCTTCGGATTCAAAATGACGATCTTGTTCAGATCGTTTCTGTTTGGCGTAATGAGCATCTTGGTCTGGCGGTTACCCTCTCGACTGATCGTTACTTTGTGACATTCGGTGTGCCAAATCCATGCGCCGGTTCACACAATACCGGAAACCGGCGACATTGCATTATGCCCGTTCCCTACAGGTGCAGTGCACCGTGTTCGTCCCTGTGCCGTCCCGGTATGAAAAATCGGTCAACATCGCCCGTGAGCGTGGCGGCGAGATCTCGGGCAAACACTTTGTCGCCGAAATACCAGGAATGGTTGTAGGTTCCGATAAAGCTCGCTTTCTTCCTGTCCTTGCCGGCGAAGTATGCGCCGCAGTTCACGTTGACGGCCTTGTCCAGATGATCGGGCGGGAGCCCGATTCGACCGACCCTCGGCGCAACACCAACCCGCTTGATGTTCGACAGTTTGAGTACCGAGTCATAGGGGTTCTGATAGTTCGTAAGCCGGGTGCAGTGGCGGTAGATCGAACTCGATTTGGAATCGGATGCCGACATCGATCGGCTCGACACGTCGGCACCCACAAAACAAACTTGTGACACGGTCCAGTTGGTGGCCGCAATTCCAGGCCTGTCATCCGCATCGTCGAAGCCTTCCCTGACGATATAGGCGCCGGTCGAATGTGCGATGACATGGACATTGTATTCACAGCCGCGAAACTGTGCCGAGGCAAGCAGGCTGATGCAGTCATCTACCAGCCGAAGCGCAGTGATCTTTGCGTCGCTACGGTCTTCAAGATAATTAAGCGCACGATCATCGCTTGGCCAGTCGAAACTAACGAGCACTCCCTTGAATCCAGCGTCTGCGAGATCAGCTTTGAGTCGGCGATGGCGCCACATAATGCTTTTCGCATCATTGCTGTAGCCATGTACGAGAACTGCGATGTCGCCACAGTCATTTCCGGTGCTGTGATTCGTGTGAGTGTGGCCTTCAGCCATGACAGCATCGACCCATGAGGCCTGTTCGATGGCGTGAGCAGGTGTCGGCAGCCGGTTGGTGGGGACTTTGAGAAATCGCGTCCGCCCGGGTTCCGCATCAAACTTTTGCTTGCGTACACGCCGGGCCGAGAGCAGGTAGTCGGGCATCGTCAGATCTTTGCCAGGGTACAGATCATCATTATTCGGCCGGCTTTCTGACCTTGAGCAGAAAGCGGTCTGTCTTGCCTCGCACTGACTCATCGAACACGAACAGACTATGGTCATCCGTCTCATTGCGTAGCAGATCGCTGTCCGATTCGACGACAAACCCTGCCGCCTCGACAGTTTCGAGGACCTTGGAAATCTCGATCCGGTGTAATGCCGCGTTGTCCGCACCCGCTTCACCGACATGATCAATAATTCCGAGCACGCCGCCGGGTTTTAGAACGCTTGCTATGGACCGGAGGGCGTTGACCGTCGCTTCCGGGCCGCGCCGGTTGTAGAGGTCGTGGAAATTGAGGGCCGTTATCGCGGCGTCGAATGGGCCGTCTTCAGGTACCAGGTCTGCGAAGTCCTTGTCGAGGCGTGTGACGTTCGGCAATCGATTGCCGGCCAGGCGGGCACTGATCGCTTTTTCGTTCGCGCCGTCCCGAAACTTGAGGACTGACGGCGGATTATGCGCGACAACATGCCCGTCATCGCCAACCGCCAGCGACAGTACTTCGGTGTAGTAGCCGCCGGCCGCGATCACATCCATCACGCGCATCCCGTTCTCGATACCAAGGAACTCGACGACGTCCGCCGGTCGGCGGCCCGCGTCGCGCGCCCGGTCCGATTCCGCTCTGTTCTCGCTGGCAAGGAGCGTTCTCAAATCGTTGCTGGATTGATCGGTGGCCGTCGCAGGCGCTGCCGACCCGGTTGCAGGCCCGGACTCCGGGCCGTTGCCCCCACTACATGCGGCGACGGCGAGCAAAACGGCAAAAACGGTGAGAACCGTGGTTTTTCTTCTTGCAATCATCGTGATCCTCCAGGCAATTCTTGTTTTTGATTCGGGGCGTCCCAGCATACAACTGCTCTTGCCCGGCAACAATCAATGCCGGGCCTGACGCTTATCTCTCCTCCGGGTATTCGGCCCAGACGGGAATTTCACCGGCGTCGCAGGACCAGTTGGCTCGCGACTCCCAGAAAATCCTGGCCGTCGGATCTATCGCGGGCGATTCGTCCAGCGATCCCGCCGGAATGACTGCGAGGCTCAGGTCGGGCGCAATGCGCGGCAGCGGGCTTCCGCAATTCGAGCAAAATACGGTGCGAAAGCGTTTGGCGTCCGGCACTTTGAAGCTTTCGAGGAGTTCTTCGCCGGCAAGCCATTTGGCGGCCTCGGGTTTCAAAATGATATTGCTTGCGTGGCCTGTGCCCGTGGTTTTGCGGCAACGCCGGCAATGACAATGATAGAAGGATCTCGGATTGCCCGAGATCTCGTAGCGGACCGAACCGCACAGGCAGCTGCCCGAGAATGTTGACTGAGACACGATAGATTCCCCCCTGCTTATTCTTGAGGGCAATCTTACTGTATCTGCAAAAAAGCAGGCCTTGAGCCTGTCGGCCTATAGCCTGATTAGCGGATCCCGGCTTGTGCCTCAAGACCTGATACGTATCACGGATGCTGCACCGGACACGGGGCGCATGGGCTCATGTTCTATTCGGGGAAGGAGCGAAGAAACTGCCGCGACGTTCGCAGCCACTCGCAGCTGTCACAGACGCAGTTTGCCTGGTGTTCTGCCTGCTGGCGGCCGGCAACATAGTCGACAGCGCTTTCCAGTGCGTCAACGAGATCCGTTAGCGGCGCCTTCTTGATGGCACTTGTTGTGTAGCTGCTCAGCCATTTGCATGCTTTGCCATAAATGCAGGTATCGCATTCGGCGACGAAATTGTCATAGCGTCCGTGGTATGGGCATTGTGTGAAGTCGACGTCGCACTCCATGAGCCATCGGGGATACTCCAGCAGATGCGCCAGGTAGCCCGTAATCGTTCTGGAATGAGATCCGCTTTGCTGCGTCACGACATCGCCCCTGCCAAGGAGGCTCATGCATAGCAAACCGTCCTGCCGGTATCTATGCGCGAAAATACCTAGCAGGCTGTTGAAAAACTCTGTTTTTCTACAGCCTGTTGACCGATACAGGGATGTACCGTCATTTTCGATGGCTATAAGCCATTGAAAATGTAAGGGATCCGAAAATCGCACTTTTCGGATCACGTTGTTGAAAAAGTCATGGAAGACTTTTTCAACATCCTGCTAGTGGTCCAACAAGGTTATATTGATGGACCACTAGTTGGACCACTGGTCTGAATACGGAATCTGTGCGGCGGTCAATATTCGTGCCGCAGCGAGTATCTGCCAGCCTGCTGATGCGGAGGGGATACGACCCGTATCAGAACATTTCGCCGGGGCCGGGTTTGTCGTCGGCCGGCTGGTCTCTGCTGACGATAAAGTCGCCCGTGATCATTTTGGCGTAGCTCAGGCCGGGACCGACCATCGGATAGACGCCGGCGTCGGGGTCGATAATGACTTCGAGGAATGCAGGGCCGGAAAACTCGATAAATTCTCTGATAACGCCTGGCAGGTCCTCTTTTCGATCCAGCTTCACCGCGTATTTGAAACCGTCCGCCTCGGCCGTCTTGACGAAGTCTTTTCGGCGCAGGGATTTATCGCTGCCTGACATTCGGCCTTTGTAATAGAGTTTTTGCCACTGCCTGACCATGCCATCACCGAAGTTGTTGAGAACGATGACCTTGATCGGGAGCCCGTAGGTGGTCGCGGTTTCAAGCTCGCCGATGTTCATGCGTATGCTGCCATCGCCGTCGATATCGATGACAAGGCGATCCGGATTGGCAACCTGGGCACCGATGGCCGCCGGCAGTCCAAACCCCATCGTGCCCATGCTTCCGGAAGTCAGCCAGAGCCGTGGCTCGCGGAAATCGAAGTACTGAGCGGCCCACATCTGGTGCTGACCGACACCTGTCGAGATGATTGCCTTACCGTCTGTCAGCCGGTTGATTTCCTCGATCACGGCGTAGGGCTGTATGCGGTCGCTTTCCCGATCGTAGTTAAGACAGTGTTTCTCTTTCAGGCCGGCTATCTCTTTGTGCCAGACACTGAATTCCTTTTCAAACTTGATGCGTTGGCCGTATGCGAGCAGGTCATCGAGATCCCGCTTTAGTATGCCCACATGGTGCCAGTTGACGCTTTTTACTTTGCCGATCTCCGCTACGTCGATATCGAATTGCGCAATATTCTTCGCGTTGGGGGCAAACCTGGCCGGGTCGCCGGCAACACGATCGTCAAACCGGGCGCCGATAGCAATCAACAGGTCGCAATCTTCGACAGCATAGTTGGCGAACGCCATGCCGTGCATACCGAGCATATGGAGCGACAACGGATGTTTTGTGTCACTGGCGCCGAGCGCCATCAGGGTTGTTGCTACCGGGATGCCGTAGGCGCTGGCAAAGTGTCGCATCGCTTTCGTTGCATTGCCGTTGATCACGCCGCCACCGGCGTAGATCAATGGCCGCTCGGATTCGGCAAGCATTGTATAAAAACGCTCGCAGGCATCATCGGTCAGGTGGTTCTCAACGACCGCCTGCAAACGGTGCCGATAGCCCGGCAACGGCAGTGACCCGAAGCCCGCAAACTCACCTTCCCAGTTTTGAATGTCCTTCGGTATATCGATGACGACCGGGCCGGGCCGGCCGGTGCGGGCAAGCTCGAACGCTGTGCGAACCGTTGCCTCGAGGCGTGTTGGATCGGTAATCAGAAATATGTGCTTTGCGACTGCTCCCATGATTGCCGCGACGGGAGCTTCCTGAAATGCGTCGGTGCCGATCGCGTGCACCGGCACCTGGCCGCAGATGACAACGATGGGCACCGAGTCGGCCATGCAATCGCGAATCGGTGTAACCGTATTGGTCGCACCTGGACCCGAGGTGACCATAAGGACGCCGACTTTACCGCTGGCGCGGGCATAGCCGGCCGCCATGAAACCAGCTCCCTGCTCGTTGGCCGGTACGATCAGCGGGATTGGCGATTTGCCGTCGGCTCTGCGGTGTTTGTCGTTATAGCGAAATACGGCGTCAAAGGTCGGCAGAATCGCGCCGCCACTGTAGCCGAATATGGTATGGACGTTTTCGTCGGCGAGGATCTGAATGACAATATCGGCGCCACTCATCCGGGTTCCGGCGAGCGGATGCCGGTCTTCGCGGTCTGCGGGCGCCTCTTTGCTCATTTTCTCGTCAATGTTGCTTAAGTGCCGGATTCCAGGCGAGTGTTTACTAATTTATATTGCATTGCAATACTCGCATTGCTGTGCCACCTTGCGTCGGAACCTCGCGAGCAATGGTTTCAAGCGGATTTAGTTTATTGCTACGGATACAGAATCGATGCGTCACGTAATATCGGTGCTGCTGCAGAACGAAGTCGGAGCCCTGACCCGTATGACAGGGCTCTTCTCGACGCGTGGATACAATATTGACTCGCTGAACGTTGCACCGACAGACGACTCGACGGTGTCGCGTGTCACACTCGTAATCCGCGGTTCTGACTCGGCTATTGCGCAGCTCAATACCCAACTTGCGAAGCTCGTGGACGTGGTCAATATTCATGATATGACCTTAGGCGATCACTTCGAGCGCGAGCTGGCGATACTCAAGCTCAAGCTCGCGACAGGCGGTCACGCAAGAGTGCTGGCGCTCGCGAAGAAGTATGACGCCGAGATTCTGGATGATGCCCAGAATAGCTGCACGGTGCAGCTCACGGGCAGGCTTGCCGAAATCGATGCATTTGTCGAAGAGGCGGGGCAGATAGGTAAGATCGCCGCCGTTGCCCGTAGCGGGAGCGTTACCGTTTCCAAGGGGGAGGTAACTCTGTCGTCCTATGTAAGACATCACCGCCTTACTGGATAGGTCCCTGCTCATGTCCGGAGTCAACCTCAATAATTTGCGGCGCCTGGTCGTTAAAATCGGCTCGTCGCTGCTGGTCACCCGGGACGGCCGGCTCGATCGCGACTGGCTGTCAGGGCTTGCTGAGGATGTTGCAGCTTTGCGTTCCGGGAATCGGCAGGTGTTGATTGTTTCCTCCGGCGCGATCGCAATCGGCAGCAATGTGCTGGGTGTCAATCCGCGTCGCTCACGGCTCGAGGAGTTGCAGGCGGCCGCAGCGGCGGGCCAGGTGCAGCTCGTTCACGCGTATCAGGAGGCGCTGGGCGAGCACGGCGTAGCGGTTGCGCAGGTGCTGTTGACGCTTGAGGACACGGAAAACCGGCGTCGCTTCCTGAATGCTAAAGGTACTCTCGGCAAGTTGCTTGAGCATCGCGTCGTGCCGGTTATCAATGAGAACGACACGGTTGCGACAGAAGAGATTCGTTACGGTGACAACGACCGCCTCGCTGCACGCGTAGCCCAGATGGTCATGGCGGACGGGCTTGTTCTCCTGTCGGATGTGGATGGCTTTTATACGGCAGATCCCGGCGAGCATCCGGATGCTGAACACATCGCCACGGTCGCGAAGATAACTGACGAAATGTTCGCGATGGCGGGCGAATCCCGGTCAGAATTCGGCAGCGGCGGCATGATAACGAAACTGCAGGCAGCCCGGATAGCGACTCGCGCAGGTTGTCTGACCATCGTTGCGAGCGGTACCGTCGAACGGCCGCTGCATGCGCTGGCAAACGGCGGCAAATGCACGGTATTCAATGCAGAGGGAACACCGGCCGCGGCGCGCAAGCAGTGGCTTGCTGGCATACTCGAAGTCCGCGGCGAACTCCGCATGGATCCCGGCGCCGCGACGGCACTGGCCAACGGCAACAGCTTGCTACCGGTCGGTCTTGTCGAGGTCATCGGCGATTTTGGGCGTGGCGATGTTGTGATGCTGGTCGGTGCAAACGGAGAAGAACTCGGCAGGGGCCTCGCGGCCTACAGCAGCGATGAAGCGGCAGAAATCATTGGTTGCCGCTCGGCGCAGATTGAGCCGAAACTCGGCTACCGTGGCCGGACGGTCATGGTCCACCGCGATGACCTGGTGCTGTTCGGGAGTGAATCCTAGATGAGCCAACAGACAGGGAAATTGACGACTGCATCGCCGGGTGTTGCGGAAATGATGGATGAACTTGGTCGCAGAGCCAGAGAAGCGGCATCGGAACTGGCGCTGTGCCCGGGTTCGCAACGTAATCACGCGCTGCAAGCGGCAGCAGATTCGATTCGTGACAGTGCGGATGCAATTCTCGATGCCAACCGGGCCGACATGGAAGCAGCCGAAAAGCGCGAGCTGAGCACGCCGCTGCTCGACCGGCTGGCGCTGAATGCCGAACGGCTCGAATCCATGGCCACCGGGCTCGAAACCGTTAGTGAATTACCCGACCCGGTCGGCCGAGTTCTCGCCGAATGGGACAGGCCTAACGGTTTACACATACAACGTGTCGCGGTACCGCTGGGCGTCATCGGCATTATTTACGAGAGCCGCCCCAATGTGACTGCCGATGCTGCTGGCCTGTGCACCAAATCGGGCAATGCCGCTATTTTGCGCGGCGGCTCGGAGAGTTTTCATTCGAATCAGGCGATCTTTCGGTCGCTCGCCGAGGGACTTGCAAGCGCCGGCATGCCTCGGGCTGCAATTCAGATGGTGCCGACAACGGATCGCGCCGCCGTCGGTTACCTGTTGTCGTCGATGGGTGACACGATCGATGTCCTTGTGCCACGCGGCGGTAAAAGTCTCATTGAGCGCGTGCAGGCGGAGGCCAGAGTGCCTGTGATAGGACACCTCGAGGGCATCTGCCATGTCTTCCTCCATGAATCGGCGGACCAGAACATGGCCAGAGAAATCGTGTTGAACGCGAAAATGCGTCGCACGGGCATCTGCGGCGCTGCCGAGACACTGCTTGTCGACCGCAAGGCGGCATCAAGGCTCATTCCCGGCGTAGTCGATGCCCTGGTCGATGCCGGCTGCGAAGTGCGCGGTGACGAGGCGGTGCGAGAGATCGTGTCAGAAGCGAAACCCGCCGACGAACAAGACTGGCATACGGAGTATCTCGACGCCGTCATCTCGGTGCGGATTATCGATGGTGTGGAGGGAGCAATCGAACATATCAGGTTGTATGGCTCGGGCCACACGGAAAGCATCGTCGCGGAAGACGAAGTTGCAGCCAGGAAATTCCTGACGGAGGTAGACAGCGCGATTGTGATGCACAACGTATCGACACAGTTCGCAGACGGAGCCGAGTTCGGCATGGGCGCGGAGATTGGCATTGCGACAGGCCGGATTCATGCTCGTGGTCCCGTCGGCGCCGAGCAGTTGACGAGCTACAAGTATGTCGTTCGCGGGAACGGGCAAGTAAGACCCTGATGCCGAAGACCGTACCGGAATACGATCTGATAATCATCGGTGGTGGCATTAACGGCTCAGGCATTGCCCGCGATGCGGCGCTCCGCGGCTTAAGCGTCATCCTCTTCGACAAAAGCGATTTCGGCAGCGGAACAACGAGCTGGTCGAGCCGGCTAATTCACGGCGGTCTTCGATATCTTGAACATGCAGAGATATCCCTGGTCTATGAGTCGCTGCATGAACGCATCTGCCTGCGCAAGATTGCATCGCACCTTGTCAAGCGCATTCGCATAAACATACCTGTTTATGAAAACGGCAAACGGGGGCTATTGCTGATCCGTCTCGGAATGATCGCCTACGATCTGTTGTCCATCAGAAAGACATTACCCCGGCACCGTATGCTGAATCGCGACGAATTGCTCCAACAGGAGCCGGGACTCAACGCAGTTGGGTTAAGGGGTGGTGCGCAGTATTACGATGCACAGGTAACGTTTGCGGAAAGGCTCGTGCTGGAGAATATTATTTCGGCAGCGGAAGCCGGCGCTGTCGTCAAGAACTATTGCCCGGTCGATACGATTGGGCCGCACGATGGCACGGCAATGAACGTCGGTTACGTCGATGCCGACAGCGGCGAGAAAAAACTCGTGAAGGGACGGCTCGTGATTAATGCATCCGGTCCCTGGGTCGATCGCGTCCTGCAGAAGACCGGCCGGCAAACACGGCGCCTGATGGGCGGCACCAAAGGGAGCCATATCATTGTCGGTGAATTTAAAGGTGCACCACGCGATGCATTTTATGTGGAAGCGGCCGCTGATGGACGGCCGTTTTTTATCGTCCCCTGGAACCGGCAATATCTGATTGGCACGACCGATATTCGTTACGGGCGAGAGCCTGACGCTGCTCACGCGAGCCGGAAAGAAATTCGGTACCTGTTGGATGAGACGAATCGTGTCTTTCCGGAAGCGGGACTGGAATTTGACGACATACACTTCGCCTACGCAGGCGTTCGACCACTGCCACGCCGGAGTAAACGTCCGGAGTCAGCCATTACGCGCCGGCATATCATCAAGCGTCACCGGCGACCCTTGCAAGGGATCATTTCGATTATCGGCGGCAAGTTGACCACATATAGAAATCTCGCAGAACAGACTATTGATCGTGTTGATAGAAAGCTCGACGCCGGGCTGCCGCGTTGCAGCACATCGACCGCACTGCTGCCCGGTGCGGTTGGCATCGTTGAGGCCTGCGAGCAATTAAAAAACTTCGCCGGCCTTTCGCAACGCGGTCGCGAGCGCATTATCGGCATCTACGGCGGGCGTGCCACTCTGATTCTGGATCTTGCAGCGGCCGAAGCCGGTCTGTCGAAAGTGATCGATGCAGAGAAAAGTGTCCTGGCCGCCGAGGTCGTGTTTGCAATACGTCATGAATACGCGAAAAACCTGACGGACCTGATGCAAAGGCGGCTGATGCTGGGGCTGTCTGCTGACCAGGGCGTGCAAGCAACTGAAGCGGTTGCGGCGATCGCTGCGGCCGAATGCCAGTGGCATGAGCAGGAGCTTGAAAGGCAGCTCGGTATGCTTCGCGATTTCAATGCGCGCCTGAAGGTCGCTTGAAATTTCGAATAATGGTCGGCCGCCTACTGCGTAGGAGCGCCGCTCCTGCAGCCGCTCCCACAGCATCCTGTCAGCCCTCAGGTGGCAGTGGGGTAGAGCGCATGCCCCTTGTGCTCGGTCCATTGCTTGGCGGTATAGGGCAGGACTTCCAGCACTTCTCCCGACTGATGCCGTTTTTTTAGATTTGCCCAGTAGTCGGCGGTCAGGAGTTCTGCGTGATGCTCGATAAACGCCCGCCTGACGTCTTCCTGGAAGCCCAGGAATTCAATGAACTGCTCCGGAAAGATGTCGTGCGGCCCGACATAAAACCAGGCGCCGGCACGCATTTCATCGATATCGCCCCGGGCCTCCGGAATTTTTCGGAAATTGCAGTCAGTGACGAGGCAAAGCTCATCGTAGTCATAAAAGATGACACGGCCATGTCGCGTTAAGCCAAAGTTCTTGAGTAGCAGGTCGCCGGGAAATACATTGCTGAGCGCCAGGTCGCGAATTGCCTGGCCATAGTCAATAGCAGCATGCCTGGCGGCTTCCTCGTCTGCTTCTCTGAGATACAAATTCAATGGCGTCAGGCGGCGCTCCATATAGACGTGCTCGATAACGACAAAATCATTCACGATCCGGCAGGTGTCGCCGCATGCAGTCAATAACTCATCGAGCAATTCGTCTGTAAATCGTGCACGGTCGAGACGCAGACGACGGAATTCCTGCGCGTCGACAAGGCGACCGGCCCGGTCGTGCTTGAACACCAGCTGATATTTCTCGATCACGTCTTTTCGGCCAATCGTCTTCGGGTAGGCGAAGCGGTCGCGAATGACCTTGAACACGATATCGTAGGAAGGCAATGTAAAAACCACCATTACCATGCCTTTGTCGCCCCTCGCCTGCACGAAGCTGTCGCTGGACTTCCCGAGGTGCTGAAAAAGCGAACGATACCGCTCAGTCTTGCCCTGCTTGGCGCGGCCGAGCACGGTATAGAGCTCTGCGATTGGCTTTTTCGGCATCATGGAATTCAGGAACGCCACCGTGGTGCTCACAACTGCCAGGTCTGCATGAAAGTAGGAACGCGTAAATCCAAACAACATGCTGACATCGTGCTCGGAGAGAATGATGGCGTCGGCGACGATACCTTCGTCTGTGTTTTTCAATGCGATGACAAGCGGGCAAACCCAGTCGTCTCCATCGATGCGTCCTACGATATAGGCGCGCGTCGTACGATAAAAAATGGGTCGAAGAATCTCAACTTGCCGGATGCTGTTGAGGCGGTTGTGCGCCGCGCAGTAAGCGTCGACTTCAGCACTGATAAAGCGAATGGTTTGATCAATGTTTCGGTAAGGTGTGGTGAATGCGTAATCAACAAGCAACTCGTCAAAAAGAAACTGTGTCTCGCCCCGATTTCGATAAACTTTTGAATTGACCGTACCGAACATGTGCTCAGTTGGTTTGATATCCAGAGCAATGAACTCTACGAGCGGATCGACACCAATGGTGGAAAAAACACGGCGCGTAACAGAGCTGAAGTAAGTCTTGAAGAACTCGGTATCGGCGTAGTGCTGTATCTGATGTGCGTACTGTTCCTTAACGAGAGCCCACAGTGATTTATCATGCAATCTAGCCGCCATGGATCCTTTGACGACGGTTACGATCCGGCCGACGGAAGTGTCGTAAAGCTCGATGCGTTCGACCGCATCGCTCTGATTACTGGACCAATCGCGCGTTTCGAACCGTTTTTTTGCACGACGCGTGATTTTCCGGAAATCGTCGTTGTAATTGATAAAACCGTCGACGACGATCGCTGAAATTTCAGCGGGATCGACTTGCGCAGATCCTGTCCGGGTCATTGAGGCAACAACAGACTATTCTGCGTCACATATTGGCGATCATCGCGGTGGCAAATTCGCTGCATTTGACTTTGGTTGCGCCTTCCATCAGTCGCGCGAAGTCATAGGTCACCGTCTTCTGCCCGATTGTCGTACCCATGGACTCGATGATGATGTCGGCTGCTTCACTCCAGCCCATGTATCTGAGCATCATCTCACCGGACAGCGTCAGCGATCCGGGATTGACCATATCGAGACCGGCATATTTCGGCGCGGTACCATGAGTGGCTTCGAACACAGCATGCCCGGTGGCGTAGTTGATATTGCCGCCGGGGGCGATGCCTATGCCACCAACCTGAGCCGCGAGCGCGTCCGAGAGGTAATCACCGTTCAGATTCATCGTTGCAATAACGTCGAACTCTTTCGGCCGCGTCAGGACCTGTTGCAGCGTGATGTCCGCAATGGCATCTTTAACGAGGATCTTGCCCGCATCGAGCGCTGCTTGCTGTTCGGCATTGGCTGCCTCAGTGCCGTCTGCGGCGCTGGTACGTTCCCACTGCTCCCAGGTGTAAGTGTGCTCCCCGTATTCTCGTTCCGCCAGTTCGTATCCCCAGTTGCGGAATGCACCCTCGGTAAATTTCATGATATTGCCCTTGTGAACCAAGGTCAGGGACTTTCGATTGTTAGCGATGGCATAGTCGAGTGCCGCGCGCACGAGTCGCTCGGTCCCTTCCTGTGAGATAGCCTTTATTCCGATACCGGAGCTGTCGGGGAAGCGGATCTTGTCGAACTCATTGGGGAAGTTTTCTTTGAAGATCTTGAGAAATTTCTTGTTGGCGTCAGTACCGCGCTCGAATTCAATGCCGATGTAAATATCTTCCGTGTTTTCCCGGAATATCACCATGTTGACGCTACCGGGGTCACGAACCGGCGAAGGGACACCTTCAAACCAGCGCACGGGGCGCAGGCACACGTACAGGTCGAGCAGCTGCCGTAATGCGACATTCAAGGAGCGAATGCCGCCGCCGATCGGCGTCGTCAGCGGGCCCTTGATCGAGACAATGTACTCGCGGCAGGCATCGACAGTCTGGTCCGGCAACCAGCTGTCATACAGATCATTGGATTTCTGGCCGGCAAATATTTCCATCCAGTGAAGCTTCCTCTTGCCGCCATAGGCTTTCTCAACCGTAGCGTCAAGAATTCTGACAGTCGCCCGCCAAATGTCCGGTCCGATGCCGTCTCCCTCTATGAACGGGATGATCGGATTTACCGGCACCTGCAGCTTGCCGTTTTTAATTGTAATTCGGGCGCCACCCTCAGGTGGCGTCGGTGTAGCGTCAGCCATTATCGGTCCATTCTTAATGTATAGGTTTTGTAACAAGGATCGGCCATTATAGTCGGTCACGAATTGATTCGCCCGATTGAAAAGAGTTGGTCATGAAAAAGCAATTGCTGCTGTTGGTTAATTCAATCACCGTTCTGGTCTTCGCTGCGTTCCTGAATGCGGCAGCGCAGGCAGCCGACGCCCCGCCTGGACCCGGACAGGATCGACCACGAATCGGTCTCGTACTCGGCGGCGGCGGCGCCCGAGGGGCCGCACATATCGGCGTGCTGCGTGAACTGGAGAATTTGCGGGTGCCAATCCATGCGATTGCCGGCACCAGCATGGGAGCCATCATTGGCGGCCTGTACGCGTGCGGCATGACCGTCACCGAACTCGAGGAGCTCATCACTTCTCTCGACTGGAAGGACTCATTTCAAGACACGTCAAAACGCAAAGACATGACGTTCCGCCGCAAACAGGACGACGAATCCTTTCCTATCCGCCTGGAACTGGGTCTTCGCGACGGCCACCTGGTGCTACCAAGAGGACTGATTTCCGGTCAAAAACTGGCGTGGATATTGAGAGAGCAGACCTTGCACGTCTCGAGTGCCAGCGATTTCGATGATCTGCCCGTACCGTTTCGGGCTGTAGCCTCCGACATAGAGACCGGGGAATCGTATGTCATGTCACAAGGCGACCTTGCGCTTGCAATACGGGCAAGCATGTCGGTACCGGGTATTTTTTCGCCGGTACGGGTCGACGGACACACGCTGGTTGATGGGGGCCTGACCGGAAACCTTCCCGTCGACGCGATTCGTGACATGGACGTCGATGTCATCATCGCGGTTGATGTCGAGTTTCCCCTGTACTCGCCTGAGCAGCTTGAATCGGCACTCGAGATTATGGGCCAGATGCTGACAATCCTGATTCGCAAAGAAACGCGGCGGCAGCTTGCCGGTCTGGCCGAGTCCGACGTACTGATACGGCCGGACCTCGGGGACTTCGGTTCGACAGAGTTCGAGAATATTACCGCGACAATTGAACCGGGGGCGGCAGCGACAATCGCGAAAGCGGATCGGCTGAGTGAGTTGTCGCTCGACCCCGGGTCCTATGCCGCTCACAAGGCAGCCCGGACCCGAAACTATCGCCGGCCGGAACAACTTGCGTTCGTGCGCGTCCGGGACCATGGACCGCTTTCAAAAGACTTTCTGGAATCACATCTTCAAGTGAAAGCGGGAGATGCGATCGATCCCGAGAAATTCGCGGATGATGCGAAGCGCTTATACGGGCTTGGCCTGTACGAACAGGTTGGCTACAAGCTCGTGACGGAGGGCGACGAAACCGGAGTCGAATATGAAACGACACCGAAAAGCTGGGGCCCGGACATTTTGCAGTTCGGCATCTCGGTCGAAGATAACTTTGAAGGATCGAGTGCTTTCAATGTGTCCGCGAGACTCACCAGGACAGGCCTGAATTCGTATGCTGCGGAATGGCGTACCGACGTCCAGATCGGTACAGATCCGTTTCTCTTCACGGAGTTCTATCAACCATTGAGCGCCGATTCGCGGTTCTTTGTTGCGCCAAGAATCGCTCTGGAGCAAAGAAATTTCAATGCATTTGTCGATGAAGCGGCGGTTGCCAGATTTCGGGTAAGCAAGGTAGAGATTGGCCTGGACGTCGGACGCGAGCTCGGCCGTTGGGGTGAACTGCGAATCGGCGTGCAGCGGGGCATCGGTGAGGCCAGGTTGAAAGTAGGCGATCCGTCTTTGCCCAACATCGACTTTGATACCGGCGGCCTGTTTGCGCGATTCGGATTCGACACACTGGATAATGCCCAATTCCCCTTGCACGGAACGCGCATCGACGTGGAGTGGAATCTGTCGCGGCCGGGATTCGGTGCTGACGTCAAGCTCGATACCATTGAAACAGAGTTGACGTCGGTGCGGACGTCCGGGCGGAATTCCTTGTTGTTCGGGCTCAGTTTTGCAACGACACTCGATTCGGATGACACGATTCGGGAATTCTTTCCTCTTGGCGGCTTTTTGAGATTGTCGGGTCTCGGCCGGGGCGAAATCAGCGGGCCTCATGCAGGGGTTGCACGGCTGGTCTATTACCGGCGATCGGGTGACACCGGCGGCTTGTTAGATATGCCGTTGTATTTCGGAGCATCGATCGAGGCCGGCAACGTGTGGCAGAGCCGGTCCGACATCAGCACCGACTCATTGATCATCAACGGCAGCCTGTTCGCGGGTATCGATACCTACCTGGGGCCCTTGTTTCTGGCCGCAGGTATCGGAGAGGGAGGCGATTCCAGTTTTTATCTGTTTCTCGGCGTACCGCCAAGATAAATGCATTCTTGGCGCCCGGCACCATTTCCGCGTTCATTTATCGGATAATTTTTTCGAGCACCTGGGTGGGATTGTCGGTGCTCCGGGAATAACCATGTCTTTTTGCCATCTGGTCAAATGCTGTGTCCCGCTCGACCTCACTGGCATACCAATGGAGCAGTTCCCAGTCATCTCCGAGCAGTTTTGCAAGCGTATCCGCCGGCGGCAGTGTTACGCGAATGCCGAAACGCCTTTCGGCGCCGACTATATCCGGATTGACAAGATTATGTTTGTGACAAAAATCCACTGCTACCCTCTCTTTGCGGCCGGCCCGGAGTATACTGAAACAAGCATCCGCTATTCTAATAGCCTGTTCTATCGCTCGCGCCTTCCCGGTCTGCCCAGCCCAGAATTCTGCGCGTGATGAAATGGTACATGGGTTTCCCGCCCCGCATCCAGATTCGTGATGGCACGGTGGGTCTGGCGAGGATTGCACGCTCACGCGCGGTCAGATATTCCGGGCAATATGTCCGCTTGTGTTTTAGCAAGTGTCGCACGTCCTCCCGTGCCAGTAGCCGAAAGAGGCGTCCGCGCTTCGGGGAGTACCAGGCCAGCTGAAAATCGACGATTCCGGGCTGACCGTTTTCGGTGACCAGCCAGTTTGGCTCTTTTGCGAGATCGTTGTGTACGACGCCTTGTCGGTGCAGTCGCCGCAGGAGCTTCGCCGCCGCACGAAAGTAGCCGATGTCGGTGGGCCGGCTTTCCTGCATTGATTCGCCGGCAATCCAGCTGCGCTGCAAGGTATCCGTAGCAACGCGCAATAGTTCAGGTACGCCCGCAATGCCATCCGTTGTAGCGAGGGCACGCGCCTCGCGCGCCAACAACCGGCGCGCGAGCCATCTGGCCCAGGGGCGAGCCCTGCTGGTGTCACGAACCACACGTAGGCCAGCCTCGTCATTTTGTAAAAACACCTCGCCAAAAATGTCCTTTTTCAATAACTTAAAGTCGGAAGCGGCCAATCTCATGTGTCCGGCGTGTGCATCATTTGGTGGCGAAGTTGGCGTAAATTGCAGAGAATACCTTATCAGCTCGCGCGCACAGCAGCTTAAGTGATGTCAGAGAATTCAGAGCAGTATTCAACAGGATCGGCCGACGCCAGCGCTGAATTTTTCAGCGTCGGTGTGCCGCTGCACGCCGTAAGGCCCGGCTATGTCCGACGACCGGCTGATGAGACACTTTTCGAAACCCTTGTTTCCGGGGGCTACGCACATGTCATCGCGCCGGATCGCACGGGAAAGTCCAGTCTTATTGCTGCGACGTCCGCCAGGCTGCAAAACAACGGATTCAAAGTCGCGATTATCGATCTCGCGCAAATAAGCGAGCGTGACGGCGGCAGCGACGCGGGCCGCTGGTATTACAGCATCGCCTATCGCTTGTTGCGACAGCTGCGGCTGAAGATCGACCTGCAGGCCTGGTGGCAGGACAAATCCTTTCTGAGCAATCGGCAACGTCTCGTCGAATTTTATGTCGAGGTTATTCTGCAAAACATCTCCGAACGCATTGTCGTATTTATCGACGAAGTGCAATGTGTTGCCGAGCTTCCGTTCGCAGGGCAGCTGCTGGCCAGTATTCGCGCGGCGCACAATGCCCGGATTACCGAGCCTGACTTCTCCCGGCTCAGTTTCGTATTGGTCGGTGAGTGCGATCCGACGAGCCTGGTTAAAGACGCGAATCTCTCGCCGTTCACGATTGCACATCCGGTTGAGCTGACCGACTTCACGCGGGCTGACCTCGATTTGTTCACCAACGAATTGAATTTATCGGTAGCGGACGCCAAAGCCGCACTGGACAGAATATATTACTGGACGAACGGGCAGCCATACCTGAGTCAGAAACTCGCCCGCTCTGTTGCGCGCGAGCGCGTATCCGGAAACATCGAAGCGCATGTCGATCGCATTGCCATGCAGCAACTTGCAGGCCGTGCCGCCTTCCACAGCGAACCGCACATGAGTCAAATACACCGGAAGGTCACGGGCGACAAGAAGTACGCTGAGGCCCTGTTAAATCTCTTGGGTCAAATTCGCAAGGGCGTCGCAACGGAAACCGACCTGGAGTCGCCTCTGCAGCGACGGCTTATGGCCATCGGTCTGATCGTTGCCGCTGATGACGGCATGCTCAAGATTCGGAACCGGCTTTACGAGTCAGTTTTTACCGCGCGCTGGGCGAATGAAAATCTCCCACTGCACTGGCGCGGCCCGGCGATCGCCATCGGGATTATTTTGATTTTTGTCGCCATTCCGTTTTGGTACACACAAATCTTGCCGCGGCCATATGTACGCGTGATGTCCTCGCCGACAGTGGCGACCGGGACCGCTGCAGTCGCGTACAGGAATCTGCATTCGTTTCCGGGACATGCCGATTCGGCCGATCGCCTTTTTCGAATATTTCTGCAAAACAGGGCGAGACTTGCAGAAAACCGCGCCGCAATGATGGAAATCGATCAACTGGCGCGACGCCTGCCAAACGCAGATGATTTTGCGGACAATCTTGTTGCCGGATTCTGGGACGGGCAGGTCGCCAGGGCGCTGAGGAATGAAAATCGCGACGCAGCGTTGCTTGCTGTCCTGGAGGCCCTGATCGTATCGACGCCCGTGCGCCGCCGCCGGGCCGCCAGTCTCGTCGGCGATGATTACACACAGCTGATTGCCAGGCATACCGGGCAGGCATCGGACCGCGTTGTGTTCAGTCCTGATTATTTGCTGCTGACCTACGCTAACGGGCCGCAGATTTCTCAGTGGTCGCTGGCAAACCAGACGCTAACACCGCGTGAACCCTGGACCATGTCGGCACTTGAGGTAACGCGCCTTGTTCGCCGTGTTGTCATCGATCGCGACGGTCGGGTCGATCGCATCGGCCTGACCATCAATGTCAGTCACTCTCGCCTTGACGATCTCCGGGTGAAACTGATCGCACCGTCGGGGCGAGCGGTGGAGCTTACTTTTACGCAGGCACAGTCCGCCGCCAACGATGTCATCAGGTTCAGGCGCGCAGAACTGTCGGCGATGATCGGTGAATTCCTGAATGGGACCTGGAGTTTGAGCGTCCGCGATGAAAACATGGGTGCATCCGGCCATCTGATTGCCTGGAACCTGAGCCTCAATTCTCAGGTCATCGTCGAAAACTTCGAGCGCGGACTTGATATTCTCGAGCCCGTCGCGCGTGAATCAAACGACTTGTGGTTCAGTCCTGACGGCCGATATGCGATTGCGCGCGCGATGCAAAGTGACAGCGCTCGACTCTGGGATCTCGCATTCGCGCAGCCTGCCCGAACTATCGCGGTGCCTGCGAATGAACGCGTGCTCGGACTCAGTGCAAACGCCCGGTATCTTTTGACCGTTACGCAGGATACGGTGAATCTCTGGGACACTGCTGGCGGCAAACTGCACGCCAAGCTGGCAATTGGCGCTGCGAGCGCCGAAGCGCTTGTCAGTGAAAACGGCGAGTCCCTGTTGGTCCGGCGTCACGGCGATACCGATACCGAATTCGAACTCTGGTCACTGGAATCAGGCGACGTGAAATCCCGGCTAAGCGTTGCTGGGGTACCGGCGCTAGTCGCGATAGATGAGAGTGGTAGCCGTCTCGCAGTTGCGGACTACGATCGCGCCGTCCGGGTCTGGAATTTCGGCGATGGCAGCCTCGCAGCGCAACTGGATTTCTGGGCCCAGCCCAGCGAAATCACACTTGCGGCCAACGGTGAGGTTCTTGGCGTGGTTCACGGTGATCAAGGCATCTCCCTGTGGCGTATTGACCAGCCCGACGAACCACTGATTTTCGAGCGTGGGACGGACAACTGGCAGATGTCATTTTCTCGCTCTGGCTCAAAAGTCCTGGCGGGAAGCGCAAGGCAGGGATTTCAGGTCTACAGAAGCAGCGACGGCGCAATGTCTGGCTCGCCGGTCGGATCCGGCAATCCTCAACGTGTAATCAACATGCTTGCGTTCAGCAGTGACGAACAACTCATCGTCACCGGGGACAGTACCGGCAGCGTCGGGTTCTGGACGGCGCCCGCCGTGGCAGATGACAGCCTGGTTGCTGATACTGCGCCAGGCCACCGGCTGTGGCGTGAGTCGGGCGATTCCGTTACCGCGATTGCCCCCGGCGGCAGCCATCTGGCAATCGGTGACAGCGGGGGCCACGTGCACATTCTGCAAGTGGATGCCAACGCGGAGGAACTGGCCGCGGCGAGTGATGAATTGAGTTTTCTCGGACACCGGGGCGCTGTAGTCGGGCTTGCATTCAGCCACGACGGGGCACTTGTTGCGAGCGCCGGATTTGACGGCTCGATTCGTGTCTGGGACACGAATAGCGGGCTGCCTCGTCCCTTCTATGTGCGCACATCGGCAAGTGCGATCAGCCAGATAGCGTTCTCTCCGACGGCCAGCCGCCTCGCCGTACTTGCCGGGCATCGGCTTTGGGTGATCAGCACAGTTTCGGGCGCGGTGCTCGCGGACATCGAGCTTGGCGAACCGCATACCGGACTTGTATTCGCAATCGACGAGCGGCTTTATGTCGGTGGTGAGAGCGGGACCTTGCGAAGCCTCGCAAGCGACAGGACCGGCAGCTGGCATCTCAGAAACGTCTGGCAGGGATCATCGGCTATCCGCAAACTCGCAATATCACCGAGCAAGCAGCAACTGCTGATCGTCGACTCAAAGCATGTAACGCAAGTGCTTAACATCGAAAGCGGCAGAATCGGCACGGCGACATTAGAGTTGCCTGACGCCGTTACCGACATCATCTTCAGTCCGGGCGAATCGCGCGCATTGCTCCGCACAGTGCGATGGATTCACCGGGCGAGTGTGTCACCTGGTGGACTGATATGGCTGGATGCAATTCGGGCGCCAAAGGCCCTGGCCGGTTCGAAAATGGTATTCGATCAACGGATGGCCGCCGAGGCCGGCGATCCATTCGGAGATCGCGTCATGTTGCTAACGCGGGATGCAGGATTTCCCGAAGTGGCCGAACTGCGATTCAGTCATACAGCGGGACCCGCGCTCTTCGGCAACAAAGACAAGCTGCTTGCCGAATGGCGCAGGAAACTGGGCATAGAACGGGAATCTCCTGAAGACCCATTTCTCCCGTCAGGCAGATGAACGCCCCTGCAACACCTGCACTCCCGCCATCCACGGCGGTCGGATAGGTCCTGCAGCTGCTAGCGGTCATCCCCGCGTAATGTGCGTACGAGCAATTCCAGGCTTGCCGCGGTAACGTCTTCGGATCGTACTGCTTCACCGATACGCACGTTCACTTTGGCCCAGAGACGGCCGGGGATCTTGCGAAGTCCGCCGCCACTTCGCCGGCTGAACCAGCTACCCCAAAGACCGCCCAACGCGATCGGAATGACAGGTACGCCGCGACGCTCGATGATTTTCTCGATACCGGGACGGAAACGCTGAATTTCACCGTCTGTCGATATGCCGCCTTCGGGAAAAAGACACACGATCTGACCGGCGTCGAGTTCTTTATCGATCTGATCGAAAGCTTCTGCCAGCAGGGTCTCGTCTTCTTTCGCCGAGGCGATCGGAATCGCCTTTGCCGTTTTGAATATGAAGCTCAGCAATGGTATCTGAAATATCTTGTAGTACATGACGAAGCGAACGGGTCGCCGAATCGAACCACCAACCAAAAGCGCATCGACAAAGCTGACGTGATTGCACACGAGCACTGCAGGGCCTCTGTCAGGTATGTTCTCGAGGCCCGTGGGCCGCACGCGATAGAGCATATTAATAAGAATCCATACCAGAAAACGCATCAGGAATTCCGGCAACAAGCTAAAGATGTAAAGGGCGACCAGGGCGTTAAGTAATGCCAGAATCAGGTAAAACTGTGGGATCGACAGGCCTGAGGCCAAAACACCGAATGCGAGAATGGCTGCAGCGACCATAAAAAGCGCGTTGATAATGTTGTTGGCGGCAATTACCCGGGACAGGTGTTGTCGCTCGGTCCGATCTTGAATCAGTGCGTAAAGCGGGACGCTGTAAAATCCACCGAATGCACCAAGCAACGACAGATCGATTAGGATTCGCCAACTTCCCGGCCGCGCCAGAAACTCACTAACGGAATTGACGGCGACCACCTGCGCGTCGGGTTGGGAAAAAAACAAGTCGATCGCGAACAGACTCAGGCCGATCGACCCAAAAGGCACAAGACCGAGTTCAATACGGTGGCCTGACATGCGTTCGCAAAGCAGGGAGCCAACACCAACGCCGACCGCAAACGCGACCAGGAGGGCCGTCGTTATTGCCTCGTTACCGTTGAGAATGCCGAGCGTATACGCGGGCAGCTGGATAGTCATTGCTGAACCAAAGAACCAAAACCATGATATGCCGAGAATCGACAGGAAAACGCTGCGTTCTTCCCTGGCGAACCCCACGATGTGCCAGGTTTCAGTCCAGGCGTTCCAGTTGATTTTCAGGTCAGGGTCGACCGGCTTGGTTGAAGGGATTTGACGGCTGGCGAGATAACCGAATACGGCCGCGACAACGAGGCATGACGCGAGAATGCTCTGGTTTTCGTAATCAGCAGCAACGGAAATGCCACCGATTATCAAGCCGAAAATAATCGCCATGTACGTGCCGGATTCGACCAGTGCGTTTCCGCCAACAAGCTCGTCCGTCGTGAGTTGCTGTGGCAGGTAGGCGTACTTGACCGGACCGAATAGAGTGGACTGACACCCCATCAGAAAGAGTACGGCGAGGAGTACCGTGTAACTTTGCGTCACGAAGGCAAATGCGGCCAGCACCATGAGAACGATTTCCAGCAATTTTATGCTTCGCATCAGGCGGGATTTTTCATATTTGTCTGCAAGCTGACCGGCGGTTGCAGAAAAAAGGAAAAAAGGAAGGATAAACAGTGCGCCGGCAACGTTCGCGAGCTGGCCCGCACCCATACCGGCGATGCGCACACCCTGAAAGGTGATGAGTATTACCAGCCCGTTTCGAAATATATTGTCATTCAGGGCGCCGAGAAACTGGGTAACAAAGAAAGGCGCAAAACGACGTTGTCCAAGTAACGAAAACTGGTTGGAATCTGACACGTTCGCACAGTCTCCTGGCCCCGGGGCCGCGCCACTATAGCAAATGGATAACAATCGGGACGGACCAGGACCAAATTCAGGGACGGGCCCTGAGTTCTGAGACGAAGCTCTGCCAGCGTGCGCTAACTGCGAACTGCAGCTACTTTTGTGGCAGAATGCCGATGGTAATATTCGGCTTACAGCCCGTATTGCTTGGGCGTCAGGAATCAAAGGGCAGGCTGAAAGTCAATGGCTATAAAGCGTCTCGAGATCATTTGCGGCAGTTTGATCCTGCTGGCCGGCTGTGCCAAGGAGCCGCCGCCGAGGACTGTCGCGGAGTTTCTCGATAACCGAATTTTGCTCGAGGCCACGATGGTCCATTGTGGCAAAAATCGCAACATGTCCAAGTATGAGGCCGAGTGTGTCAACGCGCGCGAAGCAATCAATCGCATTGCCACAATTGAAGAAGAAGACCGACGGGCGGAGCTCGAGGCCCAGTCTGCACGCAAGCGCAAGGCGTTGCGGCGCACTCAGCAAGCTGCGGCCGAGGCAAGGCGGCGTGCTGCTGACGCGCGGCGCAGAAGAGCAGAAGAGGAATATCTTGGAGTTTTCGAAGGCCAGCCACCTGATGCGGGAACAGACGCCGCCGCCGGTAACGTGCAGCGGACGGATGATCCCGGTGGTGTCGAGCAGGCACCTGCGGACGCCTCACAGCCGGCAGGCGAGGTCGGACAGGATCTCGAATCGATCCGGGAAGAACTTCGGCGTCGCCAGGACTCAGAATAGCCGGGCTGAGCTGCGATGAAGCGGAGCTCTGCGCCTGCGACTCAAAAAGCTCCCGTACCCAGCATCAATTCCCTTGCGCTGGCATCGTGCGAACATGTAAATCCCGCTGTGGGAACGGAATTTCGATTCCTGCACGCTGGAATGCCTTGTACACGGCGCAATTGAGTTCATGTAAGATTCGGCCGCGATCTATGGGTTGATCGATCCAGCAAAGCAATTCGAAATCGAGGCTGTACTCACCAAAGCTTCGAAAACGAACTCTTGGCTCTGGAGATTTGCAGACGTCGTCGTGTTCGTCGGCGATGGTTGCCAGTGTGTCGATGACCTGATCGATATCGCTACCGTAAGCAACGCCAACCGCTATGCGAATGCGATGTCTGGCGGACGGGCCGCCTGCTTCATTGATGATCTTGCCGTTGCCGATCAGGCTATTCGGAACCGTAATCTCAACATCATCGCGCGTCAGTATTCGCGTGCTACGCATGCCGATGTGCGTGACCATGCCCCGCTCACCGGATTCCAGGATGATGAAATCGCCGGTTTTGTAGGGGGCATCGGCGGCGATGGCAACGCCGGCGAACAAATTCGACAGCGTGTCTTTTGCGGCGAAACTCAAGGCCAGACCGACAATACCCGCCGATGCTACCCAGGCGGTCACGTCGATGCTCCAGGCAAGAAAGATGAAATAGACCGCGAGCGCGATCAGCACGACCTTCAGGAATGTGCCGAGAAGAGGCAGCATGCTCGCGTGCAGCGCGCTGCTCGTCCTGCCCCGCCTGACGGCCGAGAGAATGAGGCCAAAAAAGCCGCTGAGGAACGTGAACCAGATGAAAATCGCGATCGTCCTGAGGATGCCGAGCGTGATGTACTCGGGTGTTGCCGGCATCCCCAGGCGTCGCGTCGCTAACGCCAGGCCAATCAGGACAAATGTGACGAAAATCGGCCGGTGCAGCAGGACAACCAGCTCATCATCGAATTCCGTTTTCGATCTCGCGACAAACTGCGCAATGGTCTTGCTGAGAATGATGTCTGCAATCTTGCCGAACAGAATAAAAGCCAGCGCAAGCGCTGCTGCCTGCAGATAGATGTTCGGGCCGATAAACTCGGCCCAGGACTGTATCCGTTCGATTAACTCGTTCAACGAGGTGCCACTGGCCCGTCAGCCCGGATCAAAAGTCCTCGTTGTACTCGCCGCTGTCGGCGACGGATTCGTCAGGATCCCGAATACCGTAGGTACGCACGGACGATTTGGACGCTTTTTTCGCGCTGCTGGGGGAGACGCCGGATTTCATGCCGGGTTGTATTGGCAGACGTTGCGTTTGTGCAGTCAAGACCTGAACAAACGTATTAGCGACCGCCGGTGCGGCGTTACCGGAACTTGCAAAAATCTGCTCGGGCGTGATGCTGGATGAACCGTAAAACGCAGCGTTGGCCATTCTGTCCATCGTGATGCCCGCGCCTTCCAGTGCCACGCCCGCGAAAATGCCCCTGCTCCGTGAATAGGAAAACACTTCCGCCTGAAACTGAATGTCGGTCGCGATTGCCGTGTGCCGGCCAACAGGGCCCGCCGCGATAGATGCATCGGCACCGAGCGTGAACTTGCCATTGGCAATCCCATCGACGCCTGCACGCGTCTTGAAGACCAGTATTATGTCGGTGGACTGGGCGCCGATCTGGAAGCCAAAGCTACCACCAGTCAGGGTGATGAATGCCGGGTTGCTCCAGGAATTGTCCGCCCGGCGAATGACCAGGATGCCCTTGCCGCGGCGGGCTCCGAGCGCAAATCCTACTTTGACCACGTTCGGTATCACGGCAACCGCGTATGCGCGTGCGAGCAACGTAGGTGGCACGGTCTGCTCCGGAATTCGCAGAAGCTGATCGAGAACATCTGTGGCATCCGCGACTCGTTTTTCCTCTTTGCTGGCCGCCGCCGGTACCGCGACCATCAGAGACAGTACAAGCAGGCAGCATCTTAAGCGTATGTGCATGATTTTATTCCAAAAAACCAGAAAACCTGCGCTCTCTCGAACGCGCCCAAGACCTGAATGAAGCTCCTGACAGCAAGAATCGGCCAGCGCCCAAGAGTTCAACAGGGCGCCATAATACGCGATTTAGCGACTGCACTCACGGCCACTTCAGTCTGTGCCGCCCGAGGGCTCTGTACAGTAAACAGTATGCCGACTGCGAAAGTATCATGGCGGTCCATTTTCTCGATCTTTTTCTTTACGTAATCCGAAATACGCATGCAAAGATGGAAAAAAGTCCTCGTGCCGGCCAACAGGCCGCCGAACAACAGGGTTTTTCAACAGCCTGTCAGCCCAGAATCGGCGGCAGCGGGCAGTCCAGACTGGCACAGATTGCTCGCAACAATTCGGCTTCGGGGACGGAGAGTTTGCCGTCGTGACTCACTGTTTTGCCGACCGCCTGAAGCAGACTTTTGCGGCCCGCGGAGTTCGTCCTTTCGAGTACATTCAGACTGCGTTCGAGCACGGGCACCGTCTGCAGCGTCTCGTCCCGGTATTCTGCATCGCTGGCCCACTGGCCGAATTCAGCGACCCCGGCACGGAAGGCGTCTGCACGAGCCTCCGGCGAAGAATGGCCGTGGTGCGCAACGGTGCGAATCAGGTCGATTGCCGCCTGCCTGACAGCTTTTTTGGTGCTGCGGTGCCTTTTGCGGCGGCCGGATGGATCTTCGGCCTGTTCCAGGCTATTGGTCAAAACGCGATAAAAGCAGTACTCGTAAAGATCGACATCGCCGTCCAGTTCGATGATGCGTCTGACCAGTTCGAGCAGGTATTCCAGTTGTGCCACCGGTCTCCGTTTCAGGGCTGGAAATGCGATCTCGAGAACTGGCAGGCGATACCCTTCTCCGATTTCACTGATTTGGCCAAAGTAACGGCGAACCTGCTTGCCGCGTTCGACGCCCAGCTGCTCATCGACAAATCGTAACTGGCGCTCCGAGTGCGGAGTATTCCGATCGAGCGCCAGGGCGAGGGTCAAAAGCCATGCATGTTCGGGCGAATGGGCAGCATCGTAAATTTCCGGGGGGATCGACCGTCGAAGTTGCCCGGCGAAAGCAAGTTGTTGAGGGTCCGGGCGCGCGACTGCATCGGGAATCGACGCCGGAATCGTGCGCTGCTCTGCGCGCGTGTGAGCAGCGGCCGGAACCGGGCCAGGGGCCTGCTCTTCAACCAGGCCCCTGGCCTGGCCTGCGACAGGGGCGAGCCGAGTTGCTCCACGGTGCATCTGTTCGGCCACAACCGGGAAGTCGTCTTCACTAAATCCAGGGTCGAGCGCCTGGATGCGTTCAATTAACGGCGGGTGCGTTGCAAACAGGGAAGTCAGTCGCGGGATGCCGCCAGCGAACAGCATGTGACTGACTTCTTCGGGATCAACGGAGCGAATGTAGGAGTGTGCGGTGTAGCCGCCGATCTTTTTCAGGGCACTGGCAATACCTTCGGCTTGCCGCGTGAACTGTACAGCGGATGCATCGGCGAGAAACTCGCGCTGCCTCGAGACGGCTGCTTTAACCAATCTTGCAAAGAACAACCCGATCCAGCCGAGGACCGCGAGACCAAGACCAACAATCATGATTACCGGCGCGTTCTTGTTCCGCCGGCTGGACGCCAGCCCGGAGTAATAACCGCCACGCAATATGAGCCGGCCGATGATGCCAAGTACCATGATGCCGAACAGCACGCCCATCATGCGAATGTTCAGCCGCATGTCACCGTTAAGGATGTGACTGAATTCGTGCGCGATAACTCCCTGCAACTCGTCACGGTCGAGGGTTTCCAGTGTTCCGCGCGTCACCGCAATGGCTGCGTCGCCGGGTCTGAAACCGGCGGCAAACGCATTGATGCTCATCTCTTGTTCCAGAACATAGATATCCGGAACCGGCACGCCCGAGGCGATGGCCATTTCCTCGATGACGTTTCGCAAGCGTCGCCTCAGTGGGTCCTGAACGTCTGCCGGAACCAGGGTGCCGCCCATGTCGAGGGCAACTCGACCGCCGCCCGATGACAACCGAGCCGTTTTATAAACGGTCGCACCGAGAATGAGCAGGGTAGCAAGGATTGCGGTTGCAACGAGGATGGAGGGATCGGCAGGGCGCCCGGTCTCACCGACCGTGTAGAACGCGACGGCAACGACTAATGTTACGCCGGCGACAATCAGGGCGGTTGCGACGACATAGACAATCACCAGCCAGCGGGTTGCACGCCGGGCACGGTCTTGTGCATCAAAAAAATTCACGCTCTATTCAGTAAAAGCCCCGGTCCGCCTGCCAATATGATCAGCAGCGTTCCGATCGATGCGGACTGACATTGACTGACTTCAACCAGTCGAAGTGTGACGAAAGCAGACGGGCGAAAAGCGCATGGTCGAAACATCGCCCGCATTACGCACACATACTCAGGTGAACGCGACGTCCGGAACTTCGCGCTTCTCTTCCGACTGGATTTCGAGAAAGCTTGCCAGTTCGAAGCGGAATGTGCCAGCGATGATGGTGTTGGGGAAATTCTCGGCTTTGTTGTTATAGGAGAGAACCGCATCGTTAAAGGCCTGGCGCGAGAACGCCACCTTGTTTTCGGTGCTCGCCAGTTCCTCCTGCAACTGCATCATATTTTGATTTGCTTTCAGATCAGGATAAGCTTCCGAAAGGGCAAAAAGACGTCCGAGCGCGCCGCCAAGGAGGCCCTCGGCCGCACCGAGTTTCTTTATCGCATCGGCGTTGGACGGGTCCGCTTTGGCAGCCTCGAGATTCGATACGGCAGCATTACGGGCACTGATGACGGCGTCGAGAGTTTCACGTTCATGCTTCATGTAGCCTTTGACGGCTTCGACGAGATTCGGAATCAGGTCGTAACGCCGGGTCAATTGCACGTCAATTTGCGCGAAAGCGTTTTTGACGCGATTGCGAAGATTGACCAGACTATTGTAGATGCCAATTGCATAAAGGATCAGCGCGACAATTATCGCGAGGAAAATTACGAATGAGGTCACAGTGCATCTCCCTGTTGAAGCATTGTTTCGGCAAGGATAAACCCTGGCTGACAGTAACACTAGCGACAGTTTTGGTAGCAATTTCAGGTTTTTCAAGTTCTTCGTACGCGGAATGGCTTGGCGACACGCGCACGATGATGGGAACGGAAATCAGCGTGCACCTGTGGCATGAAAACGCCGAAGAAGGAATGAGCCTCGTCGAGGAAACCTTCACCGAGATTACACGTATCGAGGCATTGATGAGCACTTACATTGAGGGCAGCGAGATTTCGGAAATCAATCGCAGTGCGGCCGATGCGCCAGTCGTGGCTGGCGATGAATTGATCAATCTGATTCTCCGCTCACTCGATATCTCGGTGCTGACGCACGGTGCATTCGATATCACATACGACAGCATCGGCCAGTATTACGATTTCAGGGAGCGGCGACGGCCCGATGCGGCAACCATCCAGGAAGGGCTCGAGCGAATCGACTACCGGCTGGTCGAAGTCGACCGCCTTGAAGGTACGGTCCAATTCCTGGCGCCCGGCGTAAGAATCAATCTTGGCGGCATAGCCAAGGGTTACGCGGTCGAGCAAGCGGTCAAACTCCTTCGGAGCCGGGGAATCCTTCATGGGATTGTGACGGCAGGCGGTGATTCGCGTTTGCTCGGCGATCGCCGCGGGCAACCGTTCATGGTCGGTATTCGGGATCCGAGAAACGAAGGTGAAGTCGTCCTGACGATTCCTCTTGAAGACGAGGCCATTTCCACGTCCGGGGACTACGAGCGATATTTCGAGGAAGACGGCAAGCGCTATCACCACATCATTGAGCCGATGACCGGCGAGCCGGCCGGCGGTATTCGCAGTACCACGATTGTTGGTCCGGACGCGGTGCTGACTGACGCACTGTCGACTTCCGTTTTCGTCCTGGGGGTCGACCGTGGCCTGCGGCTGATCGCAACGCTGCCTGATTACGAGGGAATCGTCATCGACGCAGCAGGCCGGCTCTTTTATTCCGACGGATTACAGCCGCCCGAACCTGAGCCCGCCGAATAGTCGAATTCGACCCGTATTTCTGCCGGATTAGCAGGGTCCGCCCCACTGCTGTCCCCTACAGCCGGTACCACGATCAAGGACATGGGTTGCAAGGCTTGTCTCAGAGACACGCCGCAAGTACGTCCATGTAGGCTCGGGGCCCGCATCCCTGCGGGCCACGGTCTCTGAGACAAGCCTTGCAACCCATGTCCGTAGCGAGATACTTCGGTAGAACCCCATACAATCACTTCGTTCCAGCCGCTGCAACATTCGTTTATGGGACAGCAGTGGGTCCGCCCCCGGTTTCTGTGGATCCGGCCGATCCTGGCCGTAGTCAACAACGTAAAAAGAGCGATCTTGCCAGCCGACGACGGTTGCTGCTGCTTGCTGTTCCGGTCAGCAAAGGAAGGCTTTTTCAAGGACGGAAAGCCGTGCAGGCCGGACTGGCCAATTGTGACGATCATCACGGCCCCAGGCGGGGTCCGGCTGTCACCATGGATCACTGATATGAGGCGTCGATCGCCGCTTGTGGGCTGCGGCAAGACCCGACCGTTATGCGGTTTTTCGGGTGATTTCGTGTCATTTGCCGGTCAGCGATTTCTTGACCTGCGGGGCCTGGCTCCGGGTGGTCGCGTGAGCGTTGTCTGAGGAAGTGCTGCTTCGCAGGAGTGGCTGACAAAAGAGGGACGGGATGATGAAGGGACTAAGAATCATTTTGCTAGTGTTATCCATCTTCATGGGCAGCAGCCTGGCTTCGTCGGGTCTTACCGGACAGACGGCCCCCGATTTCGTATTGAAGAGTTCGACCGGCGAAAACCTTCGTCTGAGTGAATACCGGGGCGACGTCGTGATGATTAATTTCTGGGCGACCTGGTGCGGACCGTGCCGGCAGGAAATGCCGTTGCTGGACGAACTGTACGGCCGGTACCAACGCGTCGGCTTCAGTTTGCTCGGCGTCAACATCGACGACGATTCCCGTCGGGCGATGGCGATGGTCAAGGAACTCGGCGTTCGCTTCCCGGTGCTTTTCGACGAGGAAAAGAAAGTCAGCAAACTTTACGAAGTAGAGGCCATGCCGATGACCATTCTGCTCGATCGCGAAGGCACGGTGCGTCACATTCATTACGGTTACAAGCCGGGATATGAGCAGAAATACCTGAACGAGATTCGTTCATTGCTACGAGAGTAAACGAGGAATGGAATGCGCGGGTCGCAGCAAGACTGCGCCGCGTCCGGGGACAACTTTTGCCAGGGCTGGAAGGGCGGCCAGGAGAGGAAGGGTGACAAGATCAGAGCGTGTCAGTATCGCAGCGATCTGCATAACGTGGATCGCAGTTTCTGCTATGGCCAATGCCCAGGATGCCGTACCCCTGGACTCCGATACGGTGCTCGCGATGTCGCAGTCGGCTGCAGCGGATGCGGCCCGGGAACGCCAGCAATTTCGCGGCCTGGACGCGGAGGTCCAGTCCCTGAAGAAAGAGGTCCTCGATCTCAACCGCGACCTTTTCCTGCTCGAAGAAGAGTTGTTGTTCCCGGCCAATTCGCAGGTCGCACTCTTTATCTCGATGGACGTTGGCGAGTACTTCGACCTGGATTCCGTCAATCTGAAAATCGACGGCAAGGAGGTTGCGAATTACCTCTATACCGAACGCGAGGTCGGTGCCTTGCTGCGCGGTGGCGTTCACCGAGTCCACATGGGAAACCTCAAGACGGGTGACCACGAGTTGATTGCCATCTTCACCGGCAAGGGCCCGCATTTCCGCGATTACCGCCGCGGCGCAACGATGAGCTTCAACAAAGGAATCGGGGCGAAGTACCTTGAGCTAGAAATCACTGACAGAGTCAAAAAGCAACAGCCCGAATTCGTGATCAAGGAATGGGAGTGATCGTTGATCGCTCGCTTCGCCAAAATAGCCACTCTATGGGTTTTCATTGCAGTGGCGACACCTCTGCATCAAAGTCAAGCTGCGGGCGGTGATGCTGAACCTATCGTCGTCAAAGATGCGCACTACGGCGAAATACTGTTCTATTTCTATCAGGGCAAGTATTTCCCGGCTATCGTAAGACTGTTGGCTGCGCAGCAGCAATCGCAACTCGAAAACAACGGTGACGAAGCCGAGCTTCTTCTCGGCGGACTTTATTTGTCCTATGGGCACCATTTGTATGCCGCGGAGATTTTCGAGCGCCTGCTCGCCAATAACGTCGACCCCGAGATTCGCGACCGGACCTGGTTTTTCCTGGCGAAGATCTGGCACCAGCGCGGATATCTCACCGAATCACAGCACGCGTTGAACAACATCCAAAGCGACTTGCCGGATGCGCTTGAATCAGAACGCCATATGCTGCAGGCGCAAATACTGATCGACGAGGGCGAATATGATCGGGCAATCGCTCTGCTGCAGGGATGGAAGGACAAAACCGAGTGGGCCAGCTACGCCAAATTCAATCTGGGTGTTGCAATGGTTCGCAGCGGGCGGGTGACCGCGGCCGTACAGATACTGGATGATCTCGGCAAGCTCGACCCCGATAACGAGGAACTCAGCGCCCTGCGGGACAAAGCGAATCTGGCCCTTGGCTATGCCTTTCTGCAGGATGGCCAGCCGTTGGCGGCGAAACCGCCGTTGCAGCGGGTTCGCCTGGCCGGTCCTTTCTCGAACAAGGCACTGCTGGGTATGGGCTGGGCCGACGCCGAGATCAATAACTTCCGCCGGGCACTCGTGCCATGGATGGAGCTCCGCAGCCGCGATCTGCTGGACTCGGCCGTGCAGGAATCCATGCTGGCGATTCCCTATGCGATGGCGAAACTCGAAGCCATCAATCAATCGGCCGATCACTACCTGAACGCGGTCGAGGCTTTTTATGAAGAGATGAATCGGATCGACCGAACAATAAATCATATCGAAACCGGTGCGTTGCTCGATGAATTCCTCGTCCAGAATCCGCTGGAGACAACCGGCTGGTACTGGAAACTCGAGGAGCTGCCCGAAGGCCCCGAGGCGCGATACCTGTTCCATCTGCTTGCTACCCACTCATTTCAGGAAGGTCTGAAGAACTACCGCGATCTTGTTTACCTGCACCGCAATCTCGAGGAGTGGCAAAAGAACATCGACGTCTATCGCAACATGCTCGAGACGCGCGAGCTCGCATACAGTGAGAGGCTGCCAAGAATCGAAGGCAGTCTTGCGAGAGCGGATATCGAGGGCATGGTAAATCGAAAGCTCGAGTTTGACGCCAGGCTCAACGGCGTCGAGCAAAGCGGGGATTCTCTCGCTCTTGCGACAGCACACGAATTCGAACTGTGGGGTGAGATTACGGCGCTTGAGCGCACCCCGGCGCTGGCTGCCGATATTCCCGAAGCCCGGGAAGTCCGCGACAAGATCAGATTATTGAAAGGCGTGTTGCGATGGAATCTGGATAAAGAATTCAAAGCGCGCCTCTGGAAAATCCGCAGAGATCTACAGGACACGGGGCAGGCCCTCGTCGAGACGCAGCGCGCAAGGCGCAACGTCGACGAGGCGATGCGTAATGAACCCTTGATGTTCAATGATTTCGGTGGCCGGGTGGGCGGCCTGAAGCCGCGAATTGAGGCGCTGAAATCGCGCGTAGAGTCTGCGATGAAGCGGCAGAGAACATTCCTGCAGTCGATTGCGGTTGATGAGCTGCGGGCCCAGAAACAGCGTCTCAACACCTACTCCGTACAGGCCCGCTTTGCGCTCGCGGCCATTTACGACTTGTCGGCAACGACCGTGGGGGACGTGTCGCAATGAACATCGCGCCCTGCCACCGCCTGTTGTTGTTCCTGACTGCCTGCCTGCTGGTGACTGCCGCGGATGCCGGCGTGAATAAACGGGACACGATAAAAAGCCTTGAGGGCAAGACCTATGAGGTGCGCCCCGGCAGGGTCATCGTCAACAGCACCGCAATGGCGCGAGACAACTACAAAGCATTTCTCGATCTGGTTTCGGACGATCCGGATCTCAGGGCCGAAGCCATGCGAAGGCTCGCCGACCTCGAGCTCGAAGCAACCGAGGTCCAACAGCTGGCGAGCAATATCGAGGCGCTCGACATTGCGCGTTTCGAGAGCGCAGTCTCGCTTTTTCTCGAGTTGCTTGAGACTTATCCCGACTATCGCAGGAACGACACGGTTCTTTATCAACTTGCCCGGGCCTACGAGATTTCCGGCAAGACCGATGATGCGCTGGAGGTGGTGAACGAGCTCGTTGAGCGTTATCCGCGGACTGCAAACATCGACGAAGTGCAATTCCGCCGCGGTGAAATGCTCTTCCTCAGGAAAAATTACATCGATGCCGAGGCTGCGTATCAGGCAGTTGTCGACTACGGCAATGCATCGCGTTTCTATGAGCAGTCGCTTTACAAACTTGGCTGGTCGAAGTTCAAGCTGGCCCTGCACGAAGAAAGCCTGGATCCGTTCTTCGAACTGCTGGATCGAAAAGTCGCCAACATCGAGCTAAAGGACGGCGACGACCGCCTTGAAGCGCTAAGCCGCGCAGAAAGGGAACTGGTCGAAGACACGTTTCGCGTCCTGAGCATCAGCTTTTCGTACATGGACGCTGCGGAAAGCATTAACGATTACCTGGGCCAGCGCGGCAATCCCGAGTACGGGTACGTCATTTATATGAATCTCGGCGACCTGTATCTCGAGAAGGAGCGCTTTGTCGATGCCGCCATGACCTACGAGGCGTTCGTCGAGCGGGAGCCTTATCATCCGAAGTCGCCGCTCATGCAGGTCGAGGTCATCGAGGCCTACAAGCGTGGCGAGTTCCCGACACTCGTTCTCGAGGGCAAGAAGCGTTACGTCGATCGCTACGGGTTGGACAGCCCGTTCTGGGATCGCAATCCACCGGAGCAGAACAGGGCCGTTGCAGCCCACCTGAAAGCGAACCTGAACGACCTCGCGCAGTACTACCATGCCGAGGCACAGAAAAACCGCAAGCGCAGCGACTACCAGGAAGCAGCCAACTGGTACCGCAAGTACCTGGCCTACTTCCCCGGGGAGCCTGACAGCGTCAACACCAACTTCCTGCTGGCCGAAATCTTGTTTGAAAGCGAAGACTTTTACGAGGCTACGGTCGAATATGAACGTACCGCCTACGATTACCCGGTGCATGCGCATTCGAGTGAGGCGGCCTATGCTGCGATTCTTTCATACCGCAAGCATGAAGAGAGCCTGCAAGGTGCTGAGAAGACTGCGTGGCACCAGCAATATCTCGACAGCGGCCTGAAATTTGCCGACAGCTATCCCCAACATCCCGAGTCCGGCGCTGTGCTGACGACCATCGCCGAAGACCTGTTCAGGCAAAAACAGTTCGATCTCGCCATTGCCGTCGGTCAAACGGTGGTCGCCAAACAGCCCCCGGTCAGGAAGCCGCTGGCCCGAACTGCCTGGTCCGTGATCGCGCATTCGCAATTCGACCTGAACAACTTCGTCGCGGCGGAGACCGCCTATTATCGCTTGCAGCCGCTTACAGCCACCGAAGATGCGCAAGCCCATCGGGAGATCAAAGACCGCATCGCGTCTTCTATATACAAACAGGGTGAGCAGGCCAGGGACGCCGGCGATCTCGAGACAGCGGTCGTGCACTTCCAGCGTGTCGGCCAGGTCGTGCCGGATGCCGACATCCGTTCGACGGCGGAATACGATGCGGCGGCGGCACTTATTAATCTTCAGTCCTGGGACCGCGCATCGGCAGTGCTTGAGGATTTCCGTCGCGACTATCCTGACAGCGAATTTGCAGAAGAGGTAACTCAGAAGCTTGCGGTCACTTATCTCGAGTCCGGACGCATGGTCAAGGCCGCAGGCGAATTCGAACGTATTGCCGAGGCACCCGGCAGCAGTGCGGCAGTGCGCCGTGAAGCGCTCTGGAGGGCCTCCGAGCTTTACAAAGACAGCGCGCATGTCGGTCGCGAACAAATTGTCCTCGAAAATATCGTAGCTCGCTACCCGAACCCGATCTCCGAATCGATCGAAGCACGCTACCGTCTGCTGGAGCTCGCCGAGGCCAGCGGAGACCAGCATGCACGCACCGAACGTCTGAAAGATCTCGTGCGGATCGATGCTGCTGCGGGCTCGCAGCGTTCGGATCGCACGAAATACCTGGCCGCCAAAGCATCGCTCGAATTGGCCGAGCCGGTTCGGCGAAGTTTCCTCGCGATGAAGATGTCGCAGCCCCTTGCCGACAGCCTGAAGCTCAAGAAAGCCCTGATGGAGGACGTCCTCAGAGTCTACGGTGATGCCGCAGAATACGGGGTTGCCGAAGTGACCACCGCGGCAACGTATCACCTCGGAGAGGTTTACCAGCAGTTCGGCAGCGATCTGATGGAATCCGAGCGCCCGTCCGACCTGGATGCCGATGCGCTGGAGCAATACGACATTTTGCTCGAGGAGCAGGCCTATCCATTTGAGGAAAAAGCGATCGATCTGTTTCGGGTGAACACGGACCGGGCGGCCGAGGGCGTATTTGACGAGTGGGTTCAGAAGAGTTTTGCAGCGATGGCACGCCTGATGCCAGCCCGCTACGCAAAACTGGAGCGCAGTGAAGATGTTGTTACAACACTTTTCTAACATGCTCCGGCATGCCGGTTCGATGCGGTGCCTGACGCAATTGGTCCTGTGCGCAATTGTTTTGAGCGGCTGCGCAGCGGGTCCGAATCGGGCACAAACCGGTACTTCCCAGGAACAGGCGGCTGCCGGGGGGCGGCTCCGGGTCGCTCCGGCAAGCGCCCTCACCCTGTTCGAACAGGCGGTGGCTGTCATGGCCGCGGGAGACGCTACAGATGCTGAGCTGCGCTTCAAGGAGTTCTTGTTGCAGTATCCCGGGTATCCCGGCGCACATGTGAACCTCGCCATCATCAGCGCGCGGGCCGGCGACGATAAGGCGGCAGAGGGCCATATTGTCGACGCGCTGATCATCGATCCCGAACATGCCGCGGCCCTGAACCAGCTCGGCATGCTGCTCCGGCGCCAGGGTAAATTTATTGAAGCAGAAGCTGCTTATTTGAAGGCCGTCACAGCCAGCCCGGACTATGCCTTGGCACACTACAACCTGGGTGTCCTCAACGAACTCTATTTACAGCGACTTGATGCCGCACTGCAGCACTTTGAGCGGTATCAGGAGATTGCAGGTGAGGACAAGCAGGTCGTGAAGTGGATAGCGGATCTGAGGCGCCGGCTGGACGCGCAGCAAAGAACCGCGAAGGTGGCGGAGTGATGCGCGTGCTCAGTATTTTGAGAGTTTGTTTGCTGCTGCTGGCTTTGGCCAGCCTGCCGCTGGCGGCACAGGAGCCGGATACGGTGGAAAGTGCAGGCCTGGAGCCGGCCGGCGATGCCCGCAGGGCCGAAGATCAGGCGGCAGCGCGTGCGGCGCTGGAACCCGGGGTCCCATCGGCAGTCCTGGCCCAGGACGTCCGGCGGCGGACCACCGGGGCAGGTGGCGTGATGGACGAAATGGATCTCGGGCGGGCCGAGATCACCGGCAACCTGGAACTGCCGAAGGTGATGTACATCGTGCCATGGAAAAAATCCGACCCGGGCGACTTGATGGGACGACCGGTGAATACGCTACTGGATGAAGTCCTGGCACCACTGGACCGGGAAGAATTTATTCGTCAGGTTAATTATTACGATGACCTGTACGGAGATGAAGAAGAGTAGCGCTTGATTATGAGCGCAAGTATTAGACAAACGTAAGATGATTTGATTTGGAAGAGGAGTAATCAAATGGACGTTTTAAGCGGCATGGTCCGTTTTTTCCAGCAGGGTGGGTTGTTCATGTACCCGATCCTGATCGTGTTCGCGCTCGGACTGGCAATCGCCATCGAACGCTGGACGTATCTGACTGTGTCCGGCGCAACTAACCGCGCGCTGTGGAAGAAGATCGTGCCGTACCTTAAGGCCGGCAACTTCCAGGAAGCGGCCGCCGTGACCGGCAAGTCGAAAGCAGCGATCGGCTCGATCCTGACTTACGGACTTTATCGTGTGAAGTCGGCGCGACGTCGCGACGACGTCGAGAAGGCCATGGAAGAGAGCCTGATGGAAGTGCTGCCACGACTTGAGAAGCGCACGCACTATCTCGGGACGCTCGCGAATATTGCAACGCTCCTCGGGCTGCTCGGAACAATTATCGGCCTGATTCGTGCGTTTACGGCGGTGGCTAACGCCAATCCTGCGGATAAGGCGGACATGCTGTCGGCGAGTATTTCCATTGCGATGAATACGACCGCGTTTGGTTTGATGGTGGCAATTCCGTTGCTTCTGATTCATGTGCTTCTGCAGACAAAAACGAACCAGATTGTCGACAGTCTGGAAATGGCGAGCGTCAAGTTCCTTAACGCAATTACCGAACGTCAGCTGAAGCCTGCCGGAGGCTAAACCATGTTACGTCGCCACAGAGGCAGCCGTGGCAACGTTGATGCGGCTGAGCTCAACATCACGGCTTTCATGAATCTGATGGTGATTCTGGTTCCGTTCCTGCTGATAACAGCGGTATTCTCGCGACTGGCAATACTCGAATTGTATTTGCCAGGCTCCTCAACCGAGCCCGCGGATCCGCAGGATCAGACCTTCCAGCTGGAAGTCACCGTGCGCCAGAATCAAATTGTGGTCAGTGACCGTAATCTGGGTGCCTTGGGTATCTATCCCAACTCCGAATATGGCTACGACTATGCAGCACTCAGCAAGAAACTTGCCGAGATAAAGGAGAAATATCCAGAAAAGACCGACGTGGCAATTTTGCTAGAAGGAGAAATACCTTACGACACGCTGGTGCAGGTAATGGACCGCGTGCGCATTGCCGAGACGGTCGACGATGTCCGAAAAACTATCGTGCGAACGGACCTGTTCCCGGACATATCCATCGGCGATGCACCGGTTCTGGATGGAGGCGTCTGAGTTATGTATAAATCAACACGCGCACAACGCATGGAGCGGCGCCACGAACGCGGCAAGAAGGGTGTTGCGCTGAACCTCGTGGCCCTCATGGACATTTTCACGATCCTGGTGTTTTTCCTGCTCGTCAATTCCTCAGACGTAGAGACGCTGCCGAACGCCAAAGATATTCAGTTGCCGCAGTCGATAGCTGAAGAAAAGGCAAATGAAACAGTCGTCATTCTGATCAGCGAAGAGGACATCCTGGTACAGGGATCGCCAGTTGCCAAAGTCGCCGACGTAATGAAACTCAAAGGAAACGATATTCCACAACTGAGGCAGGCTTTGTTGTCACAGAACGATCGGGTATTGCGAAGAGCAGCACAGGACGATATCGCCGATCGCGAAATAACGATCATGGGAGACAAAGACATTCCCTACAGACTTCTCAAGAAGGTCATGGCTACCTGTACAAAGGCCGACTACGGCCGGATTTCTCTGGCGGTATTGCAGAAGAGCTCGGATCAGCTGGAAAAAATTACGGCGTCGCGCTAGGAAAGATCGATGACTAAGTATTCAGGTTAGGAGAAACGGTTTGGACTTGCCTTTTTACAGAGAGTACGAGCTGCCGTGGTCCAACACCTCCGACCAGGAAAGGAGATTCCGACGCCTGCTCGTTATCATATTTGCCGCGACATTCGTCCTTGGTGTTATCTGGCCCTGGATACCGACCATGGAGCCAGATCCTTATGACGTCGAGAAAATCCCGCCGCGCATCGCCAAGCTTTTACTCCAGGAAAAGCCGCTGCCTCCGCCAGAACCCAGGGAGCCGGAACCCGAAGAGCCTGATTCGATCAGGGACCCGGAGCCGGAGAGGGTGGTGGAGCAAGAACCCGAGCCGATTGATTACAAAAAAATCGCCCGCGAAAAAGCACAGGCTGCATTCATGCCGTTTGCTGAAGATCTGGCAGAGCTGGCAGACAGCGACGTACTCGAGAGAGTCGCTGACAACCGGGTTTTGACGTCGTCAGTCGGTGTAGCCGTACGTAACGAGCGCGCCATGATCACATCGAAAGTCGGTGCAGCAAGTCGCGGCATAAACACCGCCAATATGAGCCGGAACACGGGCGGCACCGGCCTCGGTGACCGTTCAACGACCCAGGTATCCAGCCCGGTTGCCGGCCTCGGCCAGTCTGCGGGCGGAGCCCGCCGCACTGGCTCGAGCGGCAAAGCATCTCGCAGCCGCGAAGAAATCGAACTCGTGTTCGACATGAACAAGGGCGCGATCTTCGCGCTTTACAATCGCGCATTGCGAATCGATCCAAGCCTCGAAGGAAAGCTGGTTCTGCGTCTGACTATCGCACCGTCCGGCGAGGTTACCTTCTGCGAGATCGTGTCCAGTGAGCTGGGTGACGAGGATCTCGAGCGCAAGCTCGTTCAGCGGATCAGGATGTTCCGATTCGAAGCGAAAGATGTCGAAGCCATCACAACCACCAAACCCATAGATTTCTTCCCTGCCTAAAGCGCGATCAGTGATAAGCTGGCAAGCAATCGAGAGGCTTGTGATCGCTTGCCATGATGCCAGGAATACCTATCGCATTGCTATTTGCCTGCATTCTGGCAGGCATGACGACAAGCAGTCGTGCCGAGAACCATCTGCTTTTCGAATCAGCAGAGAACCTGGATATTGTCATCGAATTTCCAGTGAGGACTTTGCTGAAGCGCGCCAGCAAAAAGCCGGTTCTCCAGGGGCAGCTTCGCTATGTTGATGTCAACGGCAACGAAGTCGCCATCGACATCGACATCACGACGCGCGGCAGGTCGCGCCTGGAGCATTGTTCGTTTCCGCCATTGTCTGTTTTTTTGAACCCGGACCAGGTGGCTTCCACGCTTTTTGCCGGCCAGAAAAAACTGAAAATCGTCACCCATTGCAACAACGGTTCGACCTACCTCCGCTACCTGCACCAGGAATTCGGAATTTATAAGACCTATAACCTGGTGTCCGAGTATTCATTTCGGGTTCGCATGCTGAATGTCACGTATCGGGACATAGAAGGAAAGCGACGCGACGACGTCAGGCTGGCATTCTTCATCGAATCCGACAATGAAGTTGCCAAACGCATGGGCATGAAAAAAATAAAGACGAAGACCATCGCACCGCATCAGTTCGACGCGGCGCAAACCAATATTTTCGAACTGTTTCAATACATGATTGCGAACACCGATTGGGCCATCAAGAAGGGACCGGGCACGGAAAATTGCTGTCACAATGCGAAAGTCATTGCAGAACCGGATGCACAGGACAACTGGATCGTGCTGCCCTACGATTTCGATCAGGCAGGCATCATCGAAACGAAATATGCGTTGCCCGCCTTGGGCCTTGGAATAAGGACAGTGCGTCATCGACTTTACCGGGGTCGCTGCCGACACAATGACTATCTGGACCAGACCATACAATTGTTCAATGAGCGACGGGCAGACATTAAGATAGCGAACACGCCGGACGCATTGAGCAATAAGGCTCGGAAGTCGACGCTGAAGTATCTTGACGTTTTCTACGAAACCGTCAATGATCCCGCAAAACTGAAAAAGAAAATTGTCGATGTCTGTCGCGGTGCTTGAGGCCAGAATAAATGTTCGTCGATGAGTAGCTTGTAAGCCGCCTGCAAGCAGCAAGCCGGTGGCAGGTCTATTAGATAACACCGGGGGGAAATCATGAAATCTGAAGTCATGGTCAGGCAGTTCTTGTCCGTATTGGTGATGGCGGTGTTTATTGCTGCTGCAAATTCCTGTACTGCCGAGGACAGCAATGCCGGCGGATACGAGGACCTGCTTGCCTTATTCGAAGACTGGCGCGAATTTGAGCGGCCGGCGATGCGCGATGGTGCGCCGGACTATACGGCGGAGAGATTTGCGGCTGCTTATGAGGAATCGAAGACCTATCAGGCTCGTCTTCACACGATTGATCCGAACGGCTGGCCCATTGAACAACAGGTCGACTGGCATCTGCTGCGCGCTGAAATGAACGGCTTCGACTTCAACCACCGCGTGCTGAAACCATGGGTGCGCGATCCGGCCTTCTATCAGTCAGTCTGGACCGATGAGAGCGATACGCCGGCACATGAGGGCCCGACCCATCATGCCTTGTTGGAACTCTGGACGTTCGGCTTTCCGCTGTCAGCTGATGAGGAAGCAAGGCTCATCGAGGATCTGCACGTGATACCGCCGCTACTCGATCAGGCGCGCGGAAACCTGACTGGCAATGCACGTGATCTTTGGATTGCCGGCATCAAAAACATCAGGGATCAGCGCACAAACCTTGATGACATCGTCGACATGGTAGGTGAGGGTGGCGGCGCCCAGCTAAGCGAGGCGCTCTCCGCGGCGCAGGCAGCTACGTCGTCTTTTGCCGCCTGGCTCGAACAGCAGGCACCGTCCAAGACCGGCCCATCCGGCATCGGCAAGGAGAATTACACCTGGTATCTCAGGAATGTTCACTACGTACCGTTGACCTGGGAGGAGGAGGCCGGCCTGTTGAAACGGGAACTGGACCGGGCCTGGGCATCTTTGAGACTCGAAGAACATCGCAACCGAAAGTTACCGCCGCTGGTCTCCATCGAGAGCGAAGAAGAGTATGAGCGGCGCGCCAACGAGTCGGTAACGAAGTACATCGAATTCCTGGAGCAACAGGAAATCCTGCCGGTGCCGGATTATTACGATCAGGCGATTCGTGAGCGCATCGGTTCGTTCGTGCCGAAGGAAACGCGAAATTTCTTCTGGACAGCCGTGCACTTCGAACCAACGACTTTGTGGACCCATTTCTATCACTGGTTCGACCTGGCACGCATGAAGCGCGAACCGCACCCGAGTCCGATTCGGCGCGGCCCACTGCTGTACAACATCTGGGACAGTCGCGCGGAGGGCATGGCGACCGGTGTGGAAGAAATGATGCTGCTTTCGGGACTGTATGACGACAATCCGCATGCGCGCGAGATCGTCTATATCATGCTGGCCCAACGTGCTGCGCGAGGCCTTGGCTCCTTATATGCGCATGCAAATGATTACACGATGCAGGAAGCCGCAGAATTTCATGTGAGCTGGACGCCGCGCGGCTGGATGCGCAAGGATCTCGATCTGCTGGCTTTCGAACAGCACCTGTACCTGCGCCAACCTGGTTACGGCAGCAGCTACGTGACCGGCAAATATCTGATCGAACGGCTGCTAGCGGAGCGATCCAGGCAGGTCGGTGACGCCGATTTCAGGCTGTATGATTTCTATGACGAGGTCAACGCCGTCGGTGTCATCCCGGTGTCGCTCATTCGCTGGCAATTGACCGGCAAGGACGACGAGATCAGAGCACTCTGTGAGGATTGCTTTCACCAACCCTGAGGCGTATGTTCCTGAGCATATAACGAATAGCGATAAACGCCTGTCCAGATCTTTCATCCACGGACGATTTGTGGTTCTATTGCGACAGGTGATTTCTCAGCACCGCCGCGCCTGATTCAGACTGCGCGGAACTTGTTTAGCAAGAACGGGTCATTGACTTAGAAGATGTAATTCTCATCACCGTTTCAGGCAGGCCACCGACTTATTTGTGGCTTATTTGCAACACGTAGGACCCAAGTTTATGACTGTCTACTCACCCAAAGGGGAGCGAAAATGAAATATCTTGTACACATTGCCAGAGGACTGAGCATTGCTCTGGTCCTGTCAGTTTTTGCAGTGCCTGATCAGCTTGCCATGGCGCAGGACGCCGCAGCCGATGAGGCCTTGGAAGAGGTTATCGTTACAGGGTCGCGTATTCGCCGAGACCCGCTCGAGGGCGCCGGCCCAGTAATGCAAATCTCAAGCAAGGACATCCAGCGGTCGGGACTCACATCGCTCGGCGATTTTCTACAGCGCCTGCCGTCATCGGGCGGCGCCCTCAACGCGCGCTTCAACTCCAGCGGCAATTTCGGCTTCCCGCCAGACGGTAGTGGCGTCGGCGCTGGCTCGTCCCAAGTAGATCTGCGCCACCTCGGCGCGAAGCGCGTTCTGGTGCTCGTTGACGGAATCCGCTGGGTTAGCGAATCCTCCGCCAGCGGCGTCGGCTCGGCGACTGATCTCAACACGATCCCGCTCAGCATCATCGAGCGCATCGAGGTGCTCGAAGACGGTGCCTCGGCCATATACGGTGCTGACGCGATCGCCGGCGTGGTCAACATTATCACGAAGAAAGACTTCCAAGGCTTCGAGGTTTCCGGCTACGGCGGCAGCTTCAGTGAGGGCGACGGCGACACAGTCGCGGGCTCCCTGTCGATCGGCAGCGTCTCCGACCAGACCTCCGTCTTCCTCAACGTGTCGTACGTCGATCAAAAATCGGTCAGTGCAGCAGATGTGGCTCAGGCGCGTGAGTCCAACGGTCCCGGCACCTCGAACCTGCACGGCAGCTCCGGCACGCCGCAGGGGCGATTCGTGCTCACAGACCCGAACACGAATACCTTCATC
>JACZWL010000039.1 GCA_022572185.1 Pseudomonadota bacterium | reverse complement strand
GCGCAAGGATCTCGATCTGCTGGCCGTCGAACAACACCTGTACCTGCGCCAACCCGGCTACGGGAGCAGCTACGTCACCGGCAAATATCTGATCGAACGGCTGCTTGCGGGACGATCCTGGAGGCAGACGGCGGACGGCTGGAAGACGGACCGCAACCGCAAAACATCATCGACAACTGTGCAAATCCAGCGATAAATACAACCGGAGCCCTGGTGGGCGGCATTGGGCCGGGTCTTGCGCAAAGAAACCCGCAGTTGTCGGCCAGGTCTCAGGGTAATGCGAGCTTGATCGCAGAGACTTCGGACGCCTGGTCTGCTGGTATCGTATGGAGTCCGGCTTTTGCACAAGGCGCGGGCTGGGCTGAAGGACTGACGGCATCGATCGATTTCTATGATGTAGAAATCGATGACGCAGTTCAGGGTCTCAATCCCGGCGCGGTCATCGAAGCCTGTGTCAATACGCTGGATCCGTTCTTCTGTGACTCAGTGTCGCGGTCCAGTTCCGGTTCAATTGGTGTAATCGAGAATCAATTGCAGAACATTGGCTCAATTGAGGCTTCCGGATTCGATCTGGCAATCAACTGGGTCGGTCCCGATACCGGTATCGGGCAATGTGGTATCAATCTGAACGCGATCTATCTTGACGAGTACATCGAAAGAACCGCGAATCCGGACGGCACACAAAGCGTCAATGATCTGACGGGTACACATTCCGATGAAACCTTCCAACGTGTATTCCCGGAATGGCGGGCGGTGACGAGTGTGGACTGGAATCTCAATCGGTGGAGCGCCAACGTGGCCTTCCGTTGGACAGACAGCATGATCCTGGATTCTGGTAGCGAGCTGGATTCAGCTTTATTTACCGACCTTCAGGTTCGTTATAACCCGTCGTTTGCAGATGAACCCGTCACGATTGCGATCGGATTCAACAATCTGTTTGATGAGGATCCCTCGACCTGCGATGCCTGCGGCGTTATCGGGATGAGCAACGTTGTACACGATCTGCCCGTAACGGTTGGTTATTTGCGAGTGACTTATCAGAGCAATTAATAACAAACAAGCTTGACCTTTTTGACGGCCCCTTCGGGGGCCGTTTTTTGTGCGAGACCTGCAAGCGACCGTCAGTGGAAAGCGTTGCTCAAAATGTTTTCGCAAATCTCTTCGGCTTGAGGCCTTGAACGACCGGTGGCTTTCCCGAGACAGTGCCTGTCGCGCGGGCAGGATGAGTTTCTCGGACAGATGATGCTCGCCTCTTTCGCGGCACCGGCTCCTACCCAGCCAATATTCAGAATCTTGCCGACGGTCTCCAGTTTCTGACGGGCTTCCCTGGGAATCGTGGCCACGCCGCCTCCCCGGTTACAACTTGATTCGATTTGCTCGATGACGTCATGCGCGTCAAAGCCCTGAGAGTTGAGAGCAGGTGACAAATCGATGCCGGCGCACATGACGTGTGCATTGCCTGCCGGGTCTTTCTCGCGTATCGACTCGCAACAATAAAGCCGCGCGTCGTCTCCGTTTCGCAGCACCGAAATCTGTGCCGACGGTTTGGACGAGCGCGAATTCAGCATTTTGAAAACGGCCCAGTGCTGACACGGATCCAGCACCATTCTCATGTTGCCCCATGGCAGGGGAATACCATTGCCTCTGTATACCGCCCGCAAATGTCCGGGTGGGTAAGCATCAAAGTAATGCCAGTGGGGATACGGTGACACGCTGGACATGCGCCGCATGATGAGCGCCGTCGACAGCTCGATTCTGCGTCCGATATCGATGGAATACGAGTGACGGGCGAGAAACTGCCGAAATGCCGCTTTAGGACACAGCAATGCTGCGGCAAAGTAACTGCATTCAAAGTCCCGCCATGCAGTCAGAATATCTTTCGCATCCATGCTGGCCGACTCAGTTTCCTGCCGCTGCCCGGCCAGTCTGCCGCCCGCAACGCGCGGCGCGCGAGCGCCATCGCCGTCGTGCAACACGCGGTGCGCTATATGGTTGGCCAGGTCGTATTTTATTCGCTCGGGCAGAGATTCGAGTTTCCTGTTGAGGTACACGACATCAGGCGCGTCATAGAAAGATCGAACCAGGGTTTTCAGTGATCCATCTTTGTCGCCCGGGTCTGTAAACGGACTCTTGTCGAACCACTTGATCTTCAGTCCCAGTTTCCTCGCAAGGTCGAACGTGTCCGCGGCACTCAATGGAAATTGTTTTTTGCCGATGCTTTCTGCCGCTCGCTCGAGGTCGGGAAACCGATTCTGATGCGTCTCCTGATGTGCGCGAATGAGAAGGTGAGCAAACTGTCGGCCCGTCGTGCCGGTCTGTGCCAGCAACTCCGGGATAGCCGTCTGCAGGAGTTCGGTTGAGAACAGAAACCCGGGCTCCAGCGGTATGCCTCTGATGCCGCCGGACCTTGGTTCCGGCTCGATGGCATCCTCTTCCAGTGTCTCGTCATAGAACCAGTTGATGTCTTTTTGAAAAATGTCGGCGATGATTCGCAGAAGGCGCTCGGATGGCACGCGTTTGCCGTTTTCGATCATTGAGAGATAGGACACCGAGGGTCCCGCTTCACGATCAGTCTGAATGCAGCGGACCGACAGATCCTCGAGCGTAAGCTTGTTTCGTTTACGTAAACGCTTGATCTTGGTGCCCAAAAAGTGAGCCTTGCGCAGAAGTCCCCGGGTAGATGACATAAGCTGGCCTGTGAAATTAACAGTGTGAAATTTTTACTGTGAAATTATAGCTGATTTATCTCTATACTACCTGCAGAGTTCCCGGATTCGGGACCTTGACCAATACTTATTGCGGGAGGGAGTCATGCAACGGGACGATCAGATTAGAGCTTTGGAGACCGAATGGGCGGAAAGCCCGCGGTGGAAAGACGTGCAACGCGACTATAGCGCCTCGGACGTGGTCAAGCTGCGCGGTTCCGTGATGATCGAGTATACCCTCGCCCGCATTGGTGCCGAGAAACTGTGGCGATTGGTCAATCAGGCTCAGCCGCTGTGTGCGCTCGGTGCGCTGACCGGCAACCAGGCGATCCAGGAAATCCAGGCGGGCCTCAAAGCAATCTACTGTTCCGGCTGGCAGGTTGCCGGCGATGGCAACAGCGCCGGCCAGATGTATCCGGACCAGAGTCTCTATCCGGTGGACTCCGTGCCCAAAATGGTCGAGAGAATCAATAACGCATTCTTGAGAACAGACCAGATTCACGCGCTCAATGGGGACGACAGCATCGACTGGCTGGCGCCGATCGTGGCCGACGCCGAAGCCGGTTTTGGCGGCAATCTGAATGCCTTTGAATTGATGCAGCACATGATTCGCGCCGGTGCGGCAGGCGTGCATTTCGAAGACCAATTGTCCTCTGCGAAAAAATGCGGCCACATGGGCGGTAAGGTCCTCGTACCGACGCAGGAAGCTGTCTCGAAATTGTCAGCCGCGCGACTCGCAGCGGACGTATTGGGAGTGCCGACCGTACTGTTGGCACGTACCGACGCGGATGCGGCAAACCTGATTACATCGGATGCTGACGAGCGCGATCACCCGTTCATAAGCGGTGAAAGAACGGCCGAGGGTTTCTTCCGGACCAATGCCGGCCTCGACCAGGCAATTGCGCGTGGACTTGCCTACGCACCGTATGCCGACATGCTCTGGTGCGAGACTTCAAAACCGGACCTCGAACAGGCGCAGCGCTTTGCGGACGCCATTCATGCCGAATTTCCCGATCAGCTACTCGCCTACAATTGCTCACCGTCGTTTAACTGGAAAGCGAATCTCGATGAGGCAACGATGCGGAATTTCCGTGAAGAACTGGGCAAGATGGGTTACAAGTTTCAGTTCATTACCCTGGCCGGCTGGCACGTCCTCAACTCGAGCATGTTCAATCTGAGTCGCGCCTATAAGGCCGATGGCATGTACGCCTATTCGCAATTGCAACAGAAGGAGTTTGCGGACGAGGAGTATGGGTTCCGCGCCGCCAGGCACCAGTCCTTCGTCGGCGCCGGCTATTTCGACGCTGTGCAGAACACAATCATGGCAGGGCAGTCGTCAACGACCGCATTGGACGGCAGCACCGAAGAGGACCAGTTCGCTGCCTGAAGATCAGCGGTCGACCCGAGTCACCTGATTTCAGGTGTGGCCACCGCCACTCATGCAGCCGGCGGTGGCTTTGTTGTTTCAGCACCCTTGTGGCAAATCCGCTAGCCAACTGAGCGCCAATGCGTTGAAATCAGACCAAAGCGTGTTAGCCTGTAAATGGTTTCGGAAGAAACTAATATGACTTTTTTCACAACATCAATAATTCGACCGTAGGGCAGAGAAATTGAAACTTGCGAGTCTTAAAGCAGGTGGGCGCGATGGCACCCTGATCGTTGTCAGCAGGGACCTGCAGCGGGCCGTTCTCGCGCCCGCGATCGCCGTAACACTGCAGGCGGCGCTCGATGACTGGGACGTGGTATCGGCGGGGCTTCAAGATCTTGCCGCGAGCCTGGAAGCCGGTCCGGTCGAAGGTGAATTCCCGTTTGACCCGGCGGCGGTTGCGTCGCCATTACCGCGGGCATATCACTGGGTCGACGGCAGCGCTTACGTGAATCACGTAGAGCTTGTCCGCAAAGCGCGGGGCGCGGAGATGCCGGAGAGTTTCTGGCACGAGCCACTGGTCTATCAGGGCGGGTCGGACGATTTTCTTGGGCCGCTCGACGACATTCCGGTGCCAAGCGAAGAGTTCGGCATTGACATGGAGGCGGAGACAGCCGTCATTACCGACGACGTGGCAATGGGAACGTCACCCGAAGACGCCGGCAAACATGTCAAACTCCTGATGATTCTCAACGATGTGTCATTGCGCAATCTGATTCCCGGCGAACTCGCCAAAGGGTTCGGTTTCTATCAGTCGAAACCATCAACGGCTTTCTCGCCTGTTGCGGTAACGCCAGACGAGCTTGGTGACGCATATGGCGATGGCACGGTCAGGTTGCCGCTGATCACGCACCTGAACGGCGAGATTTTCGGCCAGCCGGATTGTGGCACCGACATGACTTTTAATTTCAACCAGCTTATTGCTCATGTCACAAAGACGCGCCGCCTGGGCGCCGGTGCGATCGTCGGATCGGGCACGATTTCGAATTACGACCGCTCCAAAGGCTCGAGCTGTATTGCCGAAAAGCGCATGCTCGAAACGATCGAAGACGGCAAGCCTTCGATGCCATTCATGAGCTTTGGCGATACCGTTCGTATCGAAATGCTGGACAAGGACGGCAACAGCATCTTCGGTGCAATCGATCAGAAGGTTGTGAAAGCTTGACTGTTCCTGGAGGTGTGCATTGGCGGCGAAAGATGAATCAGGACTGACTTACATGACGGGCTTCGGCAACGAGTTTGAGACGGAGGCGGTTTCCGGTGCGTTGCCGAAAGGTAGAAATTCTCCGCAGCGGGCAGCGCTTGGTTTGTATGCCGAGAAGTTCAGCGCGACGGCGTTTACAGCGCCGCGGGCAGAGAACTTCAGAAGCTGGTTTTACCGCATCCGTCCGTCCGTCGTACACGGTGAATTCAAACCCATAGATGGTGGTCTGATCCGAACGGGCCCGATCGACGAAATGCCAACGACGCCGAACCAGCTACGCTGGGATCCTCTGCCGATGTCTGACGAGCCAGCCGACTTTGTCGATGGATTGACAACCATTGCGGCGAATGGTGATGCACGGGCGCAGATCGGAATTGGCATTCATATCTATCGCGCGAACAGGTCCATGGACGACCGGTTCTTTTATGACTCCGATGGTGAGCTGCTGATCGTGCCGGAGCAGGGGCGGCTGACGCTCCACACCGAATGCGGTGTGTTGGCGGTCGAACCGGGCGAGATTGGCGTCATGCCGCGGGGCATCAAATTCCGGGTTGTCTTGCCGGATGGTGTTGCACGCGGCTATGTCTGTGAAAATTATGGCGCAAAGCTCGGACTGCCTGAACGTGGGCCGATAGGCAGCGACGGTCTCGCGAACAGCCGCGACTTCGAGGCACCCGTTGCCGCATATGAGGATCGGGAAGGAGAGTTTGAGCTCGTGAGCAAGCTCGCCGGCAAGCTGTACGCCTGCCGAATCGATCACTCACCGCTCGATGTCGTCGGCTGGCACGGCAATCTCACTCCGTATAAATACGATCTCAGACGATTCAACACGATCGGATCTATCAGCTACGACCATCCGGACCCTTCCATATTTACCGTGCTGACCTCGCAATCGGACACGCCCGGTACCGCCAATGTCGACTTCGCGATTTTCCCGCCGCGCTGGCTGGTCATGGAAGACACGTTCAGGCCACCGTGGTACCACCGCAACCTGATGTCGGAATACATGGGACTTATTTATGGCGATTACGATGCCAAGACCGGTGGCGGTTTCGAGCCCGGCGGATCCAGCCTGCACAATTGCATGTCCCCTCACGGGCCAGATGCAGATGCGTTCGAAAAGGCGAGCAAAGCGGATCCTGCACCGCAAAAACTCGACGACACGATGGCCTTCATGTTCGAATCGCGTTACCTGATTCAGCCGACCCGATTCGCGATGGAATCGGATGCTCTACAGAAAGACTATCGTGATTGTTGGGCCGGCCTTAAGAAAAAGTTCAAATATTCAGACTAACGACAACGCTTCGACTTGATCGCGCGGAGACTCCTGAGTTGCGCCTCCATCTTTTCACCCTGCGCGCGCGTGTAGCCCTGGCGCATCTTCGCCTGGATCTTCTCGATCTTCTGCCGGGTTACTTCGCACTTTGCTTTCGGGCAACTATTATGCGTGTGAGCGATTGACGGTGACAGAACAAGAAGGAATACCACCAGAAGATGCATACCCATACTCCTTTATCGGCGAGAATCTACTGGCACGACGTTCTGCTATTTTGGAGTAGGCAGCAAGCACAGATATTTGTATTTACGTTGAGATTTACCGGCCCGTCTTCCGCAGCCTGGTCTGGCCGGTGTTCCTGAATTGGGTTACGGTAGCGGCAGATCCGACACATTCACAGATCGGAAAACTCGCTTATGAACCGATATCAATAAGGAGCAGAAATTTTGCAGCTGGTCCTGAAGGTACCACCCCCTGTACAAGCGCTCATATGCGGAATCCTCATGTGGGTGGTCGACGAGCAATTGCCAGGCGGGCAGCTTGAATCCGCGATTCAGTTACCGATGGCAATACTGTTTGCCATTTCGGGTATTGTACTGCTTGTATTTTCGATGCTGGCGTTCCGCAGGGCGGGCACTACCGTCGATCCGTTCCACCCCGAGGAGGCATCACAGCTCGTTGTTGACGGCGTCTTTGGCTACAGCAGGAATCCGATGTACGTCAGCCTGCTCCTCGTGCTGATCGGCTGGGCGATTTGCTTGGGTGGTGTCTACAACATTGCTGTACTGGCATTATTCGTCAGCTACATCACTTTTTTTCAGATAAAAGCGGAAGAGGCGGCTATGAGATCTCTCTTCGGCGAGACGTACGTAAATTACTGTTCGAGAGTCAGACGATGGATCTGAGCAGGTAAATAAGATGACGGATAGACGAATCAGCCGTTTCCCGGTTCCCGAGCTCAAGGACCTGCCGGATGATATTCGTGATCGGATATTGTCCGTACAGGAAAAATCGGGGTTTGTGCCCAACGTTTTCCTCGCGCTCGCTCACCGCCCCGATGAATTCAGGGCATTCTTTGCCTATCACGATGCCTTGATGGAGAAAGAGGAAGGCTTGAGCAAAGGTGAGCGCGAGATGATCGTCGTTGCCACCTCAGGGCTCAATCAATGCATTTATTGCGTCGTAGCCCACGGTGCCATCTTGCGTATTCGCGAAAAGAACCCGTATCTCGCAGACCAGGTCGCAACGAACTACCGCAAAGCCGATATTACGGACCGGCAGAAGGCCATGCTCGATTTTGCGGCCAAAGTCTCGCTCGCAGCTCATGAGGTGAACGACGCCGACTTCGATAAACTGCGGGAACACGGTTTCTCTGATGAAGATATCTGGGACATCGGTGCAATCACGGCATTTTTCGCCCTGTCGAATCGCATGGCGAATGTGACGACGATGCGGCCGAACGATGAGTTTTACCTGCTGGGCCGCGTGTCAAAGGAGTCGTTAGCAGAATTCGACGCGAACAAATGAGCATTTCTGTCCCGGTGATCGGCGAGCTTGCCCTGTATCAGAGTCTGTTGGGATAGGAACCAGTATGGCCTCTTCGACGGGATTTCCGCCTATCGTCGGCCCCGATGCAACCGTGCTTGTACTCGGCAGCCTGCCGAGCCGCAAATCACTCGAGGCGTCTGAATATTACGCGCACCCGCAAAATGCCTTCTGGCGCATCATGGGCGAGCTCTTTGGCGCCGGCCTCGATGTCGCCTATGCGAAACGGACAGTCCTGCTCAAGAGAAACAATATTGCCGTGTGGGATGTGCTGGCGTCGTCAGAGCGGCCGGGCAGCATGGATTCGGACATCGATAGTTCCACGGCAAAACCGAACGATTTCTCGTCATTCCTGACAACGTATTGCAAAATTCGTCTTGTGTGTTTTAACGGGCAGAAGGCAGCTGGGATGTTCGAACACATGGTGTTATCCCGGCATGGTGAGCTGCAGTCAGACCTGCGGTATGAAACACTGCCGTCTACGAGCCCCGCATTTGCAGCGATGCCGTTCGAGGAGAAGCTTAGAAAATGGTCTATAGTGTTGCAAGGTAGCGCCAGTTAATCGTCCGGTAACAAAAAAATGACTTCGCAAACTCTCCAAATCGACCGACTGCACCAGCTTGCGTTGACGACTGCCGATCTCGAGCATTCAACCCGGTTTTATCGCGACATTCTTGGCTTGTCTCTGATTACAAGCTTCGATCCTCCGGGGCTCGCATTTTTTCAGGTCGGTAATGTCAGGTTATCCATACAGAAAGTGGATGAGGTCGAGGCAGCGTCGTCCGTCCTCTACTTCAGAGTACAGGACATCGTTGCGGCGACTCAGTCGCTGAAAGATAATGCCATCGAACTTGAACGGGAACCCGAGCTCATATTTCGGGACGATCAGGGACAATTCGGTGAGGCCGGCGAAGAAGAATGGATGGCTTTTTTTCGTGACCCAGACGGGCATCTGCCGGCACTCGCATCACGGTCAAAACCATAAAGGAGAACAGGATGATTGGCTACGTAACGCTCGGGACGAACAAATATGATGAAGCGGCTGCATTTTACGACGCACTGCTGGGTGATATCGGCGCCAGCCGTGTCATGGAAGCAGATACGTTCATCGCCTGGGGCGTCAGCCCGAAGTCACCGGCGCTTTCTATTATCAAGCCGCAAGATGGAAATGCGGCAACGGTGGGAAACGGCGTCATGGTTGCAATTGCCATGGACTCAACTGATAAAGTCGATGCATTCCACGCCAAAGCACTGGAATTGGGCGGCAGCGACGAAGGCGCGCCCGGGCCGCGCGGCGATGGAGGGTTCTATGCCGGTTATTTTCGCGACCTCGACGGCAACAAGCTGAACGCATTCTGTCTGACGTAGTTTTGGCCCAAATTGCCCGCCATGCGGGCTCCAACGAGGGTCGTATCGTCCGCTGTTGGAGCCCGGATTCCGGGCGATAGGTGACTATCTATCTGGATTTAATTGCTTTTTCATAGTGCGCTGTCGCCGGTTTCACCGGTTCGGATGCGCCAGACCTGATCGAGCTGCGTGACGAATATTTTGCCGTCACCCACCTTGCCGGTCTTCGCACTGTTGCTGATGGCTTCGATAATCTGATCGACCAGATCGTCCGAAACGGCGACCTCTATTTTTGCTTTTGGCAGGAAATCGACAACGTATTCGGCGCCCCTGTAAAGTTCGGTGTGCCCGCGCTGGCGGCCGAATCCTTTGACCTCGCTGACCGTCATACCCTGGATGCCAACTTCGCTCAATGCGTTGCGGACGTCATCCAGTCGAAATGGTTTGATGATCGCTGTTACTAGCTTCATGCTGTATTCCTCGTATTCAGGTCTTGCCTTAGTGCATATGTCCTGACGGTCATAAGAACACGGTTCCGCCATCAACCATCATCGTCTGACCGGTCATTAATTCGCTGTGCTCGCTGCCGAGGAACAAAACGGCGCCGACGATATCCCCGGTCTCGAGAGGGCGCCTGATCGCCTGCTGCGACAAAGTGACCTCTACAATTTTGTCTTTCTTGTCCTGAAACACTTCACCGGTTGCATCCGTATTGACGACGTTGGGGGCTACGGCATTAACTCGTATATTGTACCGCCCGAGTTCGCGGGCCAGTCCGCGGGTGGCGCCGATGACCGCGGCTTTCGATGTCGTGTAATGCAGCCCGTTCGGCATGCCGTAGGTTGCGGCGAGCGAACTGATATTGATGATCGAACCGCTCTGTTGTTTTTTCATGGTCGGCAGCACGGCCTTACAGCACTGCCAGATGCCCTTCACGTTGACGTTCATTGTCGCATCCCATTCTTTTTCGTCGAGTTTGTCGAACGGTGCGAAATGCAAACTGCCATACAGAGCGGCATTGTTGACGAGGACATCTATTCTGCCGAATTTCTCGACGACCGCCTGTGCCATCTCAGCTGTGCTTGCCGAACTGCTTACATCAGTCTTAGTGGCGAGGCCTTGCGCGCCCTCTTGCCGGATGATCTCCAGCGTTTCGCCGCAGTCTCTCAAGTCGTTGACGGCGACGCTGGCGCCACGGCGTGCAAACTGGCGTGCATACTCCTGTCCAAGGCCGCGTGCGGCCCCGGTGACAATGACTACCTTGTCAGTGAAGTTCATTCGATGTGCTTGATTTGACAGTAAATATCTTTTTTATCCAGGCGACGCCCGGCTTGGGGCTATGCTAGCAAGCCGGACCAGGCTTGTGTACATAAGTCTCCTCGAGATGGGGGAGAATCTCTCCGGGCTTGGGTAGAATTGGATATCCAGGAGTCCAACCATGCACCGGATCGTCAAGATACAGAATGAGCCGGAAAGCCTGCGTTACGACGGGAGCAATGCGAATTATCCGATCGATGGAAAGAGGCGCCGCAAATTCGCCAATGGGTGCAGCATATCTGGGCAGAGCTTGAGGCCGAAGAACATCAGGCCTGAGAAGTTTTTTTGTAGGAGGGGCTTCAGCCCCGATTTTGATCCGCCGAGTCGGGGCTGAAGCCCCTCCTGCAAGGTTTTTTCGGGCAGAGTGGACGACATGAACGATATTGGAAAAATAGGCTGGTTCGACCTGACCGTCACCGATGCGTCGGCGATCCGCGATTTTTATTCGAAAGTGGTCGGATGGAAATCGCAAGACGTCAGCATGGGGGAATACCAGGACTTCAACATGACCATGCCGGAGTCAGGTGAACCTGCTGCCGGCATCTGCCATGCCAGGGGCGGCAATGCCGAACTGCCCTCGCAGTGGCTCATTTACATCACCGTTGCCGACGTTGACAAGAGCGCCGAGCTTTGCCGGGAAAACGGCGGCGCGGTTATTGTCGGGCCGAAATCAATGGGTGACGGCAAGTTCTGCGTCATCGAAGACCCCAATGGCTCGGTCGCGGCCCTTTATCAATCCGGCTGATGCCCGTGACAGCATAGATTGCCATGCAGTATCGACTTGACTCGCCGGACTGGCATACCGCGGTTGCCGGGATAATTTCATCGACGGACGATCAATCTGTCGCGGATGCACTGATCGACGCAATCGGCACAATCGTCGATCATGAAGGAACTTGCCTCATTGCTTTTCATACAGACGCCAGCCCGGAGGTTCTGCACCACACGCTCGAGCCCGAGGGAGAAAAGCACTATCTCGGTCGCTACCTGGCGGGACCGTATCTGCTCGATCCGCTGTATCAGCTGGCGCTAAGAGAAGACAAACCAACGCTTTGCCGATTTCGTGACGAGTTGCCCGACCGTTTTCGATCGAGTGAGTATTACCGGCAATACTGCGAGCGCACGCACTTGCTCGATGAAATGGATTTTTTTGGCGATGTCTCAGACACTACGACCCTCGTGCTTGTCGTCGGTCGTCGCAAGCGGATGTTCAACAAGAGCGAATTGACACGTCTGGGGCGAATCGAACCCGTCGTTCAGGCGGCCATCGGGAAGATCTGGTCGAGCTGGGCAACCAGGACGAGTGCGTCGGACCGAAACGACGGCATGCACCGACGCCTGACCCGCTGCTTCGAGAAATTTGGTCAAAGTGTGTTAACAGACCGCGAACGCCAGATAAGTCAGTTTTTATTGCGCGGCCACTCCTCAAAATCGATTGCCCGCTTTCTCAATATCGCCCCCGGCACCGTAATGGTACACAAGCGAAATCTGTTCTCGAAACTGCGTATTACCTCGCAGTACGAATTATTCTCGATTTTCATCGACGATCTCGGCAAATCGTGACCTGGCAGCCTGTCGGACTTGGGCGGAATCTGCTGCGACGGCGGGAATTCGGCCTGTTTCTCCGTTCACTATCGTCATGTAGAGCCACTGTCCGCCTTGAATGATCGAAAAACCATCCTCCGTTTCCACCGCGCCTGGGTACGAACGCCTAAGCTTGACAGGCTGCTAAACTCCGGAAAAGACTGGCTTTTCGCCTTCCTACCGTACGAATGGTATTCATTCGGCAGCTATCGTTGCGCAATATCTGGGCTCGATCCGGCGAATTCGCCAGGCGCCTGGTTCGCCATTGGAGATTACTGATATGTTTGATTTTGATTTCGGGCTCGGAGAAGACATTGATCTGCTGCGCGATTCAGTACAAAGCTTCGCTACCGATCGGATAGCGCCCCGTGCGCAAGAGATCGATGCGTCCAACACATTTCCAAGAGATCTCTGGCCGGAACTCGGGGCTTTGGGATTGCTCGGCATTACGATTGAGGAAGAACTTGGCGGCACCGGACTCGGCTACCTGGCCCACGTCATTGCCATGGAGGAGATCAGCAGGGCGTCCGCATCCGTCGGTCTCTCATACGGCGCACACTCCAATCTCTGCATGAATCAGATTCGGCGATGGGGCAACGACCAACAGAAGAAGAAATTCCTGCCAAAACTCATTTCCGGGGAGCACGTCGGCGCGTTGGCGATGAGTGAAGCGGGTGCGGGGTCCGACGTGCTCGGTATGCGCATGGCGGCGGTGAAAAATGGCGACGCTTATATTCTGAACGGCAGTAAAATGTGGATTACCAATGGCCCGGAAGCGGATGTCTTCGTCGTTTATGCAGTTACCGACCCGGATGCCGGCAGTCGGGGTATCAGTGCGTTTATCGTGGAGGGTGGTACGGCCGGGCTATCAACGCCACAGAAACTCGACAAGCTCGGCATGCGCGGATCGGATACCAGCGAAGTGCTATTCGAGAACTGCCTTGTGCCGGTGGATAATCTCCTCGCCACGCCCGGCAAAGGAGCGGCCATCTTGATGAGCGGGCTGGACTACGAGCGGCTCGTTCTCGCGGCCGGCCCACTCGGCATCATGCGGGCCTGCTTTGATCTTGTGATGCCGTACGTGCATGATCGAAAGCAGTTCGGTCAGGCCATCGGCACTTTTCAGCTGATGCAGGGGAAGGTCGCTGATATGTATACGGCGATGAATTCATCAAGAGCGTATGTGTATGCCGTCGCCCGGGCATGCGACCGGCAGCAAACTACGCGCTTCGATGCCGCAGGCTGCATTCTTCTGGCTGCGGAAAAAGCAACCTGGATGGCCTGCGAGGCGATTCAGGCGCTTGGTGGCAACGGCTATATCAATGAGTATCCGGCTGGACGCCTGCTGCGGGATGCCAAGCTATACGAAATCGGCGCCGGGACGAGCGAGATACGCCGCATGCTGATCGGGCGTGAGTTATACAATGCCACAGGCTGAGGCCAGGGACGCCGGACGACGCAATGCCAAAGATCAAAACCAGGATCAACACGAGCTCCGAGGACTTCGCTGCGAACGAAGCCGCAAATCGCGCCCTGGCAGGGGACCTGAAGCACGTCGTTGACAAGATTTCGCAGGGCGGCAGTGGCAGAGCACGGGAAAAGCACCTGGCACGCGGCAAGCTGCTGCCCAGGGACCGAGTCCGGACACTTGTTGATCGCGGCGCGCCGTTTCTGGAAATAGGGCAACTCGCGGCCTATGGCCTGTACGACAACGAGGTGCCGTCGGCCGGAATGATCGCCGGAATAGGACAGATCAGCGACACTGACTGCATGATTGTTGCCAATGATGCCACCGTCAAAGGTGGCACGTATTATCCGCTCACCATCAAGAAGCACCTGCGTGCACAGGAAATCGCGCAACAGAACAGACTGCCCTGCGTATATCTCGTCGACTCCGGCGGCGCGTTCCTGCCCAAGCAGGACGAAGTCTTTCCCGACCGCGATCATTTCGGCCGAATCTTTTACAACCAGGCGCAGTTGTCAGCTAAGGGCATTCCGCAAATAGCCGCTGTGCTGGGTTCCTGTACGGCCGGCGGTGCTTATGTCCCGGCAATGTGCGACGAAGCCGTCATCGTCAAAAATCAGGGCACGATTTTTCTCGGCGGGCCACCGCTCGTCAAAGCGGCAACCGGCGAAATCGTCGACGCCGAATCGCTCGGTGGAGGCGATGTTCACTCGAGAATTTCCGGAGTCACGGACTATCTTGCTGACAACGACACACACGCACTCACGATGGTTCGGGAAATCATCGCGAATCTGAATTGGCACAAAGACAACGGAATCGAGTTGCGCGAGTCGGTTGAACCCGATTACCCGGCTGAAGAACTTTACGGCATTGTGTCACGGGATTACCGATTTCCTTATGATGTGCGCGAAGTCATCGCTCGCATCGTCGACGGTTCCGAATTCCAGGAGTTCAAGGCGCTTTACGGGCCTACGCTGGTCTGCGGATTCGCACATATCTATGGCTATCCCGTCGGCATCGTCGCTAATAACGGCATTCTTTTTTCCGAGTCGGCGCAAAAAGGCGCACACTTCATTCAGCTCTGCAACCGCCGTGGTATTCCGCTCGTTTTTCTGCAAAATATCACCGGTTTCATGGTCGGCAAGAAGTACGAGCACGGCGGCATTGCGAAAGATGGTGCCAAAATGGTCAACGCCGTCGCCACGGCCTCGGTCGCGAAGTTCACCGTGATCATTGGCGGCTCGTTCGGCGCCGGCAATTACGCGATGTGCGGCCGGGCTTATGGTCCGCGATTGCTCTTGATGTGGCCGAATGCCCGCATTTCCGTTATGGGCGGTGAGCAGGCATCATTGGTTCTCTCGACAGTCAAGCGGGATGGGTTCGAAGCACGGGGCGAGGAATGGCCCGAGACGGAACAAGAGGCGTTCGAGAAACAGATTCGCGAGCAATACGAGACGCAGGGGCACCCGTATTATGCGACTGCCAGGCTCTGGGATGACGGCATTATCGATCCTGTGGATACTCGCAGGGTACTTGGCCAGGGGATTTCGGCGTCGATGAACTGCCCGCGTGACTCGGAGGCTCCTTACGGCATCTTCCGCATGTAGGTTCATGTAATGAGCGACCTGAAAGACCGGACCTTATTTATTAGCGGCGGTAGCCGCGGCATCGGCCTGGCCATCGCAAAACGTGCTGCGCAGGACGGTGCGAATATCATCATCGCGGCGAAGACGGCCGAGCCGCACCCCAAACTGCAGGGCACTATCTATACGGCAGCCGAAGAAATTGAGGCGGCTGGCGGCAAGGCGCTACCGGTAGTTTGCGATATTCGCTCGGAGGAACAGGTCACCGAAGCAGTGGAGAAGGGCGCTGATCATTTCGGCGGCATTGACATTTGCGTCAACAATGCCAGCGCGATCGCGTTAACGCCGACACTGCAAACCCCAATGAAGCGCTTTGACCTGATGCATCAGGTCAATACCCGCGGCACGTTCCTCGTTTCCAGGACCTGCATCCCGTATCTGATGAAGTCCGGTAACCCGCACATACTGAATTTGTCGGCACCCTTGAACATGGAAGAGAAATGGTTTGCGCCACACGTCGCTTACACAATGGCGAAGTTCGGCATGAGCATGTGCGTCCTGGGCATGGCCGGTGAATTCCGCGAGCAAGGCATTGCCGTGAATGCATTGTGGCCGCGCACGACCATCGCGACGGCGGCCATCCAGAACCTGCTGGGCGGCGATGAGCTGACACGCCGCTCGCGCAAGCCCGAGATCATGGGCGACGCTGCACACGTCATTCTCACCAAACCGAGTCGCGAATTCACAGGCAACTTCTGCATCGACGACGAGGTGCTCGAGAGCGCCGGGGTAAGCGATCTCTCTGTCTATGCAGTCGATCCGTCGGCAGAACTGGCGCCGGATTTTTTCGTGGAACCACGGGGCTGAAGCCCAAATGGGCGACCGCCAGGAGCAGTTCTCCGGTACCCGCGAAGTTCGTGACGCCCATCAGTTCGATATCGGGCGGCTCGAAGAGTACATGCTGTCCCACGTGGAGAGTTTCCATGGGCCGCTGACTGTCAGACAGTTCAAAGGCGGGCAGTCCAATCCGACCTACCTGCTCGAATCGCCATCAGGCAAGTACGTGATGCGGCGCAAGCCGCCCGGCAAACTCCTGAAATCCGCGCATGCCGTTGATCGCGAATTCACGGTGATCAGCGCACTCTACGCCGTCGACTTTCCGGTCCCGCGACCCCATGTGCTCTGCAAGGACGAGGAAATTCTCGGCACCATGTTCTTCATCATGGAGTTCGTGGAAGGGCGCATTTTCTGGGAATTGGACCTGCCGGGGATAGACCCTGAGGAAAGAGCGGCGATCTACGACAGCGCAGGCAAGACGATTGCGCAGCTGCATAACTTCGATCACGAACATATCGGACTTGGCGACTACGGCAAACCCGGCAATTATTTTGGGCGACAGATTTCCCGGTGGTCGAAACAGTATTACGCGTCGGCGACAGAAAAGCTCGCAGTGATGGACAAGCTGATTGCCTGGCTGCCGGAGCACATCCCGGATGACGAGTCGGTCAGTGTTGTTCACGGCGATTTTCGGCTGGACAACATGATCATCCATCCGACCGAACCGCGCGTACTTGCTGTGCTCGACTGGGAACTCTCGACGATCGGGCATCCGCTGGGTGATTTCACCTACCACCTGATGGCGTGGCAGATGCCTGAAATTGGCGTCGGTTCGTCAGGGCTGCTGGGCATGGACCTGAAAGCTCTCGGTATCCCGACGGAGGATGAATATGTCGCGGCATACTGTGAACGCACGGGCCGGTCCGGGGGAATTCAGAATCGGGACTTCTATTCTGCTTACAATTTCTTTCGTATTGCTGCCATTCTGCAGGGCATCGCCGGGCGTGTTCGCGATGGCACGGCCGCAAGCGCGCATGCCGAGCGGGCCGCCAATGCGGTTGCTCCGCTGGTTGAAATGGCCTGGTCGTACGCGCAGAGTGCCGGCGCAGTTTAGTCCGAGGAAAACCGCGGTCGTGGATCATTCAGCGACCGTACCATGATGACGGCTGCCTCGCGGCGGTCATAGTAGCCCGCAACCTGGCCGAGAAACCAGAAACCGAGCTGCCAGTAAAACAGTCGCGCGCCGCGATTCGAGGCACGGACCTCCAACCTGAGTTGCTGAATGCCGGCGGCGCGGCAGGATTTTTCCAGCCACTGCATCATCGATCGACCGATACCTGTACGGCGAAATTCGGGCTGCACGGCCAGCAGGAAAAGGTGTGCCTGATCGTCACCGAATCGCATGATCGCGAAACCGGCGATCACGGCATCTCTGCTTGCGACCAGCACCATCGTGTCCTTGTCCCGAATATGTCGCTTGACCTTCGCCGGGGTCCAGCGCCAGTGGAGCCCGTGCTCGATATAAAGACGGGACATCGAGGCAATCGTCCTGGCCTCTGACGGATATGCTGCCCTGAGCGTGATGCTTGCTGTCGGTTTCAAATCGGTTTTGTCGGTCATGAAGTGAATCTGCCAGCTATCGTATGACAACTTGCTGCCCGATAACCACCGCAATAGAATGCAGCCCCCGAACTTCCACGCCTTGACCCCGAAAACACGGAATGACAACGTTGGACCACCAGGATGGTTAAACCATGCCACTGAACTACGATGCGCTGATGGGCACCAGGAGTGCCAATAAGCCCAGCAGCTATGATGACGGGGATACGATGCTGTACGCGCTTGGCGTGGGATTCGGCAGTGATCCGCTGGACGAGAATGAGCTGCCGTATGTTTTTGAAGAGCGGTCGCTCAAGACGGTGCCGACGATGGCAAGCATCCTGACGCCGGGTGATTTGCTGGCTGATTGTGGCTGGGATTACAGCCGTATCTTGTTCGGCGAACAAAAACTCGAGTTATTTCGGCCGTTGCCCGCCGCCGGCAAACTATTGACTGACAGCCGCGTCGTAGCTGTTTTCGATAAAGGTCCCGATGGGGGCGCTGTGATCTGCGTTGCATCGGAAGTCCGAATGGCGAAGGACGATTCAGCGCTGTTTGTGGTCAACAGTACGATAATTGCGCGTGGCGACGGTGGATTCGGCGGCCCGTCCGGCCGGGGTCCGGCGCCGCACACGCTACCGAAGCGTGAACCTGATCTGCGTTGTGACCTCGAGACGCGGCCCGATCAGGCATTACTCTATCGATTGTGCCGTGATCGCAATCCGTTGCATGCGGATCCGGCCCTGGCACGACAAGCCGGCTTTGAAAGGCCAATTCTGCACGGCCTGTGTACCTACGGAATTGCCTGTCGGTCCATACTCAAGACCATCTGCAATTATGACTACACGCTGATCTCCGGATTCAACGTTCGATTCACAGCGCCGGTGTTTCCTGGCGACACGGTAACAACCGAAATGTGGCAGGATCGCAATATCGTCTCGTTCCGTTGCCTCGTGAAGGCGCGGGACGTCGTTGTTATCAACAACGGCAAGTGCACGCTGTCCGCGTAAGTGTCAGTCGCTTACTCGCCTCGCGGTAATCCGAAACTTCAGTTCCATTCGGTCGCGTACCCGGAGGCCTCCGAGAATGGCTTTGAATGGCGTAAGCCCGAGCTGCGCATGCGTCACAATGAAGCTCCCTGTAACAATAATTTGCTTATCGCTCGCACTGACTGTAGCCGGAAATTCCAGAATATTGGTCTGGCCCCTGACGGTGACTTCTGATCTGACCAGGATATCCGGCAGCTCGCCCGACCAATATTGGGAACGGATATCGATACTGCTGAAGTTGGCGCTGTCCAGTAGTTTGCCGCCAAGCATGTTTTTTTGCGTACCTTGCTTATTCTTGTCAGAGACCGTTTTACTAAACGGCTCGCCTTCCTGACGCCGTAATTCATCAACATCGACCTCAAGTCCCGCGACCGGAATTGTCAGCCAGACACTGGAAGTGGCCGGATGTTCACCAATCTCGATGCGGCCGCTGATAGCGGTCGTCGATATCACATGGTTGTGCCCGAAAACACCGAGCAAGCCGCCACGATATACCAGTACTCGAACCTCACTCTCACCCTTGACGACTTCAAAGACACCTGGGCCGGGATATTCGGATGCAACCGCGAGCGAGTTCGCAAGAGCAAACATGATCAATGCGACGAAGCGGAATATTCGCGCACCGGTGCTAAACTCTTGCCCGGGATTCGGGTGTTGCTGCAGGAGCAAGCCATGAGTGACAGAGTTACAGTCGAAATTAGAAATCATGTTGCCGAGGTTACCCTCAACCGGCCGGAAAAACACAATGCCGTTGATCTTGCCATGATCGAAGCACTGATCGCAGCAGGCGAGTCGCTGGCTGACGATACTTCCGTACGTGCCGTCGTGCTTCATGGCGCCGGCGAAAATTTCTGCGCCGGTATCGACCTTTCGGTGTTTCAGGGAGCCGGCATCGACGGCCTCGACAAGCAGGCGTTCCAGCCTCGTGACGGCTCGCCGGCAAACTTCTTCCAGAGCGCAGCCTACGTCTGGCGTGCATTGCCGGTTCCGGTAATTGCTGCAATCCGGGGCGTCGCTTTCGGCGCCGGGCTGCAGATCGCCCTCGGCGCGGACATTCGTTACGCGACCTCCGATGCGCGGTTTTCCATCATGGAAATCAAGTGGGGCATCATCCCTGATATGGCGATCACGCTGACGCTGCGCGACGTCATGCCCGTGGACCGCATCAAGGAGCTGGCCTATTCAGGCCGGATAATAGCCAGCAGCGAGGCTGAGAAAGTCGGCCTCATTACGTCAGTGCGGGAAGACCCGCTCGATGCGGCCCGCGGACTGGCAGCAGAGATTGCCGGCAAATCACCCGACGCAATTCGGGCCATCAAGGGCCTGATCAATAACGCGTGGCACGATTCGGTCGAAGGGGCGCTACAGCGAGAAGCAGAGCTGCAGATCAAGGTCATGGCGACACCGAATCACACCGAGGCCGTCAAGGCGAATCTCGAGAAAAGATCGGCGGAATTTCTGGATACGGGCTCTTGATGCTGACTCTGAACGTTTCCATGAAACTTTTGTCGTCTAAACAGACACTTACCGACAGCGCGTCGCACACCGGCGTGTGCGGGAATGCATTCCGTCCGGGTTGCGATGTTCGAGAATTCGATCGAAGTCTCTTGTCAACATTCGGCTATCCATTCCCCCTGGTCTTATCGCACTCTTGACAGCGGTTGTCGTTTTGGCGCAAACCTAACCGTCGTTCCCTGGCGGTGAAACCGATCAGCGAACGCGCCGTACACAGAAGCAGGTCGAGGTCGTCGATGTCGGGGGTGGCTCCGAGGCGCTGGAGTTGGCCGAGATCGAAACAGAGATCAGGCGGCTTACGGCAGAGATTAACGCACGTCAGTAGGAGACGCTCCTACGATTCGTTCTTTCTTAATCCACTGGTTAATATCTTTGGAAACTCCGCCACCACTTTCTTTGCCAGGAGCGCGTCACTGTGGAACCATTTCGGGATCCAGTTGATCGCGCCCATTATGGCGTTACCCGTCATCCGGACGTCGCATTCGGCGATGCTCCCGTCCTGGATTCCGGCTGCCAGAATCTCTTCGAAGCCCGTACTATGCTGTCGCGACACGTTCAGAATTTCATTGCGATGAGTTGGTTTCAGCGAGGGAATCTCGCTCATGATCGCGACGGGACCACGATCGCCAACCATGATTTCCACATGGTAGCGAACATATAAAAAGGCCTGTTCGAATCCACAACGGCCTTCTGTGCGGGCGCGATCCATCGCCTGTTTGCCGAGCTCCGCGGCGCGCAGATAGCATTGATAGACAAGTTCTTCTTTATTGCGCACGTAGTAGTAGAGGGCTGCGTCTGTCAATCCAAGATGATCAGCGACATCCTTGAGTGAGGTGCCGCTGTATCCCTTTTCGTTGAAACAGGTCGCCGCCGCTTTCAGCATTCTGCCCCGCTGCAGCTGGAAACGTGTTTCTTCGGCAATTCTGGCCATAATTCCGCTTTTCCTGTCGCCGGCGCGGCGGGTGCCTGTAGCGGCGCCGGCATGGTTGCTGATCCCCATGCCAAAACCGGCGCCTGCACTTGTGTTCTGCGCTCGTCTGGATTATTTTAATCTAGATTAAAATTATTGCAATAGCCTATATAATTGACTTATATGGGTTTTTCCTGATTTTGGTGAAAAATCAGCACTTTATCTGGCGGAGGACCGAAGTCGATGAGTACCGCTGCAGACGATCTGCCGGGTGTCTCCGGCCAGGCCGACGCGACACCATTACGGTTTGTCACAGCCGCCTCATTGTTCGATGGCCACGATGCCGCTATCAACATCATGCGCCGCCTCATTCAGGCGCAGGGTGCCGAGGTTATACATCTTGGTCACAACCGCAGCGTCGCTGACATTGTCCGCGCGGCTATTCAGGAAGACGCCGACGGCATCGCAGTCAGTTCCTACCAGGGCGGTCACAACGAATTCTTCCGCTACATGGTGGACCGGCTTGCCGAGCTCGGCGCATCTCACATCAGGGTCTTCGGCGGTGGCGGCGGCACGATAACACCGGAGGAAATCGAGTCGTTAATGGAGTATGGCGTCGAGCGGATTTACCATCCTCACGATGGCATGGCCATGGGCCTGCAGGAGATGATTCAGGACCTCGTGGCTCGAACAGCGAGTGCGCGACGCGCAACCTTCGCTCCCGCAAGCGTATCGCCGGATCGAACAATTGATATCGCGGCTATGATGTCTGCGATCGAAGAGGGGCACTTCGACGAAGCAAAGCTCGCGAGCCTGCGAAAGGCATGGCAGGTCAAGGCGGGCAGGGTTCCCGTCGTGGGTATCACCGGCACGGGAGGTGCGGGCAAGAGTAGCGTTGCCGACGAGATCCTGAACCGCTTCCTGAGCTGCTACCCGGATATGCGCATCGCGGTGCTTGCCGTAGACCCAACCCGCAGAAGAACGGGTGGTGCGTTGCTCGGAGATCGCATTCGCATGAATTCCCTGCGATCGGATCGGGTATATATGCGTTCGATCGCGACTCGCCGTCAGCATCTCGCAACCAGCGAAATGCTCGCGGACCACATTCTGTTTCTGAATTCACTCGGCTTCGATCTTGTTTTGGTTGAGACAGCGGGCATCGGTCAGAGTGACAGTGAAATCGTCGATATGGTCGATTTTTCCGTCTATGTAATGACCAGTGACTACGGCGCGGCCAGCCAGCTCGAGAAAATAGATATGCTCGATTTTGCCGACCTGATCGTACTGAATAAATATGACAAGCGCGGCGCCGAGGATGCGTTGCGGGACATTCGCAAGCAATGGAAGCGAAACCACGTCCAGTTTCAGACCGCTGACGAAGATGTTCCGGTCTATCCGACGATAGCGAGCCAGTTCAATGATCCGGGTATCAGCTGGATGTTCTGTGAGCTTTGCCGGCGGCTGGCCAAGAAAGTCGGCCTGGATGCGGAAAAATGGACACCGGACATCGACGTGTCGCAAAAGGAACCGCGGGCCATGGCAGTCATCCCCGGCAAGCGCGTTCGCTACCTCGCGGAGATCAGCGAGCAGGGACGGGAGATCAACGGCAGCGTGCGGTCACAAGCGGAGACAGCGAGTCTGATTCAACATTTGTATGAGGCTCTAAGAGCCCTCGAAGATCCGGAGCTGCCGGGGAAACTCGACGCCTATGCCACCGATGCCCTGACTGACAAAACCGATCCATCGATCCTCGTACTGCGGCAACGCTATCAGGAAGCATTGCAGGAATTGAGCAACGAAGCCGTGACACTGCTAAAAGAGTGGCCGGCGCGACGAGACGCAGTTCGTACTGAACACTACAGCTACCTGGTGCGTGGCAAGGAAGTAACGGGCCGGAATTATCGTGAGTCCCTGAGCCATCAAAAGATACCCAAAATTGCGGCACCAGATTACCGCGATTGGGGCGAACTCCTGACCTTCCTGATGAAAGAAAACCTGCCGGGCGGCTATCCGTACACGGGTGGAGTTTATCCATATCGCCGGCTTGGCGAAGATCCGACCCGCATGTTCGCAGGTGAGGGAACGCCGGAGAGAACCAATCGGCGGTTTCATTACTTGTCGCAGGGCCAGGATGCTGCGCGCTTGTCGACGGCATTCGATTCGGTAACGCTGTATGGCGAGAACCCGGGCGAGCGCCCGGATATTTACGGCAAAGTCGGCAACTCGGGCGTGTCCGTCGCGTCCGTAGATGACATAAAGAAACTGTACTCCGGATTCGATCTCTGCAAACCCACGACCTCGGTGTCAATGACGATCAACGGACCGGCGCCGATGATTCTGGCCTTCTTCATGAATGCCGCTATCGATCAGCAGGTCGAAAAACACCTGAGGGAATCCGGCAAATGGGATGCGGCGCAGAAAAAGATCGATGCCTATTTCGAAGGTAAAGACCGTCCTGACTATGTCGGCGAGCTGCCGCCCGGTAACGACGGTCTCGGGCTTGGGCTTCTCGGCATATCGGGGGACAAGCTGGTATCGAAAAAAACCTACGAAGAGATCCGTGCGAAGACATTGTCGTCGGTTCGCGGCACGGTGCAGGCCGACATTCTCAAGGAAGACCAGGCACAAAACACCTGCATATTCTCGACCGAGTTCGCGATGAAAATGATGGGGGACGTGCAGCAATACTTCATCGACAACAACGTACGCAATTACTACAGCATTTCGATCAGCGGCTATCACATCGCGGAGGCCGGTGCCAATCCGATCAGCCAGCTTGCTTTCACGCTGTCGAACGGATTCACGATCGTCGAGTACTACCTCGCGAGAGGAATGGACATCGATGATTTTGCGCCGAACCTGAGTTTCTTTTTCTCGAATGGCATGGATCCGGAATATGCGGTAATCGGCAGGGTCGCGAGGCGCATCTGGGCGCGGGCGATGCGGGAGCGCTACGGCGCCAGTTCGCGGAGCCAGATGTTGAAATATCACGTACAGACATCCGGTCGCAGCCTGCACGCGCAGGAAATCAGCTTCAACGATATCCGCACGACCTTGCAGGCCTTGTATGCACTTTTCGACAACTGCAACAGCCTGCATACCAATGCGTTCGATGAAGCGATCACGACGCCCACGGAACAGTCGGTGCGTCGTGCTGTGGCGATTCAGATGATCATTTCCAGGGAACTCGGCCTGAACTATTGCGAGAATCCAGGGCAGGGGTCTTTCATCATCGGCGAGCTGACTGATCTGGTCGAAGAGGCCGTATACAAGGAGTTCGACCGGATTTCCGAGCGCGGCGGTGTGCTGGGTGCAATGGATACGATGTATCAGCGTGGCAAGATTCAGGAAGAAAGCCTGTATTACGAAAGCAAGAAACACGATGGCTCTTATCCGCTCATCGGCGTAAATACCTTCCTGCCCAAAGCCGGACAGGAAGACGAAGTCCATGACCTCGAGCTTATCCGATCGTCTGAAACTGAAAAACAGGATCAGATCAGGCACGTCAGGGAATTTGAGGAAAACCACGGCGAGGATAATGCCGCGGCCATTGCCGAGCTTCAGAATACTGCGAGGTCGCGTGGCAATGTGTTTGCCGAGTTGATAGAGACGGTCAAGTCCAGTTCACTCGGGCAAATCTCTGCGGCACTCTACGAGGTAGGCGGCGAATACCGCCGTAATATGTAAGCTGCAGCCTTGTGATCCAACAAGCTTATATTGTTGGACCACAAGATGCATTTGTTGATATTTCCTCAACATTCGACATTGACGAGAAAATAAGCAAGAGCGCAGAGTTGAGCTACGGCTAAAAACCTATTAGAGATCGAGCCCGAAGGCCGGCGCCTGCCTCCCGAATCCAGATCTTGGGTGTTAACTGATTGTTTTTATTGATCGATCAGGAGGTGTCTATGGCGATTTAGTATTCATGCAGTGGCGGGGGTATAGAACAACCTACGATCCTGAGTCTGCCAACAATTCGGACGACGTTTCCTTATATATGCCATCGTTCCGTCCTCACGAGAGAACGAGTGTGACAAAACTATGACAAGTACTCTTTCAATGACCCTAAAAAGGAACGGTGGGGTCCTTACGTAGCTGACAAATCAGAAAATAATTGGTCGGGGTGAGAAGATGGACTCGCGGCTTCGCCACTCGGTCCTTCGGACCGCACTTCGTGCGTCTGTCGTCGCGCTTCGCGCCCCTCGGTGCGAACTTCCGGCCCCTGCCTTCCGAAGACATTTGGGCGTTTATAAGTATTTGTTATTAAAAGGTATAATAGAGGCACCGGCGGACACCAGTGCCTAACAGAGCACAATCGGTCAGAACTGAGTCCGGCAATATTCCGGCAGTACTGAGAGCGACAACAGGCCAATAAATGTGAACCAGTCTATGGCACTTAGTGCTATAGTTATGGTCCAATGACGAGCAACGTTGATGCAGGCGTTTAAGACCAAAGCGTTCGCTAGGTGGGCAGACGGCGAAGGCCTTGGCGATGAGGCGCTGGCCGCGGCGGTAGCCGAGATGCAACAGGGTTTGATCGATGCTCGCTTGGGCGGTCAGGTGGTCAAGAAACGGGTGGCCTTGCCTGGTCGTGGCAAACGGGGCAGTACCCGGACCCTGGTTGCCTTCAGACAAGGTGACAAGGCGTTTTTCGTTTATGGTTTTGCGAAGAACCAACGCGGCAACATTAATGACAAGGAACTGCGGGCGTTGAAGTTATTGGCAAAGGAGTTGTTGAATTACCCGGCCGCATCGCTTGCCAGAGCGATGAAAGCCGGCGAACTGATTGAGATCGAGGTAAACGATGATGGTTAGGAAGATTCTGGATACCGTACATGACACGGCGAAGGCCCTGCATAAAGCCGGTGTCATGGACACCAAGACCATGCACGAATTCGATGCGCTGTGTCTGACGCCGGTAAAAAACCTGAGTGCAGCGCAGATCAAGAAACTGCGTATGCAAAACAAAGCCAGTCAGGCGGTGTTCGCTGCGTACCTGAACACTAGTCCGTCGACGGTGCAGAAATGGGAACAGGGTCAGAAGAAGCCCAACGGTCCGTCATTGAAGCTGTTGAACCTCGTCCAGCAAAAAGGCTTGGATGCGCTCGCCTGAACACGCCCCTGTGTGTCAGGCGACCCAACACTCTTCTAAGAGTCGTAGCTCACACGATTCTCACACAAGCGGGCACACGACATGGCGTCGTCGGGTAGACCACATGCAAGTAATTGAAAGTTAGAGAAAGTTTGGTCGGGGTGAGAAGATTTGAACCTCCGACCCCTGCCTCCCGAAGGCGGCGCAAGGGTATTGACAAGTTAACTATTCAGTCTAAGCAAATCTGAGCAGATAATGCCGATCACGCTACAGCGTAATTCCAAGACGCAAAAGCACGCAGTCGGAAAAACCTATAGTTCTTGGCTGAAACAAGGTGACGGCCAAGATTGAATAAATTGTAAACAGCCGCATGCACCGTCAGGAATCGCTGAGCTTGTTGCATTGATTTGAATCGACGCATGACCCGTTCTCTAACTCGCGTCGGCTGATGTGAAAGTTCTGCCCTGTTATTGGCATATTGCGATGTATCATGAATCGTGTCCGGAATCAGTTCACGATGTGCGACGCCGTAACTTCTCAACTTGTCGGTCACAATCTTTCTGGGTTCCATTCGATGTGCCTTCAATAGTCGTTTGAAGAAGCGCTTAGCGGCCTTGCCGTCGCGTCGACGCTGTAGAAACACATCGACAACTTCACCATCCTGATCAACAGCACGCCATAAATAATGCTGCTTGCCGTTGATCATCACAAAGACCTCATCGATGAAAAATGTATCTCCGTATCCCTGGTGCTTCTTCTTCAAACGACGAACATATTTCAAACCGAACTTGTTGCACCACAGACGAATCGACTCATTGCTGACTGTGATACCGCGTTCAGCAAGTAAATCTTCAATATCACGATGACTGAGATTGAATCTATAGTAAAGCCAAACGGCATAGCTGATGATTTCTGGTGGGAATCGGTGGCGTTTGTAGATATTCATCGCCGGATTATCGACCAAGGGAGTTAACTTGTATGGTTCTTTCCTGGGAGATTATCTGATTTTCAAGTGTTTCTCAGAACGGGTAAATTGAGGCCCACCTTCGGTGGCCGCCGAAGGCCTTTTGCAGTAGTTCGCCAGTTAACGGGTCCTTTTGCAGAGACCGATGACAAGTAGGAACGCTGCAGGACTCACTAGGCATAACTCGAATAGTCATGAGGGCCTCGAGCCCGTATCGCAAGTTAGAGAAGCTTATCCCATGAACAAGAAAAATCACACTGAAGTAAATATTGGTATCGATACCAGCCAGACTCAGCTCGATATTTATGTACGCCCCTGCGGGGACTATTTCTCGGTTGAGAACACACCCAAAGGTGCCAAGGAAGCCGCATGCCGACTCCGATCGTACCAACCAACCCGGGTGCTGATTGAAGCCACTGGTCGTCTGGAAATGCTGTTTGTCTGTGCCGCACATAAGGCCAGGCTGCCGGTCGTGGTTTGTAATGCCGGACAAGTAAGACAGTTTGCTAAAGCGACGGGGCGACTGGCCAAAACGGATAAATTGGATGCTCAGGATATCGCCCATTTTGGCGAGGCGCTTGAACCCGCGCTGACAGAACTGAAGCCCGAGAAGCTGCGTCAGATCAGTGATTTAATCGCTGTGCGTAGCCAGTGCCTGGACATGAGCACGATGCAAAAGCATCGTTTGCACCGCATGCCGCAATCCGTGCACAAACCTATCCAACGCATCCTGAAAGCCGTTCAGACGGAAGTTGAACGTATTGACAAGCAACTCGACAAGTTAGTCGAAGCGATACCGCAATGGCGGGATCAACGTGACCTGCTCATGAGCGCCAAAGGCGTGGGTAAGGTCGTAGCCTATACGTTGATGAGCGAAT
>JACZWL010000083.1 GCA_022572185.1 Pseudomonadota bacterium | reverse complement strand
TGCTCATCGGAAATGAGGTGTTTGACCGCATCGTAGTTGCTCTTGGCAATCGCGGCGAGATCCGGATGTTTCTTCTGGAAGCTCCGCTCGAGATCGTTCAACATTTTGGAGACCATGGAGCGATCGAGAGCTCGGATGCGCTTGATGATGCCGCGAAGCCGCTTCTCATCGCCGGGGCCGAAGAACCGAGGAATGACGCGCCTCGGATCTGGGTCGAGCTGCTCGGAAACACGTTCGATCTTCACTCGTGAGCGGTACATTGTCTCGGTAGACTTCAGGACATGTTGCCCAGGACGGTAGTTCTTGCTCGAGGGTCAATGAATTATACTCAGGAAAGGCGGTCGAATGGGAACGACTGTCATTTCGGCTGTCAATACGCTGTGGTCCGCCAAAATCTCGTACTCCCTCTCTCGTACCGCCGCTATCCTGAGCTGCAGGTGGCGAATTCATAAGCACCGTAACGTCCAAAACCTCCGGCGCTATATCTCCGGCGAATTGATCACGAGCATTTTGTTCACCTGCATGTCCTCCATGGTGTAAGGAATACCGCCCACACCCAAACCGGATTCACGCAATCCGGCGAACGGCATGCCATCGATGCGGAAGGCCGTGTGGTCATTCACCATTACGGCCGATGCGTCCAGGTGTTTGAATGCCTTCATGGCCGTGTCCAGGTTCGATGTATAAATTGATGCCTGAAAGGACAGGGGTAAGCTGTTTGCCCGCGCGATCGCCGCGTCGAAGTCATCGTAGCCGTACACGCAAACAACGGGTCCAAACACTTCCAGCGTGCTCACTTTGGCGTCCGCCGGCGGGTCGAGGAGCACGGTACATGGATAACAGCTCTCGCTGATTGGTTCCCCACCGCTCAAGCGCTCTGCACCGGCCTTAACGGCCTGGGTAACCCATTCGTGAACCCGAGCAACCTCTGCGTGACGTATCAGAGGGCCGACTTCCGTTTCCGCGAGCGTTGGGTCGCCAATTTTCAGTTTGGCGGCTTCTTCAGCCAGCCGGGTCGCAAATTCGCGCGCTCGATTCGCCGGCACGAAAACACGCTGGACCGACACGCAGACCTGCCCGGCGTGGTAAAAGCCACCCTTGAGTATGGTGCGCAGTGCCAGATCGATGTCTGCGTCGTCGGCCAGGATAGCCGGCGCGGCACCGCCATGCTCCAGCGCACAGCGGACACCGGGCGCCAGTTGTGACCGCAGCATCCAGCCGATACGGGCGCTACCGATGAAGCTAAAGAAGCCGACTCGGGAATCCGTGACGAGCTTCGTCGCTACTGGCGTTTCGCTGGCAACCAGCACCTGACACCATTCCGGAGGCAGTCCGCTGTCGTGCAGAATCTGGGCGAAGCGCAGACACGACAAGGGTGTGTCGTTGGCCGGTTTCACGATGACGGGGCAGCCCACGGCAACCGCGGCGGCAACCTGATGCACGATGAGATTCAAGGGATGGTTGAATGCACTGACCGCAACCACAACACCGACAGGTTCCTTTCGGGTCACAGCCAGCCGGTGCGCGGATGACGGCGCCATTCCCATCGGTATGACCTCGCCCTGTTCGTTTCTCAGCACTTCGACACAAATATGCATGCCGTCGATTGCGCGTGTCACTTCAACCTGCGAGTCCGGCAGGGGTTTACCACCCTCCCGTGCGGCTTCCACGGCAAGCTCTGCATGCCGCTCCGTCATGATAGCCGCGGCACGCTCGAGTATTGCAATGCGTTCCGCCAGAGGGAGCCACGCATCCCGGTCACGATACAAACCGTATGCCGTTGCCAATGCCACTTCGACGTGTTGTGCGTTACCCGTCTCCACGTCGGCAATAACACTGCCGTCATAGGGTGCCTTGACCGTCTCGATGCCGGCCCTTTCAGGTGCGCCGGGTATCATCAAGGAAAAGTGCTGCGCCATGGTTTTATATCTCCCTATTAGATCGTGGCGGTTATTTCACCGAGTTTCTTCGTCAACAATTGATTTTCACGATAGTCAATGGGAATAACCACCAGACTCGGCCCCGTCTCGTTGAAGGCATTCTCGAGTGTCGATTGCAGATCCACACTGTTTTCCACTCGGTGACCGTGCCATCCGAACGCCGATGCAAGTTCCAGCCAGTCGGGATTACCGAACGAGAGGTCCGTGTGCCGTTTGAATTCGTTTTCCTGCTTCCAGGCGATCAAACCGTATCCACCATCCTCCCATACCAGGGCGACAAAATTCGAATTCAGCCGCTTCGCGGTTTCCATTTCCTGGACGTTCATCAGGAATCCGCCATCGCCGGCAATAGCGAGAATTCGTCGCTCGGGATATACGAGACTTGCGGCAATCGCACCGGGCAACGCGAAGCCCATCGAGCAAAAACCGTTTGGAATAAGACACGTATTGGGCTCGTGACAATGATAGTGTCGGGCGATCCACATTTTGTGTGCACCCACGTCTGACAACAAAATGTCCTCGGGACCCAACACCTGCCGCGCATCCCACAAGGCTTTTTGCGGGCGAATGCTGCCAACGGTTTCATCACCAGCATGCTCGGCCAGGTCCGCCGCCATCTCCTCGCGAATCTCCGCCTGGCGTGCCAAATCAAACTGGAGACCGCCACTCTTTTCGACGCGCTCGTTCAACATCCACAAGGTATGTGCCAGATCGCCGATCAACTCGAGTTCGGGAAGATAGTTTGCGTCAATTTCCGCTGGTAGGAAGTCGGCGTGGATAATATTTTTCGCGCCGCTCGGATTCCACAAATTGGGATGGTACTCGACCATGTCGAAGCCCAATGTCAATACAACATCTGCATCGTCGATGGCGAGGCCTACACGGTCCTTGGTTCCCAGGCCGATCGTGTACAAGCAATAGTCCGCGTCCATATCCACACTGCCTTTGGCCATGAAGGTGCTGATCACACCGATTCCGGTCTGCTCACAAAACCGGCGGAGTTGCTTGCTGGCGCGTTTTCTGATGCAACCGTTACCGGCGAGGATGATAGGTCTTTTCGCGTTCTTGATGACATCGAAAGCCTTGTCGACGACCTTGTCATCCGGCACGGAGCGCCGGAACCGGATCGGTTTGAGCGGCACGGTGTCCGTCTCCATTTTGGCCACGTCTTCGGGCAATTCAATGTGCACGGCCCCGGGCTTTTCGGTTCGGGCAAGCCGCACGGCCTTGCGAATAATCTCGGCAATCGTATCGGGATGCAGGATACTTGTTGCCCATTTTGTCACCGGCCCGAACATTTTCACCACGTCCATGATTTGGTGAGACTCCTTGTGCAGTCGTTGCGACGAGCCCTGGCCCGTGAACACCAGCATGGGTGCCCGGTCCATGTTCGAGTCGGCCACACCGGTAATGAGATTCGTGGCCCCGGGTCCAAGTGTGCCCAGGCATCCCGCGGGATTACCGGTCAAACGTCCGTAAATCTCCGCCATGAATGCGGCGCCTTGCTCGTGCCGGGTCAGTATGAATTTTATTTTGCTGGACTTGTCGAGTGACATCATGAAATCGGCATTTTCCTCGCCGGGCACACCGAAAATGTATTCGATGCCTTCCTCTTCCAGACATTTGACGAACAGGTCCGAGGCTTTCATGTAACTCTCCTTTATTGTCGCCGTGCCGCCAACCTGGCCGCACAGTGCTATTGAGCGCTCGTCGTATTGACCCTCGCTGCTTGAACCAAGTTCAATAAACAGGAGGCCCAGGGGTAGCCATCTAATCGAGTGCCGAGCGATTCAGGCCGATGGAGCTGACGGTAATCGATACAGTCCGCCAAACACTGCTTTATTCTTCGTCGGTCCCGCCGTATTTCTTAAAATGCAGTTCCTTTGCCTGACCAATCCAGTCGTCGTGTTCAATCCGGCCTTTGAATTCTTTCAGCTCTGCGTTGACCCGGGCCAGATCCGCTGGCCCGAACGCAGCAATTTGCCGAAATTGATAAACGCCGAGTTTGTGCAGCGTCGCCTCGAAGATTTTGCCAACGCCAATGATCTCCTTTAGATCATCCCTCTCGCCCTGAGGTACAGGCTGCCCGATTGCCGGTGATGTTGCTGCAAGCTTTTTGGCAGTTACTTGCGCTTTGTCATGATCGTGCTGCATTTCCGCAAAATTCTTCTCGATATCACCCAGTTTGAGACGCAGCGTGTCAGAGTCCTGCTCGGATTGGTCGTACTGACTGCGATATCGGCGGGCGTCGCTCTCGTATTGCTTGCGGCTGCTTTCCACAGATTGCAAGCACTGAGCCAATTCTGTGTTTTGCATCTTGAGTGCATCCATCTCGGCAGCGGCTCGCTTTAGTGATTTGGTTTCTCTCGCTGCTACGATGGCTTCATGTTTGAGCTGGGCATTGTCGGCGTCCAAAGAGATGACCTTCTCCTCAAGCGCTTCCAGATTCTCCAATCGGGACTGGGCCGATGCCAAAAGGTTGCTGACGGATTCGTGTTCCGATCTGGCCGACATAAGTAGATTGCTAAGGGACTCGTGTTCCGACTTGGCGTCATCGAGTTTCCTTTCGAGCGCCTTACGTTGATTGAACGCGCTTTCGAGCTGGCCTTTGTAGAAAGTGCCGGCCTTTACAAACTCCGTTTGCAGTTCCGTTACTCGCTGCTTTGCAGCGTTGAGCGAACCTTGATCGCCGGATAATTTACTGTTGAGTTCATCCCGCTCTGCACTTAGCGCGAACAACTTCTTTGCAACCGCATTTGATTTTTCGCGCAGGGATTCGAGCTCCGTTCGGCTCTTGGCCGCTGCGTGTTCATGCTTTTGCACGACGGCCTGATTAGCCTCTAACGATGATTTCAAGGAAGTATTTTCGGCGTTGAGCTTCTCCTTCTGGCGGATCGCTACGTCTAATCGAGTCTGCCACTTATCGCCTAACTGGCCGAGACTCCGGCTGCCCTGTTTGCTTCGTATCAGCCCGCCGACGATGCCTCCGAGGACGGCGGCTACCAGCAGATAGAGTACTGTTTGAAAATTCAGGCTGCTCATGGCTTATCCCTCGCCAGAAAACAGACAGCGGCCATTCCTGTCTTACCATCCGCCTTTCTGACCGGGCCCATGTATCGACTCCACTGAAGTGAAAGAGACTATTTACTGGAGTTGCGGATTATGACCGAAGTCATAAAGACAGCACAAACCTGAATGTAGCATCCACACACCGGGGCAAGGAAGATCGACGTGGCGGGTGACAGGGCGTCGCGCGAACTGTGCCTGGCGCGCGGGAAGTCGCGTACTGTATCCCTGGCTTCGAACCAGATGGTCGGGAGTTCAAATCTCTCCAGACGCGCCATTCGAAAAAAAGGCTTATCAATTGAGATGGGCCGTTTGTATTTCTAACGTAGCGGCATCCGTAACAACGTGGAGCACTGACGTGAATGCCGCCTTTCGCCTTGGAGCGGCCGGCCAGGTGATGCCATTTCGACAGGCAGAAATCGACACAAAGCCGATATACCTTATTGACGAAATCTTTCTGTAAATACAGGCAAACTGCTCATTATTGAACTACACTTAGTTCACGTCTGTGACAAAGCCAAACCCGTCTAAAGACGGGGACGGAAAGCGACGGGTCCTCGCTTCCTCCGAGAAGCCACGGAAGACCTCCCGAAGGACCAAGACCGCCGAGCTGCCGCTGCATCGGGAGTGCAGCCATGAAAGCGTTTGCAAGATTTCTGTGTGTTTTGAGTATGACTGCATTTTGTGTGGCTTGTGGTGGCGGAAATGGTGATGGAGGCACAGTACCGGTGGCTCAACCTCCCTCACCTGACACCGTCGGGGCTCTCGGCAGGACCGGTGAAACAAAAATAATAAGGAGTAGCTGATGAAAAAGCAGCGTCCAACAATTATTGTTATTCTGTGTGCGATATTTCTCGCGCCGTCGGTGCGTGCTGATATTCAGTTCAGTTCGGTCGGTATTTTCGAAGCAGAATCGGTGAAGAAATTCAGCGGGATGCATCAGCGCGGCATCCTGCTTAGATACCAGGTAAGCGCCCAGACCACGAGTTTCTGGCTGCCAAGCACACTGGATTTCGCAGCCGGCTGGCTGGAGCGCGGCAGTAATGCGGCGTCATTCATAGCATTTGGCCCTACTTATCGGCTGGATATGAACAAGAGCAAACCGGGCAGATGGTTTATGGATTTCGGCGTGCATCCGACTTTCGTCAGCCAATCACGCTTCGGCGGAAAAAACCTTGGCGGCAAGGTGTTCTTCACGAGCTTCTTGGGAGGAGGCGTCTACCTGGACCGGCAAAGGACAATCAGCCTTCTGCTTCGATACCAGCACACATCCAATGCGGGATTGAGCGATACCAATCCGGGCGTCGATATGTTGGGGCTGACATTGAGCTACCGTTTCGGTGGTGAGCAAAGGCTGCTGTCAGCTGCAAAAGTGAAGCAGAACTAAAAAGGCGCTGGCCCGATAGTATCTATCAATATATTACGCAGCATCGAACCAAGTATGTACCGCCGTCGTTAATTCTTCGGATATTTGCCCATTGCACGGCCCTTTCAGTTGAGACAATTTCGTGTGCCTGTCATCCCGATTAAGCTCCACCATTGCCTTTGAGATATCCGCCTGAAGGAAAACATAGAGAAAGCAAATACCACGGGCAACATTATGAGCGTACTGAGTTGCGCAGTCGATGCGCGTAACGGCGGAGTTCAGGAGCCGTCTTTATGGGCTTGATGTGATAATCGCCGACGTTGCCGCCTGCAAACTAGGGCTCTGGAAATTCAACATCTGTCGCTTCAGTAACCGCTGCTCTCTGGTGCCACTCTTCTATATAGCTATCAATACGGCTGCTTCCGAATTCCGAAGGTATGCAGCAGGGGCGATATAATGGTTGCCGATAAAATGAATATCGCTGTTATGGCAACAACGTCCGTGGTTGCGAGGTCGGAAATTGCGGCAAGTACCAATGCGGGCAACAGTGCCTCCGGAACATAGTCAAGACCGAATGATCTGCTGGTCGCGGCTAGCCGCAAACGCCGCTTCATAAAACTGGAGGCCAGATCGCCGATCATCGCGACAGCCCCCACCAACAAGCCGATAGCGGGTGATTGACCAATTACTAAAGCGGCACCGATCGTAACAACAATTGATACAGCTACGCCTCGCACAGTTTTCGATTCGCCGAAGATCCGCTGGCCATCCGTGAAATGCTTACCGGCGTCCAAGGCAAGATTTAGTTTTTTGCGCAACAGACAATCTGCCAGAATCGGCGCACCGTTGGCCACCAACAGCAGAAACACAACATCAAGGATGCTCATCCGGCCAACCACCTGGCTGAAAAACTAATGCCGATACCCGACATTCAGGCCACAAGATCTATCCCGCGTGCATGCGAGTAAGATCCTCGGTATCGAATTTGCCAGCAACAGGCGGCTCAGGCGGATTCGTCGGTGACGATAAACGACTTCAGCTGATCGGCCAGCCCTTTGCAGGCCTTCGACCGGGTACGCGCGATCAACGGAATTGGAATAATAAGTGCCGGCAGGAAGGATGTGCCACTTACGTCCGTGCTGACAGTGCCGGCCGATTGCAGCGCAGTAAGATCCCAGACAGCAGCGTCGTATTTCGAATCCTTCGTCCACCAGGCGAAGCCGAAGCAGCCGCCGCCACCCGGACCTGCTGCACATGACAGGCTGCCGCCACCAGCGACCTTGGCAGTATCGCCATTCAGCC
>JACZWL010000082.1 GCA_022572185.1 Pseudomonadota bacterium | reverse complement strand
GTGAATATCGTTCTGCGTCTGGCCTGGCGTAATATCTGGCGGCACCCGCGACGCACCTGGCTAACGACCGGGGCGATGGTGTTCTCCAATACGCTGCTCGTTTTCATGATCTCTCTGCAGTTCGGCATGTACGACCTCATGATCAACAATACGCTGCAGTCGTTTAGCGGTCATCTGCAGGTGCAGGCGCCGGGGTACAAAGATGAGCAGAAGATGCGTCAGAGTGTGCCGGACATTCAGAAGCTGGCCGCGAGGTATCGTGAAGATTCCGGTTTTCAAAACGTCGCGGCACGCGGTGCAGCATTCGCGCTTGCTTCGAGCGAGGAAAGAAGCTACGGGATTCAGGTCTACGGCGTAGAGCCGGCCTTCGAGCCCGGCGTGTCGAACATTCCAGGCCTGGTCCAGGAAGGTCGCTTTCTTGCTGATATCGATGCAACGGAGATCGTCATCGGTAAGGTACTGGCACGAAATCTCCGTGTCGGTATCGGCGACGAGCTGACCCTGCTGGGCACCGGCCGCGACGGATCCTTCGCCGCCGCCATCGTATCGATCATCGGCATCTTCGACAGCAGCATTCCGGATCTGGATCGCAGCATTGCGGAGATTCCGCTCGGCCTGTTCCAGGACATGTTTGCGATGGACGGCGCCGGCCATCAGCTTGTAATGACGACGCCGGACCTGTCAGATGTGCCTGCCGCGAAACAGCAGGCTGAAAAACTCCTGCCATTCGGCTCAGGCCTGGTCGTGCATGACTGGGAAGCATTGCAACCCGGGCTCAAGCAGGCGATTCAGGCGGACCTGACCAGCGCGTGGTTCATGTACGGCCTGCTGGTGATACTGGTGGCGTTCAGCGTGATGAACACGCAACTCATGTCGGTTCTGGAGCGAACCAGGGAATTCGGCATCGTCATGTCGCTTGGCCTGACGCCGGGGCGGCTCGGCAGGCTCGTCATGCTTGAAACGACGCTGATGGGGATTGTGGGGCTGGTACTGGGCGCTTTGCTCGGGGCGCTCGTTACGTCATGGTTTACGGTAAACGGATTCGCCTATCCCGGCATGGAGGAATTGGCGGCAGTTTTCAATTTGCCCGCACGCATGTATCCAAAAGTGACGCCGGGAACCCTCATCGCCGGTCCGGCCGCTGTTTTCGCAGGTACGCTTGCATCAGCCTTGTATCCCGCACTTCGACTCTACTGGCTGCAGCCGGTCGAAGCTATGAGGGCCGGGTAATGCGTCAACTCGAAATTCTGGCAATGCTCGCGTGGCGCAACCTGTGGCGAAATCACCGGCGCACCATCATCATGATTTCGGCGATCACCGTCGGTGTCTGGGCAATGATTTTCATGACGGCGCTGATGCGCGGCATGGTTAACGACATGCTGCGCGGCGGCATTCAGGCATTACCCGGGCATGTGCAGATTCATCATCCCGGGTTTCGTGATGATCCAAGCGTCAACAATCTGATTCCGGCGACCGGGACTGCATTAGACGAAATTTTCGGTGATAACGGCTTTGAGCCCTGGGCAAGCCGGGTCAAAGTGCCCGCCGTGATCACCAGCGAACGCGAGTCTCGCGGAGTGACGCTGTTCGGCATCGATCCCGCTGCCGAGGCACAGATTACGTTTGTTGCAGATGACATTGCAGAGGGACGGCATCTCGAAGACGCAGCCGACAGCGGTGTCGTCATTGGCCGGAAGCTAGCGGACAAGCTCGATACCAGACTCGGTAAGCGGGTTGTGTTGATGAGTCAGGATCCCGACAATGAGATCGCGGATCGTGGCTTTCGTATTGTCGGTATTTTCGATTCGGATCCCGACAGCCTCGAGGAGACTTTCGTTTTCGCGGGCAGGGCGACGATTCAGAAGATGCTCGGAATAGGGGACCGGGTGACCGAAGTCGTTTTTCTCGCCGCCGACTATCAGAATATCGAGCCCCTGTATAAAAGAGTCTCCGAGCTTGCGGGCCCTGATGTCGTCGTAGAACCCTGGTACGAGCTCGACAGGTATCTCAGCACGATGCTCAACATAATGGACGGCTTCGTGCTGGTCTGGATCGTCGTCGTGTTTCTTGCCCTGTCGTTCGGTCTCGTCAATACACTGGTCATGGCAGTCTTTGAGCGCATCCGGGAGATCGGGCTGATGCTTGCGCTGGGCATGCGACCAGCCAATATTCTCGGGCAAATAGTCGTTGAATCCCTGCTGCTGCTGATCATCGGCCTGGCGCTTGGCAATGCGTTTGCCTGGATGACGGTGGTGCCGCTGAAAGACGGGATCGATATCTCGGCCGTTGCTGAGGGTATGGAAATGATGGGCGCATCGAGCGTGCTGTATCCGGACCTGCAGATTCGCGACGTCATCATGGCCAATATTGTTGTGCTTGCGCTCGGCTTTCTCGCCAGTCTTTCGCCCGCCTGGCGGGCTTCTCGTTATCAACCGGTCGAGGCAATTACCAAGGTCTGACTATGGCTGCTGTACGTTGTATTGATTTATGCAGGACCTATTACCAGGGTGACCAGGCGATCAAGGCCCTCGATCACGTCAATCTGGAAATCGAAGAGGGCGGCTTTGTATGCCTGTCCGCACCTTCAGGTGGCGGCAAGACAACGTTGCTGAATGCGATCGGCGGACTCGACCGGCCCGACAAAGGCGAGGTTTGGATCGCCGGCCAGCGCATCGATAAGCTGAGCAAAGGCGAACTCGCAAAGCTCCGCTTGCACCAGATTGGCTTTGTATTCCAGGCATTCAATCTGATTCCTGTGTTGACGGCGCGCGAAAACGTGGAGTTCGTCATGCAGATTCAGGGCGTGCCGGCTGACAAACGTGCGGAGCAGTCCAAAGCAATGCTGGAAGAAGTCGGTCTGCAGGGACTCGGAGACCGGCGGCCCGCAGACATGTCCGGCGGCCAGCAACAGCGTGTCGCCGTCGCACGGGCAATTGTGTCCCGGCCGGCGCTGGTGCTGGCGGATGAACCGACGGCCAACCTCGATTCACGCAACGCCGACGAACTTATGGAACTGTTTGTGGAGCTGAATCAGCATCACAACACGACCTTCATCATAGCGACACATGATCAACGTGTAATGGCCTATGCAAAACGTGTGATCGGGATGCTGGACGGGCGTATCGTCGATGACAGTCAACAGCAAGTCGCATAGCAGGATTTCATTGCGGCAGGCAGCTGTGCTGCTTTCTGTCTATTTATTGAGCTGGTCAAATCTGTGCCTGGCCGATGAAACACGGTTCGAGTTCGACGGCCACACGAAAACACGGCTGGTCGCCCAAACTTTCCCCGACGACAGCATCTTCCATGACCTGACGGGCTCTACTTCCTTTGATGCAGAGGCAGACCTGCGCCTTAATCTTGAGGTCGACAATGGGCCGTGGTCGTTCAACGCTGCCTATCAGTTATTCGCATTGTATGGGGAGCGCGTCGAATACTCGCGTGGAATTCAGCAGGGTTCGGGCCTTTTTATCAATCGCCTCCCGGAAGACGACCGGCGCCTGTTCGACCTGACCAGTGTCTTCACCGATGCCAATAAATTCGCCGCCCTGCACCGGCTGGACCGGCTTTGGCTTGGTTACGTGAACGATAAAACAGTACTGCGCATTGGCCGGCAAGCCATCTCCTGGGGCAACGGCCTGTTCTTTTCGCCGATGGATATTGTCAATCCCTTCGATCCCACGATGATTGATACCGAGTACAAGGCCGGCGATGACATGCTGTACGCACAATTCCTGCGCGACAGCGGCGACGATGTGCAGGCCGCCGCCGTATTTCGCCGCAACCCCATGAATGGCGACGTTGAAAGCGATGCAGGCACCGTATCGATCAAGTACCACGGCGTGAGTCGCCACGCCGAGTACGATCTCCTCGCCGCCGTCAATCACGGCGATGCGACGCTCGGAATCGGCGGGAACAGGAATATCGGCGGCGCGGTCGTGAGAGGCGACGTCGTCGTTGCCGACGCGAGTTCCACGACGGTTCAGCTTGTTACAAACCTGAGTTATTCGTGGACCTGGGGCGGCAGGAACGTCAGTGGTGCGATCGAGTACTACTTCAACGGTTTTGGTCAGAAGGACGGCAGGTACGATTCACAAAGCCTGGCCGCCAATCCGGACTTGCTGGAGCGTCTTTTACGAGGAGAATTGTTCACTATCGGCCGGCATTACCTGGCCGGCAGCCTGATGATCGAGATGACGCCTTTGTGGCTGCTGACCCCGAATATCTTTCTGAATGTCGAGGACGGCAGTGCGCTGGTCCAGCTTGTCACGCAGAACGATCTGCAAGAGAACCTGGCATTCCTCGGCAGCCTCAATGTGCCGATCGGACCCAAGGGCTCGGAATATGGTGGCATCGAAGCACCGCTTACAGACCGGTACTTCTCGAGCGATCTGAGCATATTTGCCCAGCTTGCCTGGTATTTTTGAGAATTAAGGGGTCGAACCGCTAAGCCGGCTTAGCGGTTCGACCTCTTATTTTACATGTGGCTTGCGTCAAGCGTTTGTTGAATGCTCTTGAACAACTTGCCGAACTGTTCTTCGACCTCCGGACCGAACACCGGGTCCTCACTGTCATGATCAACTGAATCGACAATTAATCTGTGTCCGTCATGCACCATCTCATCGATACGAACGAATAAGTCACGTTCCTCCCAGTGCATGTGATCTCGTAAACGTTGGACGTAGCGCATTGCGTCAGCGACGATGACGTTGCGGCGCAGCGCCGTGCCCGCCATGATGGAGTCAATGTCGTTTCTCAGCTTCATGCCGAGTTTTGCGAGATCACGGTGATCCACCAGGACACGGTCGAGTCCTTTCGACAAGTCCGGGCGCACGATCTTCAGCTCGGCGTATACCCGGTCTTCCTTCGGATGGTGCACGGCATCCGGATAGACGGTCATATAACGCATGATGTCGTACACGAGTTCGTAATCGGCGTCCTGGCCCTCATACAGGCGGTTTGCTTCCTGCTCGAGAAGATTGAGCAAGAGGGTCATGTTTTTATGGTCTGCGCGCAGTTCAGCGAGCATTTCAGCGACGTTATTACCCATATCCCAAAGCTCCGGCGATCTGCTGCATGGTCATGGATGTCCGGTCCCCGGAAAATCAGGGATAACACCTATCAGCGCGGCGTATTTGGCCTGGGCACAGGCCGGCAGGGCCCCTCATCACAGCCAGGCCTTGTCCATAGGTAGATATACGGATCTGAACTTGCCCCCGGTTGAGAGACTATTACGGTTCAATTTGGAGCGGGCGGGTATCGACGCAAACAGACGTACTCTGCCTCCTGAGAAAGATCCTGTCCGCTCCAATCTTTCCCCTTCCAAGCCACCCCGCAAAAGGAATCTCCAAAACCCGGCCTTTGCGTCGTGGCATAATTCGATGCCTGCCTGCGCCTGGAGGAATGCCCGATCATGGTTTGCCTGCGGTTTCCATCAAGGCGGCAGCCGGCTGGTTGGAAGCGATGGATCGCGTACGGTGTTTTGAGGGTTCGAGATGTCGATTGCTGATTGCGCGCTGAACACGGCCGTCCGCGGTCCCTGGGGAATGATGCAGGCCAGACGCGTTTGCCTGTTCCTTCTCATTGCGGCGCTTGCCGTCACCGCCGCTTGCTCCGTCAATCCCGTGACCGGCAAGCGGGAATTAACGCTGGTCAGCGAAGCCAGCGAGATACAGATGGGCGTGCAGAATTACCTGCCCATGCAACAGTCGCAGGGCGGCCAGTACGACATCGACCCGGTGTTGACAGAGTATGTTGCCAGCGTCGGCAATCGTCTTGCGGCCGTCAGTGATCGTCGGCTCCCCTATGAATTCGTCGTACTCAACAACTCTGTGCCGAATGCCTGGGCATTGCCGGGCGGCAAGATCGCAATAAACCGCGGTATTCTGACCGAGCTGAACTCCGAAGCCGAACTTGCCGCGGTTCTTGCCCACGAGATCGTGCATGCGGCGGCAAGGCATTCGGCCAAGCGCATGGAGCGCAGCATGCTGTTGCAGGGTGTGGTCCTGGCGACCGCCGTTGCGACGAGCGACAGCGACTACGGGAATTTCGCCGTCGGCGGCGCAAGCGTTGCTACACAAATGCTCAATCAGAGTTACGGAAGAGGCGACGAACTCGAATCGGACAAGTACGGCATGTTGTACATGTCGCGCGCGGGTTACGATCCCCAGGGCGCGGTTCGTTTGCAAAAGACCTTCGTCCGGCTGAGCGACGGACAGTCAACAGGTTGGTTGACGGGGCTTTTTGCCAGTCATCCACCGTCAGAGGAGCGCGTGCGGGCAAACATCGAAATGGCAGCGACATTGCCGCCGGGCGGTGAAACAGGCGAGGACCGTTTTCGAGCGGCGATGGCAAAAACGACCGCCGCCGGGCCCGCGTACGAGGCCTATGACGAGGGCCGCAAGGCACTGGCTGACGAAAAGCCCGATCGTGCAATCGAACAGGCGAACAAAGGGATCAGCATGCTGCCCGAGGAAGCGAACTTCTATGCTTTGAGAGGCGACGCGAGAATACTCAACAAGCAATACGACATGGCACTAACGAACTTCAACAGTGCCATTCGCCGGCGCGATAATTTCTTTTACTATTATTTGCAGCGCGGGCTGATTCAGGAAGAGCTCGGCCACGACGATCTGGCAGAAACAGATCTCGAAACCAGCATCACGATGCTGCCGACCGCAGCCGCACATTATGCACTTGGCAACATTACTGCCCGGAGCGGCAACAAAGCGGCTGCAATCGAACACTACACCCTCGTGGCAAAGGGCCAGGGAGAAATCGCTCAGTCTGCAAATATGGCCCTTGTGAAGCTGGATCTTGCCGACAATCCCGCGAAATATCTGCTGAAACGATGTGACCCGGATAGCAGCGGCAAGCTGGTGGTATCTGTGAAAAACAATACGTCGCTCGCCATAACAGGCGTCAGAATTGCCGTCCAGTACACCGATAACACAGGTATCCAGCGCCGGATCGACCGGAGTATCAGTGGCAGCATTCAGCCGGGTCAGGTCGCCAGCGTCGCTACCGGCCTTGGCCCCTACACCGCCGGCAGCCAGTGTCCCGCGACTGTCACGGCGGCGCGCGTTGCCGAATAAAGAAAACGCTGCCGACTATCGCCTGCATGACGGACGAAAATTGGTTCACGCACGAACCCTTTTTCAGGGCCGTCAGGCCCGAATGATCGTATTGGTGGCGGTTTCTCTATTCTGATACCGTTCCATAGTGATGCCATTAGGCACACAATGTGCTTCTAGCCGCCCGTGAAGCGGTTTAACTGGAATTCGGAGAAGAACGAACAGCTACGCATCGATCGTGGTATTTCGTTTGAAGAAATTCTGTTCCATATTGAAAACGGCGATGTCTTGGACATATTGCAACACCCAAACCAAGAAAAGTATGGAGGACAACGCATATTTGTTGTAGAGGTTAATGAGTACGTTCACCTCGTTCCATTCGTCGAAGATGAGACAGAGGTGTTTTTAAAGACAATTATTCCCAGTTGCAAAGCGACGAAGAAATACTTGGGTAAGTGAAATGAGTAACATCAGTAAAGAAGAAAAAGATATTCTCGAATCGGTAGAGGCGAACGAATGGCAGTCTGTAAAGGGCCGTAAGAAGCAGGTCGAACAGTATCAACTATATGCTCGTGAAACGTTTCGTAAAGACCGACGCGTGAATATTCGATTGGCTGGCCGTGACCTTGAAGCTATACAGAAGCGTGCCTTACTAGAAGGTATACCGTACCAGACGCTTATCGCTAGTATTCTTCACAAATTTGCGGCCGGACGTTTGGTAGATAAGGATGTCT
>JACZWL010000081.1 GCA_022572185.1 Pseudomonadota bacterium | reverse complement strand
GGAGGAGACGGTGAAATCACCTGTTCACAGGAATATCGTTGCCGGACAATTTCTGCAGTCGAAAAAGCAGTTCGAGCATACTAATCCTGTCGACGGCTCAATTGTGGTTATGGTAGCCGAAGCGGGCCGGCAAATGGTCAACGCTGCGGTCCAGGCCCTTGTTGCCGGAACGGTGGAGCACTGATTTATGGCCTGGATAAGGACCATCGCCTTCGAGAAGGCAAGCGGGAAACTCAAGAAGCTCTACGATCGGGTAAAGGGGTCGGACAACAATGTAGACAACATCATGCTTGCACACAGCCTGCGTCCACATACGATGGAAGGGCATATGACATTGTACAAGTACGTGCTGCATCACTCGGCGAACACGCTTGCGAAATCGTATCTGGAGACAATCGGCGTCTATGTCAGCATGTTGAATAACTGCGAGTATTGTATCGAGCATCATGCCGCAGGACTTTCCCGCCTGCTGCAGGATGAGACACGGGCCGATGATATTCGCCGCGCACTGGAAGAGAACGCGCCCTCAAGAGTTTTTCAGGGAAAGGAACTCGCAGGTTTGATCTACGTGGCAAAGCTAACGAATGAACCCTCCACGATAGATCTGTCTGACATAGACGAACTTCGCCAAGCTGGATTCGACGACGGCGAGATCCTCGAGATCAACCAGGTGTCGGCGTATTTCGCTTATGCCAACCGGACCGTACTGGGCCTGGGTGTCGATACCAATGGGGATATCATCGGCCTGTCACCGGGCGATTCCGATGACACGACAAACTGGTCTCATGGGTAGGAGCGGCTTTAGCCGCGATTGAGATTCGCCCAATCGCGGCTGAAGCCCCTCCTACAAATCTTCGTGGAGCGGCCGGAAGCTGGTAATCGACAAATCGGTAAACAATGAACGAATACTTTTTTAAATTAGCACACGCGTTTGTCAATGTAGCTGGCAGCGATCGTCGCTTTCCTGTCCACCGAATATATTGTGTCGGCCGTAACTATGCTGCACATGCCCGGGAAATCGGGGCGGACCCTGATTGCGAGCCGCCGTTTTACTTTATGAAGCCTGCTGATGTAATAGCAAAGAGCGGTGCGACCATACCGTACCCGCCACGCACAAAAAAACTGCATCATGAGATTGAATTGGTCGTAGCTATCGGGAAACCCGGGAAAGATATCGAGCGCTCGCGGGCACAGGAGCATATTTTCGGTTATGCGGTAGGCATCGACCTGACGCGGCGCGATCTGCAGGAAGTCGCGAAAGAAGAACGTCGTCCCTGGGACTCCGGTAAGAGCTTCGAGGGAGCCGCACCGATCAGCGCTATCCGCAGAGTCGACGAAATCGGGCATCCCTCGGTCGGTCGGATCTGGCTCGCGGTCAACGGAGACATCCGGCAGGACGGCGATATCAAGGACATGATCTGGAACGTGCCGGAGACCATCGCTGAGCTCTCAACATTGTTTACGCTTGCGTCCGGCGACCTGATCTATACCGGCACGCCCGCCGGGGTTGGCGCCGTCAACCCGGGGGATAAGCTCACCGGTGGCATCTATGGCATCGGCGAGATCAGGATCGAAATCGGATGACGCTTCGTCATCCGCTGCACGATCACAAACGAATTTCGTTCAGTCCGTCACCTCGACCGGTTGCACACCGGACAATAATGTAATCCCGGCCTCATCGACGGCTTTACGAAAATCCTCGAGGTCGCTGCCGATGAAGTCGTTCAGGGCGGATAAGGTTTCATCGACCGAGTTTCGGGCGATCTGAACATACGTTTTCGCGGCGGCACTCGGTGCGCCATAGGTTGACCCGACATAGCGCTGGGCTAATGCGAGCCGGTTAATGGTTTTGTCGTAGTTATAGATGATGCCTTTTGTCTCCGGTGGTGTCCGGAACTGTTTTTCAAGTTCGTCGAGGCTTTCGTTCAACTCATCGGCCTGCTCTGTCAGCGCCATTAATATTGCATCCTCATCCGCAGCTGGTCGTGCCTCGATCAGCGTCGTAATTGTGCCGACGTCCCGCCGCGCACGAACGATACCTTCGACGGCGCGGACGACTGCTTTTTCGAGTTCGAGCAACTCGAGCTGCATTGCATAGTTTCGCTCAATCTCGGCCAGAGAATATGGGGAGCGCGGATCGGCAACCGTCTGCACATCGACGCTGGCGACCGTCGCCTGACTGTCGGGATGATCGAGCGCCAGGGTGATGGAGTAGCTGCCTGGTGGAACCTCGGGTCCGACAGGCAGGCCATCCTCGTAATCCTGTTCTTCCGGCCCGGGCATGTCGCGGGCGCCATCGCGCCGCATATCCCAGGTGATGCGGTTAATTCCCTGGTGCACGGCTTCCCTGTAAGTGCGAATGACATCGCCGCTGGCATCCTTAACGGTAACCGTCACCTTCGGGTCGCTGGCCTCGTCGTCGCCTTCCTCCTCGACCGCGCTGTCCCCGCTCTCGCGCAGCAGTATTTTTCGCTCGCGCTCGGCTTCAGCGTCCGGATGCGGCAGGTCCTGTCCGCTGGCCATGAACGTCAGCATGACGCCGTAAGGTTCGTTTTCTGCCCTGAATTCAGCAGAGCCGGTAAAGCGTGTCGATGGCGTCTGGTTTGCCACATAATGCTGGCCGGGCACTGCCGACAGTATCTTGAGGCGCGCTTGAAAATCTTCATCCGAAAGATTTCTCAAGCTGCTGTAGTCGTCAATGACGAAAACAGAACGGCCATGCGTGCCAAGGACGAGGTCGTTTTCTCTCTCCTGAATCGCCATGTCCATGACGGAAACCGTTGGCACGCCGGCGGTGAACTTGGTCCAGCTGTCGCCGGCATCGACCGACACGAAGAGCCCGAACTCCGTACCGAGGAACAACAGGTTCGGATCCTCGTGGTCCTGCAACACGGACAGGGCGTAGCCGGACAACTCATCGGTGCTTAAAGAGTGCCAGCGCTTCCCATAATTTTCCACGCGATATACATGAGTTTGCATGTTGCCGCGGCGATGATCGTCGAAGACCACAAAAGCGGTTCCCGGATCATGCGGTGACGGTGCGATCATCGGCACCCACGCGCCCTCTGGCACGCCACGGGCGCGCTCATCGATACGGTTCCAGTTCTGGCCGCCATCGCGCGTTACATGGACGCGACCGTCATCGGTGCCGACCCAGAGAACACCTTCTTCCAGCCTGCTCGGCGCGACCGCGACAATGCTGGTGTAATTTTCCGCTGCGGTAACGTCGTCTGTCAGACCGCCGCTCTCGCGGAATGTCTGCATGTCCGGATTGTTCGATGTCAGGTCATCGCTGATCACAGTCCATGTGTCGCCGCGGTCGACAGACTTGTGAAGATACTGGCTGCCGTAGTAAATCGTCGCTGCGTCGAAGGGATCCTGCGCGAAGCCTGCATTCCAGTTGAAGCGGAGGTCGACATCCAGCGCCTGCGGGTTCGGTCGGATAAAACGCCGCTCGCCGGAATCGAGATCCCAGCGAGCCAGATTGCCGCCCTGAGACATCACATAACCGCGCCGTGAGTTCTCAGGATCGGGAATCGTATCGAAACCGTCGCCGAAGCCGACTTCCTGCCAGTGCAGGTTACGGATACCGGCGTTCTCCCACACCTCGGACGGGCCCCGCCAGGAGCCGTTATCCTGCAGGCCGCCATAGATGTTGTAAGGGTGATCGTTATCGACCGCAATATGGTAGAACTGGGCGAGCGGCATGTTGCGCACAAAACGCCATGTTTCACCGCGGTCATGCGTTATTCCCAGGCCGCCGTCGTTGCCGATGATAATGTGACGGGAATCGTTCGGGTTGATCCAGAACGCATGGTTATCGATGTGCAGCGTGTTGCCGGCCTCGCAACAATCGATGACCGGGTTCAGTTCGAAGGTCTTGCCGCCGTCGATCGACACGCTCAGGCGTGTTGCAATATTGTAGAGTCGATCGGCATTCGAAGGATCGGCTGCGAGTTCCGTGTAATAAAAGGGGCGAATGGCGATATCGTAGGCTTCGTTTACTGTCGACCACTTCTCGCCGCCGTCATTCGAGACGAGTAAGGCGCTTTTCTCGGCCTCGATCAGCGCATAAACGCGTTTTGGCTCGGCAGCAGAGATCGCGAAGACCATGCGCCCCAGTTCGCCGGCGGGAAGTCCGTCTTCTTCCGTTTTCTGTTTCCAGTTTTTGCCGGCGTCGTAGGATATATACATGCCGGAACCCGGGCCGCCGGACTTGAAGAAGTATGGCCAACGCCGGAACTGCCACATGCCGGCGTACAACTTGTCGGGGTTGCCGGGATCCATCTTGATGTCAGTGGCGCCGGTGAGCTGATCCACATAAAGGATGCGGTCCCAGGTCTCACCACCGTCCGTTGTTTTGTAGATGCCGCGCTCGCTGTTCGGGCCCCACAGCGTGCCCATTGCGGCGACATAGACGATGTCCGCGTTGGTCGGATGCAGGGCGATACGGTCGATTCTCTCGCTATTCGGAAGACCGACAAGCCGCCAGCTCTTGCCGCCGTCGATAGATTTGTAGACACCGCCGCCGATGGATGTGGAGTTACGAACGTTGCTCTCGCCGGTACCGACCCAGATGATATCGGGGTTGGATTGATTGATGGCGAGCGCGCCAATGGAGGCGACGGCTTCTTTGTCGAACACGGGCTCCCACGTCACGCCGCCGTTATCCGATAACCAGACACCGCCTGTTCCGGCACCGATAACAATACGGTTCGGATCGGATGCCACAGCATCGATGGCGGAGATGCGACCGCCGACCGCCGCCGGGCCCAGCGCTCGCGCAGAAAGCCCCTTGAGCAAATCGGCGTCGAGTGCCGCCAGAGAGGTGAGCGGGGCCAACAACAACAGAGCCAGGGCCTGAAGCAGACTGGACGCCCGCAGCTCCGGCGCAGGTTTTTTTGTGATCATCGTGGCAGGCCTTTATTCGTATTTGTCCGAGAGCGTCAGTTGTCGCCGGCCGATTGTCAATAGGAATTCGGGGAACCGGGCATTGCAGCCGACGCCTGCTGTTCGATTTTGGCCGTCTGTTGCGCTAACGTCAGGGGTAACGATCCATCAACATAGCCTTGCTGGACCACTAAGGTGACAACGATGAAACATCTGATTTTCCTGGTCGCCGCTGCCTTGCCAGGTTTGATCACCAGCTGTGCGCCGGACGTGCAAAGTAAGCCGGGCGATCTCATTCTGATTAACGCGCGTGTCTACACGCTCGATTGGGGTGATCCGGCCCCGGACGGCACATTGATGCCCGGGGCGCCGCGTGACGCAAGAGGCTGGCATCCGGATGCGGATGCCGTCGTTGTTACCGGCGGTGAGATTGCATTCGTCGGCAGCAGCGCGGCAGCAAAAAAGTATCAGGACGAATCGAGCCGGGTTGTCGATCTCGCGGGTGCCACGATCCTGCCCGGGCTTGTCGACTCGCACGTGCATGTCTTCGGGCTGGGTGCCGTCCTCGAAGGCCTCGATCTCACTGATGTAGAGACCGAAGAAGAAGCGGTCGCGCTGGTCGTCGAGCGCGCCAGGAGCATGCCTGAGGGCGAGTGGATCGTCGGCCAGGGCTGGGACGAGGGCGCCTGGGCGAATCGATATCCGGACAAATCCCTGTTGTCCGAAGCCGTGCCGGACCATCCCGTGTTCCTGCAGGGCCTGCACAGTTTCGCGGGCTGGGCAAATCAGCTGGCGCTCGATGTCGCCGGCATCACGTCCGACACCGAAGTGCCGGTCGGCGGCGAAATCAGATTTGGCGCCGATGGCGAACCCAACGGGCTTTTTCTCAACAATGCAGTGCAATTGATGCGACACGCGGTGCCGCCACCGTCCAGAGAAACTTATACGCAGGAGCTTCTGAGCGGCCTCAATCAAATGGCGGCCGACGGCTACGTCACCGTGCACGACGCCGGGCTGGGCCCCCTGGAAATGAGCATCCTCGAAGAACTCGAGGCCGAAGGCCGCCTGCCGATTCGCGTCTATGCAATGATTTCTCTGGGCTATGAAAAGTTCATTCGAGAGTGGCTTGAGAAAGGCCCGGACCAGGACTCGGACAGCATGCTCGTGACGAGAGCGGTGAAGGCATACTACGACGGGGCCCTGGGTTCGCGCGGCGCCTGGCTGCTCGATGACTATTCGGACAAGGCGGGGCACCGGGGTGTCGGCGGCGAAAACTACGGTTTCAACGAGGACCTGAACGCGCAGGCGATGAAAGCCGGCTTTCAGGTGGGCATTCACGCGATCGGCGACGCCGGCAATCGCGCAGCGTTGGATATTCTCGAAAGCGTTTTCAAAGAAGATCCGTCGACGGCCGGCAACCGGCATCGAATAGAGCATGCACAGGTCTTGCACCCGGACGATATTCCGCGCTTCGGCGAGCTTGGCATCATTGCTTCGATGGAGCCGGCGCACGCAATGGAAGACAAGAGCTGGGCGGAAGACCGCCTGGGGCCGGAACGCATCCTCGGCGCCTACGCGTGGCGATCGTTGCGCGAGACGAACGCCGCACTAACCTTCAATTCGGATAACCCGGGCTCGGATCACAGCATATTTTACGGACTGCATTCCGCAATTACGCGACAGGACAAGCAGCAGGAGCCAGAAGGCGGCTGGTATGCAGAGCAGGCCATGAACGCAGACGAAGCGGTTCGCGCCTACACGAAATGGTCGGCCTATGCGGGTTTTCGTGAAGACGAAACCGGCGTCATCGAAGCCGGACGATGGGCGGACCTGACCGTCATGGACATCGACCCGTTCGTGTTATCCGAAGATAGTCCGGGCGACATTCTGCACGGCCGGATATTGATGACCATCGTCGATGGGAAAGTCGTTTACGAGCGCTAGCCGGGAGATTCCGGAAGGTGGAGTTGAAGTACCAGCCTTCCGGCAATGAAGTGAAGGGCCTTCAGGGCATGCTCGAAGCACCGATCCAATAAAGCACACGATAGGTACTATCCACAGCCCCGCCGATTGGCGTGCCTGCCACCGCTATGAAATACTTTCCTTCTCAGTAACAGCAACGGGAACACCGTCTGTGCGATTAACATTGACTATTGCGTCCGGTCTCATTGCAGTGCTGTCCGCGCAGGCTCTTCACGCCGGCGAAGCACAGGACATCGTTCGGGCTGCGGTCGATTACTGGCGCGGTACGTCTTCCCACGGCGAAATGACCATGACGATCCACCGACCGGACTGGGAACGGAGCATGTCCATGCGTACCTGGACCCAGGGTGAAGACCGGTCTCTGGTTCGGGTCACGGCGCCGAAGAAGGACAGAGGCAATGGCACGCTCATCGATGACAACAACATGTGGAGTTATTCACCCAAGATAAATCGCGTGATCAAGGTTCCCTCATCGATGATGGGACAGAGCTGGATGGGCTCTGACTTTTCCAACAAGGACATTTCCCGCGTCGACGACATTATCGATCAATACGATCACAGCATCCTCAGCGAAGAGGAGCAGGACGGGCACATTGTCTATCGTATCGAATCCATACCGCACGAAGATGCGGCCGTTGTCTGGGGAAAGGAAATCCTGGTGATCCGTGACGATAGCGTCCTTCTCGAACACAGTTTTTACGATCAGGACGACGTACTGGTCAAGCGGCTCCTGACGCTGGAAATCGGCGAGATGGGTGGACGGATGGTTGCTATGCGTCAGCGCATGCAAAAAGTCGAAGAGCTGGACGAGTGGACCGAAATCCAGGTGGACTCCATGCAATACGATCTCGAACTGAGAGACAGTCTGTTCACCCTGTCAAATCTCCGTAATCCCCGTGAGTAGGCGGTGAATATCGTTCTGCGTCTGGCCTGGCGTAATATCTGGCGGCACCCGCGACGCACCTGGCTAACGACCGGGGCGATGGTGTTCTCCAATACGCTGCTCGTTTTCATGATCTCTCTGCAGTTCGGCA
>JACZWL010000080.1 GCA_022572185.1 Pseudomonadota bacterium | reverse complement strand
ATCAGATTCGGGATACCAGACATCGCTTTTCCGATGCAATAGTATCGTTCGGTAGTAATCCAGGCCGTCAAGCGGCTTCCATCGCTCCGTACCAAGCATGAAATGATCTCGATACCTCTGAAACGGTATCCGATCTTCACGGATTACTCGTCGCAGCGCGAAGTCGATGATTTCCGCATCAAGTCGATCCAGCGAATCGCCGTCTTCAATTTTTCTCTGAACGGCAATAGCTTGAGCAAGAAACGGATTCATGATCGCGTCCCTTGTCGGCAGGGGTCACGCCAGTCATTCATGACGAAACCCTAGTCGGAGGGAAAATGTTCTAGGTAGGAATCGAGTTGATCTCGCAGATAAATACAACGACGACCGACTCGAATAAATTTCGGGCCTGGAATTTCTGTCTGGTTCACGCGGGCCTTTTCAAGAAACGAAACGGAAAGGCCGGTATAGAGTGCGGCGGCCGCAGTTCCAAGACCACGTGCCACATCAGGCGAAATGCCTGAATTACTGGGGGATGTCATCTGTCAAAATTTCCTTAATCAAGGCGTAGATCAAGGACAAGTTGACGTGGCACTAGCATTTGCTACAGTGCTTACATCGGTGTGAGCCGATATGTCTTTGAACTACTAAAAATAGGCAAAGATACCGGGGCAGCTTTCCGCAAGATTGCTGTCCCTTTTTTTTGCATACGACCGTATTAGTTACTCCACATACCAATATCGTCGCAGAAAGTAGCACAGAAAGTAGGCGCTAGGGAGCCACTATCTTCTTTTTTTCTCGAACTGTTAAGTAATCGAGCTATGACTTGCCCAGTACCTTTTGCGCAGTCCGCTCAACGACGTTTTTGATGTGCTCGTCTGAAAGGTGTGCATAGCGCTTTACCATTTGCAGCGTCTTGTGGCCTAACACGGCGGCTATTTCGCTGGCTGTCGCGCCATTCATTGCCATGTAGCTGGCTGCCGAATGTCTCAGATCGTGGAATCGGAAGTTTTCTATTTTGGCCTCCGACAAAGCTGCCCGCCAGGCTTTCTCGAAGTAGAAATATCCTGATTTGTGATACCCGCTCTCGCGGATGTTTCCGGTCGGATTCACAAAGATGCGATCTGTATCCAGGCGGCGAACCTTCTGGATCGTTCTCAGTTCTGTGATCACCTGAGGCACCAGCGTGAGGGACCGCCTCTCTTTGTTTTTTGTCTGCTGCAGAATGGCCCTGCCCGCTTTCATGTCAACGTCTTTCCAACTCAACCCAAGAATCTCAGACCGGCGCGCGCCAGTTGTGAGGGCAAGCAGGACGATGGCATTCAGGTGCGGATGGACACTATTTGCTGTCACCTTGAGCAGCGCCTCCCGCTCCGTATCGGACAGATATCGTGCGCGCCCTGGAGATTCCTCAAGCCGCCCTACTTTTCTGAGCGGATTCTTTTCCATCCACTCCCATTCTTTTTCGGCCATTGTGCAGGCGTGACTCAGCAAAGCCAGATACCGATTGACGGTGCCGGGCCCTTTGGTCTTCGCCAGTTCATCTCTAACCTCTACGATCACGGCTCTGGTGAGCTTGTGTAGCCGAATTTGGCCCAGTCGCTCGATCCAGAAACGGGCATACCGTCGCGGGTTCGCCTGATCTCGCTTCGTCGGTATGACGTTTTCCTTGTACCGCTCCAGGAGGTCACGCACTGATCGCCGTTTCGATTCAGCGGTAGGCGTGTGTATGCCTTCGCTGATGTCAGTCTCAACTTTCTTAGCCCACTGTTTGGCAGCGGTCTTCGTGTTGAATGTCGCCGTGCGGATCTGGCCCTCCCATCGAACCTCTGCCGTCCAGCGGTTGCCGTCGTTGTTCGGTCGATTTCTGAATCTAGCCATGCTCGCCTCCTTATCGGAATCAAGCTAGCTTGGGACAAACTTGGGACAAAGTCAATTAACGATACGAGGTAGATTCGATAAAAATCTTATAACTTACTGATTTATTTGGTGCCCGGGGCGAGACTCGAACTCGCACTTGCTTTCGCAAAACGGATTTTAAGTCCGTAGCGTCTACCAATTCCGCCACCCGGGCCGGGATTCAGGCAAGAGACGTGGAGGCTAGGGACGGAATCGAACCGACGTACACGGCTTTGCAGGCCGCTGCATAACCACTCTGCCACCTAGCCGAAGGCGGGTCAAAATCGAATTTCGGCGGGCGAAAAAAAACAACACGCTCGATCAGCAGGCGTCGCAGTATACCGCCACCTCCCCCAGAATCAATTAGGACTCTGTCTTCGGGCAGTTTGTGTCTGCAGGAATGCACTGCATAATGGCCGCATGAATTATCGATTCGCGCGGCCTTTTGGGCCAGGGCTGATCATGCTGGCAGTACTGTCTGCGTGCACGGTTGATGAAATGCCCGAGCCGGTGGTATCTGATGTCGTAAGGATTGCAGTGCCGGCAGGAAGCCAAAGCAGCAGCCCGAACCTCGCTGTCGGGCCTGACGGCACAGTTGTACTGGGCTGGCTCGAAGCGGACGGTCCAGGCCACGCCCTGAAGTTCTCAGTACTCACTGACAGCGTTTGGGGGAATGCCCGAAGCGTTGCCCGGGGTGAGCACTGGTTCGTGAACTGGGCCGACTTTCCGTCCGTAGTGCCCATATCAGCAACGTTGTGGGCGGCCCACTGGCTGGTTAGCCAAGCTGCCGGGGGCTACGCCTATGACATCTCCGTCGCACTGTCGGCCGACTCGGGGCAAAGCTGGTCCGAACCCGTGATGCCCCACCGCGATGGAACGGCGACCGAGCATGGCTTCGTCAGCCTGTATCCGAGAGAAGCAGGCGTCGGTCTGGTCTGGCTGGACGGGCGCAATATGGTGAATGAGCCTGGTGACGATATTGCCGCATCAGGTATGACGCTCAGGGCTGCGACCTTGTCTCCCGACCTGATGCTCTCTGACGAAGTGCTGGTCGATGGACTTATCTGTGATTGCTGCCAGACCGATGTTGCCTTAACAAGCGAAGGGCCCGTTGCAATCTATCGCGATCGCACAGCAGGCGAGATACGCGATATTTATGTCTCAAAGAACGTCGGGAATCGGTGGCAGGATGTACGCGCGGTGGCAAACGATAATTGGGAAATTCCAGGCTGTCCGGTGAACGGTCCTGTCATCGGCGCGCAGGAAAAGACGGTGGCTGTGGCCTGGTTTACTGCTGCAAATAGTGTTCCCCGCGTCCAGGTCGGCTTTTCCGACGATGCGGCGCGAACGTTCGCAAAGCCGATCGACGTTGCTCGCGGCGAGACGCTCGGTCGGGTCGGCATTGCGATGTTATCAGAGGGTCAAATTGCCGTTAGCTGGTTGCGAAAGACGGCAACAAAGTCGGCAGAGGTTTGCGTCAGGCGTGTATCGGTCGACGGTCAATTGGGTCCCGTGCATGTCATTTCCACCGGGCATGACGTCTCCAGTTTCAGCGTGCCGCAGATGGTTCGAACAGGCGATGCCCTGGTCTTCGCCTGGACGGACCAAATCGATGGGGTCAATCGCGTCATGTCAGCCAGGATTTCGATCGACTCGCTGCGTTAAGACAGGAATACACATATCAACACGTGGAGTGAAAGAGGCCCCCTACTGCTTCACCCCGCGATACAAGATCATTGTAGATCTGTGCTGCCTTTTTCGTCTCCGCAACATACACGTCAATGCCTTTGGTCTCCAAGAAACTCATGGTCTGCGAACAGGTATGCAGCCTTAGCAACATTCCCCGCGTTAACACGATTGCCTGGCTACCGTTAGCAAGCAGTTCCTCGACATCGGCCGGCTGTATCCCCGGTACATGGTGCGTCCCCGTCTCCGTCCAATCCCATTTCCGGCCGCCACCGGGCCAAAGTTTGAAATCCTTACCGGTGCCAACGCCATCAATCGCCATCCGTCCCCAGGACAGTTCATTGATGCGTGGGGACGAAACTTCTTGTTCAGACATCACGCTACCTCGCCACAGTACTCCTCATGTGCATTACTCAGAGATTAAGTTACTCACCAGATCAACCAGCTTGTCGTAATGACTGCCCGGCCAGTACAGCCGGTCACAACCCGGGCACTGAGACACCTGCTCGAACTGACCGCGCAGGCCAGCCGGAAGCGCATCACGAACAGAAGCCTCGGCAACGGTCTCCAGGGTATGGTTGCAGACCATGCATCGTGAAAAAACACGCACAGCCCTGCGCAGATCGAAGGCCTCCACAACTTCCGCGATTTGTAGCCGCGGCTGTATATTTCGGAGCCAATAACCGCGGGTAACTTCATTGCGCTTGAGCAAACCCTTATCCCGTGTCAGGAGAAGGCGCCGCTCCTTTCTGGAGATAGCCGCTAACGTGGCATCGTCATAGTCGCGTTCGTACATCGTATCAAAGCCGAGTAATCGCAGGTACCGGGCAAGCTTCCCGAGGTGCACATCCAGCACGAAGCGCGGTTCCCTCAAGGGATTCGGGCGCAGCCGGGTTAAAGGTGCAATATCGACGCGTTCGAACATCGGGTACACTGCTATGCGCTCGCCGCCGTTCAGCAGATGATCGAACCCCACCGATTCGTCATCAACGAGAATCAGATCGACTTCAGGGTGAGGCACGCCAATCGCCTCGATGCTGTCCTTCACCGAGGGTGTTCCGTTGAAGGCATAGTCAAAGGCGATCTTGCGCCTGTCCGGCGGGAGGAAATCATTCAGTTCTTCATAGAACCGGAATGTGGCGCGTTGTTGCCCACTCGTCGACCGCTTACCGGCGCTCATCAAATCGCCAGAGGCCGGCCTGCCTGGCGGCTGCAAAGGCCTTGTCCAATTCCGCAGCACTCGGCCGCCGGTTGATGGCATCGTATTTGGAAATATTGCCCACCTGATGCAGCGGGCGGTACTGGTCCATAATGTTGACGTAGGTATCCGGCGAGATTTCATCCGCCAGCCATTTGAAGATCTTGCGCGCGTCCTCCACATGATTCGGCATGACGAGGTGGCGCACCAGCAATCCGCGCCGGGCGAGTCCGTCATCGCCGAAGCGCAGGTCCCCAACCTGGCGATGCATTTCCGTGATGGCCTCGCAGGCGCGCGCCGGATAGTCTTTCGCCTTCAGGTAACTCCTGGAAGGCTCGTATTCGAAGAACTTGAAGTCGGGCATGTAAATGTCGACCAGCCCCTCCATAAGCTTTAGTGATTGCAGCGAGTCGTAGGCGCTGGTGTTATAGACGATGGGCACCTTGAGGCCCCGAGGCACGGCTGCTGCGATTGCCTCGACGATCTGGGGCGCGACGTGCTCCGGTGTGACAAAGTTGATGTTGTGACAGCCGCGATCCTGAAGCTGAAGCATCAGCGTCGCGATGTCTTCCGCGGAACACTCGGATTCGGCGTGCTGTTGGGAGATGTCCCAGTTCTGGCAAAAGACGCAGCGCAGATTACACAGCCCAAAGAAGATCGTTCCCGAGCCGTTCCAGCCCCTGAGGCAATCCTCCTCACCAAAATGAGGGAAGGCGCTTGAGACGATGGCGTGCCGGCCGGTATGGCAGACACGCGCTTTATCGAGCAGCCGGTTTACATGGCAATTGCGGGGGCAGGCGCAGCAGTCTTCCAGTTCCGCGAGCGCCGCGTCGACGCGGGCGGGGAATTCCCCCTGCCGATACGCCGAGAGATAGGTCGGCTCAAAGCCGCCGATGAAGAATCCGGGTTCCACATGCCGAATGGTGCGAATCACATTGGCTCCGTACATTGTAGAAACCTGATGTTGTTATAGCCGCGAGGCTGGCGGTAATTCCCAGTTGTTCATGGTCTTGCGGTGATTCGGGTAAATTATTCCGTCATAGCGGTCATGTTCTATCCAAAGCTTTGCATCGTGAATTCCTGCCGCCTTCAGTTTTTGCTCCATCACGCGTTTGAATTGCCGTGCTGTCCACTCAGAATAATACTCATTTGACTGGATAATGCCGCCCGCGTCGGTAAATACCGCCCAATACTCAATCCAGTCGTGATCAGACTCTGTCATCTGCAGACCCCTTGCTGACAAGTATTATAGCGACGTGGGCCATAGTTGACCCTGAGTGGTGACAAAAAGCAGTTATGTTGGGGAATTGCTCACCGCACACGGATGATTTGCGGTCCTGCGAATACGGGACAGTGACCGTTTCAAAATGAAAAGGCCAGTCAAATGACTGGCCTTTCCCTTGTTTGGAGCGGGTGATGAGGATTGAACTCACGACCCTCACGTTGGCAACGTGATGCTCTACCGCTGAGCTACACCCGCTTTGAATGCTGGATTCTACCCGCTTCTCAGCGGAGGGCCGAGATTTTAGCCACTGTTACCTTGCTGTCAAGGACACCCGGATTATGCCGCGGGACAGCGGCAGATTCTAACCATTTCTCGCTATTGCCGGCCATGCGGCGCGCAAGTAGGCGACCATCGACCACAAGGTCATGCCTGCGGCGATCAGGAGCAGGACGAAGCCAATGTCGTAAACTTCGATTCCGAACATATCGTGTTCATAAACCATGAATCCGATGCCAAACATTTGTAGCACGGTCTTGATCTTGCCGTGCAAGGATACGGCGACGTCTGCCCTTGCTCCGATGCCCGCCATCCACTCTCGTAAAGCCGATACGGTGATTTCCCGGCCGATGATAATGACGGCGACCAGAGCGACGGTGATGCGCGGGTCGCCCTGCACAAGCAATACAAGAATAATGGTCACCATTAACTTGTCGGCGACCGGGTCGAGGAACTCGCCAAACTTGGAGGTCTGCCCAAGTTTCCTGGCAACGTACCCATCCAACAAGTCGGTCACGGCGGCTAGACCGAAGACGATGCCGGCGATTGGCCTGGCAAAGTCCATAGAACTGTAAAAGCAATAGACGACCACCGGGATCGCCGCAATGCGGATCAGGGTCAGAGTATTGGCGGTGTTAAGTCTCATTAGTCAGTCCGGCAGCTATGCGCTAGTTATTATTATCGAGATGAAGATCTTCATAGATTCGTTGGGCCAGTGAACGACTGATCCCGTGTACTTTGACGAGGTCGTCGATACCAGCCCCGTGCACGCCCTGTAAGCCTCCAAACTGCCTCAATAATTCGCGGCGGCGTTTTGGTCCCAAACCCGGAATCTCCTCCAGCCGAGATGTCTTTCTGGCCCTGGCACGCCGCTGCCGGTGTCCGGTGATGGCAAACCGGTGTGCCTCGTCCCTGATTTGCTGAATCAGGTGCAGTGCCGGCGAATCTGACGGCAGTATAGTGGGCGTGCTCGAACCTGCCAAGAACAGCTGCTCGCTGCCTGGTTTTCTTGCTCTGCCTTTTGCAATCGCGACAACCTGCAGCCAATCGAGTTCGAGTTCGTCAAGGACCGTTAGCGCCGCGGATAGCTGGCCCTTGCCGCCGTCAACGAACAGCACGTCAGGCATTGGCACCTCGCCTTTTTTGACGCGTGCATAGCGTCTTCGAAGTGCTTCGGCCATCGCCGCATAGTCATCGCCCGCCGCTGCCGGTTTCAGATTAAAGCGCCGATAGTCGCTCTTTAATGGACCGGCCGTGTTGAACACCACGCAGGAGGCGACGGTCGCTTCACCGGATGTATGACTCACGTCGAAACACTCGAGGCGCTCAGGTGGCCCCTCAAGCTGCAGTACTTCGCCCAGTGCGGCGAACTGGCGCCGAATCGTTGCATTGCTGGCTGCCTGCAGGGCAAGTCCCTGTTCCGCGTTCGTACGGGCCATCTGCAGCCAGCGCAGCCGGTCTCCCCGGACCCGGTGCTTGATTTGTACCTTGTGACCCGAGCGCGTCGACAGACTGTCTTGCAGCAACTGACGATCCTCAATATCGGAATCGATGATGATTTCTGATGGCGCATCGCGGCCCAGGTAGTATTGCGATAGAAAGCCTCCATGCATTTGCCGCATATTTGCATCGCCGCTGATTCTGGGAAAGTGGTTGCGACTGCCGAGCATCAGACCGTGTCGAA
>JACZWL010000038.1 GCA_022572185.1 Pseudomonadota bacterium | reverse complement strand
CGCCGAGGAATATGAGAATAAACAGACCGCGCGCCGGATCGGTCGCAAACGCATGGACCGACACGAGAATGCCGGATCGTACGAGGAAAGTGCCGAGCAGGCTCAAGGAAAAGGCCGATATTGCCAGCAGCAATGTCCAGCTCTTGAACAAGCCGCGCTTCTCAGTGACCGCAAGTGAGTGAATCAACGCGGTACCGGCCAGCCACGGCATGAACGAGGCGTTCTCGACCGGGTCCCAGAACCACCAGCCGCCCCAGCCAAGTTCGTAGTAAGCCCACCAGCTGCCAAGTGCAACGCCGACGGTCAGGAAAAGCCACGCCCATAGTGTCCACGGCCGCGTCCAGCGCGCCCAGGCTCGATCGAGATTCCCGCTCAGCATCGCAGCGACCGCGAACGCATACGCGACCGAGAAGCCCACGTAACCCATGTAAAGGATCGGTGGGTGTATGGCCAGGCCCGGGTCCTGCAATAACGGGTTCAGGTCAGCGCCGTCCGCCGGTGCGGGAATTCGCTCAAACGGGTTCGAGGTCAGCAGCGTGAACAGCATGAAGCCGCAACTCAACAAACCAAGGACGCCGAGGACACGCGCGGCGAAAGACTCCGGCAAGTCCCTGCTGTAGCGGCCAACGGCTACAGTCCAGACCGACAGAATCAGAATCCAAAGGAGTAGCGACCCCTCATGTGCACCCCAGACGGCGGAGAACTTGTAGACATCGGGCAAGGCCAGTTGCGAGTGATTAGCAACGTATAAAACGGAAAAATCGTCGTTCAGGAACGCCCAGGCAAGACAAGCGAAGGAAATGACAACGAACACGAATTGTCCGCGCGCGGCGGGCCGTGCGACGGCCATGAGCGCCGCGTCGCCACGATGAGCGCCGAGTAGTGGCATGACTCCCTGGCAAACTGCCAGAGACAGCGCCAGTATCAACGCAAAATGACCGATCTCCGGGATCATTCGGCGCTGCCGGTCGCTTCTTCGGCAACCGTCTGGTTTGCGGCCTTGTCGGCCACATGTCGCGCAAGCGAATCTGCTACTTCTGGCGGCATGTAGTTCTCGTCATGTTTGGCGAGCACCGTGTCGGCGACAAACTTGCCGTTATCGCCCAGTTGTCCATGCGCGATGATGCCCTGACCTTCCCGAAACAGATCCGGCAAGAGGCCGCTGTACAGTATCGTGAGCTCGTTTTTGCGGTCAGTCACCGTGAATTCGATTTCCAGTTCGCCCGGTTTTCGGATCACGCTGTCTTCGACGACCAGACCACCTACCCGAAAATTGCGATCCTGGGGGACGTTGCCCTGCACGACATCGGAAATCTCGATGTAGAACATCAAGTTTTCTTCGAAGGCGCGCAAGGTCAGAACGGCAGCGATGGCGAGTCCTGCCACTGCCAGCCCTACTGCCAGCATACGTTGTTGCCTGGGCTTCATTCGTTGGTCTCCTCAGCTTTCAATCTTTGTCTGATGCCATTTGCAATCTGACGATGCCGCTGTCTCGCCTGAACAGCACTTACGATCACGACAACAAGTGTCAAGAAGTAAGAACTCCACACAAAAGGCCCATATTCCCCCATCGCGAACAATTCCATCACGTTGATTCCTCCGACGGCATCAGGAGTTTCCGAACCCAATGGGTGCGTCGCTCGCGATACAGCACTTCGGATCTGACGCGGGCCAGCAGCAACGCCGCAAAAAGTAGGGAAAAACCGATGATCATTGCCAGCAGCGGATACATCATCGCAGGCACAATCGCCGGGCCCCCTTCTCTGACGAGTGTCGGACCCTGGTGCAGCGAACTCCACCACTCGACGGAGAAATGAATGATGGGAATATTGACCGCACCGACAAGTGCCAGTACGGCGCTCGCGCGATCGGCTTTCGCCGTGTCGTCGATGGCGCCGCGCAATGCCATGTAGCCGAAATAGAGGAACAACATGATGAGTTCGGAGGTCAGGCGCGGGTCGCCCCACTCCCACCAGGTACCCCACATCGGTCTTCCCCAGATCGAGCCGGTAGCCAGAGCCAGAAACGTAAACCATGCGCCCAGTGGCGCGGCGGCGGCGGCAACGGCGTGCGCCAGCTTCATGCGCCAGATCAGGCCGATCCCGGCCGAGACGGCCATCGCCGTGTAAGCCAGCATCGACAGATATGCTGCCGGCACATGTACGTAAATAATTCGGAACGCATCGCCCTGCTGATAGTCTGCAGGCGCGAAAAACAGGCCCGCTATCGTTCCATAAGCGATGAAAGCCAGTGCGCCGACACTGAACCAGGGAATGATCTTCGCTGACAGATCATAGAAGTGTGGCGGTGAAGCGAGCTTGTGCAGAAATTTCCACATAGATGGTTATATTACTCGTTGCTGATTTTTAAGGCGGCTGCCGCCGCGAATGGTGCAAATGTTATGGCCAGCATGCAATAGGCAGCCAGAAAATAAATGCCTGCTGCCACTGCATCATCGGCCGCTGCCAGAGAAACCGTGCGCGCACCGAAAATCAGCACCGGCATCGCCAGCGGCAGAATCAAGAGGCTCAGCAAGGCGTTACCCCGATTGAGGCCCACGGTGAGTGCCGCACCAATCGATCCCAGCAGGCTCAAGCTGATGGTTCCGAATACCAGGGTCACCATCAGGACACCTACTGTTTCGACCGGCATGCGGAATGTCATTGCGACGAGCGGGGAAACTATTACGAGCGGCAGGCCGCTGACCAACCAATGCGACACGGATTTGCCCAGAGCCAGCAAAGGCAGCGGCTGCGGGCTGAGAATGATCTGATCCAGGCTGCCGTCTTCGTAGTCGTTCAGAAAAAGGCTGTTCAGGGACAGCAACGCCGCGAGTAGTGCCGCTACCCAGAGGACACCGGGCCCGCTGATTGCCAGCTGTTCCGCACTGGGCCCGACCGCGAGCGGAAACAAGGCACTGACCATTGCAAAAAAGAACAGCGGATTCAGCATATCGCCCGGGCGTTTCCATGCCAGCAGCAAATCGCGCCGGACGATGGACCTTAGCCCATGCCACAGTCCCGGTATCTTTGCTTCATCGCTATTCATTGCAGTTGAATCCTCTGCACCGGCACGGAAATTTCAAGCTCCCTGTGGGCGGCCATGACGCAAGCACCGTCTTTCGCCAGGTGCTCCGAGATCAGGTCGACGACCAGGGTCTGCCCGGCGGCGTCCAGATTGGTGAATGGCTCGTCCATCAGCCAGAGTCGGGCATCGGATATCAGCATTCGTGCCAGCGCGACGCGTCTCTGTTGCCCTGCCGACAAGCAACGAAGCGGCAATTCGGTGAGTCGGGAAATGCCCAGCCGTGCCAGAATCTCGTCGATTCCCCCGAGCGTTGCCGAACGAAGACCGGTCTCGAAACGGAGATTCTCGATAAGCGTCAGGTCGCCCTTGAAGCCCACACGGTGAGCCATCCAGACGACTTCGGCGCTGAACGACTGGCGGTCACGCTCGGTCGGGACACCTTGCCAGCTTATGTAACCGGTCTCCAGACCGGTCAGGCCGGCAATCGAGCGCAGCAGACAGGTCTTACCGCTTCCGTTTGGGCCCTGCACGAGCAGCAACTCGCCCGCACTTAGCGCAAAATTCAAGCCTTCAAAGAGACATCGCTCGCCGCGGAGCAAGCTCAGGTCCGTTCCCGACAGTAATTCAGCCAATATCTTAGCGCCCCATGTCCTAAATCAATGCCCCACGCTTTTATGGTAAACGTAGCGACATTTGTAGTATTATCAATAAGTCAGTAAGCTTTTCAAAGGTCACTTCTTTGGAGTATTCCGTGGTAGTCTGACAGCCAGAGAATTAGCCCAAAAAAATTAAAAAAATTGACGTCAAGCGTACGATAATCAGCCCAGATAATTTCGTACGTTAAAAAAAGCGACAAAGTAACAGTATCAGAACAAGAAATAAGTAATCACACCGGGTTCAGGGTAATGAATTTAGGCGCGGCCGGACTTCAGGAGCAACCGTTTCCGATGCACGGGAAGCCCGTGGTCTTCGTCCCGTCCGCCTCGCAGCAAGCCGCATGTCAATTCCTGAGCGACACTTACGCAAATGACCACGGTCTTGGCCTCTTCCAGGGCCCGCCCCTCTCTGGCAAAACGGCCATTATCCAACATTTCACGGAATCGCTACCAGAGGATTCCGCGGTTGCGGTTGTTGATGGCGCAGGCCTGAATACGACAACGTTGCTGGAGCTCGTTCTGTCCCAATTCGGTTACGACCTGAAGCTCAGTTCCGTCGGCGAGCTGATCAATATGGTCAAAGTATTTGTTGTGCAGCAAACCGCCTCCGATCACGCCCCGCTGCTCATTATCGAGAACACGCATGCGCTGAATCCGAGTGCATTGGGCGTGCTGTGCGAACTTGCCGAACTGAAAGTTAAGCAAAAAAGCGCCCTGCGCTTGATTCTTGCAAGCGATCGATCCATCTCGTCGATCGTCGAAGCCCCGGCAATGGCGCCAATATCCAATCGATTGACGGGAGATTTCCATCTCGAACCCCTTACGAAGGATGAAACGACGGAATACCTGCATACGAAGCTTCGCGCGGGCGGCTGCGTCGATCCGCAGGGGGTATTGCCCGACGATGTTTGCGAGGCGTTGCATAGTGCATCTGGCGGCTGGCCCGGGATCGTCGATAGCCTGGTGCGCCTGGCCATGGGGCAAGCAGATATATTCCCGATCAGAAAAGACCAGATTGAGCGTCTGCTGACCTCGAACGGCAAACCGTCGCTGGTAGGCGAAAATGGCGAAACCAGTCAGGACGGTGCCGGCACCGGCGACAGTGCTGAATCGGCCGGACCGCCAAAACTCTATCTGACTTACAATGGCAGGACTCTGCGTGAGATCGATGTTGACCGACCGCGGCTCCTGGTTGGGCGGTCCGATCACAACGACCTCTGTATCAACAGCCGCTACGTCAGCCGGCATCACGCGCTGTTCTTCAAGCGCGGGTCCGCGACAGTTCTAATGGACCTGAACAGCACCAACGGCACCTATGTGAACTCGCGACGCGTGCACAACCACGTGCTTAATCACGACGATGTGATTTCGATCGGCAATCACGGCATCAAGTTCCATGACCCGGCTGCGCGCCAACGCGATAGCCTGGAGGGCACCGGATTCGACGAGACGGTAGTCATGAAAAACCTGGGGGACATGCGAAAACTGCTCGCCAGGCAAAACACGCAGTGTCTGCCAACCCTGACCGGAAAACCGTCTTCGGCAGGCGATTCGAAAAAGTAAGAATTCCTGGACCGGAAAACACGAATCGTCTATTTGAAGAAGTTTTCCTTGAAGTGCTTACGGCACATGGAAACGTAGCGGTCATTACCGCCGATCTCTACTTGCGAACCTTCCGTTACGGTTTTGCCGTGCTCATCAAGGCGGATCACCATCGTCGCCTTGGTACCGCAATGGCAGATGGCTTTGATCTCCTTGAGATTATCTGACCAGGAAAGCAGGTATTTGCTGCCCTCAAAGGGCTCGCCCTGGAAGTCGGTACGAAGGCCGTATGCCAGAACCGGTATATTGAGTTGGTCGGTTACCTCACCCAACTGGAAAACCTGATCTTTGGTAAGAAACTGAGCCTCATCGATCAGGACGCAATGCAATGGTTCGTCCTTGATCGCCGTGGTGACAAGGTCATGGAGGTCATCTTCCTGACTGAAGATAGTCGCCTCTGATTCGAGACCGATTCTGGAGCAAACCTTGCCCGCGCCAAAGCGGTCATCCAGTTCCGGCGCCAGCACCAGTGTATTCATGCCGCGCTCTCTGTAGTTGTAGCTCGATTGCAGCAAGGCCGTGGATTTGCCGGCGTTCATGGAAGAGTAATAAAAATACAGTTTTGCCATCAGGTAATTTCTGGATTATTCATATTTATTACTGATTTTCAAAGTGTTTTTCAATCGCATGAAATTTTCATGGCCGATGATCCGCCATAGGCGGCCAATGCCCATATTTTGACACACTACCTGCCTGCGAATGCGTTGATTACAGGCGATATATTGCGCCGGGAGCGAAGAATCAACAACAACGATGGCGGAGAAGTACGATGCGTATCAAGTCATTAGTTGGAGGATTGGCGCTGATGTTTCTGGCGGCACCGAACCCCGCTCCGGCGGGGCTTTTTATTGCTGTTGCGCTGCTTCAAAACTCGCCAGCCATTCTGCGGCAAGTTCTTCGGCTTTCGCAATCTCCTCGGGCGACATCATTCTCGCCAGTTCGTCTCGTTCAAATTCCGCATTATAGTCGTCGAGCATCGCAGCGACGTTGTACCACTTGTGGGCCTGTATGTTGTCCTGCGGCGCTCCGAATCCGATGGCGTACATTTTGCCGAGGCTGATCTGGGCAGTGGTGAAGCCGCCTTCAGCGGCGATTGAATACCACCTGAATGCCTCGTCGTCGCTCTGCGGTACGCCCCAGCCGTTGGCACACATAACGGCCAGTTGGTAGGCCGCCTCGGCATGGCCCTGTTCCACCGCGAGGCCGTACCATTTCAATGCCTCGTCGTCATTCAGTTCGACTCCCCAGCCGTTGGCATAGAGCAAGCCGAGACCGAATTGTCCGTCCCGATCTCCCTTCTCGGCCAGTGGCTGCCACTCGCTTAGGGCAGTTGCATAGTTGCCTTCGCTGTATGCGTCGAAGCCCTTGGCGTAGTCGGCAGTAAAGCCACTGTTTGCGGCTAACAGCAGAAATAGAGCGAGGGTTTCCAGCAGGTAATGGCGCATGATTATCGGCTTGTCTATCTGATAGCGTTGATCCGCCTGGCACAGAGTTTCTCAAATTTCCGCACTGTCAGAAAGCCAATTCAATGCGAGGAAATACCTATTTTGCGGCCTATATCCCTGCGAGCCATCGCCAAACAGAGACGCTGCGCGAATCGGGCAGACCAACCGTCCTGGTGTTGTTGTACCTGCATTGTGTGAGCAATGTCACACCATCGGATTTATTCCAGCTCATTTGCGCGAATCTGTGACGCGCTCTGGCCGGTTCTCACTGCCTTCGTGATACAAAAAGTCACAACACAGGATCGCCTCTGCGGGATGGAACCAATGGTCGCTGCCGAGCAGCACCATGCAAAATTACAACAGCGGGACATGGGGCTTTGGAGAAATTTTATTGGGTTTCGTCAAAGTGAAAATACTTAGCATACTTTCGTTATTTCTATTACTTGGTTGTGCGCCGAGCACACATGACCTTATCGATCAAGCACATCTCACCGGCGACTGGTCTCTCGTCAACCAGAGATTTGACGCCATGGAAAAACGTGCAACACCACGTCCTCAGTCATGTCCGCGTGGCACGACGCGATGGTGTAATAAACGCTTTCGTGATGAACGGTGCAGCTGCATCAATAGCGCAGACGTTCGTGACATGCTTCGTTCGTATGGCCTGTAACCAGTTGATCTGAAATAAAAGCGGGTCCACTCCAGCTGTGGACCCGGTCCCTGGCCTGCCCTGGGGGGCCGGGAGAGACCCAACTCGCACATCCTTTCGAACCAGGCATTTTAAGATCCCTTGCCAGAATACCCTATATAATTCCGTTAGTTAGAAGGACGCTCGCCAAGGTTTATTATTTCTACTCGCCTGTTATCCGCATGCAGGGGCCAGTCCGGCAACAGCAATTCGTCTTCTCCGTTACCCACAACTTCCAGGCGATCCGGGTCGATCCCACGAGTTACCAAAAAGCGTCTTACTGTCTCGGCGCGATCCCGTGAAAGCCTTCGATTGTACTCGGCAGAACCGGACGCGTCGGTATGGCCCGCAATCTGAAATCGGTAAATCGCCAGCGAGTCCTGCTGTAGCGCTGCCTCGAGTTGTTCGAGTTGCGCCCTGGCGTCCGGTCTCAGGGAGCTGGAATTGATCTCGAATGGGATATTGAGATCAACCTTCGCCTTTGCCCGAACACCAATTCCCCGCGTTTTTGATTTCTTGAGTGCCTGTTCAATCTCACTGCTCGAAACAGTATCCGGAGCTGTCTGTGCGAATACCAGTGAGTGGCCTGAAATAGCAAGCTGGATCAACACGATGTGGCCAAGTATCTGCTTCATTTAATGCACCTCTTACTGACGGCAATTTATGACGGCAACGTTGCCATTCGGTAAATCTGACTGCATTAATTATTTACATTGCCAGAATAAGTTGGCGTTCAGTATTGCTGCGATCCCGTCAGTCGATGCGGCTGATAAAAAGGCACGATTCGATCGGACCTTTAAACTGATCGGATCCTAACTATCGTCAGCCGCGAGCAGGCTGTCCAGCCGGTCAAGTATTTGCAGCCACTCCTGCTTTGCCGATTCACTCGCTCGTTCGCTCAATGCGTCGATACGGGCCTTCACCCGGGCACGCGCGCCTTGACCAAATCTCTTTAACAGGACACTGGCTTCCAGCAGATCCGTGCCCTTGCAATTATCGGCGTTAAACAACCAAAAACTGGCCTGCTTGTTGCTGCTTTCACCCATACCACAGCGCTCACGCGGCGGTTCTCCTCGCCAAAAAAGCCTGAAGAGGTCATGAATGGCTCCCTGGCTTGCTGCGAAATAGCTATGTCCCAGCATGTCGGCTTCGACGGCGGACATATCGATCGTGTCGAGCCCGGGCGAAGTGACAATCGTTTCACCAGCCATCCCGGCTCTGGGCGCGCCGTGCCAAATTTTGGACCACTGCAGCGCCACATCGTTGTCGGACGCATACAGCGTTACACGCTCCGCGAATCTGCTGATGTTTTCGATGACTTCCACAAAGTAATCGCGATCGACATCGGGTGCAGTAAAGACAATCTGGTCAAATATCTTCTCGGGTTCGGCAGATTTTCGCCTCGCAATGAATGTCTCCAACGCCTCAATGAGCGCGCGATTGCCCATGCTATGGGCAATCAGATGGATGCGATCGGCACCCGATCTGGCGACCACGTCCTCGATAAAGCGGGACATTTTTCTGCCGCCTATCTGCACCGCGGCTTCATCAACAGTGTACGCTGCCGTAGTGCCCTGCGAGGGCCAGCTGTACATCATCGGCGTGCCATCGAAATCCAGATCGTAAGCGAGCTGTGCAACCCGTCTCGCAGCATCTTCGAATGAGGCGCTGTAACCATGGACGAAAATGAACACGTCGTCGGAAGGCGAGCTTTGAATGTGATCGTGCAATTCTGCGTAAAAATTCTCTTCGGCGAGCGGCTCAATCTTGAGCAGTAGTACATATCGTTTCTTTTTGGCTTCATCACCCAGAACGTAGGTATAAATCGACCAGCGGGATTGCGATTCAAGCTCGCCATAATTATGCGTTTCGGGAATGCTGACGTCGAGGTAGCCAAGCTCAACGTCTCCGCGCTCGCGACCATAAAACCTCGCCGCTTTTACCTCACCGGTTCGGGCACGATTTGTCCCGTAGAACACCCGAACTGTCGCGTGACCATCGTCGATACCGTATCGGTGCCGGTCGACGTCAGGCCCCTCAAAATCAAGGCCACGCTCTACAAGCATCGCTGCCTCAATGTCTGCGTCTATTCGGGCCACGTCGTCGAGCCTGTCCTGGAGAACATAAAGATTGCGAAGCCTGTTCAGTGTAGCGAGGACATTGTCATGTTGATCACCGTAGATTGCTCGTTCGATGCCAAGAATTCTGTTTAGCAGGCTCTCGGCCTCGGCAAAGTTCTGCTGTTGCGAGGCAATATCGGTCAGTGCTTCAAATATTGGTATCAAATCCGGGTGACCGGAACCCAGTTCGCGCTCCCTTATCGCCAGAGCGCGCCTGTAATTGACTGCGGCCTGCGCTAATTCACCGGCCAGCGCCAGGACTTCAGCCAGTCTCTCAATCGAGTCAACAACTTCACTGCTGTTCTCTCCGTACCGGGCTTCCGCGATTTCGAGTGCCTGTCGCCCATAGTCGACAGCCGTAACGAAGTCGTTTCTTGCTCTGGCGTCAGCGTAGCGCTGATACGGTTGAATAAGATCAAGGGCCTGACCCGGCGTATTGACCGGAGCAAGCATGGCCAATACACCGAGAATGCACGCGAGTCGTGTCATGCCGGATGCGACTGATTGTTCGATAGCGCGCGACCTCATTGCGGGACGTGATTTACGATGATAAGGGCAATGCGCTGCGCCGCAGGCAGGTCTGCGGAGACGAAGGCCAGAATGCAGAGCAGCACTCCAACTGATTGGCGCAACATCGCTTCTCTCCTTGATTATTCTTCTGAGTAAGCGTAATAGCGGGCTACCCCTGTATTTTAGCGCCAAAACAGGTGGCTCGTTTGATTTTCAGGAAAATATCGCTCCTGATATCTTCCATCGGGCCTGGTGGGCGCCGGACGCGTTATCGATCGTTCTCGGTTCCCTTGATCCAGTATGCTGCCGAGTCCCGCACGATCGCGTGCTAAAATTATCTACAAAAAGCGGCACCAGCCTGCGGCCAACGCCCACTTTCCACGGAGAAAGAATAATGACAACGCACACGAGAAGCCTGATCAGAACACGGTTGATGCTGATGTCAGCAGTCGCGCTGACGGCCACGGCCCTGATCACAGCCAACGCCTGGTCGCAGGAACCACAAACCGAACGCCCGCAACCTGGGGCAAGATCATTGCCGTCAGCAGGCGCACCGGGTGGTCCGATGATGCAGCGAACGCTACGCTTTCCCGGTCGGGAACACCCACATCGCGTAGAGATTAGCGGGATTGCAACGGCGGACATGCGAATCGCCTCTTCGTTGAGCGCTGTCACGGCTGTCCATAACGTGACGACGCCAAATGATCCGCGTATTCACATCAAGCTCGGCCGTACCGAGTACAAGGCCATCAAAGTCACCGGTGAATTGCCGCCGCCCCGGGAAATGCTCGATTGGTACAAAGGCGTTCGCAATGGCAACGATGATCGGCGTACCGGCGTGATCATTCTGAATGCGAACGATGGAAGCGAAATCCATCGAATGGCGTTTTATGCAGCGCTTCCGGTCGGACTGGACATCGAACTGGCCGGTTCGCGGTGGATCATGACGCTCGCGGTCGAGCTGATCGAATTCCGCAATTAACTCCGGTTCCGGGTCATTTAAGGATCAGTGGATTATTTGCACTAAATCAATTTAAAAATGCGGTTGAAGCGATCCTGAGCTTTGGGCGTCCCAAGCGCACCCTCCAGACCGTCACGCGTGAGACTGTAAATCAGGTTCAGGAGATCGACAAAGCGCCTCTCAACTTCCGCCAGCTGCTCTGGACTCAGTTTTTCATTGATACCAATAGCCTGCAGGAATCCCCGAAACGCCTGCAGATCCTCTTCGATTACCTGCTCACGCGCTGTGGTCAGATAGTACTCCGACAGGTTCTTTGTCCTGACCGGGTCGGCCAGCATCTGATCCACCATCGCAATGTACTGCTGCACCATGTCGGTTGAATCGCGAATCATGATCGCGTTGTTGGCGTCCATCATGTAGCTTCGAATATCTGCATTGGCCGAACCAACGAGCAGATCGTCACCGAGCACCCAGACCTTGCTGTGCAGCGAAAACTTGATTGGGCCAGGCACTCGTTGAATTTCAAAGTAGCTGAACGACGCAGCCTTCTGTTGGTCACGAACACTACGGATATGGTCACTGAATGCGAACATCACATGGCGAGCGAAAAGGTTGGTGACAGCAAGATCCGTGGATTCCAGTGAATTAGTCAGAATCTTCACGTCCACATGACGGCAGTCCAGGCGCCCATCAAGCATCTTTGTCAGCATATCGACCAGATTGGACGGCGGGAAAAAATAGGCATTATTAATAATGACGCGCTTGGGGCTCTCTGCAGTTGCGGTCCTGCAAACACTTTCCAGAGCTGCCAGGACGAGCGAGTGTATGCGCTTTCCGGATCGCGCTTCCTGGCCGTTGCGAGCACCATAAGTGCGGCCCTGCAGCGGGCCATCCGGATCGCCGCTGAACGGAATGTTCTCTACATAGAACAACTGCGCGTCGGAATCGATCCTGATTGTGGTCGAATCCTGCGCGCCCATTAACGGATAAATCTGCTGCCGGAAGTGCTCCGCACGATGCATCATTTCATCGTAGCGCCTTGCCTCCCTTTCCTCTCGCAGCACGGCGTGAGCAATGAATTCCCTTTCAAAGCAAAACTGATCGTTTTCAGCGCCGGTCACATTCTCGCAGGCTTCCCTTGCTGCACTTATCCCTGCAGCATTCGATGCAAACTCATTCGGTGCATGCTGACGAACCTCGTCTACGGATGCCACCATCGTCCGAAAATTCCACATACGTTCAAAGGCAAATTCGACCGACTCTCCGCCGGTCGCAAGTTCGGCATGCACATCTGTATCATCAAACAGTTGTCCGGAGTCCTGCGTGGCAGCCGATAGATTGTACGTATCTTCCATGTTTCGGCCGCCGAGCTGCATATACCTCCTGTCGGTCAGGAGGAGTTTTTGATGCATGTAGTCAGTGACGTAGCTCCAGTCGCGTACAGCCTCGGCAAGATCCCTGCGCTCGATCGGCAGTCTTTCCGCGATGGCTCCATACATCTGATCCAGAACGTCGCCATATATGGCGAATACAAATGCCAGTTTGATTTTTGCCACGAGTTGCTGGAACAGATTGCCTGTCCTTGATTTCCAGTAGATACCGGCCAGCTTGACGAGGCCCTGAACGTCCTCGCCCGAGATATCCGCAAGATTGCCTGACGACGGCTGCTCTTCCGCCGCATCGCTCTGCGTTATCGCCAGCGCCATCAGTTCCGGATTCTTTGAATACAGACCAGAAAGGAAAAGACCGGATGCACCGACGTTCAGATTCGATATTCCGATGTCGGCTGCCAGATCACCATCGATAATTTCCGTACCGAACAACTCTGTTATTTTCGCCTTCTTTGCATCCCTGCACAGCGTCTCGGAATTCATCGTCATGTCACTGCATCTCAGAGTGATATAGGCAGCATCCATAATGATATTTCTGGTCGGCCGGTTGTAAAAGCGGACCTGCAGGCTGCCCTGCCCGGTGTTGCCGTGCTTCTCCATCATCGAGAACAGGTCGAGGTCCTTGTAGGTCGCGTGATAGTCCAGCAGGAGTCGCACCCGCACGCCGCGTCGCGCAGCCGCGATCAACTCGGCAGCAAACGCCGAGGACGTGTAGTCATCAGCGAATAAATAGTAGGCGGCGTCGATGGATGATTGCGCCTGAGACACCATTGTGAGCTTTGACAGGAATGCCTCTTCGTTCGACGAGATCACCCGCGCACTTCGAATCCTCAATGGCCCGGCGGATGCGTGCCTTTGAATCGTGTCGTTCGACAAGACTCCCGTCGATCGTGAATCCCGGCTGAGGTACTTGTTTGTCGAGCATGCACCAAGTAACAACGCGATGGATAAAGTCGCAAGCACTGTTACCCTCAGTCTTCTGTGCATGGTCATAGGCAAGCGGAAAACTCAATCGTCGCGTGGCAGAGTCTGCCGGCCCGAATCCGACAGGCCGGGCATCGAAGTCGTCTCGCCGATATCCGACTCAGGGAAATCGCCGAACAGTAGATCATGCTCCAGCTGCGTTAAATTGTAGCTGTGTGCGATCTGCAACGCTTCGAATCGCCAGTGGCTGAATGCAGACAGTAACATTGCAAGATGCCCGAACCGAATCTTGTCCGGGAGATCGAGATTCAGGATCGCTTCAGCCGGATCAGGTAGCTGCTCTGTGCTGACCGCCGTAAGAGTGATATTGGTTTCAGCGACGCCGGCTACGACCTGCATAACGTATTGTCCGTTCTGTAACGCGACTTCCGGCAAGGACGCATTGTAGCCGGATATGCCGGTCCGTCGCCCCAGCAATTTGCCTGATTCGGACACGATCGAGAGATCGAACGGTTGGATTCCGCCACGCCATGCAAGATGTATTTCGCGAGTGCCTGACAGCAGGAAATTTTCTCCGCTTGTCGCAACGAAGATCTTTGGTTCAAGTCCTCCCTTGCTGACTGCCGCCATCGTCGATGTGCTTTGCTTGCCACGCGTGTTCCACCAACTGGCCACCCAGTTGCGCACGTTTATCAGGAGCTGCGGCGGCGACGCTGATTCTGGTACGACAAACGGTGTATTCTCCGCTGTCAGCTCATAACGCTCGTTGCGTTCGTCGACGACCAGCAGCCGACCGCCCGGATTGTCGATGTTAATGGTGTCAGCCGACTGCAGCAGCATCAGCTGTTCGATTGCAATTGTCTCATTGTCCCTGACAAGCCTGTACTGCTCTGCCGAACCCTCAAATTCGCTGACCCAGAAGCTGCCGTACGCCGCTGTTCCAGACAGCAGCAAGACAGTGGCAACTGTGCGAGTAATAGCCATGATCCTCAAGTTATGTTTTTCTGCCCTGTCCGTCGATAGTATGCGGCAGACTTTGAACCCCTCTGTACTCTGCTACTGCCCGATGTATCACCATGGCTAATAACGGGATCGCGAAGTCGACCCAAAGCCCGTACTTGAAAAAGTAAAAACTGATCGGCACCAGTGCACCGATGATTATCGCACCGGCCACGAAGACAGCGATCAGCGACGTAAGCCTGGAAAACGCCCAGGCGGCCACCAGAATCAGGAATAGTTTCTCGACCCAATGCGACAACGCCGGTGGTGGCCTTACCTGTCCGTAATGAGTGAGAGACTTGATGGCATTGGCAATAATCAGCGCTCCGGGCATTTCTCCTATTGGCGTACGGTGAATGTCCCTGCTGTCGGCGAAGCTGGCGCCAATGATAACAACGCGATTTCTTATCAGGTCACCGGAAAGGTCGTGAGGCGATTCGGTGATTAGCTGCGCCGGCACAGTAATCAGATCGGGTGCAGGACTCTTCCAGGGTATCGTGTAGATCAGACGCTGGCCCAGTTCCGCTTCGGGTGAAAAAATCTCACTGCGCCCACCTGCGTCGCGGAACGTTATTGCATTAGCGGCGCTGTCAGCGTTGTTGCAATTCTCCATCCTGACTACGTTCAGATCCGCATACCGGTTTACGGAAGAAACATCCCCAGCTGAAAGCAAAGCCGCTGCAATCAGTTGCGTGGCAGGAACCAGAACAAGCCGCCCGTTCAGACAGCCGAATTTGATCAGGTGCCAGTGGCGTATAACTCCATCCCATAATGTTGCCTTGAACAATGGCTGCGCCCAGTGTACAGACGTGGGAAATTCGAATTCGTCCAGAAATGACGGACGAATATCGACCCATTGACGGTCTCCAGGCTCTCCGCTGTAAAAAGTTCGCACAAGTATCAGCGGCGGGTGGGCGACTCCTTTTCCGTATTGTGTCAGGTACGCGGCCAGCCTCCGGTCATCATCTGCGTCAACGCCCTCTCGCGACAGGTCGATGTCCAGGACAGTCAGCCGTGCATTGGCTTCTGCGGCAAATTTGATCAGCTTGAGAATCTTGTCCCGTGGCACATGGTACGGCTCTCCCCAGCCGCGGTAACTTGCGTCATCAATATCCAGGAAAGTAAATTGCATTGGGTCGGCGGAACCGGCATCGCTCATCCTCGGCAGTCCCTGGTTGAATTCCATCATCGTATCCATGGCGGAATTCTCCAGGCGAACAAGCCAGTGATGCTGATGAAAAAAGGCGATAACGACGGCAATAAGTACAGCGATTCCGACGTTCGACAGGAACAGACGTTGTGAACGCGAGAGGGCACGCCAGTGACTCCGAACGGGGTTTACTGACAGAAAGCTTCGAAACCTGCGCCACGACCTGCCAGCCAGCCCGGCAAAACGCCTGAGCCGGTTGAAATACGGACTCCGACTAGCATGTCTCTGCGTACTCTGCACAGGAACGAATTCGACTTTGTTGTTCTGATCGCTCGGTAGCTGGTTGATTCACAGTATAGTCGAATCAGATTGAGGCGGTATAATGGCTGATGCCGTCGCAGGACCTGTCGAATAAGCAGAGAAGATTTAACGACATGGCGTCAAAATGCTCAGTAACGTTCCTTGCGCTCATTGTCCTGTTATCAGCATCGTACGCGGCTGATAGCAGCCCTGGTGATCATGACTTGCGCGTTTTTATCAATGACACCTGCATCATCACCGGTGAACCTTTCCTGCTACCCCAGTCTGACGATGAGGCAGCTGCCAGGGTAGCGCCACTGTTCGGCATTCTAGTAAGTAAGTTGGCAGGTACCCTGATCAGTACTGTCATCGAAGGATCTGTGGGCGGGCTTGGTGGGCAGGCGGCACGCAAGGATACGAGATATGTTACTGCGAAAGACTTCAATTTATACCGCGCTGACCTGAGCGAATCGCCGGCAACCAGCATCAACCCGCGCCTGGGCTGTATTACGATCGTCGCCGGCCAGTTTCATCCGGATTCGCTTGACTGCACTGGCGATTACATCCCCCGTGAAGTGTCGGCGGAATCACTGCAGCTACCCCAGTCCGAGTGGCAAACTGCCAGAACCGACAATTCGGTTGAGAATATTCTCCGCCGCGCGAATGTCTGCATGATCGGACAGATAAAATCGGTGTATGAGGCGCGTATCCTGTTCTCGGATGATAAAACGGCCTACCGCATGGACAATGCCGGATACTGGATCAATTCACTGATGAGTACGAAAAGTTCCACGGCGTCGAGAAACCTGCTTTACACGCTGGAGTTTGTCGAACCCTCTGAACGTAGCGGCGGCCGGGCGCTGTCAACGGCCTGGGTAAACATCGGCCAGGTTTCTGCCGGGGACACCAAGGTCGGTGGCGATCGCTCTGACTGGCTTCGGGTGCCGCCGATGTCGTACTCAGCGCGACGAGCACACGCATCGGATACGGCTATTCACCAGGACGTTATCGGGGAAATTGACGCTCTGGAACGTACGGTCGTGCGGGATGCACGGCTGCTGGCCGGCATCCGGGAGCGCGCCGGGACCGCGAGTCCGGAAGTTCGCAAAGGACTCGATAAGGAAATGGCGAAAATTGGCGTGCGCATCGTTACTAAAGAAGCCATGCTCGACGCAAGACGCGCGGAATATGATGATCTGCCCCAGTCAACGCTACTGTATATGCCGGTGACCATGCGATTCAGAATTACGGAGACGCGATCGGAGAGAAAAGCCATGCAGCTGCTGGCCGATATCCTGGAGGCGAACAGCAACGCGATGGCCGATACCGCAAGTGCAATGATCGGTATTGACAGGTCGCTGAATCTGGAATCCGCTGAAGCGGATCTGGAGGTATTGCGCGAAAGCTATTTCGATGCTTTGGTGGCCGTCAATACAAACTTGCCGGACTCGAACAATGAAGTTGAGGAACTGGAGCGCGAACTTACGCTGGCAAAGGAATCGTACAATGCCGCCAGGCTTGCCAGGAGTTTGTCACCGATCGACTAGCGAACTGGCCGAAGCTATCCGAAGTGTTTTCCGCGGATTGCACGCCAGGATGCAAGCAGCAGGAGTTGTGAAAATGTTCAGTCATATCTCAAGAGTCATCGCGGTTTTCCTGATAATCATGCCTGCCATGGCAGCACTGGCCGAGCAAAGGGCGCTACTGGTTGGGGTCGGCAAGTATTCCATGCCGGGTATCGACCTGCCGGGGATCGATCTGGACCTGGAGCGCATGCACGACACCTTGAATCTGATGGGTTTCGACGACTCACAAATACACAGTTTGCTCGATGACAAGGCGACGTCGAAGAACGTAGTCCGGGAGTTTGAGATATGGCTGAAACAGGGCGTAAAAGCCGAAGACAGGGTCATATTCTATTTCAGCGGTCACGGCAGCAATACGCCGGACCTGGACGGCGACGAGGCTGACGGTGTCGATGAAGTATTGGTGACACATGATGTACGGCGGGTCCGGCGAAACGGGCGTGCGTCCTTGTCTGGTGTCGTGACGGACGACCAGCTCGCCTCACTCATTGCCGGCATTCCCAGCGAAAAGGTCTGGATCATTGTCGATGCCTGTCATTCCGGGACCGTCTCACGAGGCGTGACCATGGACAATTTGACGCTGGGCACGGATATGGTTTTCGTGAAGTCATTTACCTATACGGGCATGCCGGAAGGTAAGCAGTTCGTTTTTGACCGGGAATTTCAAAAAGATGGCGAATCGAATTTCGTTTCGATTTCAGCTGCTGCCGATGGCGAGAAAGCGATCGGCACATCACGCGGTGGCGTGTTTACAATCGGCTTGACAAAGGCCATCGCCGAAGTTGCGAAAACAGGCGGAGCCGTTACGGTCAATCAACTACGTGACTATGCCGCGATGTATATTCGTGATCATGTGGACGCAAATCGGGTGCACAACCCAGAGGTAAACGGAAGCGCGACGCTGGCGGCCGGCACACTGAAAATCATACCGGTAACGGCGGAAAACGGACCAAACCGCAAAAGACTGATCAAACTGGTTGCGGAACAGCAAAATGAATTCAAGCTCGAGTCGTCCAAAATCACCTACGTTGTCGATGATCCTGTCGAATTTACTTTGGAGATACCGATTGACGGATATCTGAACGTAGTGACAGTGGATTCACATGACGATGCAACGGTTCTTTATCCGAACCGGTTCAATCCGGAAAACACCGTCAAGCAAGGTACATTTCGGTTTCCGACCGACGAGGCGAGCTTTGCTCTGCCCGCGTCCGAGCCTCTTGGGCCGACACTGGTGGCCGCATTCGTTACCCAGGACCCCATCAATTTCTACACTCAGACTCTGGATGACCGTGACGAGCACGGTAATGTCAACGTCACGTTTACGACGCTGTCGCACACAGCGACTCGAGCAATTCGCGTAGCGCCGCGGAGAGCGGAAATGTATGCGGAAATGCTCGAGCTTTCAGTCGTTGCAAAAGACTGACACGCCCGCGTTCCTGGCCGCGAGCCGATGGGCGACATCCGAATCGCGATAACGTGGGCAGCGCGATCAAAAATACACGGTAATACAGCAGCTTAGGCCGTCCTTTCTTTGCTGCATAGCGTGCACTGCGTCACGGTCATCAGCCTGCCCGTTTTCTAGGATTGTCTGTCTGGAAGCGATGAAAATACCGGGCAGCTTGAATAAATGCTCAATTCATGGCGAGACAATCTCGATTGCAACATCGTGGCCGGCTTTCGCTGGTGGCGACTACCTGTCGCGCTGGCCGCTGCCCTTGCCTGCGTGCCTGTAATCGCCGGTGACGGACTCTGGGTGGAGCATCCCGAGGAAGTCGCTTTTTCCGTGGCTGATATGACGCAGGGTGCCAAAGACATGGGACTCACCGCTGCGGGTTTCGCGGCAACCCTGAGCACCATGCTGCAGCGCGCCGGACTCAGGGCGAGACGGTCCGACTTCGAACGTGACAGCGACGTGCTGTTTCTCGACATAATTGTCGAGGACGAAACATTTTATGCATCGCTGGGTTTCTGGCGCATGGTGAGTTATCGCCTGCCGAATGGGGAACTCAATTCGGAGTTCGTTACGGTTTGGCAGGACTACTCGGTTGGCGCTCATCATGAGGATCCCGGGAAGGTGCGCGCTACCGTAAACAGCATCACTGAACGGTTCATCGCCAAATACCAGGATGTGAACAAAGTTGGCACGCCGTTGCGCGTTGCAGCAACGCCCTGAGCCATTTCCCGGATTCCACAGGAAGGCGTACCGTCTGGTTTCATTCCCCCTGCAATTGCGATGCCATTGAATCGCATTGCCTGACATAAACTTGAACCACATCGATGCTGCATCGCAGCATCGCGCCCTGTTGGCTTGTTGTAAAACCCGCCATGGACTAGGCTAACGAAGAGGCGTCTGAATTGGTATCGCGAGCATTGCGCGAGCCTACTGCGAATAAAACAACAACAAATAATAAGAGAACAAAGGATGGTGCTATGAAAATCATACCCTGCGGGTTCCGTACACGTTTATTTTCCGCTTTCTCCCTGATTTTAGCCGCAGCTGCCCTGCTTGGGCCATCGCCGGCATCGGGACAAAGTCCGATTCAGATATTCTTGACTGGGGGGGGCACAACAGGCCGATCGGATCTGACGGATACGAACGTTGGACGATCTGCGCTGGCAATTCAAAAAACCTGCGGGCTGCTGGGCGCGCGAGGCGGCCCAAACCTCATGGATCCGAATGAGCTGGAACTTTGGCAACGATGCAACGAGCTGGTTGCTACTGCAGATAACTTCAATGGCGGTACGACCTTTGGAAGGTTCCTGGGCTATACGGAACCGAATGAATTACTCGCGGCTTTTCAACAGGTCAACGGAGAAGAGGTTCAGGCGTTAGCCAACATGGCTCATGACGCGTCGTATAATCAGTTCTCGATCATTGCAGCTCGACTAGCAGCTTTGAGAGGGGCTACATCGACGTCGATTGCATCTGTTACAGCGTATGGCGCCGATCTCATGTACGGCACTGGCGGCGGGGCGGCGGCCGATGACACTGGGCTGCCTTTCGGGTCCTGGGGCTGGTTTTTCCGTGGCAGTTACACGACGGGTGACAAAGATGCCAGCGACCCGACTGGATTTACCGGTGAGGAAAACGGCTTTGAATTCGACCAGTATGGATTGACGATCGGCATCGACCATATGTCCGGCTCATCTGTATGGGGGGTTGCGCTTTCTTATTCGAGCTACGAAGTCGAAATGACGAATCGAAGCGCGGGAGCCGGCATCCAGACTCAAGTCGTTAATGAAGGCGAAATTGAGGCGGACAGCGTCAATGGCTCGTTCTTTTACAGCTACGACGGGCAGAACAATGTGTACTTTTCGGCACTGGCCGGTTACGGCGCCCAGTCTTTTGACATGGCGAGAAACTTCATCTACTTCGGAGAGCATGCCACGGACTCCACTGTCGTCAAACAGACACGGGTACTGACCGCCGCGCCTGATGGTGACTCGCTCTCTGCGTCATTGACGCTGGGACGCGCTATCAATCGAGGATCCTGGGTCATCGATCCACGCATTGGGGTGACCTACGACAGAATAACCATCGATCGCTTTGCAGAAGTTGACAGCGGCAACCAGAACGTGAGTTCATCTGTGGCCGCCATGCAACTCGCCTTCGATGAGCAAGAGATCGACTCGCTGCGCGCGACCATCGGAATTCAGTTCAGCAACAATGTGAATACCAGCTTCGGTTCGGTACGGCCGACGTTCAGCGCCGACTGGTACCACGAGTTCGAGGACGATCCACGGGTCATCAAGGCCAAGTATGCACTGGAAGACGTGATAGCCAACGGTCCGATGCCGGGGCCATTCAAGTCCGGTTTTGACGACGTCAACTGCGTATCCTGTTTTGAATTGCGGTCGGAAGCGCCGGATTCCGACTACTTCGTTGTTGGTGCGGGTATCGCGTCGGCCTTTCGAAGCGGCTTTCAGGCTTTCCTGATGTTTGAGGCCCTGCTGGGCTATGAGAATCTGGATGCCTACTCCGTTACCCTCGGGCTGCGCGGACAGTTTTGACGCAATCGCCATAGCAAAACAAGGAGTTATGTTCAACGGCCTTGCCGTGGTCGACTGAAGCAGCCTCTGAGTTACTCGAAGAAACCGCTTCTTTGGCGTAAGATTGCCACAATAATAAGAATCCGCTGGGGTGCAGGCAGACCCGTTTGCGGGGCGGTTATATGGGCGGTAAGACACATTTTTTCGTGGTACCGGCAGCATTGCTGTTGCTGCTGCCTGTTGTTGCGCCGTCTGCCCCCGGCGACAGCAATATTGAAGCGCCGAGAGGCATAGTCGATTGCCTCCTCCCTGGCCCGATGCGGCGTATCGGCGGAAATTACTATCAAATGCCACAGCGCCCCGCGCGCATAACGGCATCGGAGTGCACGATTCGTGGCGGTGATTTTCTGCTATACGATCGCGCCAACTACGAAACGTCTCTCAAATTCTGGATCACTCAGGCCGAACGTGGTTCCGGTGATGCCGATGCGATGTATTACGTCGGCGAAATCTACGAGCAGGGAATTGGCCGCGACCCTGATTACGCAGCGGCCGCGAGCTGGTATGGGCAAGCCGCGGATGCCGGCAACACGACTGCGATGATCAGCCTGGCGCATCTGCACAAGACCGGCAAGGGAGTACCGCTGGATCTCGAAATGGCACAGGCGCTTTACTCGCAGGCCTTTGGTTCGGACATTCCGCTTCCGCTGGATCCGACCGCCGTCAAGGGTGCAGATCAACGAGTCGAGACACTGATCGCGGAAGTTGACGAGGTTCGTCGTCAGAAAATTGCCGTCGAGCACGAACTGCGGGCGGCAAGTGAGCAACTTGCCAATGCTCGCCATGCCCTGGAAGACGCGCTTGGCGGAAGCGAGGCACATTCCGAATTGATCAGGGACTTGCGGGCCTCAATAGCGAAGCAGGAGGCTGAGATCACTGCGTACCAGACGAACCTCCAGGGTATGCAGGCCGAAAACGCTGAACTGAAGATACTACGGCAGCAACTCGAAGAGCAGAAAATCGAAACGGCCAGGCTCGGGAGTTTGCTGGCGATTGCGGAAAGGAAAGTCGAACATCGGCAGACGCAGTTGGCGAATCAACAGGAAGCATTGGATTCGAAGCAGGCAGAATTTGACGATCATCTTGCCAATGCAGCCCTGGATCGTGAGGCACTTCAAGCGATTTCCCGGGAGCTTGAGAAATATCGTGAAGAAATCAAGACGCTTGAAGCAACCTTAAGGAAAGCTGAAGAGGAGCGAAACCTTTATCGGGCGCTGGCCAGCGACGCAGCTACACAGGAGGATCGCGTCGCCACTCTGACAGCGCGCATTACCGTATTGGACCATCAATCGAGCAGTGTCGAGAGCGAATCCGAAGCGCTGCGGCGTGACCTGGCTGCTGCCCGAAACCAGCTTGATGAACAAATTGCGGTAGCTTCAGCAGCTGAGCAAGCAAGCGACGCCGAGATTGCGGCTCGCGAGGCCGAAATCCAGCGGCTGCGGGCGGCGGTCAGGCGCACAGAGCAGGAAACTGACCGGCATCGCAGCGATATCGATCGTTTAAGTCAACAAAGCGCCGAGCTGGAGCGACTGCGAGGGGCCCTGGAACGCGAGCAGGCCCAGGCGAATCGATTGCAGCAGTTATTGACCGAATCTCAGGACCGCTTTGCTGAATCGAATGCTCGCCTGGTGCAAATCAACGCTGCGCGGGCAGCACTTGACGAAGAAATAGCGGAATTGCGAGCAGGCGCCGCAGCGGGAGATCAGGCCAGTCAGGTGCTCCTGCAACAACGTGAAAGCGAACTTCGTTCCTCCCGAGATGAACTTCAGGCCCTGCAGGCACAGATTGCTGCATCCGAAGATGAGTTTGGCCGTTATCAGCAGCAGATGGCCGACACTGCTACACGTCAGCGCCACGCCATCGAGGATCTGCGCGTTGCTGTTGCCGCCAGCCGCGCCGAACGCGAACAGCTTGAGGAGCAACTCGCCTCCGCGAGTCAGCAGCTTGGCAGCGCCCGGACTGACCTGGAACTGGAGCAGCAGCGTTACACAAAACTGCAGGACAGGCTTCGTGAAGCAAGAGCCCAAAGCACGGCGAGCAGCGAAGCACTGGCTGAGAAACAAAGGAAACTGGACGGTCAAAGCCAGCAGGTGGCTTCGCTGCAGCAGGAAATCAACCGGCTGAATGAGCAATCCAATCGCTACGCTGCAGAGATCACCGCGCTGAAAGACAGGGCACAAGCGAAAAAAGTGGAATTTGTTGGCCCCCGGATTGTTATGTTGGAGCCGAGCGAGAGTTTGCTCGCCGACTCTGGATTGGTCGCCGGTGGCGACGCGCTAACGCGTGGGATTTCTGTGGTCGTTGCCGCCCGGCTGAGCGAAACGAAGATCATTCGTGGTCACGTTGAAGCGCCGGCGGGACTTGCCCAACTCACCATAGATGGCTTGGAGATAGCTTTCGATAAGAATAACTCCTTTACTCAGGCGCTGAAACTCGATTCAGACTCAAGAGATGTTCGCATCGTTGCCCTCGATCATAACGGCAAGCAGGATGTCAAAGAATTCCGCTATCGAATTGACGGTACCGTCGGCCAGGCCGCTAATATTCACAATAAAGCGGCACGTTTTGAGCAGGCGAGAAATGATGCCCTGGACCACCTGCGATATTACGCTTTGATCATCGCCAATGAAGAATACGAAAATGATTTCTTGCGTGACCTTGAAACACCGATTTCGGATGCAGAAGCAATTGGAGCTGTTCTTGAGGATAGATATCATTTCCAGGTAGATATTTTGCGTAACGCAACCAAAGATATGATCGAAGCCGAGCTTGAGAGAATTTTCTATGTTGAGGAAAACGATGATAACGAAGAGAATGACAAGGATGCGATTCTGATCTACTACGCAGGGCACGGCTTCCCGTCCGATTCGCGCACCAAAGATGCGTATTTCTGGGCTCCGGTTGATGCCGAGTCTGGCAGCCCGAGAACCTGGTTTAAGACCAGGGAACTGGAATCGTATATGCAAGTCAGCTCGATCAACCAGATCATGGTTGTTGCAGACTCCTGTTTTGCTGGCAATGTCCTGAGTCGAGATGGAATGTCGGGACAATTCGCGTCACTGAAAGCCCGAAACTGGCGTCGATTTCTAACCGAATACACGGAAAAAAAGAAGTCGCGTTTCGTATTGACAGCCGGTGCGTTCGCACCAGTACTTGATGGTGGCGGGGGTAATCACTCGGTTTTTGCTCGTGCTTTCCTTGATGTGCTGCTGGCGAACAACGAGATTATTTCGGCGACCAAGATTTATGAGCAGGTTGCACCAATCGTTATGGCACTGGCCGAACGGCAGGACCACAGTCAGACTCCCCTTTTCGGATACCTTGCAAGCGCCGGTCACGAATTCGGTAATTTCTACCTCCCGGCGCCTCTCCAAATGTCGCAAACTACCGGGTCGATCGACAGAATCAACGTGATAACTACCACAGCGATCGTTGCGCAGGTTGACCAACAGTTGCAATAAATCCGCCTGTCGAATTCAAGGATTGTTTGGGCGGTCAGACACACTTTTCGTAAATGCCCTGGCCGCCTTCCTGATCTGTGCCTCGGGTTGTGCGCCTCTGTCCGTTACCGACTACGCGGCGGATCATCAAATGACCGTGCACCAGGTTGCAGGCAACGGTTTCAGCCACCTGGTTATCCAACGGACGGGTTCACCGCCCGGTAGCCGTCTGCATGTCTACATCGAAGGCGACGGGATACCATGGCGCGGAAATTTTCCCAGCGCGGATCCGACACCACGCAATACCCTTGCATTAAGGCTGGCCAGCCTGGATCCGAACGACATTGCCTATGTCGGCAGACCCTGCTATTTCGGCACAGCCAATGCAGACGAATGCCACCCGAGGTACTGGACGTCGCATCGCTACGGCGAGGAAGTGCTCCGGAGTATGGCCAGCACAATTCAACGGATCCGTGACCCGCGGCACACGGAGCTTCTTTTGATTGGCCACAGCGGCGGTGGCGTGCTGGCAGCTTTACTGGAGTCCAAGCTCGACGGGGTCGTCGGTGTCATCACCATCGGCGCTAATCTTGATATCGAACGATGGGCACAGCACCATCACTACGATCCGCTGACCGGCTCACTGAATCCGCTAGAACAGACACGGGATCCAGACATCCCTCACCTGCAGCTCGTTGGCGGGAGCGACAAGACTGTGCCTGCGTCTTCCGGCGACAACTATGCACGGATTCAAGCAAACGTTGAATTAGTTGTGTTCGATGACTTCGACCACGTTTGCTGCTGGGAAGAGCAGTGGCCCATTATTTTGAGTGAGTTTTCGGCCCGTCTGATTGATTGAAAAACGCATTAACGCAACGGAGGGGGACTGCGTGAAGTTTTCGAATCGTTCCCACGCTCGCGTCGAATCTAGCGGGGCCCTCAGTCGGAAGGCTCTGTCGGTCTCAGGTCCAGCATCTGCATATCGTCAAGTGACTGACGCAATCGTCGCTTCTCCCAGGCCATTCGGTAAGCCACGTAATACTTGAATACATTCCTGACGTAGTTGACGGTTTCGCGACCGATTTGTCGCGCTGCTACCAATTCAACGTTTTCCAGCCAGCGGTTCGGATCATGACCTTCGGCTTCCGCCTGTCTTCGGATACGCCGTATTTTCGCAGGGCCTGCATTGTAAGCAGCCAGGGCAAACAGCCATTGCTGTATGCCATCCATATCGTCGTTGGCAAAATACCTGTCCATTAGAAAGCGCATGTAAATCGCGCCCGCGCGAATATTGTCCGCCAGAATACTGACGTCGTCGATACCGACGTTTTTGTCCGCAGCGGTGGACGGTTTGATCTGCATCATGCCGACCGCCCCGGCAGGGCTTGTCCTGCTGTGATCAAGTCCCGATTCCTGGTAGGCCTGTGCGACCAGCATCAGCGGGTCGAGCCTGGCAATTTCTGCCCCTGCGCGGAATAGCTCGATAGTCGGCCGAAGGCGCTCGAGGCTGTCTTCGCTGGTTGCATTGCGCACCCATTGAGCGTTTTCCATGTATCGCTTGATCAGAATATTGCCAATCAAAGTTCCCTGACGGTGCTGACGCACGAATTCATTTACCGTTGCAGCCAGTTGCGGACTGTCCTTGCGAAAGACCCAGGCTATTTCGCCACCGCTGCGCACTACAAGATCGCCTCTCACCTCGATATCGGGAAAAACCTGTGACCAGTAATTCGCCTTGTAATTATCGAGCACAGTTGCGTTTACCAGTCCTGCGTTCACCATCTCGAGGATGTCCTGTGTGCGCAACATCTCGTTGGCTGATTCGATGCGAATGGGTTCAAGCCCCCGTGCTGCGAAATCCTTGTTCAATGCCTCGAGATGTTCGAAATAACTCGAGGACTCACGCACGTACACTGACTGCCCCGAGAGTTCGTCGATAGACTCGATGCCCTCCGATGACCCCGCACCGAAGACCAGCACCTCGTCGACATTTCGAACCAGTGGTATCGAAAAATCGACCAGTTCTGAACGGTGTTCTGTATTGGTGAGATCGGCCGCGATGAGATCTGCCTGCCCCGCAAGCAACGCGGGAATCAGCCGATCTCTGCTGACCGGCATCGGAATAATTTCGACAGCATCCAGCCCGCGGCCAAGCTTTTCGTTGACATGCTTTTGAAGACGGACGAGCAATTCGATCACTATCCCGCGTGGCTTGCCGCGAAAGTAGAAGAACTGGGGGCTGCCACTGATCACCAGCACCCTGATTGCACGACGCTCCGCCATGCCATCAAGATCACCGCGCCAGGGCCTGGTCAATACACCAAATTGCTCCGGCAACAGGTCTTCGAGCGAGGATAAGGGCTCTGCCGAAGCTTGTTCTTCGGCTTCTTCAGCAAGGGTATTTTCGGTGTCTGCTTGTGGGTCAGCCGGTGTCCGCGCTGGTGACTCGTCCTGAGCGTGATTTTCAGCCGGTGAGCAACCACTCGCCAGCACCAGTATTGCGCAGACTGCCAAAGCAATTTTCATCATCTACACTTACAGCTAATCGTCAGAATATGTTAGCGCAGGGAATGACTGAAGGTAAGTGGCCACGGAGTTCCCCCCCGGTCAGACAGACGCCGCCTTGTCTAACTGGCCCACACTGAGTGACAAATATCGAATCAACAAGTCATAACGATTCGAAGAAAAACCTGTATATCTTTGTTTTTATTGGTGCCCGGGGCGAGACTCGAACTCGCACTCGCTTTCGCCAAAACGGATTTTAAGTGCTTTTGGCCCAAAACGTCACAGTAACACGCAACAGAAGACAGCAATAAAATCAGGCTCTTATGCCCTGCCCTATGTTGGCTGTTGCTGCTGAAAATTGCCTTTTGATGCCCTGTACTGCGCCCTGAGTGTGCCATGAGAATTTTCGAGGGGTCGGGCAGACAGTGGTCTTTGTCGAGTTTGTAAATCCTGATTCTTGTTGCGTTCGTCAGCAGCATGTTCTCTGAATGCACTGGGGTCTGACTGGCCTAATGCACTGGCTGAGCACATCGAGTTGGACAGGCTGCTTTTGCGGATAAGCGGTCGTTCAATCAATCAGAATAGTGAACTCGTAACGGGCCGCTATCGGCCATAGGCGGACCTCTGGGCACCGACAAAAGACTCCGCTCTAGGACGAGATATCTGAGAATTCATTGATCAAATTCGTGACGTTTTCGACCTCATCGGGTTGAAATCGAAAGCATTCGGTACGTCCTCCAAAGGTCGCACTATCTGGCGTAAATCTTTGATCCGCATATTCCTCAAATAGCATTTGTTCTACTTGCCACGCGGAGTACAAGTTAAGGCTGATTTTTGTGACGATCTGAACATCATAGCCATCTGCGGCAATCGATTTCGTGCGAGTCTTTGTATCGACGCTAATTCCGATTTTGTAAAACTTCTCTGTTCTTTCCTGATCTTTTAGCGCCAAGAAATAGACATTACACTGCTCAGCCTTCAGTTCCGGATGCTTTTCGAAATACTTCTCGCGATACAACCCTGATTGATAATCCGGCCGGTCGACCAATTCCAATGATTCTTCCAACGACCATCCTTGCAATCGACGGTCAATGATTTTTCTTCCAGAAAATCCATACGCGAATGCTAATGCCGACACGTTTTCAAATCGTTTGCCGCGAAATTCGACCGTATGTCGCCCAACCGGTGGGTCAATAAGCCCAAAGGCCTGCTCCGTTCTCCAGCCCTTTGCCAATCTTTCACTGACTGTCTTAAAAGAAAACCCGTAAGCGGTACAAGCATGATTAAATGACTGATAGGCTTTGCCCTCGACCTCGAACTGTTCCGGCCCCGGTGGCGTTTCTAGGCCAACCGCCTGCTCGGGCGTCCAACCAAAGTCGTTGATTCGTCTGTGTACTTTCTTCATCGGCAAGCCGAACTTCCTTGCCAATCCGACGTAATTTTCATACCGAATACCAGCACAGACAATTCGGGTCTTCTGTCTTCGCGCCTTATGTGTATGCACTCCTACTGCTTGTTCCGGTGTCCACCCCTGACTTAGTCGATATGAAAGCGTCTGGTTGCTTATTCCATAAGCCTTCGCACATTCAGCCAGCGAATCAAACCTTCGACCGCGCACTTCTATCCACTTGGACAAACGAGAATGTCGTTGTTCTGCAGGTGGCGCTGCTATGCCCAGCGATTGCTCGATACTCCAGCCCCTTGCGCGTCGGGCGTTGAATGTAGTTTTGTGCACGGAATAAGCCGCGAGCATGTCTTTTTGAGTCTTGTATGTTTGACCTGCAACGATTTGTACATTTGCCTTCTTTGGTGGTGGTTTTTCAATGCCGAGCGCTTGTTCCATTGTCCAACCACGATCTAACCGTTTACGAAATGCGTGTATAGTGACTCCGAATGCGCGGGATAAGGTTGGCCGGTTCTTATAACATTTCCCCCGAAAGGTAACTTGGAAGCTGCTCGTCTTGCGTGCCTTCTTTTTCCTTTTTCTTCCGTATACGATTTCACAATCGGACCAGCCGCGCTTTCTCCGGGCAACGATAGTGGCATAATTCAGTCCGAATTCTTTGGCCACCGCCTTCAGAGACAGATATGTTTTGCCGTTGACCGTGACTGGTATTGTTCCACTCATGACCAAATATTTATGCCGCTGTCAGTTGCATATGAATGAACGAGTCATACGTTCAACGTACTGCGTTGACTAACATTTATCATTGTCTTTTGGATTTCGCGCGTTGCCGAGTGTAGAGCAGGTCATCACTATAACTTAGACTTGAGTTTGCCCATTGACCAGACCACGATTTGCTGAGCGATTCTAGCTGATTGATGCACTTTACAGTGGGCAACGAACGGCGCCTTCGGGTCGTCAGCCGCTCCTCGCTATCGTACCAGCCCAGCGGCCGCTTTCGAGTACAAAGCGGTCAGAGGTCTCGACTTATAGGTCGTCTCTTGTTGAGTTGATCTTGTGCTATTTCCCTGATCTACACAGGGGTCTGCATAGGGTCATTGCATTGTCTACTACCCCCGCCGATCACTGAGGATATATCTGCCACATACATCTTTTGAAGTTCCGCATCAGGTCTTCTCTCGATAACAGATCGGACAAGTAACCCCCCTTTCTCAGTACCGACGCTCTGATGTCGCATTGCAGGCGTCTTAGCCGGATATGCAGTCGATAATCATGCGGAGTATCCCACGGGGACTGTTCGTCTAGATTGTCGCGGTCCCTTGCCAGCCTGATCGGGGGTCTTCGTGCATCCGCATAGATTTTCCATGTGATCCGCTGACCCTTTTTGCTGCCATGTCTCGGTTTACGGACCCCCGCCCCGGTACTCAAGTGAGCGGTCGGATGCCGAAGCACTTCATACACGAGAACGATGTTCTCGGTCGAATACTCAGGCTGAGGCAGGTATTTGTTGCTGTAGTCGAAGACCCGCCGCAGGCAGTAGTTTCTTGCATCTCCCCGGTACAGACTCCCTAGCAGCTCCAGCATCCCGCAGCAGTTCATCAGGGCCGGAAAATAGGCGTGTGTCAGATCGCGGCTGTCCGGTAGGGAAATACCCGTCAGGCAGACCTTCATATCCTTGTCGAAGCCTTTGAGACGGTCTCTCAGGTACGGTTCGGCAAATTTTTCGATAACCCCGCCAGAGCCTTTGTACAGGGTGCGTCCGGCCTTTTTCTTTGTAAGTTTCTAGGATATTTCGTTCACTTTCCCAACGCCTTTTATCACTATAGGTCTCACCTGCTTTGAGTACGATTCCTTCCTTCACTTTTCCATATTTCAACTTCTCAGTACCAATAATGTTAATACTTTCAACTTGGGGACTCTCTTTAAGTCGATAAATGACTTCTAAACCATCAGTTTCAGCAGGTTGAACGTCAACGGCAATTTCAGAAAGGAAGCCGGTGCCCTTATAAAGACTTTTGAGATCTTTGGAAAGCAGATCTGGAGAAATCTCCGCGCCAACTCTGGTCTGTATGAAAGTGCGAAGGAAATCTTCCGATTCCTCGTCGGTACCACGAAAAGTGATCTTTCTTACAACCAAAGCATTATCCGCAGAAACGGCTACTTTGTTGCTTGTGTCGGTTATTTCTTCAGCACCAATTGGTATCGAGACCAGAGTAACTATCAGCATGATAATCAAAAAACAAATTCCTATTCTGACCATGATGCAAACGTCTCCTAAAATGTTAGATAGATAATATTATGCATTACATTCATTATAAATAGAACTTACGCGCTTCGTAAAAAAAACATGTCGTATCAAGCAATGCGAACCCGCCAGCCAAAAGGATCGTCCCTGAGGCCATATTGAATACCAGTAATTTCGTCATAGAGTCTTTGAGATAATTTTCCTGTCTTCCCATCCGCTATCAGGAAATCCTCT
>JACZWL010000079.1 GCA_022572185.1 Pseudomonadota bacterium | reverse complement strand
CCAGGAAAGGCAAATGCAACGGACAAATTCAATTCAATTGTTCGACACAATCAACGCCACTGCCTGTTCGAAAATGTTGCAACCACAGATCAAGACATTTTAAGTGCAATTTTCAACAGCCTGCTAGTACTCCGTCAAGGTGATATTGATGGGTTCAGCGAGTCGTGAAGCGGTTGCACCCAGAGCGCATAAAAAACCGCCAGGTGCGCCTCGCCGGCAAATGGCGCGTCCTTGCCAAGAGGCGCAACGCCGCGGACGACCGCTTCGCGGCTCGCCCGAAGGGAGCTGCCCGGATGATCCAATACCGCGTTGCAGTCCTTGTAAAGGACATGCCATTCCCTGCGGACTGCGCCTTGTCCTGGATCATCTCGGCAGCTCTGAATCCATCAATATCACCTTGACGGAGTACTAGCAGTGTCTGTGAGAGTCAGCCGTCGATTCTTGCGAGTGAGCTGGCGAGTCCTGTATAAGTCGCAGGAGTCAAATCAAGAAGCCGCTGCTTTGCATCATCCGGAATATCCAGTGACTTCACGAAATCGTGCAGCAGCTCTTTGGTCACTTGCTTGCCACGCGTCAGCGCCTTGAGTTTTTCATAGGGTTCCGGTATGCCGTAGCGGCGCATAACGGTCTGTACGGCCTCGCCAAGGACTTCCCAGCTCTGTTCAATGTCCTTTTGAATCACCGCAGGGTCGGCTTCCAGTTTACCGAGGCCTTTCAAACAGGCGTGCATGGCGATCATCAGGTAGGCGATCGCGACCCCGAAATTCCTCTGTACCGTCGAATCGCTCAGGTCCCGTTGCCAGCGCGAAACAGGCAACTTGCTCGCGAAGTGATTCAGCATAGCCGTCGACAGCCCCAGGTTGCCTTCTGCATTTTCGAAATCGATCGGATTCACTTTATGGGGCATTGTTGACGATCCCACTTCGTCTTTACTGCTGCGCTGACGGAAGTATCCAAGCGAGATGTAGCCCCAGATGTCACGACACAGGTCCAGAAGAACCGTGTTGAATCGGACCAACGCGTGAGCATATTCGGCGGTCCAGTCGTGTGGTTCGATCTGCGTCGTGAGCAGGTTGGGGTGAAGTCCCAATGACTCAATGAACCGTTGACTAATATGCGGCCAGTCGACATCGGGATAGGCTGCGACCAGCGCATTGAAGTTGCCGACGGCCCCATTGAACTTGCCCCGTACCTCGACCCCAGCAAATTGATCGCACGCCCGTGCAAGGCGGGCCACAACATTTTTCATTTCCTTGCCAACAGTTGTCGGGCTGGCGATCTGTCCGTGGGTACGGGACAACATTGGCAGGTCGGCATATTCGGCGGAAATCGTTCGCAGCCTGGCGAGCACTTTTTTCATCTGCGGCAGCAAGACTTCGTCGCGAGCGTTGCGCAACATGAGCCCGTACGCCAGGTTGTTAATGTCTTCTGACGTGCAGCCGAAATGAATGAAATCTCCTATGTTCCCGATGCCGGCACCGCTGCCAATCTTGTCCCTGATGTAGTACTCGACCGCTTTCACGTCGTGATTTGTCGTCACTTCGATCTTCTTGACGCGCTCGGCATCGTCGGTGGAGAAATCGTCGACGATGCGATTAAGCATATCCTTCATGACCGGCGACAATGGAGCGACTTCTCCGATGTCGGGTTCGTCGGCAAGCCACTGCAGCCAGCGAACTTCGACCAGAACGCGGTAGCGAATGAGGCCGTACTCGCTGAAAATGTCGCGCAGGGCCTCAACCTTGCCCGCGTACCGCCCATCGACCGGTGACAGTGCTCTGAGTCTTGTATGTTCCATATGCGGACTGGACTTGGGGGCGCAAACCGCGAATCATACACCATCGGCCATGCGGCGTAGCGACGCTTGAAACGCCCGAAGGACCGTACAATATATAGGGTTGGAGTTTGCGGCTGCAGGCGTCACCTCGGGCGGCCACGCGGAGATCGATGAACGATGAGCGACAAGTCATACCGTACGGAACACGACAGCATGGGCGAATTAAAAGTCCCCGCGGATGCGCTATGGGGCGCACAGACGCAGAGGGCGGTCGATAATTTTCCGATCAGCGGACTCGCCATGCCTCGCCAGTTCATCGCCGCCCTGGGCCTTGTCAAGTGGGCGGCGGCCGGAGCCAATTCCGAGCTTGGACTGCTGACGCCGGATAAGACTGTGGCTATTCAAGCGGCGGCGCTGCAGGTAGCAGAGGGGCGTCATGACGAACATTTCCCGATCGATGTTTTCCAGACCGGCTCCGGCACCAGTTCCAATATGAACGCGAACGAGGTCATCGCCAGGCTGGCGACTGAGGGACTGGGCTCGGAAGTCCATCCAAATGATGACGTAAATATGTGTCAAAGCAGCAATGACGTGATTCCGACATGCGTTCACGTCAGTGCCGCGATAGGCATTCACGACCGCTTGTTGCCCGCATTACGCGATTTGGCCCTCGCATTGCAGGACAAGAGCGAAGCATACAGCTCGGTAGTCAAGACGGGCCGCACCCATCTCATGGATGCGATGCCGGTGATGCTCGGCCAGGAACTCGACGGCTGGCGCGCACAGATCGAGCATGGTATTGATCGTCTGAACGACGCGATGGCACGGTTGTGCGCCCTGGCACAGGGCGGGACCGCAGTGGGTACCGGGATTAACGCGCACCCGCAGTTTGGCAGCAAGGTTGCCGTCCTTTTAAGCGAACGATGCGGATTCGAGTTCACGCAGGCGGGCTCATTGTTTGAGGGCCTCTCCTCTCAGGACGCTGCTGTAGAGACCTCGGGGCAACTGAAAGTACTCGCCGTCAGTCTGATGAAGATTGCCAATGACCTTCGATGGATGAATTCGGGCCCATTGGCTGGCCTCGGTGAAATCGCGTTGCCTGCGTTACAGCCCGGGTCCAGCATCATGCCAGGCAAGGTGAACCCTGTGATTCCCGAGGCGGTCGCGATGGTCTGTGCACAGGTCATCGGCAACGACGTGACCATCACGGTGGCCGGCCAGTCCGGTAATTTTCAGCTCAACGTCATGTTGCCGGTAGTCGCCCATAACCTGTTGCAGAGCATCGAATTGCTGGCAAATGCCTCAGTCTGTCTCGCGGACAAGGCGATCTCCGGTTTCACGGTGAACCAGCCCAATCTGGACCGCGCGCTGGATCGAAATCCCATTCTTGTGACGGCGCTGAACCCGGTAATCGGTTATGAAAAAGGGGCGGCGGTTGCGAAGAAGGCTTACGCGGAAGGGCGGCCGGTCAAAGACGTGGCACGTGAGATGACCGACCTCACCGACGCGGAACTGGATCGGCTGCTTGATCCGGCTTCACTGACCGAGGGCGGCATCAAGAATTGATCTGATGTGCGGAAGAATCCAAGCGGCCCAGGTCACTGCCGGACACATACGCGAGCGCATGGCCGGCACGCGCATGCCCGCCGATCCGCTGGCCGTCGTCATGCCGCCGGGCAGCCGCGCGTGGCCCGAACAGCTGCGCCGCAAGATGTGCGAAAACCTGAAGCCGGCCGGAGTCCTGATCCCGATTCTCGAGTATCCGGACAGTCTCGCTGTGCTGCTGACGCAAAGGTCTGCGGACCTGAAAATTCACGCCGGCCAGGTCAGCTTCCCGGGCGGTCGCATGGAATCGGCCGATGCAGACATTAGCGTGACCGCGCTGCGCGAAACCCATGAGGAAGTGGGTATCAGACCGGAACAAGTGGACATAGCAGGCTATCTTGACCCGATGCTGACAGTGACCGGCTATGCGGTAACGCCGATAGTCGGGCTTATTCAGCCGGGCATAAGCCTGAGGCTGGACCACAGCGAGGTCGAACATGTCTTCGAAGTGCCATTGTCATTCCTTCTGGATGAAAGCAACCAGCAACTGTCCGAGAGAGAATTCCACGGCGTGGCGCTGCCAATGGTCGAGTTCAACTATGCAGCCATGCGCATCTGGGGCGCCACGGCCAACATGTTGGTCGCGCTGAGGCAAATACTATTATGATAATTAACGATAGCTTATGAGTTCAATAGAGAATCTACGTGAGATCATGGCGAGCTTACGGGACCCGGAAGCAGGCTGCCCCTGGGACCGCGAGCAAGACTTCGCAAGCATCGCTCCTTATACCATTGAGGAAGCGTATGAAGTCGCGGATGCGATTGCCCGGGACGATATGACCGGGCTGTGCGACGAACTGGGAGATTTGCTTTTCCAGGTGGTTTTTCATGCACAAATGGCTGCTGAGGCCGGTGCATTCGATTTCGATGAAGTGGCTGCAGGGATTTGCAACAAGATGCTGCGGCGGCACCCCCATGTGTTCGGCAACGAGGCAGAGCGTGGCCGTGGAGCCGTCCCGGGCAGCTGGGAGCGCATCAAGGCTGCCGAAAGGCGGACCACGACGGCTATGCAAGGCAGTGTTCTTGATGGCATCGCGATTTCGCTGCCGGCTTTGAAACGGGCTGAAAAACTCGGGAAAAGGGCGGCGACCACGGGCTTCGACTGGCCGCATGAGCGTGGCGCCCGGCAGAAAATCGATGAGGAGCTGGCGGAGCTGGATGAAGCGCTACAGCGACAGGAAACGGAGGAAATGACAGAGGAACTCGGCGATTTGCTGTTCTGTGTCGTCAATCTCGCGCGTCACCTCAGCATTGACCCGGAACAGGCGCTGGTCCATGCCAATCGAAAGTTCGAGCAGCGGTTCCGGCAGATGGAGGCTGACGTCAGCGAAAGCGGTGCATCGCTGACTGACTTCGACATCGATTCGCTGGAAGCAAAATGGCAATTGGCAAAAAACAAAGCATGAAGCCAGGCGTAGCACGGGTACGGCCCGACTCGTTCACATGCCGTTCAGTTTGTGGGAAAAACCGGTGGTCCAACAAGCTCGTGTATTCAGGCAGCGTTCATTGGCTCGGGTCTATTCTCTGTACCAGGCTCCGGGGAATAGCGGGGCAAGTGTTGGAAAAATGGAGTATCGCCATGAACATTAAAGCCAGGATTGCGAGCCTATCGAGCGCAGCCGTACTGTCACTTGCCTTGGCTGCGGCACCGGCAATGGCAGAGCACGAATACGCCACATACCGTCGATCGGATGCGATCTACGACTACGCGCATGTCATCAGTTCCGAGCCGATTATTCGCTACGTGACAGTAAGAACGCCGGTGCAAGAGTGCTGGGACGATACCGAGTACTACTCCGTAGTACAGCGCCCCAGGGGTACGGCAGGCGGCACGATTATCGGCGCGATCATTGGTGGTGTCATCGGCAATCAGCTGGGTCATGGACATCACCGTGACGCCGCCACCCTGTTCGGCACACTGGCCGGGGCCGCGATCGGCAGCGAAGTGGCGACTGCCAGGGCGGGTGGCTATGTCACGACGCAATACGGACAACCAGTGCGCCGTTGCCAAACCAATTACCAGACGCACGAAGAGGAGCGCATTGACGGCTATCGCGTACTCTACGTGTATAACGGTCAGAAATATGCGACCAGGATGCCGACTGATCCGGGCAAGCGAATGCGGATACGGGTTGACGTCAGGCCGGCCCCGTAAGCAGCCAGCCAGCCGGTCCCTGTGACCGGCTTCGTTGCAATTGGCGTCACTTGTTTGGATGATTGCCTTCTGAACGGATTTGAAGCCGAATTTCGGATACATCATGTTGGAATCTTCGTTGAAAATTTTGCTGCTCGCTCTTGTCCTTGGGGCTGCCCCCGAGGCACTGGCCGGTAAATTCGACCTCGGCGACCTGCTTGGGCAAGTCGCAGGAGTCGCTGTCAGCGACAGCAGGAACGAACGCATTCTGATGATTGCCCAGAGCGACGGTCCCACGCTGTCTCAGGCAGTTGAAATGGTTAAACGGCAATACAAGGGCAGAATCGTCAGTGCCGAGACCAGGATCAATGGCAATCGCGAAGTTCACCACATCAAGGTCCTGACCGAGGATGGCAAGGTCAAGACCGTGAAGATCCAGGGTCGCACCAGGCGACCCTGACGGTAACAGGCCAATCCCCATGCGATTGCTGGTAATCGAAGACGACGCAACGCTGCGCGAAACGCTCTGCAGCCAGCTCGCCGAGGCCGGCTTCGGTGTCGAGCAGGCCGCCGACGGCAGGGAGGGGCTCTACTTTGCGCTCGAGTACCCGATCGACCTCGCGATCATCGATCTTGGGCTGCCTGAAATCTCCGGGCTCGATCTCATCCGTCAGCTCAGGGAAAAGGGCAAGACCTATCCGGTACTGATTCTGACGGCGCGCGACCGCTGGCAGGACAAAGTAGACGGGCTTAGCGCCGGCGCTGACGACTACGTCGTGAAGCCGTTTCATTTCGAAGAGGTGACTGCCCGCGTAAACGCATTGCTCCGACGCAGCGGCGGTTGGGCCTCCTCGATATTGAGCGCGGGCCCGGTCACGCTCGATACTTTGCGGCAGGAACTGTCTGTTGAAGATCGATCAATAGAACTCACGAGCTACGAATACAAGATCATCGAGCACCTGATGATTCGGGCGGGCGAGGTGATCTCCAAGACCGAGCTGACGGATCGTCTGTACGACCAGGACTTCGAGCGTGACAGCAATGTTATCGAAGTGTTTATTGGCCGCCTGCGCAAGAAAATGGATCCGGAAAACACCATCAAGCCGATTGAAACGCTGCGGGGCCGTGGCTATCGCTTTGCACTCGAGCGCAATCAGGACGCGTAAATCTCGCAGATGTCTTCGCTCAGTGCCCGACTACTGATTTCCGTAAGTATTCTGCTTTTGTTCTTCTTTGGCGCCACGATCGCCGTGTTGGACATTGCGTTTCGTGACGTTGGCGAGAAAGCCCGGGAAGACATTCTCGACGGACAACTCATGACCCTGCTCGCGGCGGCGGAACCGAACGCGACCGGCGAGCTGGAGATGCCGGCGCGTCTGCCGGAGCCCCGTTTTGGCAACGTGGGATCCGGCCTCTATGCCGACCTGCAGGACAGTGATGGCAAGCAAGTCTGGCGATCACGTTCGTCCCTCGGCCTCGATTTGCCGCACGGCCCGGTTTCTGAACCGGGCGCGCAGCAGTTTTCTCGCCTGGTAATGGAAGACGGCACACCACTGATGACTTTGAGCCTTGCTGTTCAGTGGGAACTGCCTGACGGTGAGCTCAAGCCTTACATATTCTACGTTGCTGAAAGCCTCGACTCCTTTAATGCACAACTCGCACGATTTCGACGCCAGCTATTTACCTGGTTCGGTGCAATCGCGATCATCATGTTGTTCTCAATATCCCTGCTGATGCGAGGCATGTTGCGTCCATTGCGTCAGATCGAGCAGGAAATCGGCGAGATTGAAGGGGGTAATCGGCAGTCGCTTTCCGAAGGCTTTCCGACAGAGCTTAGCGGCGTAGCCCGCAACATGAACGTCCTCATCGGCAGTGAACGTGCCCGCTCCGAGCGCTACCGGCAGACGCTCGACAATCTCGCGCACAGCCTGAAGACACCGCTGGCCGCGATGCGGGCGATTCTGACGCGGCAAAAGTCTCCAAAACTGACCAAACAGCTCGAACCGCAGATTGAACAGATGACGGAAATCGTGCGCTACCAGCTCAGGAAGCCGGCAGCTACCGCAGCAGGTGCCATTGGTGCGACACCGGTGCCCATGGAAACGCAGTTGTCGCGCCTCGTTGATGGTTTAGCCAAGGTTTACAGCGACAAGAACCCGACGATTGACACCAGCGTCACGGAAGACGCCGAATTCCGGGGAGATACGGGCGATTTCCTGGAGCTTGCCGGAAACCTGCTCGACAACGCCTGCAAGTGGTGCGATTCGCAGGTATCGTTGACGATCAGACCCGCCGATGCCGAGGGCGGCATGGTAATGACGGTGGCCGACGATGGGCCGGGCATCCCGCAGGATGCCGCCGATGCCTTACTCCAACGCGGTAGCCGCCTCGACGAATCGGCCCCCGGTCACGGCATCGGTCTCGCCGTTGTCGGGGATATCGCACGTTCCTACGGCGGCGAAGTTTCCGTCGGGAAATCCGTGCTGGGCGGCGCGGAAATTACGGTGACTATTGCGCCGCACTCCACAGCCTGATCGCAGGCCTACTGATCTTTCTTAAGTGCTTTTCCCAGCTCCATCAACGGCGTAATGAGATCCAGCGGCAGCGGGAAAACAATCGTGTTGGATGTCTGTCCGCCGATCTCCTTCAGCGTCTGCAAATAGCGGAGTTGCAGT
>JACZWL010000037.1 GCA_022572185.1 Pseudomonadota bacterium | reverse complement strand
ATGCGGTCGCCGTAAATGCAGCCGAGAACTCCGACGTCGAGGCATAAGTCGGCCCGCCCAATTGCTCCGTCGCCGTGGCGGTAATGATGTCGCCGGCGGAACCGGCAAAGCTGTGGAAAAAAGACTCGACGCCGGAACCGGTGTGAGCCATAACGACGAACGAGGTATAAACCTCCCCCTCGCCATTGCCGGTGGGATCCGCGCCTGAGGGGTTTGTGAAGAACTCGATCCGATAATCCCCGGCAATGAGATCGAGGTCGAAGTAGACACCGACCGTGCCCGCGTTCTCGCTGGCCGCAGTGATGACCGGGAAGTTCAACAGATCGTTCGACCCCGCGTCGGCATCGAGCGCGTCGTTTGCCGTGACGCTGTCGTTGGCGCCGTCGGGCCAGAGGTTGATACCGAGCTGGCCATTCTGGTCGATCGCATTGCCGACGATGTGGACGTCCACAGCGACGTTGCGTACGCGCACGCCATCGAGCGCATTGAACCGGATGGTGTTTCCTTCGCCCGCGTTGGTCCCGCCAATCAGTGTATTCAGCGGGCTGGTCGCGGCCACGCTGTTGCCGCGAACCTCGACGCCCGACCGAAGGTTGCCCAGGTTCACCGTGCCGGTCGCGTCGGTGCCGATGAAGTTGCCCTGCACTACGGTGTTGTCGCTGTTATCGCCGCCGATCGAAATGGCGGCGCCGCTCGTAATACCATTGGCGCCGATGACGTTCCCGGCACCCGCCGCGGAGCCGCCGATGATCGTGCCTGGCGAACCCGTGTCGATCTGGATCCCCTCCTGGCTGTTTCCGAGGGCGCTGGTGCCGTTTGCCGCGACGCCAATGTAGTTACCGCGCACGATGTTGTTGGCCGCGCCGGAGCGGATGATCATGCCCTCACCAGTGTTCCCCGAGATCACATTGCGGTCGGCGGCGGTCGTGCCACCGATCGTGTTGTTCGATGAGAGGACCTCGAAGCCACGTCCAGCGTTCTCCTCCCCAGCTCCGGCGCCTGTGCCCGCGGTCGTCAGTCGGCCGATGTAATTGCCGGCGACGAGGTGGCCGTCCGATCCCGCCTGCAGGAGGATGCCGTTCGCGCCGAAATCGCGAATGACGAAGCCGCGAATAGTGCTGCCGTCGGCGGTCCCACCGAGCGTCAAGCCGCTTGCCGCCAGATCGTTACCGTCCAGGAGGATGATCGGTGTGCCTGGAAAATCTGCTTGCGTCGTACCGTCCAGGACCACCGGATCGGTGATGGTTGGCAGCACCGCTGTCGGCGTGATGGTGTAGCTCAAGGGCGCGGCGGAGTAGTTCGGATCCGCCGGGCGGCCCAGGGCATCCCCCGTCCCCGGGATCATGAAGATGGAGTTCTCAACGCCGGCGGTGCGCCCGTTTTGCGCCAGTGCGGCGTTATCGGTCAGCAGATTGGCGTTCAGGATGAACTGCCGCAGCGAGCCCTGATCCGCATTGTTGGTATTAACAATGCTGTCGACGTTAAAGCCGAAGTCGACCCCCGTGACATCACCGCCGCTGGCATCAACGGTAACGATCGATTGGGTGAACTGATTCGCCAGGGCCTGCAGATCGGCCAGGGTCTGGGTCGTATCGTTCGCGGGCGAATCGCGATCGATCGGCTGCTCACCGCCGACCTTGTTCGCGCCGGTGCCCACCGGCTCGCCGTCGCCATCAATACGATAGGTCTGCACCGCCACCTCGGCGCCCGTGGAGCCCACCCGCGTGGAGGTCACCGTCGTGTTCACCACGCGCACGGTATAGTTCGCCGGCGTCAGAGCGGCAAAGCTGTAGACACCACCGCCCGCCGTGGTGGTGTTACTAATGAAGTTACCGCCCGCATCGTAGAGTTCGACCGTGACCCCGTCGCGTTCAATCGTGAAGGCTGGCGCATCGGCATTGGCAATCGCGAGATCCCGGCCCACGCCGCCACCGTAATTCACATCTTCGAAGACGGTCCCGGAGATGGTGGAAGTGCCGCAACTCACCGCCGGCTTGATCGAAATGCCACCGATGGCCCAGTCATCGGCAACAGGGCTCCAACTCCACGACGTCACGACCGAGGGCGCACCTGCCTCGGTACTACCTCCGCCGTTGGCCGAGTCTGCATGAATATCCCAGCGCTCCGGCGACTGACCCGCCCCGGGGACCAGGTCGCGGTCGCTGGTGTCGTCCACGGCCACCACACCGAAGACCAACTCGTCCACAGCGGAGCTGACCGTCGTGGAAGCGCTCATGGAATCGCCCGCATTCGACGCGAAGGTTCCCAGGGGAGTCGCCTGGTGGACCTCCGTGAAGGTCATCACCCCGGCTGTCGCGCCGTCGTGGGTGCCGGCGCTGAGGGTCACCACCACGTTGTGCGTGCCCGTGTCCGGCGCGACCCGCGACCAGATCTCGATCCGGGAGTCGTTGCCGGGGCCATTTATAGCACCCTCAAAGTTGAGGGGATCGCCGTTGTACCTGACCTCGTTGACGGACTCCCCGCTGCCCAAGCCGAAGGAGACGCCGACCAGCATCAGGCGCTCCGTGCCCGAGGTCGTGTGTGAGATTGTCATACTGGTACCACCGACTGTGGTTCCAGTGGAAGCCGCACCATCAGCGGCTACACAGCTCCCGGCCGCCGCCGAGATCCCGGGGACAAACACGAAGACCAGGAGGGCGGCTAGTAGCGCCAGATTTGGCTTATGGATGCCATCGTTGTTCACCGGCGATGCCTCATCGTCATGAGTTCGGTTCCCGGCACCCGCCTGGTGGTGCGTGGTGACGCATGAAGCTTTCCTCCGGCCGCAGTGCTTGTCAGCGCGCCCGTGGCTGTGGCCCGGCCTCGCATTGTTGAGCTTCGCGGTAGTCACCATCATGGTATTCAAACTATTGATTTCCGCACCAATAACGCACGCGAAAACAGGTCGCCCATCGACCCGTTGCTAATTCGCGAAAGTGCCGTTGCGTCAGGGTCGCCGATTTCCAGGCTCGCCTACCCCTCGCGAGACACGATAACTTTGGAAATATTAGAGAGTTAGCGGCGTTGCGGATGTGAACGCCATGGCAGTTGTGGGGCTAGTTCTGGTCGACAGTGTGACCGGGTTCACAACATGGGCAGATGTTATGTAATTCCGGGCTTTCGCGGGTGGCTGGCGGAGTTGGAAAACGATTTGAAAACGATTGGAAAACTAATAGGGACAGCCCACGTTTATGGGGAATTTCGGCCTCTTGAGGTCCAGGGGCATGCCGAAAAACGTGGTCTGCCCCCCTCTGAATTGGTGGGCCCCCGGGGAATCGAACCCCGAACCTGCGGATTAAGAGTCCGTTGCTCTGCCTGGTTGAGCTAGAGGCCCAGCGTTTCTGTTGACACGCAATTTACTTATCGCCCGTCAGGCAGGCGAATGCTCATGCAACACCTGCAGTCACGCCATCCATGGCGGTCGGACCGCTTCTGCATTTTACTTTTTGCCCGTTGCCGTGTTCCTGTTGGCGCCTTTTTTTGCATTTGCTCCCGCAATTATTTGTTATCGGGACTAAAGATCAATCCTCCCCTGCCGTCACCTCACGATCAGCAAGTCAGGGTGGATTGGGGTGGACGATGGGACTCGAACCCACGACGACCGGGATCACAACCCGGGGCTCTACCAACTGAGCTACGCCCACCATCGGTTCTTTTGTTTGTATCTTAACTCTGCTTTCGTCGCTTCACTCAAGATAAATTTTCAAAGCCATTTTCGTTTGCTCGGAAATCGAGGGAAAATTTGGCGCGCCCGGCAGGACTCGAACCTGCAACCCTCGGCTTAGCTTACCAACTACCGCTTTCGCGGCCCCAAGTTCACGGGTTTGTGGTCTGGACTATCTCTTCGCCATCTCAGGCGCTGCACGTATAGTCTCTACGGAGCCCTACGATAATCGGCAGCGAAATTAACACGCTTAGCCTGACTATTCTTGGGGGCCTTTACCCTCAGCGTCGCATTCGAACGAAACTTGCTCGAATAAGTCGATCTGAGCCTTCAAGACTCCCAGGTCACCCTTTGCTAACATCTGATGCAACCGCTTCATGAGCGCAGTCTACACTGACGTACGGGTCGACCACAGGTTTCCACGGGATTGCCATCAGCATTACCTGTTAAGGTTTCCCCGTTACGGTGCAGTCCACTGCATCGGTTCTGTTTCCCGATGCAGGCTCCATGATTTAAAGGCCGATGCTCTATCCAGTTGAGCTACGGGCGCAACAATTTATAGGCATTCTCCTCACAAAAAAACACGCCGGATCTAGTGGCTGGTCGGGGCAGAGGGATTCGAACCCCCGACCCTCTGCTCCCAAAGCAGATGCGCTACCAGACTGCGCCATGCCCCGCTGCCAGATCCAGACCCGCCCAAGTTCGGTCTAAGCCGGACCTGGCGGGGCACGATCATACGGGCGCCCCCGAAATCAGTCAATTTTGGTTTAATAGGGGCATAGAACATCTTTCGTCTGGAGCTGTGATGAAAAATTCCGTATTGATGCTGCTGTTTCTTTCCGCCTGGGGCGTTGCATACGGCGAGGACAGTGTGCCTGCGCACCCGCATGTCAGAATTGAAACGACGCAAGGCACCTTCGTTCTCGAACTGGAGGGCAAGCGTGCCCCGCTGACTGTTCGAAACTTTCTGTCCCTGGTCGACAGCGGTCATTACGACGGCACGATCTTTCAGCGCGTGATACCTGACTTCATGATTCAGGGGGGCGGCTACACGCCCGACCTCAAGGCCAGGAAATCTGCCAACACGATTCCGAACGAGTCCGGCAATGGGCTGAGTAACACCTACGGCACGATTGCGATGGCGAGAACGTCAGATCCCCATTCGGCCAGTGCCCAGTTCTTTGTCAACATCGCCGATAACACACGATTGGATCCCAGTCCGGGGAGCTGGGGATACGCCGTGTTTGGTTACGTCATTGAGGGTATGGAAGTCGTCGACAAGATAGCGGCAAGTCAAACGGGTCCGGCTGGCAAATTCAGGAAAGACGTTCCGATCGTGCCGGTTGTGATCAAGAAGGTGTCGAGGGTTGTGTACGACGATTGAAATCGTTGCAATCGATCTGACTCAAGCAACGAATGTCAGTCCGCAACGGTCGGGGCGCGACTACGATCATTGGCAGGCGGACTGGGTGGTCCGCTGTGGAAACGGAACTGGTCATCGGGTTCTGAAATCAGTCTTGCTTCCAGGGTTTTCAGCTCTTCAAGCCGCTCATCGAATTCCTCTTCTCTGCCAGAGACTTCTTCTTTAGCGAAGGCCAGGTATTGTTCGAAATGCCGCGCCTCCGAGGCGAGCAGTCCCGCATAGAACTTGCTCAGGTTTTCCGGCAGGTGTGGGATGAGCGCTGCGAACCGTTCGCAGGACCGTGCTTCGATCAATGCACCAACCAGCAACATGTCAAGGAGGTGGCCGGGCTCTTCCCGTCTCACCGCTTGTCGCAGTTGGCCGGCGTAACGTGACGCCGAGAGGCGTCTAAACGGCACGGACATGTCGTCCATGAGTTTCTTCGCCTGTTCGAAATGGCGGAGTTCTTCTCGTGCGAGCCGCGACATGCGGCGGGCAAGCACCGTGCGCTCCGGGTAGCGATATATGAAGCCGAGTGCTGTCGATGCCGCCTTGAGTTCACAGTTCGCGTGATCGAGTAGCAACTCCGGCAAGCGCTTGCAGGCTTCGTCTACCCATGCTGCCGGTGTCGGCGTATCGAAGAATGTCGCAATCGGTTCCGGCACCTGTTCGGTCAAAGCCACTCCGGTACCTCGTCCGCGGTCTGCAATCTGTCTTCCGGTTTTTTTGCAAGCAGCAGGTTAATGAGGACCTGGTATTGCGCGAGGCGCATCGGCAGCAAAGGAACCGGCGAGTTGCTGTGTTTGTAAATAATGCCCATGGCATTGGCGGCGTAAAAGGGTTTCTCGCCAGTCAGCATCTCGTAGAAAATAACGCCGAGGCTGTAAATATCGCTGCGCGCGTCGACCTCGTTGGCATGTCCCTGCTCCGGGCTCATGTAGTAGGGCGTGCCGAAGATCTCGCCCTGGTCGGTCATCTTCAGATTCGAACGCATGCGTTTGGCCAACCCGAAATCGATTAACACGATGTTGCCGTCGTCGCGCAGCATGATGTTTCCGGGTTTGAGGTCCCGGTGCAGGATACCCACCTTGTGTATTTCTGCCAGTGCGCTGGCGATCTGCTGGAGGTAGTCCACGGCATCCTGCTGGCTGATGCCCTCCTTCATTTTTTGTTTCAGATCACCGCCCGACAAGTACTCCATGGCGATATGCGCATGATCGTCGCTGACGCCGAGGTCATAAATCTTGACGATGTTCGGGTGCTTAAGATCGGCAATCAATTCGTATTCCTGCAGGAAGCGGTCGAACACGTCAATGTCATCGGTCAGATCCGGTATCTGGCGCAGGACTTTCAAAATAACTTTGATGCCGGCTGATTCCTTCTCAGCCAGGTAAACGGCGGAATGTTCGCTGACGGCAAGCTTCTCGATGAATCTATAGCCTTTGATCAGAGGGCGCAGACCCATGGCCAGGTCATTAACGAAAAGCGAAGCTGTCGAGGCGACGCGATGCTGTGCGAGTAAAATACGGCCCAGCATGACGATCAGGGCATCATGGCTGATGTTCTCGCGGGAAAAGAAGCCGTCCACGCCGAGTTTTTTGGCCTCGCGCTTTTCTTTTTTCTCGTCACCACCGCTGAAATATACGATCGGTGGAAACCCCGGTGTCTGGAGGAACTGTTTCAGCGCTTGCAGGCCCCCTTTCTTGCCGAGCTCGTCGCCTAACAGAACGATGTCGTTGCCGGCGCCAGAGAATTCGTCCCGCAGGTGGCCGGCGGTGACGGGATCGTAGGCGGAGATGATGGCATCAGGCCAGTGAGTGGTAACGTGATGTATGAGCAGGCTGCGGAACTCGGCCTGTCCGTCAATGATCATGACTTTGATGCTCATAGCGTTTGTCGGGCTGCGGGCGTTTCCTGTGCCGGGCAGATCCCTTACATCCCGACTGCAGTGCCGGGATCACTCATCGATTCTTCGTCCCCTCCTGCGCCTGCTTCTTGCTCGTCGTCATCGATAATATCCAGGCCAGCCAATTCGTGCAGGCTTGCATTGCGCAAGACCTTGGCGTGGTCGTTGCGCTCCTGCGCCAACTCGAGCAAATATTCCTTCGTGACGTCGCCGGTAACGTACTCGCCGGAGAAACAGGATGTGTCGAATTCCCTGATGTCCGAATTGTCATGTCGCACGGAACGAATGAGGCCGTGCAGGTCCAGATAAATGAGGCGGTCCGCGCCGATGATCTCCTGAATCTCTTCCGTCGACCTGCCGTTCGCAATGAGCTCCGATGCGGCCGGCATGTCGATGCCATAGACGTTCGGATAGCGTACCGGGGGAGCCGCCGACGCAAAATAGACTTTGCGCGCGCCGGCCTCGCGGGCAAGCTTGATGATCTGCCTCGATGTCGTACCACGAACGATCGAATCATCGACGAGCAGCACATTCTTGTTGCGAAATTCGAGATCGATGGCATTGAGCTTTCTTCTGACCGACAACGCGCGCTCTGCCTGGCCGGGCATGATGAACGTTCTGCCGATGTAGCGGTTCTTGATGAAGCCTTCCCGGTATTTCACACCCAGGTGGTAAGCAACCTGCACGGCAGATGTCCGGCTCGTATCGGGAATCGGTATGACGACATCGATGTCATGGTCGGGCCACTCACGGACGATTTTGCCCGCTAATTGTTCGCCCATGCGCAACCGCGCCTTATAGACGGAGAGATTGTCGATGATCGAGTCGGGACGTGCGAAGTAGACGAACTCGAATATGCAGGGTGAATTCCTTGTTTCGCCGCTGTAGTCGTGGCTGAAAAAATTGCCGTCCTTATCGATGAAAACAGCTTCTCCGGGCCGGACATCCCGTATTTTGCCGAACTGCAGCACGTTCAAAGCCACGCTTTCTGACGCCACCATGTATTCGGTGCCCGCTTCGGTCTCTTTCTCGCCCATGATGAGCGGACGAATACCATTCGGATCCCTGAACGCAACAACGCCATGGCCGATCACCAGTGCGACGACGGCATAGCCGCCGCGGCAGCGCCTGTGCACCGCCTCAACGGCGTCGAAAATCTGCTCTGGCACCGGCCGACCGTCCGCACTGTTCTGGATTTCGTGAGCGAACACGTTCAGCAGCACTTCCGAGTCCGAGCCTGTGTTCAGATGGCGCCGGTCCTGACGGGTCAGGAGCTCGGCGAGTTCGTCGTAGTTCGTCAGGTTGCCATTGTGGGCAAGGCAGATGCCGTAAGGTGAATTGACGTAAAAGGGTTGTGCTTCAAAGGGTTGCGAGCCACCCGCGGTCGGGTAGCGAATATGACCGATGCCGATGTTGCCGGTGAGGCGCAACATATGCCGCTGATGGAACACATCGCGTACGAGGCCGGTACTCTTCCTGACATGCAGGCCGCCCTCACCGTAAGTGACTATGCCGGCGGCATCCTGGCCGCGATGTTGCAATATGGTCAGCGCATCGTAAATCGCCTGGCTGACAGGCTTCTTTCCGACGATTGCGACGATCCCGCACATGCTCTAGTTCTCCCTGGCCACACCGGGAATATCGATCGGCAATTCTTTCGGCACTTCGTCCGGCTGCAGAAGCTCGACACCTATCGGCGCCATCACGCGTATCCAGTCGGCAACATGGCTGCCGTATGGTATCAGCCTCGACTTCAGCCACCAGTGATCATTATCGAAGCCGGCAAACTGCCCGCCGATGATAAAAACGGCGATCAATACGACACCACGGCAAAAGCCGAAGATTCCGCCGAGAATCCGGTCCGTACCACTCAGTGCCGAGAGGCGAATAATCTTCGAGATGCCCCAGCCGAGCAAACCTCCAAACGCCAGTATCACGACGAAGACAAGAATGCGGCCGAACCAGAGTTGCAGCTCGGCAGAACTCAACCAGCCTGCAGATAGTGTCCCGGCGGCAAAGCCGAAACGCAGCGCGGCCCAGATCGCGATCAGCAGCGCGGCGATAGAAATAGCTTCTTTGACAAACCCCCGCATGAACCCGACGCCAACAGATATTGCAATGGCAATAGAGACGACTATGTCGGCGATTGGCATCAGAAATGAGTGTCTATTTGCGTGGCCGGCACAATTCCGGTGTAGCGTTTGGCGGGATTCTAGCAGAAGAAAGAACTAACGCATCCGAATATTTTTTCGGCGTCACAGGCCATCACGGATGTGTCACCACCTGTCCCTGATGGCCGACAGAATTCAGTTTGGCGGCCATCGATTCGGCCCCCTCGCGGTTTTTCTGGGGGCCGATCCTGACCCGGTGCAACGGGCCGGACCCGGTCTGCAACTGACTCAGAAAAGCCGCGAAACCCTGTTTGCGGAGATCCGCTGCCAGGCGTTCCGCATTGGCCTGATTCGAGAAACTGCCGAGCTGGACGGCCCACATGCCGGTCGGCGATATAGCCTGCACCAGTTTCGCATTGTCGGCGGCCTTCGGCTGACTTTTTACGGGCCCCGTCGCCGGGCTCCTGTCAGCGACCGGCTGGTCTATCTTCGCAACACTTGCTGCGGGCTTGTTGTCGGCGCCGCTGGTATTACCCGGTGCCGGTACGGGTTCGGTCCGGTCACGCTCGAGGACGATCGTCTGAGTCTTTCGCATCTGACCATTCTGACCGGGCAGTGAGACCGATTCTGTGATGATCTCGGTACTGGTAGATGGGCCATCGAGGAATACCGGGACGACCAAAACCGCGAAAACCACGAGCACGACGGCACCGATGATACGTTCCTTTAGCGATCTGTCCATTAGTGGTTTCAATGCCTGGGCGCTCCCGTGCGGCGCGAGTATAGCCTAACGTGGATAACGATTCTTCGCTTGTGGCTTGTCCGCCGTACAGGCGATATTTACAGGTCAGATGCCCTTGAGCCACTGCAGCGCCGGACCGACAACATAGAAAGATCCGCTGACGAGAATCAAGTCTTTGGCCGTGGCCCGACTACAGGCGTATTGCATGGCGTCGGACAGGCTGTCCGCGACCAGACAGGGTTTGTCACACAGGTTCGCGATGCCTGCAGCCAGCTCTCTCGCTGCAAGCGCCCGGGCACTCTCGGCCCTTACCGCAACCCAGGTGTCCACAAATTCAAGCAACGGCGAGACGATGCCGCCCAGGTCCTTTTCCCGAAGCATGCCGCTGATTGCGATAATCCTGCCACCCGGCGCGATGTCAGCCAGAAAATCGCTCAGCGCGGTGGCAGCTGCCGCGTTATGCGCCACATCCAGCAGCCATTTCCTGTCTGTTTGGAAGAGCTGGCAACGACCTGCCAGTTCGAGTTGACCGAAGGCCTTGTTGATCACCTGTCGATCCAGCAGCTCATCGAGACGCATGGCTTCGATCAGCGCCAGGACCGCCGAGGCGTTCTGTAACTGAAACTTGCCGGCCAGGGCCGGCATCCCAAGCGAACTGAGTTTGCTGCGGCGCCCCGACCACGCCCAGGTTCCTGACGAATCGGATTCCGCTGCGTAGTCGAAGTCCTTACCTCGTCGACACAGATCGGCACCGATCTTTTCCGCCGCGGTCAGGATGGCATTCGGTGCGTCCGGTGCGCCGAAAACGAATGGTTTGTCTTTCCGCATTATGTCGGCCTTCTCCGCCGCGATGCTTTCGATGTCCTCGCCGAGCCAGTCGCAATGATCAAGCGAGACATTGGTAATGATTCCGGCATCGGGCTCAATCGCGTTTACAGCGTCGAGCCGGCCACCCATACCGACTTCAAGAATAATTGTATCGGCCTTGTTTGTTTCGAAAGTCACGAGCGCGGCCAAGGTGCCAAACTCGAAATAAGTCAGCGGAACATTTTGTCTTGCCGCTTCCACGCACTCGAACGCGGCAATGATTTCTTCGTCGCTGACGGGTACGCCGTTCATCCGAATTCTCTCGTTGTAGTCATTGAGGTGGGGCGAGGTGTAGGCACCGACACGTTCGCCGCTATTGATGAACAAGGCCTCGAGCATCGCAACGCTCGAGCCTTTACCGTTGGTTCCTGCAACGTGAATCACGCGGCCCGGCCTGGACGGTTGAAGCCGCCCGAGGACCTCCTCTACCCGGTCGAGCCCCAGATCAATCTCAGTGGGTGAAAGCGTCTCGAGCCAGCCAAGCCAGTCGTTGAGTGAGGCAAAAGTGGAGCTGGATAAAACGAGTCGGTCCATGGTGATCAGGGCGACTTTCTTAGCTGACGGGCCTGGGACGATGTTCGAATTTCGCAAGCAGATCAGCAACCTGCTCTCGAAGCTCGCGGCGATCGACGATCATATCGACAGTACCGTGATCGAGCAGAAATTCGCTTCGTTGAAAGCCCTCCGGCAATCTCTGGCCAACTGTCTGTTCGATGACTCTTGGACCGGCAAATCCGATGAGCGCTTTCGGCTCGGCAATGTTTACGTCCCCCAGCATGGCAAGACTGGCAGAGACGCCACCCGTCGTGGGATCGGTCAATACAGAAACATACGGGACGCGCATGTCGCCGAGTACAGCCAATGCCGCCGAAGTTTTTGCCATTTGCAGCAAAGAAAAAAGCGCCTCCTGCATGCGAGCACCGCCGCTCGCAGAAAAGGAAATCAAGGGCATCTTGTTCTCTGCACTATGTCGCGCCGCCCTGCAGAATCGCTCGCCGACGACAGATCCCATCGACCCACCCATGAACGCGAATTCGAACGCGCAGGCAACCACAGGCCGGCTGTGCAAGGTCCCGGTAACTGCGACAAGCGCGTCCTTTTCGCCGGTTTTTTTCTGTGCCTGTGATATCCGGTCTTTGTATTTCTTGCTGTCTTTGAAACGTAGCGGGTCTCGCGACTCGAGTGATGCGGCGATCTCCTGCTGTGAATCCGGGTCCAGGAAGTATTCAAGACGGCGCCGGGCGCCGATACGCATGTGGTAATCGCACTTGGGGCAAACATAGAGGTTGCGTTCCAGCTCGGTTCGATATAACTGCGCATCGCATTCCTGGCACTTGATCCACACGCCTTCGGGCACCGACCGCGTGCGCTTCTCGGTGCTGATCCTGGACGGCATTAGTTTTTCAAACCAGCTCATAGGTCGGCATCATAAACGAAAATTGGGGACGGAAATCGGGGCCCATCCCACTGCTGTCCCATAAACGAATGTTGCAGCGGCTGGAACGAAGTGATTGTATGGAGTGCGGGTGGAGTGTCAGGCTACGGACATGGGTTGCAAGGCTTGTCTCAGAGACCGTGGCCCGCAGGGATGCGGGCCACGAGCCTACATGGACGTACTTGCGGCGTGTCTCTGAGACAAGCCTTGCAACCCATGTCCTTTGTCGTGGTACCGGCTTTATGGGACAGCAGTGAGCCCATCTTTAATTTCTCTCTGACGGGCGATTGGCAAATCAAAGCTACTCGGATAGTCAACTTTGATCAGGGTTAATCCATGTGCAGGCGCCGCAATTCCCCCCTTGCTTCTATCACGACTTTCGAGTACGTTTTTTGCCCAAGCGGGGCGCTCTTCGCCCTGCCCGACTGTGGCCAGTAGTCCTGCGATGTTGCGAACCATGTGCTGCAGAAACGCGTTGGCTGTAACGTCGATACTTATCCAATCTCCATCCCGGATGATCCGGATGCCGGTTATTTCGCGTACCGGAGTCGATGCCCGGCAACCGGCGGCCCTGAAGGCCGAGAAATCGTGTTCGCCAAGCAAACACTCTGCCGCCTGCTGCATGTCTGCTTCATTGAGCGGTTGATGTATGCACCATGCCCTGTTCCGGTACAGGGAAGAGCGAACGAACCTGTTCAGAATCAAATAGCGGTAACTTCGCGATGTCGCTGAGAAGCGCGCATGAAAACTTTCGTTCACGACCTTTGCCCAACAGGCATTTACGTCATCGGGAAGATTGCTGTTAACGCCGAACACCCAGCCGCGGGTCGAGCGCTCTGCTTTACTGTCGAAATGAACGACCTGCGCCAGCGCGTGCACGCCGGCATCCGTTCGCCCGGCACATGTTGTTTCGACCCGCTCGTCTGCAACTTTCGACAACGCGTCTTCGACGGCGGTCTGAATGCCGACACCGTGCCGTTGGCGCTGCCAGCCGTTATAAGCCGTGCCGTCGTACTCGATACCGAGGGCTATACGCATGATTCGAAGAACATTTCAGCAGGCATGCAGAACTGAAGGCGACAGCCGACAGGCGACGCGACAATGATTTTTCCTGGGAGACGATTCTACTTATTCAGGTAGCGCATCAAGCAACTGTTGTGCCTGTTGCTTCTGGCTATCATCGCCTTCGTTGAGCACTTCTTCCAGTATGCTGCGGGCACCGCCCGGATCGCCCATATCGACGTAAGCACGCGCGAGGTCGAGTTTCGTGCCAACCTCCGTCATCGTGCGGGCATCATCATGCAGGTCGGCCGCATCGGCAGGCCCGGGCCCCGGTTGGTCGACAGTTTCGTCGTCTCGGGGCTGATCGACGGTATCGCCATCTTCGATGATGCCGAACGCGCCTGTCAGGTCGCCGAGATCCGCGCCCATGGCCGTGAATGCGTCCTGCGGCAGGGACTCCGTTTTTGCAAAGTCGAAATCGCCTTCCATGTCCACCAGAACCGTTGATTCATCCGAGTCATCATCCATCGGCGCAAGCAAGGTCTCGGCATCGCCGATCGGGCTGTCCACCGTTTCGTCGTCATCGAGTCCGGACGCCACCAATGTTTTCTCCTGGTCGGAAATAACATCGCCGACATCGGCTGCGGTATCGACAGTATAATCCTCGCTCAGGATCTGAGTCTGGCCGGTAGCGTCGAGCAGGCTCGGGTCAATCTCCGGGCCTCGGTAGCTACCCGTGCCGGATTCCGCATCATCATCCAGCTCCGTATTCTTGCCTGTCGCCGCGAGGGCTTCGTGTTCAGTCGTGTCATCCAGATCGGACGCAAAACTCGCTTCGGGAATGCCCTCCAGGTCCAATCCCAGGTCATCGAGATCAATTTCAGCCGTCGCATCTACCGGCTTTGCTTCTTCGTCAAGCGAAGTCACTTTGCTTACTTCGTCGGCTGCGATCGACGGCAATTCGCCCGTCTCTTCGAGCGTCTGGAATTGTTGTTCGATGGTCGGCGTTTCCGCTGTGACGCCCGCATCATCGAGCGGCGTTTCGGTCGTGGCGTCCAAATCATCGAGCGCCGATTCAGCCGTGACGTCGGTATCGTCGAGCGACGTCTCAGCAGTCGGCATCTCCGCCGTGCCGCCGCCGAGGTCCGCTTCTGCCGTCGGCATCTCCGCCGTGCCGCCGCCGAGGTCCGTTTCTGCCGTTGGCATCTCCGCCGTGCCACCGCCGAGATCCGTTTCTGCCGTTGGCATCTCCGCCGTGCCACCGCCGAGATCCGTTTCTGCCGTTGGCATTTCAGCAGTGGAACCCGTCTCTTCGATCCCTGCGACCTCTGGCATCTGGGCCGTCTCTTCAGGCCCCGACTCTATCGTGTCCGCTTCTTGCAAAGCCGATGTTCCCATGGTGTCGCGGAGCAGATCGAGGCCCTCATCCCCGGCGCCCTCGCCCAGATCGATGACATCATCGGCAGCGTCGGCGGCACCAGCGGCGAAATCCATATCGAGTTCGCTTGCCTCGTCCAGCGCCCCATCCAATGAAAGGTCAACTGAGCGTGTCGCGGCCATGCCAGCGGAAGCGCCGGCAAACATCTCATGGTCAGAGGCTATCTGCTGACCCATGATGATGACCTTGTCCCACTCGGAACTGGCAGCGCCAGCCAGGGCTGTGCGTAAACGGCCCGCGGCATCGACGAACGCATCCTGGTTACCCCAGACAAAGTAAATCTCGCAAAGCTTGCTGAGGAGATCCTCGCGTTCGGGCTCGATAGCGAGCGCGCCGTTGACCAGATCGGCCGCCTGGTCGTACAGACCGTATGCCATGTGGAAATCGGCTTCGGCCACCGGATCGGACTGATCAAGGTTTATCGCGGTTTCGCTACTGAACGAGTCATCAAGCGACACGGGTTCAGCCGCGGTCTCCAACGCTTCCGGCGCTGCGGCCATCTCGAACGGGTCCGGCTCTGCGGCCGGCTCCTCTGGTGCTGCACGCGCCTCGATGGTCTCGGCCGTCTCCGCCTCTTCGCGTTCGTCCCGGGCCGGCGCAGTTTCCTGTTCTACAACGATAATCGCAGTATCGTCCTCGCGGGCGAGAGCGCGCAGTCTTTCCGTCGAGGCCAGTGATTCGCCATCAAGGTCGTCGGCATCGAGTGCATCCCACACACCGGTCGATTCCTCATCGTCACTGCGAGCGGAACGTCTTGCAAACCAGACCAGCAGGCCGAGGACGATCAAGAGACCGCCTATCAGGATTCCCCAGAACCCGGACAGCGCATCGATGACGCGTTCGACGATACCCGCCTCGTCTCGCGACGGTGCAGTCACTACGCGCGGCGGTGCCGTCGTCGCGGTTTCCGGTTCCGCATCGTCTACCGCTTCGGCATCCTCAACGCCAAACTCTTCGCCGTCATCGCCCGCCATGATGGCATCATCATCCGCCATCGGTTCGAGCTCGGTATCGATCATCGCATCCTCGTCAGCGAACGTTGCGCCTACGTCATCCTCCACCGCATCCGGCTCGAGAATTTCCTGACCCCGCAGGCGAGCCAATTCTTCCCGGAGCGCAGCAAGTTCGTCGTCACGGATTTCAATTAAGGTATCCTGATCCTCAATCTGTTGTTCGAGTCGCCGGATGCGTTCAGCTGTCGCGGCATCACCGGCGCCAGCGCCCGATGGCCGCACGCCGCCGTCGTAACCGGTCTGCTCATCGTCGGGCGGCACAAGCACCAGGCTCGGCTTGGTGCCGGCGTCAGGCGTAACGCCGCCCCACGCTGCGTTTTGCCGGCGGACTTCGTCGAGGGCACTGCCGCGACTTATCCTGAAAATATCGTCGGCGCTCGGAATTCTGAGACTGGCACCAGCCCTCATGATGTTGATATTGCCGGCGAACGCTTCGGGGTTCGCTGCGAAGATTGCCAGCATTGTTTGGTTCATCGTTAGCCGGCTGTCGGGTCTCACACTTTTCGCAATGGTCCACAACGTGGCGCCGCGTTGCACGTAGTAATCACCGCCCCCGGTCGTATCGAACGATGCCGACGCTGGCGGCGCCAAGCCTGACGATGCGGGACCCGAAGGTGGTGGCGCGGTTTGCGAACTCGACGGGCGCTCGATTCTGCCGCTGTCAGCTTGCGTCGATTGCCGCGGAGCGACAACGGCCGTGGTCGACCCGGCCTCCGACGGCGGTGCAAAAGTCGGTGGATCGAGCAAAAGTGTGTATTCGCGCAGCAAACGGCCGCGTGACCATGTTGCGTCTACCAGGAATGTAATAAAGGGTTCTGTAACCGGATCCAGCGACGTTATCGTAACGACATTGCCTTCGACACGCCCGCTCGAGACGACTCTAAAAACAATTTGCTGCAGAAATAACGGGCGATGGAGTCCATATCTTTCGAAAGTCTCTGATGAGGCAAGCGATACATCGAGGTTGCCCAGTTCCTCGGGCATCACCGACAGCAACTCGATTTCTGCCCTCAGAGGCTCATTCAGCGCAGAACTCAGCCGTATATTTCCCAGGCCCAATGCCCAGACCTCGCCTGTCAATGCCAAAACAAGCAGCGGCCATATACGGGTCAGATTTCGCGACATAGTGTTCCTCTCCAGCTCTCAGCTACCTGCACGATGTGATTGTCCACGACCCTGCTTCTGGCTGGCAGAATACGCCGGTCAGGTATGGAACGAACTATAGCTTATAAATAGTTTTTCGCCAATATTTCAGCTATTTGGACGCTATTTAGAGCAGCGCCTTTACGTATGTTATCGGACACCACCCAGAGGTTGATTCCCAGTGGATGACTGATGTCTTCGCGGACTCGTCCGACATATACCAGATCGTTTCCGGCGCTTTCCGTGACGGCTGTCGGGTACGCACCGGCCTCCGTGCCGTCCACGAGCTCTATGCCGGGGGCATCGCGCATCAGTTCGCAGACCTCTTCGGCCGAAATCTTGCGTTCCGTCTCGATGTGCAGCGCTTCCGAGTGTCCGAAGAATGCCGGAATACGAACAGCCGTCGGATTGATGGCAATTTTTTCGTCATCGAGAATCTTTCGCGTCTCCCAGACGATTTTCATTTCTTCCCTGGTGTAGCGATTATCCTCGAATTGATCGATATGCGGCACTGCATTAAACGCAATCTGCTTTGCGTTGCCTTCGACTTCAATCGGTTGGCCGTTCAGAAGAGCCGTGGTCTGGCGAACCAGTTCTTCGACAGCGCTTCTGCCGGCACCCGACACCGCCTGATAGGTCGAGACATTGATTCGACTGATGCCCACTGCATCATAAATCGGTTTTAGCGCAACGACCATTTGAATGGTCGAGCAATTCGGATTTGCAATGATGCCCGTTGTTTTGTAATCCGCAATCCTCTGCGGATTTACTTCAGGAACGACCAACGGAATATTATCTTCGTAACGAAAGCGGGACGTGTTATCGATGACAACGCAACCGCATTCCGCTGCTCTGGGCACGAACTCGTCCGACACGGATGCGCCGGCAGAGAAAAACCCGATTTGCACCTGCGAAAAATCGAAGTCCGCCAGGTTTTCGACATTCAGGCTGCGGTTACCGAAATTGACATCTGTGCCGGCTGAGCGTTCGCTGGCCAGTGCATGCACGACGCCGACCGGAAATCTTCGCTCGGACAGTATCTCCAGCATGCTTTCGCCGACCATACCGGTCGCGCCGACGACTGCGATATCAAATGACTCCGACATTTAGTTTCGATTGTCCTCTCAGCTTGACTCTAATCTGCGAACGGCACGCGAGTACGACGAATTACCTGGCTTTTCGCGTAATTACCGGCGTACCCGATTCGACATCCGCGTTTTGGGCGCGATGTCTGAGATAGTGGTCCATCAACACCAGCGCGATCATCGCCTCGGCAATCGGTGTCGCCCGCAGACCCACGCAGGGGTCATGCCGGCCGGTTGTCACGATCTCAGTGGCTTTGCCCTTTTTGTCGATAGTGGCACCGGGAACGGAAATGCTCGAAGTCGGCTTGAGCGCGATGCTGGCCAGCAGGTCCTGGCCGGACGAGATGCCACCCAGCGTGCCGCCGGCATCATTCTTATTAAAGCCGTCCGCCGACATCTCGTCGCGATGCTGACTGCCGCGTTGCGTCACGGCGGCGAAACCGGCGCCGAGTTCGACGCCTTTTACTGCATTAATGCTCATCAGGCCACGCGCAATGTCCGCCTCGAGCTTGTCGAACACAGGCTCTCCGAGTCCGGGCGGAATGTTGGTCGCCAGCACGCTGATCCTGGCGCCTATCGAATCACCCTCCTCGCGCAATTCGTCCATGAACTTCTCGAGCTCCGGAATTTTCTCCGGATCGGCGCAGAAAAACGGATTCTCATCGACAGTCGTCAGGTCTTTGGCCTCGAGCTTGATCGGTCCGAGCTGTGAGACGTAGCCCTTGATCTCGATCCCGAGCCGTTGCCGCAGGTACTTCCGGGCGATTGCCCCGGCGGCCACCCGCATGGTCGTTTCGCGGGCCGATGAGCGGCCGCCACCCCGATAGTCGCGGATGCCGTATTTCTGCTGATAGGTGTAGTCCGCGTGGCCCGGACGGAACTTGTCCTTGATGTCGCTGTAGTCCTTCGAGCGCTGGTCCTTGTTTTCGATGAGCAGGCCGATCGGCGTTCCCGTTGTCAGTCCTTCGAAGACGCCGGAAAGGATCTGTACCTGATCGGGTTCGTTGCGCTGGGTGGTGTGCCGTGACTTTCCCGGCCTTCGGCGTTCGAGATCGGCCTGGATGTCCGATGCATCGAGTGGCATGCCCGGCGGGCAGCCGTCAATTATGCAGCCAAGCGCACGCCCATGGCTCTCACCAAAGGTCGTGACCGTGAAGAGTTTTCCAAAGCTGTTGCCCGACATTTACCTGTGTACTCCGTCAAGGTGATATTGATGGGTTCAGCGAGTCGTGAAGCGGTTGGCCGCCAGGCGCGCCTCGCCGGTAATGGCGCGTCCTTGCCAAGAGGCGCAACACCGCGGACGACCGCTTCACGGCTCGCCCGAAGGGAGCTACCCGGATGATCCAATACGGCGTTGCAGTCCTTGCAAACATGCCATTCCCTGCGGACTGCGCCTTGTCCTGGATCATCTGGGTGGCTCTGAATCCATCAATATCACCTTGACGGAGTACTACACCCGCTCGGATGCCGCCCTGTCTATGGCATCCTGATGGCGATCAAGCTCGTCCCGGGTCAGCAGGAACACACCGCTGCCCCCTTGTTCAAATTCGAGCCAGACGAATGCGATCTCCGGAAACCGTTGCTCGAGCGCCGCCTGGCTGTTGCCTACCTCAACGACAAGTAATCCGTCTTCAGCGAGGAAACGTGACGCATCATGCAGGATCGTTATAAGCGAATCCAGACCATCATCACCGCCAGCCAGCCCATCCGCCGGCTCGTGTCGGAATTCGGGCGGCAGATCGTCCATCTCGTGGCGATCGACATAGGGCGGATTACTGACGATCAGGTTGTAGCGCATATGCTCCAGATTGTTGAAAAACCCGGATCGAATCAGCCGGATGCGTCTGTTCAGGGCGTGACGATCGACATTGATCGCGGCCACGGCCAGGGCGTCTTGCGAGATATCCACAGCGTCGATCACGGCATTGGGAAAAGCGATCGCCATCGCGATGGCGATGCACCCGCTCCCGGTGCCAAGGTCGAGGGCACGGCGGACGTTGTCGGGAGCCACCCAGGGCTCGAAGCGGTTCAGGATGATTTCGGCCAGCGGAGAACGCGGAATCACAACGCGTTCATCGACATAGAACTCGAGGCTCGCGAACCAGGCCTGCCTCACCAGGTAGGCCACCGGCACTCGATCGCGGATGCGTTTTTCGACCAGTAAGGCAAGTAGTGCCGATTCTTTATTATCTATTTCCCGGGCATAGTGTTGCTCGGCCCGATCATGATCGAGGCCGAGTTTCGCGAATACCAGGTAGGCCGCTTCGTCAAGCGCATTGTCGGTGCCGTGTCCGTAGCTCAGCCCGGCATTTTCGAAGGCAGCCGCCGTCTGGCGGATGAAATCCGCGACAGTTTGTAAGCGCCTGTTGCTGAAATGCTGGTGCATCAAAAAGCCATCGCCCGTCAGGCAGGTGAATGCTCCTGCAACACCTGCACCCCCGCCATCCGTGGCGGCCGGACATCTCCTCCCATTGTCGAGTCATCGCCCGTCAGGCAGGTGAATGCTCCTGCAACACCTGCACCCCCGCCATCCATGGCGGTCGGACAATTCCTGCCATTGTCTACTCATCGGCCGTCAGGATAGGCTCCAACAGAGGTTAGAATGCACGGTCTGTGAACCATGCAAGAAACAATACTGCGTTCGTCCTGATTGCGATTGCCTTGATCGGCGGCGGATGGTTATTCATGCGCGCGACCACAGGGCCGGCCGCACGGCCGGAATACGCAACAGTCCTGCCATCACCGATGGTTTTGCCGGATTTTACGCTAAATGACCAGAACGGAAGCACGTTTACGCGAGAATCACTGAAAGGCAGCTGGAGCCTTCTCTTTTTCGGCTTTACCCACTGCCCCGACATTTGTCCCGCGACCCTGCAAAGTTTGGCTGTTGCCAGGGAAAAGTTGGCTGCCCAGGGCCAACCCGCAGCGACTTTACCCAAAATCATATTGATAAGTGTCGATCCGGAAAGAGACAGCACCGAAGTCCTGAAATCCTATGTTTCTTACTTCGGCAAAGACATTATCGGCCTGACGGGTGACTTGAGTGAGCTGCAGAAACTGACAAAGCCACTCGGCATCTTTTTTGCAAAGTCCCCTGCCGATGACGGCGGCTACAACGTCGATCATTCTGCTGCCGTGCTCGTCATCAACCCGTCCGCCGAGTTTCATGCTTTGTTCAGCCCACCGCACAGCGTGGCAAACCTGTTGCATGACTTGCCGCTGATTCTAGTAGTCCAACAAGGCTATATTGATGGACCACCAGCATCGAAGTGACTTTGCTTTTTCGCAAACCGATGCTCCTCGTATGGTATCTGGCGGTACTGGTCTCAGGCTGCGGCGAATCAGGCCCGCCTCTGACCGCGACGGGTGTCGTTGCCTTTGCCCCGCTGCCAGGCAGAGACTTCTCGGCCGCCTACCTGACGCTTCACAACCATAGTCAAGAAGCGATAACCATCCAGCATGTGTCCAGTCCGGAATTCGCGAAAGTTGAAATACATGAAAGCATGACCGTTGACGACGTGATCCGAATGCGCAGGCTGCACTCATTAACATTAGATGCAGGAACCAGCGCGCAATTCGTCTCGGGCGGCAAACACCTCATGTTGATCGAACCGGTAAACGAGTTAGCTCCGGGGAAATCGGTGACGCTAGAATTCGAGTACAACGGCGGCGCCATACTCATCGTAAACACGCAACTCAAAACCAGAATGTAAGCTTGTTGGATCACCAGGGATCATAATGGCCGTTTTTATCGCACAACTGTTCTTGCTTTTGCAGCGCATGATGCCGAAGCGTCTGATCACGGCAATTGTCCATCGACTCGCGCGCATACGAGTGCGGTTGATCAAGGACTTCCTGATTCGCAGTTTCGTAAAGTTCTATGAGGTCAACCTGGATGAAGTACGAAAATCCGCGCCGGACGGTTTCACAAGCTTCAATGATTTCTTCACCCGGGAACTGGAGCGCGGCTCGCGCCCGATCGACTCATCGGATCTTTCGATCGTGTCTCCCGCAGACGGAATCATCAGTGCGGCAGGGAGCATCAAAAAGAATGCGGTACTGCAGGCAAAGGGGATTGACTACAGCCTTGAGGAACTGCTGGCAACAGACCTCGATGAGGCGCAACGCTACTATGACGGTTCGTTTGCCACTATTTACCTCGCGCCCTTTAACTATCACCGCGTGCATGCGCCGCTTGCAGGCGAGCTTGTCGCCGCACGTTTTGTCCCGGGATCGCTTTTCAGCGTCAACCCGACGACCGTGTCATTCATTCGCGGGCTCTTCACGCGAAACGAGCGACTCATTTGCCATTTCCGGACGGCTGCCGGCCCGATGGTCCTGATCTTCGTTGGCGCCTTGAATGTCGGCAGCATTACGACGCCATGGACCGGGGAAATAAGGCCACGCAAGGGAAACATGGTCGAAAACATCGACTTGCAATCATCGTCTCAAGCAAAAACGGTTAACAAAGGCGATCTGCTTGGCTGGTTCAACATGGGCTCGACGATCATCTTGTTGTTGCCGCCCGGCGTTTGCGACTGGAGATCCGGACTGGAATCCGGAGAAGCACTCAGGATGGGTGAAGCGCTGGGGCGAATTGTGCAACTAAAAACCTAGTGGACCGCTGGTGAGGACTACACAAGCAAACTGGCAACCGTTATCAAGTGTTGCATCCACTTCACGCCGGGCTGCGATGTTGAAACGCGCCAGGATCTTTTTTGAAGAAAGAAATATTCTTGAAGTTGACACACCGATACTGTCCCGTTTTGCCACCAGCGATCCGCAGATCGAAAGTATTGGAGTAACGCTGCAATTAGATCCTGGAAAGCCCTGGTTTCTGCAGACATCACCTGAGTATTGCATGAAGCGGCTCCTCAGCGCCGGCTATCCCGACATTTACGAAATTTGCAAAGTATTCCGGGACGCTGAAGCAGGCCGTTACCATCAACCCGAATTTACGATGGTCGAATGGTATCGACTGAACTTCGGCCTGCACGACATCATGCAGGACACGCTTGAATTCATCACGACCCTTGTCGATGCGAAACGCTTTGACAAGGCACCCATGCTGCTGAGTTATGCGGAGGCATTTTCCGAGTTTGCCGGCATCGATTCGTCGGCAGCCGACATCGATACCCTGGCGGAGGCAGCAACCGTGGACGATCAACTCAAAGAGTTACTCGGAGACAGGCGCGATGACTGGCTCGATCTGATCCTTGCTGAAAAAATCTCACGCAGGTTTCCAACAGACAGACTCACGGCACTGTGCCACTATCCTGCCAGCCAGGCTGCACTGGCACGGATCTGCCCCGACGATGCATCCGTTGCCGACCGGTTTGAGGTCTTTGCCGGCGACCTTGAGCTTGCCAATGGCTACGTGGAACTCGTTGATGCGAAAGAACAAAGCGCTCGGTTTGAGGCCGATCGGAGCGCCAGCAATGAGGCCGGAAGATCGCGACGGCCGATTGACCGGGCGTTTATCGCGGCGTTGGAGTCCGGGCTGCCGGCTTGTGCGGGTGTTGCGGTAGGGTTCGACCGCGTGCACATGTTGAATGAAGGCGCCAACGATATCCGCCACGCGCTGAGTTTTGCTTTTGAGGGGCGCAAGTAAAATGCCTGACGATCAATCCGTTGACTACAGCTTGCTGGGCGAGCAACTCGATGCCCTGTTAAAAGATGAATCCGACCCGCTTGCGAATGCGGCAATGTTTGTCGCGCTCGTCTTCGACGCCCTGCCCGATACTAACTGGCTGGGCATCTACGTTTTGCGTGACGACGAACTCGTGCTTGGCCCGTTTCAGGGTAAGCCGGCTTGCATACGTATTCCGATGGGACGAGGCGTATGCGGAGGCGCCGCCGAGCAAATGACGACGTTCAGGGTGTCCGATGTGCATGACTTCGACGGGCACATTGCTTGCGACCCTGCATCGAGATCGGAGCTTGTCGTACCGCTGATCTCAGACGGCCGACTGCTGGGCGTGCTCGATATAGACAGCCCGCAATTAGCGCGCTTCAGCGATCACGATCAGGAGGGTGTGGAATCACTGTGTGAATTGTTTATCAAAAGTCTTGAGCGCAAGAACGGCGCGGCAATTGAATTTATTTGACGCGTGAGACATATTCTCCGGAACGTGTATCAACTTTGATGACCTCACCCTGCTCCACAAATAAAGGGACACGAACAACCGCACCAGTTGCGAGCGTCGCCGGCTTGACGCCGCCACTCGCAGTGTCTCCCTTCACACCGGGGTCAGTTTCGGTAATCTCGAGCTCGACAAAGTTGGGCGCGTCTACGAGCAAAAGCCTGTTATTCCAGAGCGTAACCTGACATATATCCTGGTCGGTCAACCATTTTTTTGCCTCGGTGACACACTTTTCATCGGCGGCAAACTGCTCGTATGTGTCGAGCACCATGAAGTGCCAGTGCTCACCATCGGAATACAGGAATTGCATTTCCGTTTCCAGAACATCGGCTGCTTCGACGCTCTCACCAGACTTGAATGTCTTGTCGACGATCTTGCCAGTCTTTAGATTGCGAATCCTGACGCGATTAAACGCTTGCCCCTTGCCGGGTTTGACGAATTCGTTCTCCACGATGACGCAGGGATCGCCATCGATGATGATCCGGAGTCCGGATCGAAATTCATTAGTGCTGTAATTGGCCATTGTCTTTGTGGTGGTTTGCCGTTGACTTTGCGGCACGCAATCGTTGCTGCCCACTACGTCCGTGCCCACTATACCTGCTGCAAGTCCCCCACGAAACAACAGCTTACAGCGGCCGAAACGTCGGTGTTGCCATAAGACGAAACGGCCGGATGCAGGGCGCGCCCTTCATTTGTTGCCATAATTTGATACCCGTCACGGTTTTGGAGTCGCGGCCGGGACTAGTCTGGGGGTCTTGGTTAGACTCATCTGCCCTTTCCATGGTATCGGCACATCTTCGCTGCCACGGGCGTATTGGCGCCAGGGGTGCAACACAGAGACGGTCATTTGAACAAGCGACAATTCATATCGATTGCCGTCCTGACTGAAAATCAGGACGACGTCGAGCGAGTAAACAGCACTCTGCGCGATGCTGGGCACGTCGCGCACTGCCATTGGATCGATAGTCCGGGGAAATTCGACGAGACGCTGAGTGCCGAGCGCATCGACCTGATCATTCTCAACAGTGAAGGCTACCCGGACGCAATTCGACAGGTAATCAAACACAAAGACGCCTACCAGCCTGAAGTACCGGTTATCGCGGTCCGGAAAACCGTCGACGAGGCCGGCATTCAGGAAGCGATGCAGGCCGGGGCCTGCGATCTCGTTTCGGTCGGGAGAAAAGGCAGGCTTCAGGCGGTTGTGGCGCGGGAACTCCGTGCGTTCCGTGTCGAGCGCGCCCTGAACTCGACCCTCAACTCGGCGACAGAGTACCGGCGTCAGTTAAACAACTACATGCAGGGATCTACAAGTGCGATTGCGAACGTTCAGGAAGGCATTATCACGGAAGTCAACAAGGCCTGGCTGAAGTTGTTTAAATCGGCTAACAAGAACGAGGTCGTTGGCCTGACGATCATGGATTACTTTGCAGCGGAAAGTCAGGCCGCGGTGAAGGGCGCCATTATTGCCACCGAGAAAGGGAAGTGGCAAGCAGGTGAAAAACTGGTCGCGAAATCCAGCCTCGGGCGAACCGAGCCTGATACGCTCGAGCTCGGCTTTCAATTCGTCGAATTTGATGACGGCTCATACGTGCAGATCCGCATTGCCCCCCCGGAGAAAAAGCCGGAGGAGCCGACGAAACTGGTCCACGAGGCCCTCCAGCGCGACCCGACAACCTTGTTGTATCACCGCGCACAATTCCTGGAGCGTATTCAGAAACGTCTCAAAAACAGCCCGAAGTCCGGGCTGCATCTGCTTGCCTACATCAAGCCCGACGATTTTTCCGAGGTCCGCAGCGATGTCGGGATCCTGAATACCGAAGAGGTTCTGGCGCAGTTCGCCGAGGAGGTCCGGAAGCGCCTGCATCCACGCGATGTGGCGGGGCGATTCGAAGGGACCGTCATTATGACCCTGCTCGAACGTGGCAATGAACGCGACGCCGTGGTCTGGGCACAGCAGCTCTGTGATCACATCGAAAAATATGAATTCAAGGTTGACGATCAGAGTGTGATATTGACCTGCACGGTCGGGGTCTGTGCAGTCAGCGGCGTGTATTCCAGCTTCGAACAGTTGATCTCCGCGGTCGCGAATGCACACGACCAGGGCAAACAGAGTGGCGGCAATTCCGTGTACTTGAGCGAGTCAACCGACGAGAGCACTCGACTCAGGAAATACGATGCGATCTGGGTCAAGCGTATCAAGGCCGCCCTCATGGAAAACCGATTTCGCCTTGCCCAGTTACCCATCGCAGGCCTGCGAAGTGAGTCGGCTGGAATGTACGACATGCTCGTGCGCATGATCGATGAACAAGGCAGCGCAATTCTGCCATCCGAATTTCTGCCGGCCGCCGAACGAAACAACCTGATGCAGAACATCGACCGCTGGATTATTGCAGCGTCGATGAACTATTGTAATGACGGTGCCGCGACACAGGTCTTTGTGCGGCTGTCCAAGCATTCGATGCAGGACTCATCGCTGATTCCCTGGATGGCCAAGGAGCTCGAAAAACGCCAGATGGATCCCGGCAGGCTCTGCCTGCAGGTCCCCGAACGAGAAGCAGCGAAGCACATCAAACAGACCAAGAAAGTCGTCGACGAACTCCGCAAGCTCGGCGTGCGCTTTGCGCTCGAGCACTATGGTATCGACAAGGACCGCTTCCAGATACTCGACATTCTGAAACCGAACTACATCAAGATCGACGGCGAACTCATGCACACGTTAACCACCGACACGAAGATGCAGGACAGCGTCCAGAAAGTGGCGGCCGCCGCAGACCAGAGAAATATAGAAACCATTGCCGAGCGCGTCGAAAACGCGAACGCAATGGCAGTACTGTTCCAGCTTGGCGTGCATTTCATGCAGGGACATTATGTCCACGAGCCGGAGGTCGTGCTACAGGAAGCCGAGTTCGGACCGGCCAGGACCGGTTAAATCCGTCAAATCGGAGACGCATCCCGCTTTACCAACCATGGCGGCACCCGGCGCGCTCAACTGCAGTCCGCGCCGAATACCGGGTCGCCAATTTACGCGGCAGGAGAAGTGTGACTTACGTCACACTTTTGCCCTCAAAAAGCCCTTCACGGGAAGTAATTTCCCGAAACATAGAAAAGGCGCGTTTACAGCTTTTTCGGGCCGCTCTAATCTGCCGTATCTCTTTGCTAGTCCGGGATTTTGCCGCTTACTCGGTGATTGATATGGACCGGACGGTCGAAACTGCCGATTGGGGCAATACCAGTACCGGGGTATGAATTTGTGAAAGCATCAAAAGGAAATAACAAAAAGAACAGGACCACCGGCAAATGCAGAAACAGCCGCAAGCAGCTGCTGCCTGCACTGATGGTCGTTGGCGGTGCATGCAGCATGATGGCCGTTTCGGCTTCGGCTGTCGAACTCGGCGAATTGAAAATCAACTCGACCCTGGGACAGCCGTTACGCGCAAGCATTGCATTCGCGTTAAACCCGCATGAAGCGATTTATGACTATTGTGTCTATCTGCAGCCCGGCCTTGCGGCCAATGGCCTGCCCTCTGTCAGCCGGGCGACGGTCAGCATTGCCGATGGCATGATTCTCCTGGCGGGCAATCGTGCTATTCGGGAACCATTATTGACCATGCAGGTTTCAGTCGACTGTCCGTATACGGCACACATCAGCCGTCAATTTACGCTGATGATAGACCCCGCGCAGACCGTCGCAGAGGCGCCTGTAGCAGATGCGCCTGTAGCAGATGCGCCTGTAGTGGTCGAATCTTCCGCTGCCTGGCGTTCCGTAGCGGTGACCTCCACCGCCGTGGCCGAGGCAGCGAAACCACAGGCACGGGCCGGGCGGAGCAGGCTTGGGGATCGCTCGCCGATCTCCGAAAACAGCCGCTACCTGGTGCAGCGCGGAGATTCATTGTCGGAAATTGCCTCGCGCATAGCCGATCGTTCGATCGCACTGTGGCCGGCCGTCGAGCGGATATTTACCGCAAACCCGGGTGCGTTTGTCGACGGCGACCGGAACTGGCTGAAAGCCGGCAGCTGGCTCGAGATACCGGACCTGTCTGTCGCGGCATCGCAACCGACTGTTGCCGAAGCTGTTATGACAACGGCAAGTGAGCCCGGCTATACGCAAGCTTATACCGGTTATGAGGCGACGGCCGTACTCGAGACCGAAGAGATATTTTTTGTACCGGATGAAGTGCCGGCAGCCATTGTAGTAGACGCGCCAGAGACCGAGGCGTTGTCAGTCCCGGAACCCGACACAGGCGTTTCTGAATTTGCCAACCTGCGGCCCGGAGACATTGTTTTCGGTGACGACAGCCCGTTCGTATCTCCGATCGGGCCTCTGGCCGACGCCGAACTCACAGATCCGCGACTGGTTCAGCCGGTCGCCGCTGGCGAAACCAGTCAGGACGGTGAAACCGCAGGTGGCACCAGCGGTTCCTGGTCATGGTTGATGTGGCTTGGCGGCAGCGGTCTTGCGCTGATTCTCGGTCTCCTGCTGTTCGGTCAGAGATTCAGGCAACGATTTGGCTCCGTGGCCATTGCAACGCCGCTGGAGCCGCGCCCCAACCGCCGCAGGACAGATCCTGTGCGGCAGGAAGCCAAAGCCATGGCCGTCACCGACGTTGACTTTGAGATACCGGTTTCATCACCGCATTCGTCGTCGATCACGCTCGATGCTGATTTTGACGACGGCACGGGACTGCAGGACAGCTCGGATATCGATGTTGCACAGGATTTCGGCTTCTCTGCATCAACCGACTTCGAAGACGAACTGGACATGGTGCTGCCGGAGTCGGCGGCCGAAGAGGAAGACTCTTCGGAAACGGATATGATCCCGCCGCCCGAGCGTGAAGACAAAAACGCCATTCTCGACAAGGAAATACCGCCGAGTGACGACGACAGCCAGTATGACCTGTCGATGATCGTCGACGCAACGAAACAGAATCTGGGTGAGTTGGATTCCACGACGAAGGACTTGCAAGCCGTTCTGGTCGAGATCGACAACATCACGGAGTCCGAGGATTCGACGCTGCGCCAGGAAGTCGATTACCAGATTCTCGAACAGGATTACGAAGAGGAGTTTACGGCGACCCAGGCGCTGAACGAAGAAATCGCCAAAGCGGCCACCGAGTTGGCCGCGCGTATGGACAAGGACGGGAGCGGTGAAATTACGGCCGAGCTACCGAAAAATACGCCGGCTCAAAATGACGACATCAGCGATCTTGACAAGACGGCCATCCAGGAAGGGCCGACCACGGAAATGCCGACAGCGGACTTTGATGTCACTGTGGTGATGCCTGCCAACGATGATGATGTGACAGTCGACATGTTAATCGAGTCCGGCAGGATCGATACCAAGAAGAAGAAAAAAGCGTCCTGACCTGCACTCCCGCCATCATGGCGGTCGGACAGCAGCTGCAAATGGCAATAGAAACGTTGTTGCAGTTCGTCAGGATCAGCGGTCTTGTTCGGCAACCAGGCCTTCTACCTTGCGCCAGCCCTGCGGCAACAGATTGCCGCGCCTGCCACGTTCGTAATAGTAGTCGTCCAGGTCGTCCCACTTGATCGTCATGCGGCGAGTGCCGCTAAGAACCTGCAGATTGCCTTCTTCGGCAATCACGGCCACCGCCACCAGTTTTTCTTCGCCCTCTTTATATTTTCTGGACGGTATGCCGATGATCTTGTTGCCCTTGCCTTTGGTGAGTTCCGGCAATTCTTCCGCCTCGAATACGAGTAGCTTGCCAATCGAAGTCACTGCCGCGATCAGGCATTCACAGTCGGCCGGCACCGGCGCGGGCACCACCGCCCTGCCGCCTGGTGGCACCCTCAAGATGGATTTTCCAGCCTTGTTTCGCGATATGAGGTCACTCAGCGTCGCAATAAAACCGTAGCCCGCGTCGCTGGCCAACAAAACCTGTGAATCGGGGTCGCCAATCATGGTGCCGCAGAACTCGGCGCCATCAGGCGGCTTGAACCGGCCGGAGAGAGGCTCGCCCTGCCCGCGCGCCGATGGCAGCGTGTGGGCGATAACGCTATAGACACGCCCTGTGCTGTCGATGAACATCGCCAGCTGGTTGCTCCTGCCCTGTGCGGCGGCCAGGAAACTGTCGCCTGACTTGTAGCTCAGTGCCAGCGGATCGATCTCATGTCCCTTTGCGGCCCGGGCCCATCCCCGTTGCGACAAGACCACCGTAACGGGCTCATTGGCGACCAGCTGGGTCTCGTCGAGGGCCTGAGCTGCTTCACGTTCGACGAGCGTCGTCCGCCGCTCATCACCATAGGCTTCGGCGTCTTCAATAATTTCATTCTTGATCATAGTCTTCAGGCGTGACGCACTCTTCAGGGTCTTGTCGAGCCCGTCGCGCTCTTCATTGAGCTCTTCCTGCTCGCCCCGAATCTTCATTTCCTCGAGCTTCGCCAGATTGCGCAAGCGAAGATTGAGGATCGCTTCGGCCTGAATGTCCGACAGCTTGAAGCGTTTCATCAGGGCCGGCTTCGGCTCGTCTTGCGTGCGAATGATTGCAATGACCTTGTCGATGTCGAGATAGGCGACCAGCAGACCGTCAAGAATGTGCAGGCGATCTGTGACGATCTGCAAGCGGTGCCGGAGTCGCCGCTTGACGGTGTCTTTGCGGAATATGATCCATTCGCTTAACAATGCAACAAGACTGAAATTCTTTGGCCGGCCATCGAGGGCAACGATGTTCATGTTGACGCGGCAAGTGCGTTCCAGCGATGTGGTCGAGAACAGGTGCGACATCAGTTCATCGACATCCACCTTCGCCGATTTCGGCGTAATGACGAGACGAATCGGTTCTTCGTGATCCGATTCATCACGAAGGTCTTCCACCAACGGCAGCTTCTTGTTGCGCATCTGCATGGCAATCTGTTCGAGAACCTTGCTGCCCGGAATCTGGTACGGCAGTGCTGTAATCACGATGTCACCGTTTTCTTTTTTGTACGAGGCACGCAGCCGCAGCGTGCCATGCCCCTTGAGATAGATCTGTTTAATCTCGTTTCGCGGTGTAATGAGCTCGCCGCCAGTTGGAAAGTCCGGGCCTTTGATGTGTTTCATCAACTGCGCGACCGTCGCCTTCGGATTGTCGATCAGGTGGATAACAGCACTCGCAACCTCACGCAGATTGTGTGGCGGAATATCCGTGGACAGACCGACGGCGATACCGGTCGTGCCGTTGAGCAACAAGTTTGGCAGCCGGGCTGGCAATACGACCGGTTCTTCCATCGTGCCGTCGAAATTCGGCGCCCAGTCGACGGTGCCATCACCGAGTTCGGCGAGCAGGCTCCTGGCATAAGGCATAAGACGCGATTCGGTGTATCGCATGGCGGCAAATGATTTCGGATCATCTGTCGAGCCCCAGTTGCCGTGGCCATCGATGATGGCGTAGCGATAAGAGAAGTCCTGGGCCATCAGGACCATCGCTTCGTAGCAGGCCGAGTCGCCGTGCGGATGATACTTGCCGATGACATCGCCAACTGTCCTAGCAGACTTCTTGGGTTTCTGTCCTGCCGACAATCCGAGTTCGCTCATCGCATAAATGATGCGGCGCTGTACGGGCTTCAGACCGTCGCCGATCTGCGGCAGCGCGCGGTCGAGGATGACGTACATGGAGTAGTCGAGATACGCTTTCTCCGTGAACTCCCTTAAAGGAATTTGTTCGACGCCATCCAGATTCAATTGGTTTTGCATCGTTTGTCTCGCTGATTGTCAGACTTCGGCCAGATTGCCCTTGCTTTCGAGCCAGCTACGCCGGTCCGCGGAGCGCTTCTTGGCCAGAAGCATGTCCATGAGCTGATCCGTTTTGTCTTTGGCGCTGATCGTAAGTTGCACGAGACGCCGGGTATCCCGATTCATCGTCGTTTCGCGCAATTGCGGCGGGCTCATCTCACCCAGCCCCTTGAAGCGGGTCACGCCTACCTTGCCTTTGATATTTTCCGCTGCGATGCGGTCGAGTATGCCCTTGCGTTCGGCGTCGTCGAGCGCATAGAAGACCTCCTTGCCCGCATCGATGCGGTACAGCGGTGGCATGGCGACATAGACATGCCCCGCAAGCACGAGCTCGCGAAAATGCCTGAGGAAAAGAGCACAGAGCAGGGTCGCAATATGCGCTCCATCGGAATCCGCGTCGGCCAGAATACAGATCTTGTGATAACGCAAGCTTTCGATGTCGTTGGTCGCAGGGTCTATGCCGAGCGCGATACTGATGTCGTGCACTTCCTGCGAAGCCAGGATCTCGGCGGTGTCCACCTCCCAGGTGTTCAGGATCTTGCCGCGCAGCGGCATGATGGCCTGCGTTCTCCGATCCCTCGCCTGCTTTGCCGAGCCGCCGGCCGAGTCCCCTTCCACGAGGAAGATCTCGCAGAGTTCCGGTTCCTGACAAGTACAATCAGCAAGCTTGCCGGGTAGCGCCGGGCCGGCGACCACTTTCTTGCGAACGACTTTCTTGGCATCCTTTATGCGGGACTGCGCTTTGCTGATCGCCAGCTGCGCAATCGCATCGCCTGACTCCGGGTGCTGGTTGAGCCACAAGACGAAGCTGTCTTTGATGACGCCCGTAACGAACGCGGCCGATTCGCGCGACGACAGGCGTTCTTTCGTTTGACCGGAAAATTGCGGATCCTCGAGTTTCGCACTGAGTATGAAACTCAAGCCATCCCACACGTCTTCGGGCGACAACTGAATGCCGCGCGGTAAAAGACTCCTGAATTCGCAGAATTCACGCAGCGCATTCGTCAAGCCCGTCCGCAGGCCATTCACGTGCGTGCCGCCCTGCGGCGTAGGAATCAGGTTGACGTAACTTTCCGTGACGGTTTGTCCCGCCTCGGTTTGCCAGACCAGCGCCCAATTGACGGTTTCGCGGTTGCCGCTGAGATTGCCGGAGAACGGTT
>JACZWL010000036.1 GCA_022572185.1 Pseudomonadota bacterium | reverse complement strand
TATACGATCCGCCGACGTACTTCCGGCCGATCAGGCGGTATATTCGAACTCAGGGACTTCGGGCCACGTACCGCGGGTTGTTGAAGGCGCGTGGCATTCTGGACGAGGGGCAATTCGGGTTACAAATGACTGCTGGCGCCCCCCCCGCACGCCCTGGTGAAGAAACAGGAGATAGCGTCCGGCACTGGCGTGGTTGATTGCACACGCCTTCGGTAACTTTTTCGGTGCCGGGGTTTGGGGTTTCATGCATACGCTGCCGCAGATCAATTTGTATACTCACGGTACCCAGTGGACCGCGTCTCATGGCCATTTCGCCTTCTTTGGCGCCTATGCCACGATAAATATTGCGATGATTTATATCGCTATTCAGAAATGGCGAGGCGATGTATGGATGTCGGATCAGCTTCCGGGCGGCGGCTGGAAGTGGAAATGGTCGTTGGGGCTGCTCAACGCCGGCGTTCTCGGCATGACGATTGCGCTATTGATCGCAGGATACGAACAATCATTCATCGAGCGCGCAGTAGGTGGCTCCACCTGGAGCGCGTATTTTGAAGCGCAGACTCACCCGTGGTTCATACAGGCCATGTACTGGCGAATGATTTTCGGCTGGGTCACGGCTGCAGGCATAGTTCTTCTCTTCTGGGACATGTTGACGATTGGCCGAAAAGAAGTCCGGGCCATCAAAGTCGTTCGCTCAAGCATCGAGCCAACTGACGACGAGCCGCTGTCACAACCTGCCGCCGCGACTTAGCCAGGGACACGCTATGTGTAAATCGCATGTACATTTGACCCGGTTTCGGCGCCTTTTCCCTGGCACCTTTTCCCTTCGTTACACACTGTGTAAATGTGATTAGTGGTGCTCAAGAAGTGCTATTGGTCGACGACGGAGTAACTCGTGCTGCGACCGCCACCGGGGTCTTTTTGCAGCGCGCCGCGCTTGACAAGATCGAGGATATCTCGATAGGCGGTATCCTGAGAACACTTTGCTATTTTGGCCCACTTGGATGTCGTCAGTTTTCCTTCAAAACCGTCGAGTAGTTTGTTTATTACCTTTATCTGACGATCATTAAGCGGTGCCTTCGCGAAGCGATCCCAGAACCGCGCTTTCACCATGACGGCATCCAAAGTTTCTTCGCTACCTTCTATTGCGCGGAGCAGGCAATTCAAAAACCAGTTCTGCCAGCGCGTGACATCCATATCACCTTTTTGTGTCCATTCGAGAGTGTAGTAGTAGTCTTTGCGCTCCTTCTGAATTTGCGCGGACATGCTGTAGAAGCGCTGCCCGCTGTTTTCAGAACGTGCCAGGGCCATATCGGTTATTGCACGTGCAATACGCCCGTTCCCATCATCGAATGGATGGACTGTTACAAACCACAAATGCGCGAGTGCGGCGATCAGCAGGGGATGACTTTCTCCAGGGTTTTCGAACCACTCGAGAAAGTGTCGCATCTCGTCAGGAACGCTTTTAGCCGGTGGTGCTTCATAATGGACTGTTTCCCGGCCCATTGGCCCCGATATGACCTGCATTGGCCCGCTGGCATCATCGCGCCACATGCCTACATTGATCTTTGTCATGCCGCTTCGGCCTGTTGGAAAGAGGGCAGCATGCCAGTCAAATAGACGCTCATCTGTCAGCGCCTGGCCATAGTTGCCAGTCGCATCCAGCATCATCTCGACCACGCCTTCTACGTTGCGGTCGGCCGGCACGAGGCCGGCGATGTCCATGCCGAGCCGGCGAGCGATCGACGAGCGGACCTGATCGCGCTCCAGCTTTTCGCCTTCGATCTCGCTTGATTTGACGACGTCTTCGGTGAGGGTAAGGAGATGGGCCTCACTTCGCAGGTCAAAGCCAATCGACTCCATCTTGCCGAGCAGGCGCCCTTGCTCCTGTGAGACAGCGCCAAGCAGCTTGGAGAGCCGCCGCTCATCCCAGCTCAGTTCAGGCCATTCTTGCTGTTTCCAGATGTAGATCACTCATAATCTCCGTATATTTTGCGGATATTATGAGCCATATTCTCCGCACTGACAATTAAAATCCGCAGAAAACACGGAGAATAGTGCGTTTAGCCTCCGCAACCCTATTATTCTCTGCGAAAAATGCGGATAAAATGACCTCTAATATCCGCAGAACTCAGTAACCCTTTGGCTTAGGGTGTCTAACAACTTCTCCGATTATGTGAAATACCTGCTTGTTCCCAAAATGGGAACATATTAGATTGTCGTGGTGAGAATTATTGCCATCAGCAGCCTGCGTATCTTTTGGGAGCTAAACAGGGATGCTGAGGAGCCTCTGAAGGTTTGGTACCAGGAAGCCAAATCGGCAGATTGGGCGATACCTCACCAGGTTAAGGCAATGTATCGAAACGCAAGCGTAATTGGAGACAACCGTATCGTATTCAATATTGCTGGCAACAAGTACCGGTTGATTGTGAAGTTCAATTACCCATATCGAATTGGGTATGTTCGATTCATCGGGACACACGCTGAATATGATCGAATTGATGCGGAGGAAGTGTGATGGTTATTCATCCTATTAAGACAGAAGACGATTACAACAATGCGATGTTGCGGATTGGTGCGCTGATGGATGCGGTACCTGGTACCGAAGAAGGCGACGAACTTGATGTTCTTGCAACATTGGTGGAAGCCTATGAGCGCGATCACTTTCCGGTCGAATTGCCCGATCCGGTTGAGGCAATCCTATTTCGAATGGAACAGATGGGAATTGATCGCAAGGCGTTGGAACCGTTTCTTGGCGGGCGCAACAGAGTATCTGAAGTCTTGAACAGAAAGCGAAACCTGTCGAAGAGCCAAATTCGTAAGCTGCACGACGGACTCAATATCCCGCTGGAGAATCTAATAAGCGCAAATTAAGTTGTTACGGACGAAAAGGGCTTCAAAGCGCTGCCGGCATCAGCAGGTCTTTCCACGCTAATGTGCCGTAGCGCTGATGGGTCGCCCGTAGCCCGGCGACCGTGCCGGGCACACCGGCAGCTTTAATACCGATCAGGCTTGTCTTCTCAATGACTTCTCCTTGCTCATCCAGATACATATCGCGGTGAGCGGGGCCGTTTCGCGGTAATCCAGGAACGTGGCTTGGCCGTCAATGTGTATCAGCATGAGACCGCCACCGCCGATATTGCCGGCCTCCGGGTAGGTGACGGCCAGGGCAAAACCGGCCGCGATCGCAGCGTCCACCGCATTACCACCGGCGCGCAAAATATCTTCGCTTACCTGTGCCCCGTACTTGTCCGGCATCGCGACCGCAGCCTTGCTGCCGGCTTCCTGAACTGTGGGCTGCGCTGCATGCGGCGACGGCGCCTGATCCGTCGCGGGGGAACACGCGGCGAATATCAGGCAGGCCGACACCAGCAAGATAGATGAGATGCTACGAACAGGCATGTTGAAAAGTCCTACCGTGTGGATTGATACCAGTGCACGCCGCTCTTGTCAGTCTCAACCGTCATGCGATCCGTGTTGAGCAGGTAATTCAGATGTGCGATTGATTCTCCGATCGCAAAAAACAGATTCGTGCCGGTAATCTTGCTTTTGAACAACGCGGGAAAAACGTCGATCGCGCGCTTCGGTTCCTTGCATAACTCCTGCAGTGCAGCGAGGCCTGTGCCATGCTCGTCAATGAGCTGATCGAGGCGCGCATGTGCGCCTCTGAACGCCTTGCCGTGCGCGGGCAAAACGAGAACGTCTTCCGGAATCCTGTCTTTGAGCTCTCGGAGTGAAGCCATCCAGTCTAATAAAGGGTCGGCTGCCGGTTCTGTCGGATGCACACTGACATTTGAAGAAATGGTCGGCAGCAACTGGTCTCCGGATATGAATAGTTTGAGATCGGCGCAATACAGGCAGGCGTGTTCCGGAGAATGTCCGCGGCCGATAATAATTTCCCAGTCATTCGCGCCAATAGATACGAGATCACCGTCCTTGAGGCGCCGGTAAGACTCAGGCAATGGTGAGACATACTGCCCGAACGAGCCGAACATTTTCTTATAGATTTCAAGGGCTTTCGGCGAATATCCGGCCGATTGATAAAAGCGAATACCGGTGTCAGGCGCAGGTCTCCCGGTATCGGCCACGAGAATCCGGCACAGCAGATACTCTTCGCGGGACATCAAAAGCTCGACGGCGAGTTTTTTCGTGAGCCAGCCCGCGCAGCCGGCATGGTCGGGATGCAAATGGGTCACAAATACGCGCGTTACCGGTTGCTTTTCCATCGCATTGGAAAAGGTTTGTTCCCAGATCTCCTGAGATTCGTCTGTGAAGACGCCCGTATCGACGATCGCCCAGCCGTCATCGTCCTCAAGCAGCCAAAGATTGATATGGGCAAGCGCAAAAGGGAGGGGCATGCGCAGCCATAGAACACCGGGTGCTACCTGCATCACGCCACCGGTTTCGGGTCTCTCCGGAAATTCGTAAGTTATTTCTTTTTTCAGTTTGCTGGCCAGCATCCGTGCATCATCGCATGCTCAAAACAAAAAAGCTCCGCGATTGCAGTAGTGTGATTCGTCGGCGTCCGCTTACGTGGACGGTCACGTGCGTCCGCCTGCTCTTTAATCGCCCGTCAGGACGGGCTCCTTGTATGTTGGCAGTCTTCTCTGATTAGCTATCAGAGAAGATGGGCGATTATCTGACGATCAAGAATTAACCGACGCCCATTGTTCGTCGGTAGCGACCATCGTCAGCACATCGTACGCGGCGACAATCTCATTATTCTGATTGCTTACCTCTGTGTCCCAACGCACTTCACCGTAGCCCGATCCCTCACGCAGCGTCTTTTGCTTGCACGTCAGTCGTACTTTTAGGGAATCACCGTAATTAACCGGCTGTGCGAAACGAAGTTCATCGACGCCGTAGTTCGCAAGCACCGGGCCGAAATCGGGGTCAACGAATAGTCCTGCGGCGAACGAGACGATCAGGTAGCCGTGCGCGACACGGCCATCGAAAAACGGGTTCTTTCTGGCCGCTTCCTCGTCCGTGTGCGCATAGAATTTGTCGCCCGTAAATTCGGCGAAATGATCGATGTCATCCAGAGTGACTTCGCGTGCGTCTGTATGCAATGTGTCGCCGATCTCGAGTTGCTCGAATGTCTTTCGAAACGGATGCACGCCCGGATCGTTTTCAGTACCGCCACGGATCCAACGGTTGCCGATTCGAGCCAGTGTCGCCGGCGAGCCTTGAAGAGCAGTTCGCTGCATGTAGTGCAACACACCTCTGATACCGCCGAGCTCTTCACCGCCGCCGGCGCGGCCGGGGCCGCCATGGACGAGATGCGGCAACGGAGATCCATGGCCGGTCGATTCGCCGGCGCAGTGCCGGTTAATGACGAGCAGTCGACCGTGGTAAGCTGCGCTACCCAAGACGAGTTCGCGCGCAACGGCATCGTCATTCGTAAAAATGGAACCGACGAGGCTGCCTTCGCCAAGACGCATGAGCTCGATTGCTTCGTCGAGATTCTCGTACGGCAACACCGTGCTGACCGGACCGAAAGCCTCCACGGAATGAACCAAGGCCGATGACAGCGGTCGTTCGCAATGCAACAGCGTTGGCATGAAAAACGCGCCATTTTGAACGTTGGCATCTACGACGTGAAAATCGTCCTGGTTACCGAATACCACCGTTGCCTGGTTCGACAATTCCGCCACCCTCTCGCGCACTTCATCTCGCTGATCCAAACTGGCCAGGGCCCCCATATCCACGTCCTTGCGGGCGGGGTTTCCGACACGGATATCGCCGAGAGCGGTGGAGAGTGATTTGACCAGCTCAGCGGTAATCGATGCAGGTGCAATGATTCGCCGGATCGCTGTGCACTTCTGACCTGCCTTACTCGTCATTTCTCGCGTAACTTCCTTGATGAACAGATCGAACTCAGGTGTGTCCGGCGTCGCGTCCGCTCCGAGAACGGATGCGTTGAGCGAATCGGTCTCGGCAGTGAAACGAACAGACTCGGAAATCACGCGTGGGTGCTGTTGCAAGCGTTCGGCCGTTCCTTTGGAGCCGGTAAAGGCAATTGTGTCCTGACAGTTCAAATGATCGAACAGATCGCCGACACCGCCGCAGATCAGCTGCACCGAGCCTTCCGGCAAAATGCCGGACTCGACCATCCGGCGTACGACGAGCTCTGTCAGATAGGCTGTGCTCGAGGCCGGTTTCACAATGGCAGGCACGCCGGCGAGCAGCGCAGGGGCAAGTTTTTCCAGCATGCCCCAGCAAGGAAAATTGAAAGCGTTGATGTGCACGGCGGCACCAAGACGCGGTGTGAATATGTGTTGTCCAACAAACGTGCCGTTCTTGGAAAGAAATTCCGGCGGTCCGTCCAGGTAAACATGATCATTCGGCATTTCCCGCCGCCCTTTGCTCGAAAAAACAAACAGGGTTGATATGCCACCGTCGATATCTATCCAGCTGTCGTTCCTGGTCGCGCCGGTCTCGGTCGATAGCTCGTAGAACTCTTTCTTGTGCTCGGTCAAATGCTTCGCAAGTTCTTTAAGCATGAGAGCACGTTCGTGAAATGTGAACTTACGAAGATTAGTGCCACCAACATTGCGCGCGTAATCGAGCATCGCGGCAAAGTCTATTCCCTGGCTGGAAATAGCAGCGATCGGTCGTCCGTCTACGGCACTCGTCAGTTCGCGCCCGTCATCGCTGCCTGTAATCCACTCATTTACTGCGTAGTTTTGCAGTTTCATCAAGTTATCCTCTGCAGCCTTTCCGGCTGAACGTTGTGATTAAGAGAAACGGCGAAGAACTTTGGGGACACAAAAAGTCAAAAAATTTGAATTTTTCGGTATCACATTGTACGGTCGGCCGACGCTAAAGCAAGCGTGCCCGGGAAACCTGGAAAAGAATCAACGCGTACCTCACTCTAATGTCGATCAGCACTATTACAAAATTACTCGTCGATGAGTTTCGCTCGCGGCCGACACTGCGCGCCGGGTCTCTGATCGTGACAGTTCTTGGGGATTCGATCGCGCCTCGCGGCGGCACGATCTGGATCGGCAGTCTGATCAGGATCTTGAGCGGGTTTGGCATCGGCGAAAGACTTGTCCGGACTTCCGTCTTTCGTCTGTCACGCGATGGTTGGCTCGATGTAAACCAGGTTGGACGGCGTAGTTATTACGGTCTGACCGAAGAGGGTGCCCAGAAATTCGCACAGGCGACACACCGGATATACGGCGAGCCTCTCCTTGACTGGTCCGGAGACTGGTGTCTCGTACTGCTGTCGGGACTCCTTGCGCTGCAAAGGGAATCCGTACGCAAGGAGCTGTCGTGGCTGGGTTTCGGCACGATTTCAACAAGTCTCATGGCGCATCCTGCACCGGACCTGGAGGACCTGCAAGCGTTGCTGATACGCCTGGGCGTGCAGACCGATGTGGTTGTCATGAACGGTCGTACGCTGGACGAAAGTCAGGACAACGCGATGCGGGACCTCGTCCATCGCAGCTGGAATCTCGAGGAGATCGATAATCGATACGAACATTTCGTCGAGCACTTTCGCCCGGTCAGTTCGGCGGTTCGCAAATACAAGAACCTGTCTCCGAAAAACGCGTTTCAGATTCGTACGCTGCTCATTCAGGAGTACAGAAAAATATTGCTGCGAGATCCGTTGTTGCCGGCGGAAATGCTGCCGCAGGGCTGGCATGGCAAAGAGGCGTATCAGCTTTGCCGCGATCTTTACCGGCGTATATTTGATCCTGCCGACCAATTCATGACGGCGACGATGGAAACGGCAGATGGGCCGTTACCATCGCCGTCGCCGGAGTTTTTCGACCGGTTTGGCGGTCTCAGATAGCCGTATCGATGAGTGCTACGCTGTCGTATCGTTGGGGCCTGTCCTGACGGACGGTTGACAGGAGGTAGCGAACAGAATGAATCAGCTCGATCTCGCTAAGAAATGCGCCGCCGCGATGTATGACGCGGACACTGCATCGAGGGGACTTGGTATCAGCGTCGAAGTGACCGGCGCTGGGCAAGCGGAAGCACGCGTTAAAGTGTCACCCAGCATGACCAACGGTTTTGATGTCTGTCATGGCGGCTTTATTTTTTCGCTCGCCGACACGGCTTTCGCGTATGCCTGCAATACTTATGACAAAGTGACCTACGCTGGAAGTGCATCGATCGATTTCCTGCGCCCGGCGAAAGCAGGTGATCAGCTCCTTGCCGTCGCCACGGAGCGTTACCGAGGCGGCCGGTCGGGCATCTACGAGGTGACGGTCACCAATCAGAACGGTGAGGAGGTTGCCGTTTTCAAAGGCCGTTCGGTGGCGACGAGGCAATCTCTCGTGTCCGGTGATGAGCCCATTTATGATACAGAATAACTTGAAAATTCCAAAAAAGCGTGACACATTAGACGATTGCCAACGGCATTCGATCTGAGGCAGGCGACATGTACACGCAAGGTCTTGATCAACAAGGAAATAAGACAGAGGGGCCAGAGCCGGTCGAGTCAGCGGAGCGGCTGGCAGCATTTCAGGCGCGCATCGACGACGAAGAAAAAATAGAAGCGAAAGACTGGATGCCGGAAGCGTACCGCAAGACGCTGGTGCGCCAGATCTCCCAGCATGCGCATTCCGAGATCATCGGTATGCAGCCGGAGGGCAACTGGCTGACGCGTGCGCCGACTTTGCGTCGCAAGGTTATCCTGCTGGCCAAGGTTCAGGACGAGGCGGGACACGGCCTTTACCTGTACGGTGCCGGCGAAACGCTCGGCACGTCCCGCGATCAGATGGTTGCTGATTTACTAAGCGGCAAAGCGAAGTATTCGAGCATCTTCAACTATCCAGCGATTACCTGGGCCGACATAGGCGCGATCGGCTGGCTGGTCGACAGCGCCGCGATCATGAATCAAATTCCGCTTTGCCGTTGTTCATACGGCCCGTACGCGCGGGCGATGGTCCGCATCTGCAAAGAAGAAAGCTTTCATCAGCGTCAGGGTTTCGAAATCATGTTGACCTTGTCGCGGGGCAACGATGCACAAAAAGAAATGGCGCAGGACGCGTTGAACCGCTGGTGGTGGCCGTCGCTCATGATGTTCGGGCCCAGCGATACGGATTCCAAACATTCGGCACAGTCAATGGCCTGGAAGATCAAACGATTTTCCAACGATGAGTTGAGGCAGAAATTTATCGACGTGACGGTGCCGCAGGCCGAGTTCCTGGGATTAAGAGTGCCCGATGACGATCTCGAATTTGACCAAGAAACGGGCCACTACAACTTCGGCGAAATCAACTGGCAGGAATTTTACGACGTGTTGGCGGGGAACGGCCCGTGCAACACGCAGAGGATGGCCAACCGCCAAAAAGCTCATGATGACGGGGCTTGGGTACGCGAAGCAGCAAGGGCTTATGCGGCCAAGCATGCTGCTGATAAGGCCGCCTAGAGAAGGAAGAGGGTAACACGATGGCTGATCAGAACTGGCCACTTTACGAAGTATTCATACGCTCGCGCTCCGGCTTGAGCCACAAGCACGCGGGCAGCGTACACGCGGCAGACGACCAGATGGCGATAGACCACGCGCGAGATGTCTATACGCGGCGCAATGAAGGCGTGAGCATTTGGGTTGTCAAATCGAGCGAAATCATCGCGTCCGACCCGGCAGAATCGTCGGCATTGTTTGAGCCGGCGGCGGACAAAATCTATCGGCACCCGACGTTCTATGAAATCCCCGATGGCGTGGAAAACCTCTAGTACTCCATCAATATCACCGTGACGGAGTACTAGATGTGCTGAGCCCAGGCATTGAGCAATTTCGAATGAACAAGGAAGAAGCCCTCATTTCATATCTCCTCCGGCTTGGTGACAATGCCCTTGTGCTCGGGCAGCGCTTGATAGAAATTGTCGCCAATGGCCCGGAACTGGAAGAAGAACTTGCGAACGCGAATATTGCGCTCGACTATCTCGGTCAGGCGCGAATGTTTTATTCCTACGCCGGCGAACTGGAAGGGAATGGTCGCGGTGAGGACGATTTTGCGTTTCTGCGGGATGAGCACGAATTCAAAAACTTTTTGCTCGTCGAGCAGCCAAACGGCAATTTCGCCGATACGATCGCACGGCAGGTGCTGTTCGACGTCTTCTACCGGCTGCAACTCGATGCGCTGATACTTTGCAGCGACGAGCGCCTTGCCGAGATCGCCGCAAAGTCTGTAAAGGAGATTCTCTACCACCTGAGGCATGGCAAACAATGGTTGATTCGGTTGGGCGATGGGACGGAGAAAAGCCACCAGCGCATTACGAAATCGGTGCAGAAATTCTGGCGATATACGGGTGAAATGCTTTCGGGCGATGAACTCGATGATGCCATGAAAAAGGAATGGAACGGCCCCGATCTCAAGCTGCTGAAAGACGAGTGGCGAAAAGAAGTCGCTGTGATTCTCAATGAAGCAACAATTTCTCTGCCCGGGGAACAGTGGATGGCTGCTGGTGGCAAACAAGGGCACCACACAGAACATTTCGGTTACCTGATCGCCGAAATGCAATACATGCAGCGCGCCTATCCGGGCGCAAGCTGGTAGTCGCCGGATGCAGGTCGTGAAACCTAAAACTGGCAGCTGCGAGAGGGAGGAACAGATTTGGGCCTGGCTGGCCGACGTGCCCGATCCCGAGATTCCGGTCTTGAGCCTCGTCGATCTCGGTATTGTCCGGGGCGTGGCGATCAGTTCCGATGGTGTCGAAGTCTCCGTTGCACCTACCTACTCGGGGTGTCCGGCGACTGAGGTTATCGAGCAAAGCATTATCGCGGAATTACAAAAAAACGGTGTCCAAAACGTTTCGCTGAAACGGGTCTTGTCGCCGCCATGGACAACAGACTGGATCAGCGAAGTCGGCAGAGACAAGCTGCGAGCGTATGGCATCGCTCCGCCCGAGGGGAGCATGAGCAAGCGAGAATTAACAGGCATCAAACGAACGGTTCACTGTCCGCGTTGCGGCGTCGACAACACGACGCTGGTCAGTGAATTCGGATCGACACCCTGTAAGGCATCGTACAAGTGCGACGAATGTCTTGAGCCATTTGAATATTTCAAATGTATTTGAATGGACACGGACCCCGGGGGTCCAGCCGCGATTTGACGACGACATGAGACAATTTCATTCACTGAAGGTAAAAAGCGTCGACCAGGAAACTGCCGACTCGATGCGCGTCACCCTGCAGGTACCGGAGAAATTGAAGGAACAATACGATTTCCTGCCGGGGCAGCATCTGCCGATTCAAATTTCTGTCGACGGCAAGATGATCCGTCGTACATACAGCATTTGCTCAGTACCGGGTGAGCAGCCACTAATGCTCGGCGTGAGGGTCCAGCCCGGAGGATTGTTCTCAGAATTCGTCGCAAACGAGCTGGCAGCCGGTGACGAACTGGATGTCATGCCGCCGTTTGGCCAGTTTCATGTAAGCGTGGACCCGGAAAGTAAGAAAACCTATCTCGCGTTTGCAGCGGGCAGCGGCATCACACCCATAATGTCGATAATCCGAGCGACGCTGGAGGGCGAACCGCATGCCAAGTTCGTGCTGTTTTATGGCAACCGCCGACAAAGCACGACGATGTTCATCGATGAACTGTATGCGTTAAAGAATCGATTTCCCGAACGATTGCAGCTCTACTTCCTGTTCACTCAGGAAGAACAGGAGTTTCCAATCTTTAGTGGCCGAATGGATGATGCAAAAGTCCGCGAGCTGTTCACCGAATTCTGTGCTGGGCTCCATCCGGATGAGGCGTTCGTTTGCGGTCCATTCCCGATGATCGAAACGATTACAAATGCACTGGCTGAGCTTGGCCTCGACGGCGACAAAATCCATAAAGAGAGATACGGCTCGCCGAGAAAGGGCAAGCATGCCGCCGAACCCGAAGCAAGCGCAGCCGAGCTGAAGGACTTGTCTACAATTACCGTCATCATGGATGGCCATCGCAAGTCGTTCGATATGCCGAAGGCGGGCGACAATATCGTCGATGCCGCCGCCGCGAACGGCGTGGAACTGCCTTTCTCCTGCAAAGGCGGCGTGTGTGCGACCTGTCGAACACATGTCCAGGAAGGCGAAGTCCAGATGGAAACCAATTACGGTCTGGAACCCTGGGAGGTGGAGAAAGGCTACGTCCTTGCCTGCCAATCTCACCCGGTCAGCCAATCAGTGGTTCTCGACTACGATAAGGCCTGAACGCCGGTCAGGATGCAGTCCGCCCACCGCGTTATTTGCTGCGGTGCGATTGACATTTTTGATTCGCCCGTCAGGCAGGTGAATGCTCTTGCAACACCCACACTCGCGCCATCCACGGCGGTCGGACGGCGCCTGCAGACAGCAACAGAATCGTTGCAGGAACCCGTCTTCAGAGGCGAAATGTCTGCAATTCCTAGGCGCTTTGCCACTGTGTCCGGTAAACTACGCTACGGCAGATAAGCCGCTGAAAGAGCGGCGTTTGTGCGTCGCCAATTGCCACGTCCGCTATCACCGAATTATCAAGAATGCTCCGGAGGGTGTATGGCCGAATCCAGCAAAAGCCCTGACCCTGACGGCCTGCCGCCCGGCAGGCAGCGTTCGTACAACCGTGACGAATTGCTATCATGTGCGCGCGGCGAGCTGTTCGGCCCGGACAACGCCAAGTTACCGATGCCGAATATGCTCATGACTGACCGGATCACCCGGATCACGAACACCGGGGGCAAATTTGACAAGGGCGAGATTGTGGCGGAGTTGGATGTCCGGCCGGATCTCTGGTTCTTTGACTGCCACTTTGTCGGCGACCCGGTCATGCCTGGTTGTCTCGGGCTCGATGCGCTTTGGCAGCTCGTCGGTTTTTTCATGGTCTGGAGTGGTTGCCCGGGAAGGGGCAGGGCGCTTGGCGTCGGCAAGGTCAAGTTTACTGGACAGGTATTGCCGACAGCCAAACTCGTAACGTTTCAGCTTGACTTCAAGCGACTGATTACTCGCAAGCTGATTCTCGCCATCGCCGATGGCACAGTCGCGGTAGACGGCAGGCAAATATACACGGCGGAAGACTTGAGAGTCGGCCTGTTCACATCGACGGATAATTTTTAGGGCGTAGTGATGAGACGTGTGGTCATAAGCGGCATCGGTGTCGTGTCCTGTCTGGGTAATCGCAAGGAAGACGTCCTGGAGTCACTGAAAGAGGGCCGCTCTGGCATCAGCTTCAACGAGACATTCAAAGAGATGGGGCTAAGAAGCCAGGTCTGCGGCAGCGTCGATATCGACATCAGCGAACACATCGATCGCAAGGTGCGCCGGTTCATGGGTGACGCCGCAGCTTACGCCTATATTTCCATGCAACAGGCGATTGATGACGCCGGCCTGGAAGAATCTGATATCTCCAATACCCGTACCGGTCTGATCGCCGGATCCGGCGGCGCATCGACCGAATATATCATTGCCAGTGCGGACATCACGCGTGAGAAGGGCGTTCGCCGGATGGGTCCCTACATGGTTCCGCGGACAATGGGCAGCTCAGTCTCTGCCTGCCTGGCTACGCCGTTCAAGATAAGGGGCCTCAATTACTCGGTAACCTCTGCCTGTGCGACGAGCGCACACTGTATCGGCATTGCGATGGAGCAGATCCAGTTCGGCAAGCAGGATCTGATTTTTGCAGGCGGGGGGGAAGAGGAGCACTGGTGCCTCGCCGGTCTTTTCGACGCGATGGGTGCGTTGTCGTCAAAATACAATGACGATCCGACGAAAGCATCCAGGCCCTACGACCAGAACCGGGTCGGGTTCGTGATCGCTGCCGGTGCGGGCATGGTCGTCGTTGAGGAGTTCGAGCACGCGAAGGCACGCGGAGCGAAAATCTATGCCGAAATAATAGGCTATGGTGCGACATCGGACGGCCATGACATGGTTGCGCCGTCCGGCGAGGGCGCCAGGCGCTGCATGGAATTAGCGTGCTCGACGGCCGACGCACCAATCGATTATATAAACACGCATGGTACCAGCACGCCGGTCGGTGATACCCGCGAGCTGCAGGCGATGCGCGATGTATTCGGCGAAGAGATGCCAAGATTCGCTTCGAGTAAATCCATGTGTGGTCATTCGCTGGGCGCAACCGGCGTGCATGAAGCAATTCATTGCCTGCTGATGCTGGAGCATGACTTCATCGCGCCGTCAATAAATGTCGTTGACATGGACCCGGCGGCCGAAGGCATGCCGCTGGTCACGGAACGGATCGACAATGCCGGCATCAGGACGGCCATGACCAATAGCTTTGGTTTCGGTGGTACGAACGCGACCCTGGTCTTGCAACGGATGTAGCCATATTGTTGAAGTTCGCCCGCCCGATGGGCGAATCAATAAAGATCGGTCTGCGTCAATCGCATTACCGCAAATAACGTTGCGGGCGGACTGCATTCCTGACAGGTGATACAAGACGAATATGAAGTTATGTCGATAGAGACCATCAGCGAGCACGGCTGCTTTGGTGGCAAGGTCGGCTTCTATCGTCACCGCTCGTCCGCCAACAGTTGCGACATGCGGTTTGCGGTTTTCGTGCCGCCACAGGCTGCAAACACAAGGGTACCGGTGCTGACATTTCTTTCCGGGCTCACCTGCACGGAAGAGACCTTCATGATCAAGGGCGGGGCGCAGCGAATCGCAGCCGAGCTTGGGCTGATGCTCATATCACCGGACACGAGCCCGCGCGGTGACGAAGTGCCAGACGACCCGGACGGCGCTTACGATTTCGGGATTGCCGCCGGCTTTTATCTCAATGCGACAGAGGCGCCGTGGTCGGCCAACTTCCAGATGTACGATTATGTGACCAAAGAACTGCCGGATATCATATTTACAGAATTCCCGGGCGACAGGGATCGCCAGGGCATCTTCGGACACTCGATGGGTGGCCACGGCGCCCTGACCGTCGGCCTCAGGAACCCGGACACATTTAGATCGATTTCGGCGTTTGCACCGATCTGTAGCCCGATGAATTGTCCCTGGGGGCAGAAGGCTTTTTCGAATTATCTCGGCGCCGATCAAGCGTCATGGATGGAATACGATGCCACCGAGTTGGTCAAGGGCCTTGGCGACTCACGTCCGCAAAACAAAATCCTTATCGATCAGGGACTTGACGATCAATTTCTCGAGCAGGAACTGCATCCCCATCTGTTCGAGGCCGCCTGTGCCGAGCATTCGGTCGATCTCGAATTACGTCGGCACCAAGGCTACGATCACGGTTATTACTTCATTTCCACACTCATGAAAGACCAACTGGAGCATCACTCAAGCCTGCTCGCCAAGTGAATGTTGCTGGCTCGCCATTCCGCCAGTGAGCATGTTGATTTCCGCGAATTAGGTACTACTACGTATAGGTGAGTGGCCGGAAAGCCATTCTGATACCGGAGTGTATGATTTTCGGAATCACCAGGGCTGATGTACCGCCGGGCACATAAGAGTAACAGAATGAATCTGCCGCCAGATGTCGCGAACGAAGTTCTGCATGCATCGACAGAGGCCATTGTCATTGTAAACGACGGCGGGCTGATCGAGTTCGTGAATCAGCAGGCCCAACTGCTGTTTGGCTACGACGAGAATGAGATGATCGGCAAGAAAGTCGAGATGCTCATGCCGGACGCAATGCGTGACGTGCACAAAAAACATCGCAAACGCTTTGTGAAAGCACCGCGTGCGCGACCGCTTGTATCGGGCCTCAATCTGCAAGGCCTGCGCAAGAACGGTGAGACTTTCGACGCAGAGATTGCGCTGACGCCCATCGAAACCGAGCAAGGCATGCTTGTGTCCAGCGCAATCCGCGATATCAGTGAGAAAGAAACCTCGGAGCCCTTCTTTCGGAACCTGCTGGAATCCGCGCCGGACGCAATGATCATTGTTGATGAGGAAGGCAAGATTACGGTCGTGAACAAACAGGCGGAAAAAATGTTCGGCTACAGCCGCAAGCAAATGGTTGGCAAACCAATCGAGTTTCTACTGCCATCGCGACTGCGTGATGGGCACATCAAGCGCCGCGATGCTTATGCCGAGAAGCCGACCGTGCGACCCATGGGTAGTGGCATGGAATTGCAGGGCTGCCGTAGTGACGGCAGCGAGTTCCCGGTGGAAATCAGCCTGAGCCCCGTGACAACCGGCTCCGGATCTTTCGTTTCAAGCGTCATACGGGATGTGACCAAACGCAAAAAAATGGAGCAGGAAATTATTGCGGCGCGCCAGGCAGCGGAGCGCGCGAACAAAGCAAACAGTGCCTTTCTCGCAGCGGCAAGTCACGATTTGCGGCAGCCCGTACAAGCATTGAGTCTCCTGAACGGCGCCTTGCGCAGAACGGTTAAAGATCCGCTTGCCCTGGAAATGGTGGAGAGTCAGGAGCGTTCGCTGGACGCGATGACAAATCTCCTCAATTCGCTTCTCGACATCAGCCGGCTCGATGCTGGCGCCGTCAGCCCGGAGATCGAGGACTTTTCGATTCAAAGACTTATCGACCGGCTGTCTGCGGAGTTTTCGCGACAGGCCATTCACAAGGGCCTGAAATTCGACGCCGGGTCCTGCGACACCGTCATTCGCAGCGACCCGAACTTACTTGGTGAAGTCATCCAGAATTTCGTGTCCAACGCGATTCGCTACACGGACAAGGGCAGCGTGCATCTGTCCTGCGATGATCTGGGCAATACCTTGAGGGTCAAAGTAACTGATACCGGCATCGGCATCGAGGAAGATCAGTTAGAGGACATATTCAAGGAATTCCATCAATGCAAGACGCCAGGATCGAACAAAGAAGGATTCGGCCTGGGTTTGGCAATCGTGCGCCGGCTGGCCGATCTTCTCGGCCACGAGGTAACGGTCGAGTCAAAACCCGGCGAAGGATCCTGTTTCTGCATTTCCATCCCTGTTGTCACGGAGCAATCTGCGGTCGAAACGACGCCGGCATCGGACAAGGCGGCGCCCGACGCCAAGGTATCCGGTCTCATTATCCTGATTGAAGACGACGTCAAAGTCGCCGACGCCTGGGGCCTGTTACTCGAGGCTGAAGGATTCCGCGTTGCAACGGCCGCATCGGCAACCGAGGCGCGGGCTGTCGTGAAACATCTGGATGCTGATCCACAGTTGATCATTTCCGACTTTCACCTGTTGGACGGATCGACCGGCGTTGAAGCGGTCATTTCGATTCGCAAAGATGTCGGCAAAAACGTGCCGGCATTTATCGTCAGCGGTGATACGTCACAGGTGGTTCAGGATGCAAAATCGCTCGAGAACAGCGCGATCATGAGCAAACCGGTCAATACGATCCGGTTGCTGGAGTTGGCAAGGACTGCGATCGTCACAGGCGTCGTCCCAACGGAATAGCAGAATTGCCTGCAACGGTGGGAGGCTCCTTCCCGTATCTTTTGGCACGATCGCAAGTCGCCCGTCAGGATGCAGTGTGCTCGCAACGTTATCCGTTGCAGCGTGACTGATGTCGACTGACATTTATTGATTCGCCGGCAGAACGGATCCCAACAGGTGGTAATAGAATCGTCGCAGGAGCCCGTCCTGACGGATGATTAATGACGAATCAGCCTCCAAAGAATGTTACCCAGCTCGTCGGCGATCTGCTTAGAGCGACGCCCCCTATATATAAGTATGCCAACAGCGCGGCGACAAATGCCGCAGCCCTGATCTGCAGCGTCCTGCCCCGCCTTAACGCAATCGCGCCAAATACGATGTAGAGAATGAGCGCGACAAGCTTCGCGATGAGCCAGGCCTGCTCGCGCACCGCCAGATGAAGAATGACGACGAGCCAGATGCCACTTATCAGGAATGCCGTATCAACGACATGCGGGGCAATTCGAACAATTCGTCGCTGCAAATTCGCTGAGTGGCCGAACATCCAAACGCCGCGAAGGACGAATCCGGCGATGCTCAAGATGGCAAAACTGACGTGAACGATCTTCAGTGCAGCATACATGGATGTCCAGATTTACAATTCTCGAGCCTGAGTTGGAGCCCGTCCTGACGCGCGAGCATTGATTCTGACCGCCGAGCTCGATAGGGGCAAGCCGGTGCCTCATAGGTGAACGTACCTATGGTTTTACAGCCGCTTTTTGGCAAAAATTTCGCGTGAGAAATTAACGATTCTACAGGTACGTCTACCCGATGCGTTTTCGTCAACAATCCGTAGTGATTCTTGCTGCGTCTATCACTTTGGGCGCAGTTTTCCTGTCCTGTTCGGCCGTCGCCGAGTCTGTTGACGACCAGGAACCTGCGGAATCAAGCACGGTATCCAGAGAGGCCATCGACCAAATCGTCGTCGTCGCGCATAAAAGCGAGCGCTCTATCCGCGAAATCGCGGCCAACGTAACGGTCATTAACCGGGCCGACCTCAAGGCGCAGCTGGCGACATCGATGGCGGACATATTTCGGTATACACCGGGCATCGACTACGAGGCCGCTGGCACACGATTCGGTACGGAAGGAATCAACATCCGCGGCATCGGCGGCAACCGGGTTGCGCTCATTGTCGATGGTGTGCCGCTTAGCGACCAGTTCGATGTCGGTAGTTTTTCCAACGCCACCCGGGACTTTCTGAATGCCGGCATGATCGAACAGGTCGAGGTGCTGCATGGGCCTGCTTCCGCGTTATACGGTAGTGCGGCCATCGGCGGCGTCGTCGCAGTGCGGACGCCGGATCCCGTCGACCTCGTCGACAAGCGGGGTCGCGGCGGCGATTTTGTCGCGACCTGGCGCGGTGCCGACGAAAGCTTGCATGGGACGGCAATGTTTGCCGTCGGTGATGCTTCGAGAGGATTTGTGGCAGGGGCAAGCTGGCGCGACGGGCAACAACTGGACTCGGCCGCAGTCTCCGACGCTATCGACTACAGGGAGTACGAGCGCAGATCGGCGCTGCTCAAGTTCGTTGCTGACGATCCGTTCGGACACACCTGGCGCGGCGGTCTCATTCACCAGCAGGCAAGCAGCCAGTCCGACCTCCGCTCCATGCTTGGGTCCGGCAGGTTCCGTTCCACAACCAGGCTCGAAGGTGATGACGACTACGTACTCGACTTACTAAACCTTGCAGTCGAATTCGGCTCACCGGAGAGCTTGGTTGATTCCGGTGTTCTGCGCGGCTACTACGTGATCGCCGAAATCGATCAGGTCACTCTCGACGAACGCGGCCTGGCGCGGCGCCCGGTATCCATCGACCGGTTTTTTCACTTCGAGCAGGAAATTCGCGGTATTGAACTCAACCTGCAGAAGGAGATCTCCGGGCTCAGGGTCTCGCACCGCCTGGGCTTCGGGCTTGAATACCGGGAACGCCACACCGTGGAATATCGTGATGGGCTCGAGCATGACCTGACGACAGGTACGGAAACCAACGTCATTCTCGGTGAGGTGTTTCCGCTGCGCGATTTTCCGATCAGCGACACGAGTGAACTGGGCGCATACATTGAAGACGTTGTGTCTTTCGGCGACTGGTCCGTTATTGCTGCTGTACGGACGGACAAGTTCGACCTGTCTCCGCTAGTGGATCAGATGTACGCCGAGGACTTTCCGTTTGCGGAACCCGTTTCATTATCCGAGTCGGACGTCTCGCCAAAGCTTGGCCTGATTTATCACATAACGCCTTCGACGGACATCTATTTCCAGTATGCGCACGGCTTCAGGGCGCCGCCGTACGAGGACGCCAACATCGGACTCGAAATTCCGCTGTTCAATTATCGCGCAATTCCCAATCCCGACCTGAAGTCGGAAAGCTCCGATGGTTTCGACCTCGGCATGCGCTGGGAGGGAACCTACTCGAAACTGCGACTGGCAGTCTTTCACACCAGTTACGATGACTTCATCGAGTCCAAGGTACGCCTCGGTGTTGATCCCGTCAGCGGGCGCATCCTGTTTCAGTCACAGAATCTCGACGAGACGGTGATCGAGGGAATCGAAGCCGGCTGGCAAACCCGCCTCCCGGGCCCATTGAGTGCCATATCATTTGACGGATCACTCTATATTGCCCGTGGTGAAAACAGGGAGAACGGCCAGCCGCTGAATTCCGTTGGTCCCGCCCAGGCCGTGCTGGGCATCAGTTGGGCCGCGGCGAACGGCAAGCGGAGCCTGCGTCTGCGGGCGACCGTCACCGAGGCATGGTCGGACCGCGACGAAAGCGGAGGCGAACTGTTCAAGCCGCCGGGCCACACCGTGCTCGACCTTTTTGTGACGCAAAAGCTTTCAAGCCGCACGACGGTTCGTGCCGGGCTGATGAACCTGACAGACCGGACCTACTGGAACTGGTCCGACGTCCGCGGATTGTCTCCGGACGATCCGGTGCTTCCCGTTCTGGCGCAGGCCGGGAGAAACTTCACGATTAGTTTGAATATGAGCTGGTGATACCCAGCTGTGACAGGAGTAGTTTTATGAATCTTTCAATATTGAGCCTGAGAATCTCGAAAGCCGCTTTGATGTTTGCCCTTGCCGGGTTGGCTTTTTCATTACAGGCTTGCTCGCCGGATACCGGCACCGAACAATCCGCCGCAACAAGCGATGGGCCAGGCGTTCATGAGGCCGAAACGGCCGCCGGGCAGATCGCCGAGACACTCGCCAACGGGGAAGCTGTCTATAACGCGAACTGTGCCGCTTGTCACCAACCAACCGGACAAGGCCTGCCAGGCGCCTTTCCACCGCTCGCCGGTTCCGATTACCTCATGGGCGACAGAAAGCAGGTTCTGACGACGGCACTGTTCGGCTTGTCGGGTCCCATCACGGTCAACGGTCAGGAATACAACGGTGTAATGCCGAGCATGGGTTACCTGACAGATGACGAACTGGCCGCCGCCCTGAGCTATGTGTTCAGTTCCTGGGGCAACAGCGGATCTGCCGTCAGTGTCGAAGAGGTTGCAGCGCTTCGGGCTGAACTCGGGCAGCAAGACCGGGCGGCCGGTGAGCGCCATCCCGGTGCGACGGAAGGTGAACTTCGTTATCGCGGAGCACCGTCAGCGATATCTCCGCAGGAGACGCGCCAGATTATGTCGGCCGAGGGGCCGGTCCTCAGCGAGGCCGAATATGCAACTGCCACGCGGATCTATTTCGAACGCTGTGCCGGCTGTCACGGAGTCCTCCGCAAAGGTGCAACGGGCAAGCCGTTGACTCCTGATATCACCCGGGAAAAGGGCACGGATTATCTGAAAGCGCTCATCACTTACGGTTCGCCCGCAGGGATGCCGAACTGGGGAAGTTCCGGCGAGTTGACTGATGAACAGATCGACATCATAGCGCGCTTCCTTCAGCAGGAACCGCCGTCACCACCCGAATTCGGCATGGCCGAGATGAGAGAGAGCTGGAAGCTTCTGGTCGCGCCCGGGGACAGGCCAACGGAGCCGCAGCACGATCGCGACATCGAAAACTTCTTCTCGGTGACACTGCGTGACGCTGGCCAGGTGGCCATTATCGATGGCGACACCAAGGAGATCGTGAGCATCGTGTCGACCGGCTACGCCGTACATATTTCCCGGCCGTCTGCATCCGGCCGGTACATTTTCACGATCGGGCGCGATGCCAAGGTCGACATGATCGATCTGTGGATGGACCCGCCCGCGATCGTGGCCGAGATCAAGATCGGTCTGGAAGCCCGCTCCGTCGAAACCTCCAAGTACAAAGGTTTTGAAGACAAGTTCGCGATCGCCGGCGCCTATTGGCCGCCACAGTACGTCCTGATGGATGGCGATACGCTTGAACCGCTAAAGATCGTTTCGACACGTGGCATGACCGTCGATACGCAGGAGTACCATCCTGAGCCGCGCGTCGCCGCAATCGTGGCTTCCCACGAGCATCCCGAGTTCATCGTCAATATAAAGGAAACGGGCCATATCCTGCTCGTGAACTACAAAGACATTGACAACCTGACGGTAACCGATATCGAAGCCGCACGGTTCCTGCACGATGGCGGATGGGATCGCAGCAAGCGTTACTTCCTGACTGCGGCAAACCAGTCCAACAAAATAGCAGTCGTCGATTCGAAGGAGCGCAAGCTGATTGCGCTGGTCGACGTGGAGAAGACCCCGCATCCGGGCCGCGGTGCGAACATCGTCGATCCCGAGTATGGCCCGGTATGGATTACCAGCGCGCTCGGCAATGCCAACATCTCTTTCCTCGGAACCGATCCGGAAGACCACCCTGACAATGCCTGGAAAACCGTCCGCGTACTCGAAGGCATGGGCGGCGGATCGCTGTTCGTCAAATCGCACCCCAACTCTCAAAACCTGTGGGTCGATGCGCCGCTCAATCCCGATGAGCGTTTTAGCCAGAGTATTGCCGTGTTCGACATCAACAATCTTGATGCCGGCTTCAAAGTGCTTCCTATCGCAGAATGGGCAGAGCTTGGCGAGGGGCCGAAGCGGGTCGTTCAGCCGGAATACAACAAGGCAGGCGACGAAGTCTGGTTCTCCGTGTGGAGCGGCAAGGATCAGGAGTCCGCACTGGTTATCGTAGATGACAAGACCAGGACGCTGAAGCACGTCATCAAGGGACCGGAGCTGGTCACGCCGACCGGTAAATTCAATATCTATAACACCGTGAACGACGTGTATTGATCAACAGTCAAGCAGGCGTCAGATAAGGAAATATACGATGAAACGCACAAATAAAGTCTTCGCCGGATTAATTCTTATTATGGCGTGCCTGAACCCGTTCGCATACGCCTCGGCCGACGAGCTTGCGTTGGACGAGGCATTGACGTCGGGTAAAGCGCATGTAGCCCTCCGGTACCGGTATGAACACGTCAATCAGGACAATGCCCTGAAAGATGCCAACGCGTCGACAGTTCGGATCAGGCTGAATTACAAGACTGCGGACTGGCGCGACTGGTTGGGTTTCGTGGAGTTCGATCATATCGCCGAGGTCATCCTGAATGACTTCAACAGCGGCGCGGGTACCAGTCCGGGCCGTATTCAGTACTCGACCGTAGCCGACCCAAGGGGATCGGATCTGAATCAGCTGTACCTGCAATACAGCCCATCGGACGACTGGCAAATGCGCCTTGGGAGGCAAAAAATCAACCTCGACAACCAGCGCTTTGTCGGTGCGGTAGGCTGGCGGCAGAACGAGCAGACCTTTGATGCTCTCAGCCTGACGATCAGGAGCATTCCGAACACCGAGCTTTTCTACAGCTATATTAAAAACGTTAACCGGATTTTCGGCGACAAAGTTCCGGCCGGCGACCACAGCGTAAATACGCATCTGTTGAACGCGAAAATCAAACTTGGCGATGCCTGGTCGATTACACCTTATGCCTACTACATCGACAACGAGGATGTTCCGTTATTCTCGACATCAACCTTTGGTGCGCGCTTTACGGGCAAGGCGGCGGCAGGAGCAGGCACGATAAACTTCACTGCCGAACTGGCGACTCAGTCCGACGCGGCCGATAACCCGGTGAATTACGACGCCGACTATGCGCACATCAATATACTCTGGACGGCGAAAAACGGACTGGCACTCGGCGCCGCCTATGAGTCACTTGGTGGTGATGCAGCGTCCGCCGGAATGTCGTTCCGTACACCGCTGGCCACGCTGCACGCTTTTCAGGGCTGGGCGGATCAGTTTCTTGCAACGCCGGGCTCCGGTGTCGATGATCGCTACGTTACCGTGAAGTACAAGGCAGCATCCTGGAATCTGCAGGCCGTCTATCATGATTTCTCATCCGAAGCCGGGAGCGGTGACTTTGGCACGGAACTCGACATTGCCGCCTCAAGAAAGCTCGGCGATCGCTATGGATTACTCTTGAAAGCAGCTTTCTTCAATGCGGACTCTGCGGCGACATCCTTTGTCGATACCAACAAGTTCTGGATCATGCTAACCGCGAATTATTAGTTGCCCGTCAGGCAGGTGAATGCTCCTGCAACACTTGCACTCCCGCCATCCCTGGCGGTCGGACAGTTCCTGCGATGCGCCGCGGATTATCGTTTTATGGTCTGGCTTTCCTGCGCTCGTCCAGCGTCGCACAGTCGATACACTCGAGGGCATAGGGATAGGCTTCAATCCGGCCCTCATCGATCGGCGTGCCGCAATCGATACAGATACCGAAGTCACCCGACTCCATTCGTGCCAGCGTCGCCGTTATTTTCTTGAGCTCTAACCTCGCCTCGTTACCCAGCGCATCCACGACTTCGCTGTCTTCGAGCTGTTTGGCCCGCTCTTTGGAATCAGCTTCGTAACCACGCCGCAGGTTCGCAGTGATGCGCTCGAGCCGCGCTGTCAACTCTTCTTTCTTCCGCAGCAATGCGCCGCGAAGCCTGTCAGGCGAGGTTTTCGCCATGCTGTTGTATCTCCCGGTCGAGCCCGATCCTGCCAAATTGGCATAAATATCAGGTTCCTGTGAGAGCTTCATTAGACCGGACGGCGGACTCGCCTGGAATCAGTAAAATCACCTACGAGGGCTGCCGGAATCCTGTGTGATTCAGGCCAGCACCCGTTGCCGGCTTATACTCGGCCATGGGTAAGTAAATTCCGTTATTGCCTAGGCAACACGCCTTATTCACATCGGTTCGGCATGGAAATACGATAGCCACAATGACCACAAGACGTCGTTAGAGCCCGAGTTCGACAGGTGTCAGCATGCATAAAATCTCCCGAATACTGTGTGTTATCGATCCGACGATAGCGGAGCAGCCGGCAATGCGTCGCGCTGCCTGGCTTGCCGGGAATGTGGGCGCAGAACTGGAATTATTCGTTTGTTACTACAATGAGTACCTGAGTGGCGACCGCCTTTTTGATTCGCCCTCCCTGGAAAAGGCCCGGCGCGAAGTCATCGGTGGTCATGAAAAGCACCTGGAAAAACTTGCTGAGCCATTACGCAGCTCCGGGCTGATCGTGCGCACTGCGGCGACCTGGGATCACCCGCTTTACGAGGGCATCGTTCGGCGCGCACATGCGATCGGCGCCAATGTCGTATTCAAGGATACGCATCACCATGCGGCGTTGACGCGCGCACTGCTTACGAATACCGATTGGAATCTTATTCGCACCTGTCCCGTGCCCCTGTGGCTCGTCAAGCCGCACGAGATTGCCGACAAGCCGGTATTCATGGCTGCAATCGATCCGTTGAATCAACACGATAAGCCGGCCGCACTCGATGACGAAATTCTCGTCCTGTCAAAGATGCTGGCCGAGGAAGCCAACGGCGAGGTACACGCATTTCACTCCTATGATCCGCGGATCGCCGTCGCGACAGCCACCGCCAACGCCTATATTCCCGTTTCTCTGCCGTTCGACGAGATTGAGAAGCAAATGCATGAGCAGCACGAAAAGCGTTTCATCGAGGTAACGGAATTTCATGGCCTCGATGATAAGCACGCACATCTTGTCGCCGGCGTGACGCACGAAGAGTTGCCCATCATGGCGGAGAAGATGCATGCCGACGTCATCGTGATGGGTGCCGTCGCGAGAAACCGCTGGAAGCGACTCTTCATCGGGGCAACGGCCGAACGGACCCTCGAGTTCGTCCCCTGCGACCTCTTGATCGTCAAGCCGGACTGGTTCCAGACCCCTGTCGAGATGTCCAGCGACCAGGCCGCGTAGGCAAGAGCCGCACGCAGCCCGCGATACAGGCGATTCCCAGCCGGCAATGTGCCAGCCCGATCAGGCGGCCAGGTGCATGCGGACAAGATCAGCGAGTGATCGTGCCTGCATTTTTTCCATGACTCTTGCGCGATGAATCTCGACTGTGCGCTGACTGACACCAAGTTCGTACGCAATCACTTTGTTCGGTTTTCCGGTAACGACGAGGTCGAAAACCTCGTGCTCCCGTTTGGTGAGTTTATTGACGCGGCTTTGCACTTCAGCGTGCTCTTCCCGTTCAGTACGACGTTCCTGATCCGTCTTCAGCGCTTCGCCGATACGATCGAGCAGCTCCTGATCCCTGAAAGGTTTTTGAATAAAATCGACCGCGCCTTTTTGCATGGCCTCGACGGCCATGGGCACGTCGCCGTGACCCGTAATAAAGATAATAGGCAGGGAACTCCGCATTTCAATCAACTTGTCCTGGAGTTCCAGCCCGCCAAGCCCTGGCATGCGAATGTCCAGTACCAGGCAGCCCCCTTTCTCATGGGAAAACGCAGCCAGGAAATCGTCCGCAGAATGATAAATCTCGTAGCCGAGCCCGACGGACCGCATCAGCAGTTCCATCGCATGGCGAATCGCTTGGTCATCATCGACAATGAAAACCGTCGATTTTTGTTCAGAGTCGTTATTCATGATGCTTATCCACAGACGTTGGCGAATAGCGTTGCGTCCCCGCAGTGTCTTCCCTCAGTGTAGTAGGATATCGGCAAATGGGGGTGTAAGGGAATAGGGTATTGGAGTAAATGCATCCACTAGCTCATCTGGCATTGATCTGGGCCGGAGTTTTTGCTGCTGCCGTTGCAGCAAAAAAGACTCGCCTGACGCCGGTTCTTTTCTACCTGTTTATCGGATTCCTGCTGGTCAACGTCGGTGTTCTGCCGAAACAATCTGGCCCATTCATTCGCGAATTTGCCGAACTCGGCATCATCTTTATCATGTTTGCGCTGGGATTCGATGAGTCCACAGACAATTTTATCAGCAGCCTGAAGAAAAGCTGGGGGATTGCCCTCTTTGGCGCGCTCGGTCCTTTCGCCGTTGCCTATGTCATCACCGACACTATCTGGAACGATCCGAATATTTCATTGATGTGTGCGCTGGCAATGACCGCCACGGCTGTGTCGTTAACGATGGTGTCGTTACGCGGCGAGGGCCTGCAGCACTCGGTTGTCGCAACCAGAATAATGACCTCTGCCGTCATCGATAATATCGGCGCGTTAGTGGCACTGGCCATTATGGTGCCGCTTGCCGTCGGCCAGGAGTCGTTCAGCATGGCGAGCCTGGTAATTACAGGCGGCAAAGCAGCGCTTTTCTTTGTTCTCGTCACAATCATCGGCGCCTGGATTTTTCCGCATAAACCGTCCGGCTGGTTCCGGCATGTACCCATTATCGGGCGGTTCGGCGTAAAGCACATGCTGACCTTCGACCACGGACGTTATGCGACGCTGGTTATTCTGCTGGTTGCCCTGGTGGTCGGCCTGCTGGCCAGCTACTTCGGCTTTCATCCGGCCATCGGCGCATATATGGCGGGCCTGATCGTCAAGGAAGAGTATTTCCATATCGATGATAAAAAAGAGACCGGCGTTTACGTCGGGCGGGTTGAAAGCGCTTATGAGGAAACGAAAATTATCATCGACAATGCCGCATTCCTCTGGATAGGCCCGGTCTTTTTTGTCGATCTTGGCGCAAAGCTGCTCTTCGACTGGGAGCTGATGTTGCGAATACTGCCGTACGCTGCCGCCCTGACAATCGGGCTTTTTCTGGTTCAGGTTTCCACGGCGGGCTTAGCGGCGAAATACACAGGTGGCATGACCTGGCACCAAAGCCTGATGATCGGCTTCGGCATGCTCGGGCGGGCGGAGCTGGCGTTCGTCGTCATGGATATCGCCTACGTTCAGCACCAGATCCTGCATGTCGACGCATTCTTTACTTTGATGATCACGGCATTTTTCCTGAACGTTGCCGTGCCATTGACGATCCGCTGGTGGCGGCCGTATTACAATGCCGCGGCCGCCAGGTCCATCTAGTACTCCGTCAAGGTGATATTGATGAAGTACTAGTCCAGGCGTTTCGAGAATCGTAAAATAGCCGCGGTCATTGCGACAAAGGTAAATACCACCAGGATCAAGAGCTCGCTTGCCATGTCACCGAGAGAGGCATCGCGTAGCATGATGCCTCGAGTCATGCGGATGAAATGCGTGTTTGGCAGTATTTCCCCGATGTATTGGATGATTTTGGGCATTCCATCGAACGGAAATATGAAACCGGTTATTAGAATCGACGGCATTATCATGAAGATTGTTGCCTGAATCGCCTGAAACTGAGTCTTGACTATGGTCGATACAAAAAGACCGAGTGCAAGATTGGCGGCTATGAAAACCGACGCTGCCAGATAGAGATCTACAAAACTGCCTCGCAGAGGTACGTTAAACAGTAGTTGTCCGACGGCGACAATCAGTCCGAGCTGGACGAGTCCAATGACAATATACGGAACCACTTTTCCGACCATTAGTTCGATTGTTCTTACCGGAGTGTTGATAAGTAGTTCCAGGTTTCCGAGTTCTCGCTCGCGCACAATTGAGACTGCCGTGAACAGCATCATTGTAAATGTAAGAATGATGCCGATTAACCCAGGCACAACATAGACAGCAGAACGTTGATCGGGATTATAAAAAGGTCGAACTTCGAGGGTTCCTGCAGACTCTGATGGTGCTTCCCAGGTATCGAAGGTGACGCGCATGCTGCGCAATTGGTTTGCAACCCCCACGATAGTTGGATCCGCACCATCGACCAGCAAATGGGCAGCAAATCTGTTGCCGTCAATGACACGCCGGTCGAAGTCGTACGGAATATAGACGCCGGCTGAAATCCGCCCCGTACGAAGAAGTTCCTCGATTTCCATTGGCGTCTCGACGACATACTGAAAATCGAGCACCTGCGTCTGTTTCAGATCAGAGATGAATTGCCGCGACAAGTGCGTGCCGGCCTGATCGGCGATAGCCGACTTGAGATTTCTTACGTCGGTATTGATGGCATAGCCGAACAGGAGAATTTGCATGATCGGTATGCCGACAATCATCGCAAACGTAAGCCTGTCGCGGCGAAGTTGGCGTAATTCCTTGCCCATAACGGCGAACAGGCGGCCCAGCGAATTCATTCTGAAGTCTCCGGCGCTCGTTTTTTCTGAGTCACGGCCACGAAGACGTCTTCGAGTGATGCAGGAACTTCTTCGGTGCTTGCATGAATATCGTGCTCGGACAGCATCGTTGTAACGAGCGACAGCGGTTCGGGAGTAGTGTTTGGAATCAATACCCTGAGCTTTAAGCCAAGTTGCGTAACGCTCGTTACGTCCGGGAGCCGCTTGATAAGGGCCTGGGCCCTGGCCGGATTGTCCGCCAGCACCTCGATAACAGTCATGCCTGTGCTGGCCTGCAGATCCGTCGGCGTACCGTCCGCAACCTTTGTGCCGTGGTCCAGAATGGCCAGGCGATGGCAGCGTTCTGCTTCATCCATGTAATGCGTCGATACGAGAATAGTCGTTCCCATCTCCACCAGTTCAAACAAACTCGCCCAGAAATCGCGTCGGGACTTTGGATCGACGGCGCTTGTCGGCTCGTCAAGAAACAACAGCTCGGGCTTGTGAAGTACTGCGCAGGCGAGGGCGAGTCTTTGTTTTTCACCGCCACTCAATGTACCGGTGAATTGATGCACTTGTGCAGTCAAGTCGTACTTGTGGATGAGCTCATTTATTCGCGCCGCTTTTTTCTCGCGCGGGTAGCTATAGATGTCGGCTATGAAGCGAAGATTCTCAATACAGGTCAAATCACCATACAAAGAGAACTTCTGCGTCATATAGCCGATGCGAGGTTTGAGTGCTTCGGTGTCACCGGGCACTTCAGTGCCGAGTACAACTGCGCTGCCACTCGAGGGCGTCAACAGACCGCATAGCATGCGAATCGTTGTTGATTTTCCGGAGCCGTTCGGGCCCAGAAAGCCGTAGATCATGGCGCGTGGTACATCGAGATCGAGATCACTGACGGCTGCGAGATTTCCAAAATTCTTGCTGAGGCCCCGTGCCTTGATGACGAGATCGGTGTTCACGACGTTCATTCAGCTGCGTCAAGTATCAATTCGACCTCTACGGGCACGCCGTCAGGCAATCGTCGATCAACATTAAGTATGTCGATCTTTGCGATGTAACTGAGCCGCCCACGGTCTCTTTCGGTCAGGGAAAAGTAGGGTGTGAACGCAGCTTCACTGGATACCCACCTGACTGTTCCATCCAGAGGTTCTGCTAATCCGTCAACATACACGCGCGCATCTGTTCCTGGCGAAAGACGAACCCGCAATAACTCCGGCACGTAGACCCGCGCGTAAGGTTGTTCGCCCGACAGCAGGATCAGCATCGGTTTGCCAATCGCCGGACGCTCTCCAGGCTCATACAGCCTGCTGTCGACAATCCCGTCAACCGGCGCAAGCGGAGCGTGACGCTCGAGATCTATCTGCAGTATCGATAGTCTGGCCTCGATCTGCTGCACTGCCTGTTGAGCCTGTGCCAACTCCTCGATCGTCGTGCCGCTCAGCATTTCCTCCAACCGTGCTTGTTGTACCTGGAGATTGGCTTCTGCCCTGTCCAGTTCTGCCTTGGCACGGTCCAGCGTTTCCGGCGATGCGAGGTCCCGTTGGAAAACCATTTGCGCACGCGCGTACTCGGTCTTGCGGAATTCGAGCTCGTGGGTTGCGCCCTGCACATTTGCACGGCCGGCGGCGATTTGTTCCTTTCGCGGCCCTCGAACGAGTTCATCCAGCCTTGCCTTGCTTTGTGCGAGCGCTGCCTTGGTTTCCCTGATCCTGGATAATATTCGCCGGTTGTCCTGCTGCAAAAGAAGGTCTCCGGCCGTAACGCGCTGTCCTTCCTTTACGAAGATCTCCACAATCGGCTCGAAAACTTCGGCGGTGATTTCAATCCGGTCGGACTCGAGCTGGCCAACAACTCTCGTGTCGTCACCGGACGAATCGCAGCCGGCAATGGCGACGGCAGTTGCGGCACATATCGACAATGGAATCAGGGACCGTAAAGTTTTCACATCGCACCTCCGCGTGCGTCGCCTTGCTCCACCTTGATTGCACGAAGAATAAGTTCGATGTGGGTCTCAAGAAGTTTGTCTGTGTCAAGGGGATAGTGCTTCTGAAACAGCGTCCTCCAGACTATTGATAGCAGAGCAGGAGCAACCAATAATTGCGGAAACTCATCGAGACTCGATTGGCGGAATTCCCCCTGCCTGACGCCGCGGCTGATCAGTTGCCGTAGCGCGGCCAAGCCACCGGAAATGACCTTGTCACAGTAATACGCTGTGAGGTCTGGATGCTTTGGCCCCTCAGCAATCATGAGACGTACGACGATGCGCGCCGGCGAGTCCGGTAATTTCTTGATGAATTCGAGGAAGGGCCCCCGCAGAAACTCTTCTGCCGACAGTTCCGTATCGGCGATGTCGGTTTTCAGGGCGTCAATTCGTGGCACCACCACACTGCGTATGACAGCCTTGAACAACTCTTCCTTGGTCTTGAAGTAGAGGTAGAGCAGGCCCTTGCTGACGCCGGCTCGTTTGGCGACGTCGTCAACGCGGGTTGCGGCATAACCATGTTCCGCGAACGCCTCCAGCGCCGCCTGGGTTATTTCTGCCGGCCGCTGCTCCTTGCGCCGCTGAAAACGTGGCTGTGGCATGGAAAATCCTATCTTAATGACTGCTGGGTCAGTAAGTATAATAGCTGACTCATCGGTCAGCAAGCATTATCTATTGGAAGCCTGCGGCAGCGCGGACAATGCCTGCGGCAATGCTCAGCTCGCGGGAGAGATGGTAGTCTCTCGGCATGTTCACCTATATCGATCCAAGCGTTCGCACCAGGCTGGTCGAGCAGGGCAAGCTCATCCGGATCGACACCGAGGGCCAGCTGACCGACGCGAATCAGGCGCCGGTTCCTGGCGCCGGGGCGATCAGCATACTCGGCCCGATTCCGCTGCCGCTTGAGCGGGACGGTAAGCGTTACGATGTTCAGTGGTATGCAAGCGTGCGGCACACTGAATTGAGTCAGGCTCAGGAACTCGCCGATGAACTGCGCGAACGTGGTGGTCAGCGGTCATTTGCCCTCCTTGCGTCGTCAATGGCCGTGAACAGCGTATTGATCATGGGTGAGCCCGCGAACTGGGAGAATCCACTTATTCGTGTTCACTCCAGCTGCCTGACGGGTGATGTGTTCGGTTCGATGCGTTGCGAATGCGGACCGCAGTTTGTCTCGGCGCTGGAGCGCATCGCCGCCGATACGGCAGGCGGCATGATCATTTACATGTCGGGGCACGAAGGCAGGGGCATCGGGTTGTGGGCAAAAGCGGCGACTTATCTGCTGCAGGACTCGGGTGAGAATACTTACCAGGCGAATCGAAGCCTCGGGCTGCCGGATGATTCACGAGATTTCGTGGATGCCGCGTCGCTGTTGAAGTACTTCCAGGGAGACCGGCCATTTCGACTCCTCACAAACAATCCCAAGAAAGTAGATGACCTCAACGAGCATGGGCTGAGGAATATCACGCCGGTCAAGCATGTTATCGGGGTGGGCGACGCAAACCGCGACTATCTGTCGGCCAAACGCGATTGGGGCCACAAACTCGATCCGGAAGACATCGAATAAATGGGGCCAGACCCCGGGACAGACCCCGGGACAGACCCCGGAATCACATCGCCCGTCAGGACGGGCGATACCAGTTATTGCCGCCAGAGTCTCAGGTTCTCGGCCGTCGGTTCGAAATCACTGCGAAACGGATTGATATCCAATCCGCCGCGGCGATTATAGCGTGCATATACGCTTAGCCGCTCCGGGCCACACTGCTTTTTGATGTCGAGAAAGATGCGCTCGACACAGCTCTCGTGGAAGTCCTGGTGCTTGCGATAAGAAACGATGTAACGAAGCAGAGAGCCCGGATCGATCTGTCGTCCATGGTAGCGAATCAAAATGCCGCCCGAATCCGGCTGGCCGGTGACCGGGCACAAACTGCGGAGCAAATTCGAAGTCAGCGCCTCGGACACGGTGGCGTCACTCGCGTAACTGAGGATGTCGGGATCGACATTCTCACTGCCACAATCGACGTCCAGATTGTCAATACAGTTGCCGGGGAATTCCCTGATGGATCCCGAGGCGATAAGCGGATGCAGCTGCACCGTGACCGGGGCCCCGGCGGCTCTGGACAGGTCTGCAAGAATTGCTTTTGTGACAGTGTCTGGTCCCTGGTATTGCGTCATGGAAAGCGAGTCCAGGTACAACTTCATCGACTTCGACTCGATGATGTTCGGGGAATCCGCAGGGAAACGGAGTTCCGCAGTCGCCACCTGAGGCTTGCCCCTCATGTTTAGCCAGGTCAATTCGTAGGCGTTCCAGATATCTTCCCCGTGAAAAGGCAACTCGGCGGCGAGGCCGAGAATCCGCCGGTTTTCCTCGCGTGGAATCGGCTGGAGGAGATCCGGCGAATAACTGCTTCGATATTCCGCTTTCTCGCCGAGTAGGGATTTGCCGGGCATCCAGATTTACTCCTTAGCTAATGACACAGGGGCTGCTTCGCTAGTGTAATATATCGCCCCTTTTGCGCCTGGACGATTCCTTGCTTGAAGTGCTTAAAAATGCCCGCGTGTTTGCGCCGGAGGACCTTGGCATATGCCACTTGCTTGT
>JACZWL010000006.1 GCA_022572185.1 Pseudomonadota bacterium | reverse complement strand
CCAAAAACCGGTGAAAAAGTTCCGATTCCTGCACGACGTGTAGTGACATTCAGCCCAGGAAATAAACTAAAAGCCCGAGTAGAGGCTTATGCTGGAGCCGGGGAATAACGAAGCGTTGAAAATTGAAACCGCTCGGCGCCGAACAGGGCTGATTCGGCAATACCAAAGCAAGGGCCCGGTCGAGATCGTCGCTTACATGGCAGCTCATGCGGTCGTTTTTCTTTGCTGATGGTAAAATTACCAGTTGACTGGTATTTTGCGGTGCGCACCGCAATTGCCGTCCCGGGACGAAAGTTCTACTCGAGTAGAAGTTTGCATGCGCATGCAAGTTGCAAGGGTCGTCCCTGGCCAGCCGTCAAAGTTTCAATATTTCCTCAACTTCAGCACCCGATAGCGTCATACCTGGCGAGCAGAATGGGAAGGGGAAAGGTGGAGCGGACAGGATCTTTCTCAGGAGGCAGAGTACGTCTGTTTGCGTCGATACCCGCCCGCTCCAAATAGAGCAGTAATGATCTCCCTTTTGAGGAAAGGTTCAGATTCGTACATCTACCTATAGACAGGGTTTGGGCCATCCCTGGCCCTGAGTGATTCCTTATTGAATTGTGTGACCGGTCACACTATATCTGGCCACGGCTACGGCCAGTCGCATTTGAAACCGTTCAAACATTTCGACGCGATTTTTATGAAGGTCGATTGTGTCCTTTATGTCCTCAATAAGTCCTGTAAATAGCTTTGCGCCTTCTTCGTCATGGACGTGTGCCGCCAGCTCCTCGTCGTTGTAGTTCAGATATACAGACGCTACCCGTATCCAAACGCCTTCATTTTTTGCGTCGTCCTGGAGTTCCTTGTTTGTGGGAAGGTCATCCAAGTCAAAATTCATCCCATCAAATGTTACTTGCGCCGCCTCTGCTGGTGTCATTTCGATCATTTCGCACCTCCAGATTGCGCTATTTGCTTCTCGAAGTGCTTGCAGAGTTCATCTATTAACGTGGCCGTATCGAGCAGCCTGCCTTCATAGTCGAAAGTGTCGGGAATGGTGTTGCCTGGCCGTTCTTTCTCGACCTTGATTTCCAACATTTCATCAAGGTTTTTTTGGGCTTGAGTTTTCATTTCGCAGCTCCTTAGTCCGCGTGATACAACTCGTCAGCAAGTTCTTTCGCGTTGTCAATCATGTATTCAAGACCATAAGCGGCTGTGCCCACGTCGCATTCGTCCTTATCGCACACTGCCATGACTCCAAGCAGCGCGGCAATATGGCCTAGCTTCAAACTTAGATCGCTATGAACGTCACCTGCGGTCCGTTTTTCTGTTACTTCATTCATGATATTTCTCCAGTTGAAGCCAGCAGGCGGGTACAAAAAAAGCACGACCACCCGCAAGGGCAATCGTGCCTTTAATTTTTGCTACGATGTATTTATCCATCGTCAGCACCTTTGTTGCTGGCTGTGGTTAGGGCCGTTGAGGTGTTTCAGCACCTTTGCGGCCCGTCTGTAATGAGCTACCAAATTCCCAGCAAAGTTTGCCAGGTCAAAACTTTTTGGTTAGCCCGTTATTTCACCCTTTAAAAACAGGTAGTTAGGGCTAGTGCCTGCTCCTTCGTAATGTGGAAGTCCTTGGTTCGACTCCGAGTACCGGCACCAATAGCGTCGCCCGCGATGCGGGTTCCAACAATGGCAATGATGCCGACGCTGCCTACCAGCACTCGTTAGCGTCGGTGCTCTGCCCCTGCGAGCCCTGCTGGCCGGTGCTCGTCAGGCGGAGCACGCCGCAACGCGTGTCGTTGGCCTGATCGCCCTGCGGCGTCGCATCCAGGGTAAACGCGGATGCAGTAATTGCGGCGGCCGACACCACGTAGTAGCCCTCCGACGAATCAAACGGCAGGGCGACACCACAATTCCCATCGTTGTAGCGGCTGAAGCGCGTATAGCAGCGTTCGAGCTGTTGCGCCGTTTCCATGAGTTCCGCCTTGCCGTCGGCGCGCCGCGTCTTTCGCACCTGCTGCTGATATGACGGAAAGGCGACAGAGGCGAGGATGGCGACGATCGCCACCGCGACCACCAGCTCGATCAGGGTGATGCCGCGCACCTGTGCGCGTTGCTGTTGCATTTTTTGACTGATGTTGTGCATAACGCTTACCTCATCTGACGCCAGGACTGCCGGCCGACGCCGACGCTGCCGCGTTCCTTGATTTGAATCATCTGTCCGGATGAGCCGCTCATTACCTTCACTTCGTCCTGATTTTCGCCGAAGCCTGCGATAATGGCCGGCGTCTTGACGATATTGATGCCCGGCGCGATGCCAGATGTTGAGATGCGGACGTCATCGCCGTTCTCGTCGGTGACCGTGATCCAGTCGTCGTCATCGAAGTTGCCGTCGGCGTTGAGGTCAAACACCGCATAGGGCAAGCGGCCGCCGGTGAAGGTATTGATCTCCATGATCCAGCTGTCGCCGCCGAAGGCGCAGGGATCGGGGCTGGGAATGACTGTCGCAAAAATCACCCGGTCGCCACGCACCGCGGCCCGCGACACCACTCGCTCGCCGGCCGGGCCCGGCCCGCCGAAGCTGCTCTGCCACGCCAGATCGAGGAACCAGCCACTGTCGCCCGTCTGCATTTCATGTGCGGTAACGCCGCGGACCCTCGTGCCGTGCACGGTCGTTTCGACCAGGATCGACTGTTCGAGCAGCTCGCTGCGGCCGGCGATTTCCTCGCCACGGTCGATGATGCCGTAAAAGGAATCCATGTCCGGATCGGCCGGCACCACATTGTCGTCGACCTGGTAAAAGCTACCGGTGCCGAAGAATACCGTGTGCACACCCTTGTCATTGAATGCTGAAGACAGCGGGGCCGTAATGGCCTGCCGTATGCCGTTGCCGTCACGGGCGACGAACAACGGCTTCGGCTTGTTGCCGGTGCGCAGCCCCTTCGGCGCCTTCCAGTTGCTCGTGTTGCCGTCGGGAAGATCGAAGCGCCAGAGATTGCCGTCGGTATCGCCGACGTAGATACGATCAGCCACCCGGTCGCTGTTGAGATCGACGACCAGCGGTGGGCCCAAATCGCCGCTTTTCGGCACCGTGATGGAGTGAATGATGCTGCCGTCTGCGGGATTCAGAATCCAGATGACGCCGTCAGCCACGCCAGTGTCGTAACCGCTGGTCACCACCACGCCGAATTCGCCGTTCGGTAACGGTGCTACAGCCGCTTGCCCGATGGTGTAGCCCATCGATGGGTGGCTGAACTCCCACAGCACGTCAGCGCTGCTCACGCCGGTCGGATCCGTAATATCCAGCGCAAACACGCTGCGCCCGCCCGCCCCGGTGACACCGACCACGATCGTATGCCAACTGGAGCCGAACCATGCGTCGGCGACCCGTGGACTGCCGTCCACGAAAAACCGATGCGCATATTCCGGCAGCGTGAGTTCATAAAGATTCTCGAACGCCGCGTGTGGTACGAAGGCAAACAGCTCCTTGCCGCCGCTACCATCGAGTGCGGCATTGAAACCGTGCAGCATGCCGTCGTTGGCGGCTACGACCAACATCGGCGGACGGCTCTGGTAAGACGCGGACAGGCGGAAGGCCTTATAAGCTGCGCCGATATCAGAGGTGTAAAATGCCTCTGCCTGGTCCAGTAAGATGTAGTTGAAATCCTGCTGGTACATGAACTGCGGATCGGAATTAATGATATCCCCCAGGCGGCTGTCGCGCTTTCTGAACAGCGCAGTCGGTTGTTCGAGGAGACGCGAGCCACGCAGATAGGCGAGGCGTTGTTTGCCGATAAGTTCGCTTAGGATTGGTCCGCCGCCCTGATCCTGTCGCAGCGCATCTTTTTGCGACGCGGCCAGCGCCAGCCACTCAAAGTCGATGCCGGTGGTCGACACCAACGAGCCGTCGTCGCCGTTGGCCGGCGGCGTGATAGTGAATATTTTGCGGTTCGTAATGTTCATCTCCGACAAGGCGTCCAGCCGGTCGGCCGCATCCCAGGTCGCCACCTCGTTGATCGTGCCGTCGGCGTTGATGCGGAACGCCTGCAAATCACCGCTCCAGTTGGTGCTGTCGAATGCCGCCTGAAACACCGCGGTATCGGAACCCAGCCGAGTCGAGTTGGCCGCCACCGAAGAGGCGGAACTGCGGAGTTCGGCGGAGATTCTGGCGAATGCCTTGGTCAGGCTTTGCACCATCTGCTCGGCTTCCCCGGCCACGTAGTAATTGTCGGGACGGGGAAAACTGACGCCGGCAGGCTCGGCGTTCGGCCCGAAGGAGACCAGCATTTCGCCGTTGCTGTGCCACCAGTCGAGCGGCAAGGCCCCGGTATGCGTGTCGGGGTCGAAATCTTCGGGTACGCGGAAGCCGCCGTACTTGGTGGCCAGGTAATACTGGTTCCTGACCGGCGGCTCGAGCGTTTGCGCTTCCAGCACGTCAACCCAGTGAGTGGAAGCCGTCTGGGTCCCCGGAAGATCCGGCCGGATGTCGCGGGTGTTTGCGTCCCAGGCCAGGCCGGCGATGAAGGCCGAGTTCTCCCGGCCGCTGAACGGCGTATCGATGGCGATGCCTTCGAGCTGTGCCACCCTGGCCGTTGCCGTCACCACGTTGACGGTGCTGTCGTTTGCCACCGGCGAGGGCTTCGACGGCTCGTCGCTGTCGTAGCCGCTGCCTGGCAGGTTCTTGTCACGGTGCGTGTAGACGTCACCAATACCCAGGATCACGTTCTTCTGGCAGGCATACTGAATGGGGTCTTCCCATTGCGTGATGATCGGGAAGCCGTCAGCGGCGACAGCGGCGTCCACGCCGGTGGCGCCCGGCACGTCGGTATATTCCGCGACGTTGCCCTGATTCTTCAGGTAGCGCAGAGCCGTGTAATACAGTTCGCTGACCGGGTCCTTGCTCTTATGCAACTCGTTGGTCATCTGCCCGAACTTGTTCAGGTAGTTGATCGCACCGCTGTCGAGAATGGAGATACCCAGCGCTGCGGCAGTGGCCGACGCATCGGCCGGATCGGGATTACGCACCAGCACACCCGTGTTCGGGTCCCATTCGCGGTTCGGGTTGGCGGTTTCACCTTCACCCGGCACTATCATGGTCTGACCGACAAATTTCTGCCGGGCGCGTAGCACACCTCCGTCGCGCAATATTTCGCGGTCGTTCAGATAACCGAAGACACCGATGCGCAGCTCATCTGCATATTGCTGAATGAGTCCTTCGGGCTTGTAGCCCCCGGGATATGCGCGGCAGTTCGCTTCGAGCAGGCCCGGTACGCAAACTTTTACGCGAATGCTGAGCTCGTAGGCCCGGTTCATCGACACCGGCACGGCGGGGTTGTAAGGCGTGACATCTTGGTCGATAGTGCCGTTGTTCAGCCGGAAGCGCATTTTATTGCCCAGATCCTCGATACGCATCTGTATCCAGTTTGCAGTGAGCGGCGTCGCGCCCTGCACCATCAGCAATGAATTGCCGTCTTCCGGGAGACGGCGATTGGGATAGATCTTCTCACCGCCCTGCCCACTGTGACGCGCTTTCTCGAGCCAGGTCTCACTGGCTGTGTCACGCACCCGGTAGCCACCGGTCAGCACCCAACGGAACGGATCGATGGTCTGGGTCGCAGCCCAGTTCATGAAATTCCCGCTCCACCGGCCCGCGCATAGCCGGTTGATGGTCCAGCTCACAGGATAGAAGTGTCGATTGGCTTCGGTGCTGCTGTAGGAATATGCGTAACACTTGTTGGGGTCGAAATAGCCGCGGTAAGTTCGATTCGTGGTGTAGGCGCCGAGATTGGCGACGCCATTGATCGTCGGCCACTCGACCGACGGCACCAGGGTCAGATTGCCGGGCACGTTGCCGCCGCCCAGATAGAGCGGCGTCTGCGAGACCTCGGCGTTGGCCGGGCCGCAGGCCAGCAGCACGAAGGCGGCGGTTGCGAGCACATGACTCGCCCTGCGAATGACGTTTGCCTTTCCGGCAACGAGCAATAATTCCATTTTCATCGGGTCAACCCTTCCTTAGTGGCTGCGATACACACTGCTCAATACGACCGCCGTGAGCGGGCTCCCATCGTCGTCCAGCGCGCCACCATAGCCAACTGCCGTGATTCGGAAATAGAAATTTTCTTCCAGCGGCGTACCGGTTTCCGTGCTGGTGCCGGCCGGTCTGGCCGAACTCAGTTTCTCCAGGAAATATCTCGGTCGTTGGGCAACGCCCGTCACGTCATACGGGTAGGTCACAAAGCCGTTGCCGTCGGACGGTACGTCGCCGGTCCACACCGGCATCTCCGGCGAGTTCACCTGGTAAAAGCCGCCGACGTCGTTGAACTCCGGCAGCACCACGTTATCCAGCAGATACTTCTCGGCGGCCCTGAGCGAGGCTTCGGCTCCCTGAAAGCCGAGATTCCAGTCGCGCATGCTGCCGGCCATGCGCTCCTGCATCGTGGAGGTACGCATTGCGGAGGTGCTGAGCAGGGTCATCAACAACAGGAAAATGAGTGCGATGACCAATGCGGCGCCGGATTGACGACCGCGGGGAAAATATTCGCATTGCATGCTCTTGCTCCGGTCCTAAGGCAGGCGGTTCCGCACGCCGGCGGTGGTGGAGAAGACCTGCCGAAGACGGCGGTCGTCCACCGGATCGAACTGTGTGCCAGCCAGGTTGTAGACGGCGGTATCGGTCTCCATGCCGTACTCATCAGCGGCTCTTGCCAGGAAGGTGATGTCGACGCTGAGCACCCCCATCCAGTCGGCCACCGCGTCGGCGCTCACCCAGCTGTCGATGGCGTCATCGTTGTCGGCGTCAAGACCATAACGAAGTTGCATGGTGTCGATACCCTCCGCCAGCTCCTCCGGCACAAAGGCGCTCCCCGTGCTGCCCTGCCGCTGCAGGCGGAGTTGGAACAGCGTGGGCCTGTTGCTGGCGCCGCGGCCCACGTAAAACGCGTATGACTCCAGGCGGGCGACTTCCGCGCCCAGGCCGTAACTTTGCTCGGGGCCCCAGACCGGTGTGGCATTGCCGGGGCTGAAGACTCCGGCGTTGCTATGCACCAGATTGACGCCGAAGCCCGTATCGACGACGTTGGTGAGCTGAAAGATCGAGGCTTTCTGGCAGTCTGTCACCACGAGTATGTCGCCTTGGCCGAACTCAGGGGGCTCGTCGAAGATGAATAGTTGCGCCGAATTACTGAATGGCGAGACCAGCGAGGTGGCTCCGCCGTCGACGCTGCGCACGATCAGTACGTCGCTGCCGGGGATTACCCGATTATTCAGCTCAGGCGGCAGCGCAGGCGTCCAGGCATTGGGATTCGCTGACGGCGCGGGATCGACGGCGGCCGCGGCATAGCTCTGGCCGGCGCCGGTGCCGTTGGCATTGTGGCCTTGCACGCCGTTCCCGATATCGTCGCGGAAGTCGTTTGGCGCATTGAGATTGTTGTAAATGGTGACGTCCGACAGGCAGCCGGCGTAGCCGGCCATGCGCGTGTTGTACCCGATGTGGTCCAGCGTGAAGCGGGCATTCTCCTGAATGCGTGATAGGCCTTCGTTGAACGCGTAGGTGACACGGTTGCCGGCGAATACCTGAATGATACCGGCCGTCAGTACGAGCCCAAGCAGCAAGGACACCATCAGCTCCACCAGGGTCACGCCCTGCTGGCGGCGTTGTATTGTCGCGTATGTTTTATTTCTGCTCATAGCGCTGTAGTGAACTCAAATTCCATGGGAGCCTGCTGGCCCTGGCTGTCGTCCCAGCGGACGGTATAGGTGAATACATTACCGTTACGGGTAACCGAACCGGTGCTCTGCGGCAGTAGGCAGGCCAGTGCACTGCGCCACGCGGCGATATCCTGTTCAGGCATGCTGCCGCTGCCGTCCGGCACGCTGCATGCCGGCGGCGGATCTTGAAAAGCGACGCTGTACTGGTCATTCAGTGCAGCCTGGCGGTTGGCGCGCATGCGGTCAGCGAAGTTGTACCCCAGGGCCGTCGCCTGGGTGCGGTAATACGCGCTGGTGTTGAAGCGCAGCGACAAGGTCTGCAGTCCGGCGAGGCCCAGCATTCCGATGGACAAAATCAGGAGCGTGATCAGTATCTCGACCAGTGTGAGTCCCCGGCAGCCGGGATACGCGGCATGCAGCGCGGGTTTCGTCGTAAGCACGTTCATTCACAAGTCACCCTTGTGACCGCAATGCGCCCGGCCATGTTGACCGACACGTCGCGTCCCTGGTCTCCGGAGCAATCCGGCAATCGGATCTGCAGCAGCGGCGCGGTGGCAGCCACGAGTGATCCGCGTGCCTGAAACTGAATCTGGGAAACGTTAGCCGTAAGCACTCCATCGCCGCCGCTCCGTTCCGGCCAGGTGCGCAGCACCGCGCCGGCCGGCCTGCGAACGATCCAACCGCTGCTCCAGTCGTTGCTGCCGCTGCAGGTCGCGCCGTCCGACGAACTGCAAACCAGGACCGAAGCACCGCGCCGCGTCGCCTCACTGCGCCCGAGATTGAGAGCCGTCACCAGATCGTTGGTGTGCGTGGTAGCCCGGTTGTTTTGAATGAAGTTCCTGAAACCGGGTACGCCAAGGGAAAGAATCAGCGCCGCGACGGCCAATGTGACCATCAGCTCAAACAGCGTAAATCCCCCTATTTTTGCGCCATTGATCACGCCGATTTCCTCGCCTCGTTGTTCTCAGCGATAAACATTGTCAGATTTTACGGATGCGACAATGGGCCGGGTGTGAGAGGTATCGCAGAATGCCGCGTGAATACTGACTTTTCCGTCGGGCGGCATGATTCACCTGACGAGCGGTCGGCGGACGGGGATTGCGCTGGCGTTATGGAAAATCGCCGCGCCCGTGGGCCGGTGGGCCTTTTGACATATTCAGTCCGGATCGCGATTCACCCCGAATCGGCACGAATTGAGGACGAATCGGGGGACACGAATCGGAGACGAATCGGGACATCCACAATTCATCCACAATTCACGGCCGGAGGCGAATCGGGACATCCACAATTCACGGAACATAAGTTGAACTCAGGTCGGGCTCGCCGTATGAGATTCAACTTGGCGTGGTGGGATGAAACGGATGCTGAAAGCAGCGCCTAATCGCTTCTTTTGACGGGTTGCCGGATTCGTTAATGATAGCCAACGAACTAGCTCACGCAGTCAAGTGTCGAGTCAATGGATAGCTGGGATTTGGTAAGGCTTAGGATGTGAGCATTTGGGCCGGTCTGGCGCTCTTGAGCCATTGCTGCCCGAGGTGCTGGCAGTAGCGCTCCAGCGCCTGTACAGAGCCGACCGCCCGGTAATACCAGCTTCCATAATGCTGCATGTCAGCAAGCCAGTGTTTCTGCCTGAGGTCAAGACGCTCGAGTATCGGAGGCAGCGTACCCGGGATGAACCCCCGTTTGTCAGTCCGTAACGCCCGGCCGCTCCAGTCCACCAGTGCAAGATATTCGTCTTTGCATACTGGCAGCGGGTTGCCGGGCTCATAGGACTGTTGCAACGGCATTAAATGATGGTCTTGGCGATGGATGCGGGCATAGATTGACGTGTGCTCCGAGGTTTCCGGTGTCTTGGCGATACCGGCCCGGATCGGGTTCAAGTCTACATAGGTCATGCAGCGCAACAAGGCGGAGTCATCAAGCAGCGCCTGAAGCTTGTAGCGTCCCTCCCAGAAGCGGCCATGGCAGCCATCTTCCTTATTGGCATGACGTGCCAAAGGTTCGTTCAGACAGCGCATAAACCAGCTGATGCTAGATAAGCGTGAGCGCCACTCAGCAATCACTACCGTATTATCCGCAGCGTCCGGTACACGAAACAGCTGACCCCAGCGTTCCACGACTTCTTCATCCGACCAAGCGCTTGCCTTATCACTGTTGACCCTGAGCACCACGTGATAGTGGTTGCTCATGATGGCGTAGGCCAAAAGATCAATGGCGAAGACCTCGGCAAGCAGGCCTAAGCGTTCTTCCAACCACTGGCGACGATGTCCGAAGTCCTTGCCTGAATACTGATCTTTGCCGCAGAGAAAGGCGCGCCGCACGCAGCGGGAGATGCAGTGGTAGTAGCGTGTGTGTTCCAAGCTGATCTGTTGACTTCGGGCAACGGTCATTGTGATTACATCCATGAATTTCGGTGTAAAACACATTCATTAAAACCGTTGTCAGTGCAGCGGGCGATGGCACTTTCTATCGCATATAGACGGATATGTAGAAAATGATGGGTGTCCCAATCTAAAAAGCCCCCACACGGAGACGTGTGGGGGCCGAGCCATCCGGGATTGCTGATTAAGGCTCGAGGAGATAGACACCAATTTTGTATGCTCTGAACACGTTGCTATCGGCATTGTATTTGCCACGTGCGTACATCGAGCGTGCGGTCGTTGCGCCGTCCAGCGCCAGGGTTAGCGCGTTGATGAAGTCATCGAAGTCGGCGTAGAGTTGCAGGCTGTCTTTCGTAGCAATCGAGAACAGTTTGCGGCCGGTCTCACGGGGCGCGATCAGTGTGTCCGAAGCCAGCGCCGTCAGGTCGATCAGGACCGGGTCCTGCTTGATGTAATGCCGCTGGTCGATATCCGGGTTCTGGTTGTTCAACAACAGGCCACCGCTGTCCATCATCGTGAAAGGCTCGAGCGTGCCTGCTTTACCCCAACCGACACCAAGTGTGCTGATAACGTCCGAGTAGTCGATGATCGTGCGACCTTCGAAATCCGGCGGTGCAGCGCCAAAGGCATTCGGGAAGCCCCAGACCACCACAGCTTGGCCGGTCGCGTCGGCCGCCAACAGCAGGTTGCCGGTTGATACCTCGTAATTGTCCGGATCGGCATCCTGGTCGGGACTCAGGCCGGTACCGGTGAAGTCGAATACCTGTACGCGGCGCCTGTTTATCGAGTGCAGCTTGATATCGGCCTGTCCGGGATTGATCGTTTTAATAATCCCGCTCAGGTGTGTAACTTCCATGCGCACGGCACCTGCGGTCGCATCCAGGTGAATGCCGAGTTCGTCGTTGGCGATGACTTCACCGCGCACGGTGATGACCTGGCCGACTGAGATGGCACTGATATCAAGCAAGCCGTCATGCGTCGTCTTGAAGACCTTTGTATCGGGCCCGACCGTGACGATGATGTCGTCGCGGAAAAACGCCGGCGTCGCATCTGTCAGGATCACAATACCGCCCCGAACGATCAATTCATTGCCGCTGCGGCCGATGACGACGCCTTTCACAGCATCAAAGCCGATGCCGGGAACACTGGTACCGGCAAGGACGATGTTTGCGGTGAACTCCCGGTCGGCCACGTTCAGTGAGCCCTGCGCGATGGTGATCGTTCCCTCGCCGGCGGCGTTTAGTGCCTCCAGGCCTGCACCGCCCTTGTAAGGCTCGTCGTTTACCTCGAATTCGGTGTCGTCCGTGACATTGACCTTCATGCGACCGAAATCATTTGCGTGATCGTGGAAGGGCCGTACTCTGACTGCGTACCACATATCAGTTTCATTAACCTCGATCAATCGGCCGCGGACACGAATGTCCTTGGTATCGACCGGATCGATCTCGGCAACGATGAATGGTTCTGACGTGGCAAGAGCTGGCGTCGGCACGACGTCCACCGTGTGCGATGCCTCGAGATCGAAATCGAGCGTCAGAAGAGATACGCGGCCGCGAGTAATGAAAAGCTGGTTGCGCTCAGGCAAGACGATTTTCAGCGCCGTTTGAGTCAGCGCATTGCCGTCTGCATCGATGACCGTTGCTGCCTTTGCGGCACCGTTGGCATCGACAAAGACTTCCGCGTTACTGTAATCAAGCGTGATCGTGCCGGCGACATAGGTGCCGGGAGGCACGTTCGCCACGCTCATCAGTTCGGTCAAGTTGACGTATTCGGCAAAGTTGATGCGTGTACTGTTGGGCAAGGTCTGGACGATTGCACCGTTCGCCTTCTCGAGGGTCAGCGACAGGACGTCGACCGAATAACTCAGGAAGTCGCCTTCGGCATCGGTGAGGCCCACGTACAAAGTGCCGCATGCAGCGAAAGTGGACGGATCGCCCGGATTACATTCCGCAGCGACGGGATCGTCGTTCGTGACCGTGCTGGCGCCGCCACCGCAGCCCACGATACTCAAAACGACGACTGTCAGCGCTACCCAGGTCCAAAAGCTGTGGGATTTGATACTGCCCGGCAGGCAGCCGTTAGAAATTTTCATGTGAGTCTCCTTGTCAAGCGCGTCTTCAATTGATACCTGCTTGTAACGCGGTGTCTGGCAAGGGGTTGACCGGACAGCTTGAAAGACGGCCAAACCGGAGCTCTTTTCGGTGACCGCAGGAACGGAGAACACAAAAAAATACAGTCACTTAGCTTGTTTTCCTTCTGTGACATGTCAAAATGCCGGCGTATCAATATCGAATCGCTCGAATTGTTGAAAAACCGTTAAATTGGCATCTCAGCGGCTGGGGACGAGCTTGACTTGAACCACATGGATCACGCGGCAAGAGGCGGCTGAATGGCGACAAAGTCTGGCAGCAAAGCAACAGGGGCGCTGCCCCACCGGAGTCGCCGACCCCGCGCCGGCGAACGAAATCGCGGCGCAGTCGATGCACTTCAGACCAAGATTGCCGTCAATCTCCAGGACCTGGATCCGCAGGAATACCTGGATCAATTACGCGACAACATCAACGAATTACCGGACGCGAGCGGCTGTGATGCTGCCTTTCTTGCGCTTTTCTCGGATGATGGTTTATCCATCGAAACTGTACTGACTTCGGGGTCGACATTCTCAGGATGTAACCCGGAAGTATTGACCGGAGAGTTGCTCAAGGACTGGCCATGGCTTAGCCGGCGGCTTCGTTGTCTCCGAATTATCGAAGTGGACGATACAGATGCAGGACCGAAATCGGCCGCCCAGGAAATGGAACGCCTGGCAGAACTGAAGATCGGCTCCTGTCTGATTATCGGCTTTGCTGTTCAGGGTGAGATTGCAGGCTTCCTCGCGCTCGCCAACGAACACCCGCTCGATGTCTGGGACGCGAACCTGCACCTCCTCATGAAGTTAGTCGGCGCCTCGCTTACCTCAGGTCTCGAGCGACTGCGCGCCACCGAGCTCCTCAATGAGCTCGAGGAGCGTAATGAACTCGTGAGTCAGACGGCAAACGACGGCATCTGGGATTTCGACGGTCAGTCGAAACGCATCGAGTTATCCCGGCGCTGGAAAGCGATGCTTGGTTATGACGAGGACGACGAAGATGTGTCGCCTGACTGGTACCGACTGGTGCATCCCGACGATATGGCGCGCGTGCAGGCAAAAATGCGCGAGCACCTGGACGGCAAGTCGCAGCTCTTCGAGAGTGTGCACCGCATGCGGCACCAGAACGGCGAATGGCGCTGGATGATGAGCCGGGCGAAAGCCAAGCTGGACGAGAAAGGACGTCTGCTGCGCCTGCTCGGCGTCGAGGTCGACATTACCGATACCAAGCTTTACGAGGAGGCGCTTTTCCGCAAAACGGAGAGCGCCCAGATCACACTGCGATCGATCGGCGACGGCGTTATCACGACCGACGCCGAATGCAATGTCGAATACATCAATCCGGTGGCCGAGGAACTCACGGGCTGGAAGGTGGATGACGCGAGCGGCCGCCCGGTCGACGAGATATTCCGCGGATTTCACGAGGAAACCTGCGAGCCCCTGGAAAATCCGCTGGCTGTGTCGATTCGCCGCAACCGCTCGATCAAATCGGTGCGTCCCACGCTCCTCATTCGCCGCGACGGAAATGAACTCTATATAGAGAGCACGGCGTCCCCGATTCGTGACGGCAAGGGCGATGTGACCGGTGGCGTGCTCGTGTTCCATGACGTCAGCGAGTCACGTGAACTGAACCGTCGCCTGAGCTATCACGCCAGCCACGACATCCTGACGGGTCTCGTGAACCGACGTGAATTCGAAAACAGGCTCGAGCGCGCGCTAAAGAGTGCCAAGGCCAGGGAAACCTCGTACGCGCTTTGCTACCTCGATCTGGACCGCTTCAAGATCGTCAACGATTCCTGCGGACACAGCGCAGGCGACGCGCTCCTTGGGCAGCTCGGCGCGCTGCTCAAGTCGAAAATCCGCTGGCGCGATACGCTCGCGCGTCTCGGTGGGGACGAGTTTGGCGTGTTACTCGAGAGTTGCAGCCTCGACGAGGCGATGCAGACCGCCGAAGTATTACGAACGGCGATCGACGAGTTCAAGTTCATGTGGGATGACCGCAGTTTCCGGCTGGGCGTCAGTATCGGTGTCGTACCGATAACTGCGGATAATGAAGACGTTGCCGGGATGCTCAGCGCAGCGGACAGCGCCTGCGCAGCGGCCAAGGAAGCCGGCAGAAACCGCATCCACAGCTACCAGGAAAACGATATCGACCTGATGCGCCGCCGACGCGAGATGCAATGGGCGGCGCGAATCAACAACGCGCTCGAGGACAACCGATTTGAGTTGTTCCGACAGACCATCCAACCGCTGCAGACGGAAGAGAAGGGTGCCCATTACGAATTATTGCTGCGAATGCGCGATGAGAACGGCGCCATTATTGCCCCCGGCTTGTTTATCGAGGCGGCCGAACGGTACGGCATCACACCGAATATCGATCGCTGGGTGATCACGAACGCTTTCCGCTGGCTGGTTTCAGAGGCAGATGAGCGTGAGCGCCTGGTCTTGTGCTCCATCAACCTTTCCGGTCAGAGCTTCGGCGATGACAAGTTCCTGCCCTTTGTCATCGATCAGTTCCAGATGAGTGGACTGGATGCGACGAAGATCTGTTTCGAGATTACGGAGACGGCCGCGATCGCCAGCTACTCGCAGGCGAACCGGTTTATTAATGCGCTCAAAGAACTCGGTTGCAAATTTGCGCTGGACGATTTCGGTACTGGTCTGTCTTCGTTCGGCTATCTCAAGCACTTCCCGGTCGACTTTCTAAAAATCGATGGCAGTTTCGTCAAAGAGATTCTGCATGATCCGATCGACCGCGAAATGGTGCGCTCGATTAACGAGATCGGCCACCTGACTGGCAAACAAACTATCGCCGAGTTTGCGGAAAACGCCGAAATTATTGCGATGCTGAAGGGAATGGGCGTCGACTATGCTCAGGGATACGGCGTTTCCGAACCAAAAGCCGTGACGCGCTCTGTCGCCCTGGGGTAATTCGAGAAATCGCCGGTCAGGACGGGCGATTCCCATGCATGAATTCCGCTGGCTTTTTGTCGATTTGCAGGTGCGTTGCCGCCCAAAGAGCGAAGCCCGGCGCGGGGCCGGGCTTCATCAGTTCATTGAGCTTCATCTATTACATGAAAAACCCATGACCCGCGCCCACCATGCTCATGACCAGTGGCACGGACATCAGCGTGTTTAGGCGCGATGCGGTGAATGCGACCTTCCTGGCTTTCGCGATTTCATCGGCGCCAGCCTCGACCAGCCCTAAGATCTTTTTCTGGTTCGGCCAGATCAGGACCCAGACGTTGAAAAGCATAATCGTACCCAGCCACGCTCCGATGCCAATTGTGGTCGCGTAAGGGTTCGGGATGTCCGTCAACATCCCCAGTGCAAACGCATCGTCCAGTTGACCGCGATGCAGCAGGAAGGCCGCGCCGGTCAACCAGGTGACAATTGAAGCCCAGCGAAACCAGGACAGTGCTCTTGGCGCGACATACTTGGTAATACCCGCACCGCCGGGACCGCCATCGTCTGCGGCAGCCTCAGCAAGCGCCGGGGTCTGGACAAAATTGAAGTAATAAAGGAGACCAATCCAGGTAATACCGGCCAGGACGTGCAACCAGATCATGACCGAGTTGACAGGTATTGCCCCGACCATATGCTCGCCCATGGTTACCAGTACAAGAATGATTGCCAGGACCACGCCGCCGATAATGGTGCCGGTGACTGAATTCAATGGATTCATGTTTTGTTCTCCCTAGGGTTATTCGTTAGTTTTGGTCGGGCAGGGCGTCTATTATAGAGTTTGCCCCGGGGAAAAGCAGTGCTTGCAAAATGTTGCGTCTGCAGCAGGTTAAATAATTGAAATATAAAGGGAAAAAGATCGCTTATCCTCGCTCGACAATGCTTGGCACGGCGATTGTTCCTGTGGCCAACACGGGTACAATTGACATTCCAGGCGAAACCGAATCAGGCAGGCGATGCGACTCTTGTTGACCGTTCTTTTACTTCTGTCACAGGCAGGCTGTACGGCGCTCTTGATCGGCGGCGGGCAGTCCGGTGGGTATCCCGCCGAGGCGGAGTCCGGACAGGTCGCTAAAGACTGCGACGAAGACCCGCAACAGGATCAGTGCAAATAGGTATTGAGTTTCCCTGATCGGGTCGCATATTGAAGCAAACAACACTCAGGTGGTTAAACGTGGACATAAACGAAAGAATTGAGGAGCAACTCGAATCCAATCAGGTGATGCTCTATATGAAAGGGTCCCCCGATTTTCCGCAATGTGGATTTTCCGGTCAGACTGTTGCGGCATTGAAAGCCATCGGCAAGCCCTTCGCCTATGTCAATATTTTTGAAGACCCGGAAATTCGGGAAGGGCTCAAGCAGTACTCGAATTGGCCGACGTTTCCGCAACTCTATGTAAAAGGCGAACTGATCGGTGGCTGCGACATCGTTATCGAGATGTTTGAATCCGGCGAGCTACAGAAGCTGCTTGCCGATATCGGAGAGAACTAGTACTTCATCAATATCCTTGACGAAGTACTAGACGCGCACAGGCCTAGAGTAGGCCTTCCAGACCTTCCAGGTCGTTTATTACCCGCCATTGTCCTCCGAATTTTTCGATCTTTGTCTGCCAGTCAGCCAGTCTTGAGAGGTATTCCCTCGGGTCCACGTTGTCAGACCGCAGTTTGGTCACATTCAGGGCGATGACGTTGAAGCCGTCAAGATCAAATTCTATGTCACGAATGTAGCCGTCTTTCAAATCCTCTTTCAGGTCAGAAAAAATCAGGATTGTCTTGTTGGCTGTACCTTTTTCATTCAGGAACTCGACGGCTTGCAACAGGCCGCCGGTGATGTCCGTATAGGGGGACGACCGGACCCCGTCAACAAAAGCGCTGATTTGCTCGGCAAACTGCCGCTTTTGTCGATTCATCATGCTCGGCCGGTCATCGAGAGTCACTTTAGCCACGATGTCTTTCTCGCTGAAACTTCCCGTATCAATACGAGCGACGGCGAAGGAGTCTGTTGCATCGAGGCGCGATAATGTATACCGAATGATCTGCTGAGCCTTATTCAGCTCCTCTCTGTAAGTGCCAGACGTATCCAGCAACATGTAAACGCCCGTGTTTGAGGGGGCAGCGGGTGCACATCCCAATACCAACATGCACGCAGTAAGTGAAAAAAGAAATCTCATGATGTCACCTCGCAAACGCTGAACCGGCAGATTTATTCGCGTTCCCTGAATTTCGTTCCTCCAGCCACAGCGGGATGAACAACGGCAAGTCATAAACCTGTTCCGCCAACAGCCCCAGATAGCGAAACGCACCGGCCAGCAGGCGCAACGCAAGAGACACAAACCGCAGCAAGCCTATGGTAATCAACCCTACGACGGTGCGTAGAGAATGCACGAATGTTTCAAGCGGTATTGCCACAAAGGTCAGTGCAAACGGCAGGATGAATCCCATTCCCATCTGTGCCGCCGTTGTAATCCACAGGTACTGTCCGGTCAAAGTCCCGGAATCGTCACCTCGCAACAGTGCACTCGTCGCCAGTTCATCTTGCAGCAATACTTCACGCATATAGGCGAGGCCTGCCTCAACGCTCGCCAGGAGAAAAAGAATCGTGAATGTTATCCAGATCATACGAACACGCATTTTGTCCGGCAGCGCGCCTATGACCGGAAACAGCCGCGTAATTCGCAACGATTCCATCAGAAAGAGGCCCATGGAGATCTCGACCATTATGATCACCAATGCCGCGATATGCGCCGTACGAAAACCGCCGATAAGGGAAGTTCCTCCGACCATCTCGGCCATCGGTCTTGCAATCAACGAAAAGTTGATTGTGGCTCCGCCTATTGCAACAAGGAGAACCAGCATCGAGACAAAGAAGTAGACCAGAGATGACGAAGATAATACCGATGCAGCACGGTCTTGCCCGGTGACAATGTCTTCGTATTCCTGCATGTGCCGGTCTATCGTTACCGAACGACTAAGCAGGGTGTCGACGTTTTTGCCGACTTGTCCGAGCGTCTGCTGGATCTTCCGCCACTCAGGTCGCATTTTATGCAGTAAGGTGTGGCGCTTGGCGCTGGCCTCACGATACATGGTCACGGCGTCCTGGTGCGCTTTGATGAGCGACTTGTGAATATCGCTAAGTATATTGCCAACACGCACCCGTCCGTCACGGGAATCCAGTTTGGCTACCGCCTCAACTGCCTTTACCCAGCCCGGAGGATCAGGCGGAACATCCACTGCCTGTTGGTGATCTTCCTCGATGCGATTGATGGATTCGCTCAGCGCACGATGTAATGAGGAAAAGCTTGCGAGATCTTTTCGCACGCTTTCGCTGATGCGATCAAACTCACGCTCAACGATTCGTTCTTTTGCCTCACGGCCGGCGGCGAGCAACACTTCGCGGTTACGCTTGCTAAGTCTGGTCGCAGAACGCAAGACCGCTTTGGATGCGAAACGCAGACTCTGGTACAGAGTATCTGTGGCTGCCCGAATCGCCTTGTGAGCAGAGCTTCGAGCGAAATACAAGGCAGTGACCGCCAGCACAATCCAGAGAAGTGCTGACAGAACAGGCCAGGGAGTGATGTTTAAGAGGAAATCCATGCTGGTAACCCCGCTGTCTTAGTTAGACCCGTAGACCGGTAGCTTTGCGACGCTCCCTTTCGGAAGTTGTGCCCTTTTCCAAGGTGACGCAAGCGTTTCACAGTGCGAATCGAACTGTCAACAGAAGCCGTCACTGTCTGCGCAAAAGGTCAGAAGCACTCAGTTCGAGGAACGAACTCCTGATGCTCCGCCATTATACATAATCCAGATCAGGGCTTGCGATGCCTGGCGAGATCCGCAATGAGAATTCCCAAGCATTACTGGTGGTCAGCGCCGATTTCGTCAGGCTCATCTGACCACTCCTGTGGCTGAGCGGCGTCAAATATGGGCTTGAAGCGGTTCAGGATTTTGCAAAACAGATCTGCAGTGATTTCCGCGTCGTAGGCCGCGGAATGCGCCGAACTCTCGTCCCAGCTCAGTCCTGCTGCCTGCACTGCGCGCGCAAGAACGGTTTGGCCATAGGCTACACCGCATAGGGTGGCTGTATCGAAGCAACTGAATGGGTGAAACGGATTGCGCTTGATGCCTGTTCGTTCGGCAGCTTCGTTAAGAAATCCCAGATCGAAGGCAGCGTTGTGTCCGACCAGGATCGCGCGCGAACAGCCGCTGTCGCGTACCGCACGCCTTACCTCGCGAAAGATACGTTGTAACGCGTCGCGTTCATCTATTGCCGGTCGTAGCGGGTGGTACGGATCGATTCCATTGACAGCCAGAGATGCCGGTTCGAGATTGGCGCCTTCGAAGGGTTTGACGTGATAGCGAATCGTTGCTCCGCGGATAAATGTTCCGTCTTCGTTTGGATCGATGAATACTGCCGCAATCTCAAGCAAGGCATCTGTTTTCGCGTTGAAACCACCCGTCTCGACATCGACGACGACGGGCAGGAAGCCGCGAAAACGTTCGGCGATCGAGAATGGTCTGCTCACGATTGTGTTTACATCCAGTCTGGTTTGTCGAGCGCGCGCTGGTCGAGAATCAGATTCAATGTATAACGTACGCCGAATCCCGTGATCTCTGTCGGAATGTGCGCAAGGCCACCTTTATGGGCCCCGGCACTCAAGTCAATGTGTACCCAGGGAACATCGTTTTCTACGAACTCATTGAGAAATACAGCGGCTAGAATATGGTCACCGCCGCCGTTCGGTGCGCACTGTTTCAAATCTGCGATATCGCTTTTTATCTCGGACAGAAATTCCCTGGCGACCGGAAACGGCCAGACACGTTCGCCGCTCTCGCGGCCGGTTTTTTTCAATACCGGATGCCAGTCCGGTCGATTCGTGAATACGCCACTGAAACGTGTCGTCACAGCATTCATGCATGCTCCGGTCAGGGTCGCGTAGTCGATGATCAGTCCCGGTTTTTCTCTGCTGGCGAATACCAGGGTGTCGGCGAGCGCCATGCGTCCTTCTGCGTCTGTATGAATAGTCTGAATCGTCTTGCCATTAGCGGCTTCGACGACGTCCTGTGACTTATAGGCTTCTGGTCCGGTGCGATTTTCGGTGATGGCGAGCCAGCAATCGACAGCGTAAGGCAGTTCGAGTCTGGAAATCGCGAGCAACGTTCCGACTGCCACTGCGCTCCCCTGCATGTCCGTATGCATATCCAGCATCGAGGCAAACGGTTTTAGATTGGTGCCACCGGTATCGAAAATGATTCCTTTCCCGACCAGGCTGAGTACAGGTGCTGCCGATTTCGCACCAGGGCGATAACGAAGGCGGACGATTGCCGCGCTGTCGTTTTCGTTTCCCTGCGCAACGGCCAGAAATGCGCCGGCTCCCAGTTTTTCAAGTTCACCGACGCCGAATTTCTTGAATTGCCAGCCATGCTGTGACGACAGTTCCTGGAGGAGTTTTGTGTAGGCTGCCGCATCGAGTTTGTTCGGCGGCAGTGCCGTCAGCCACCGGGCCAGGTTGTTCCCCTCAGCCTCGGCATTTTCCCGGTCGAAGTTAGCTGTTTCGTCAAGGCCGATGACCTTGATGCTCTTGATGCTCGCAGGGGTCCCTGTTGATTTGAATTCGGGCATCGAAAAACCTGCGGCAAGCGCGGCGGCGGCAATGTGTTTTGCGATCCGTTGTTGATTCTTCGAATCAAATCCCAGGACCCAGATACCAACGCAGCCTGCCTTCTCGACCGTGGCCGCGCTGATCAGTTTTCTGCCGAGCGTAAGTTCTTCGAACGCATCAGCATCGGGTGAAACCGTTCCGACCAGCACACGCGTCTGGCGTTTGTTATTCAATCGCGTCTCGGCAGCCGGCACATTGCCTTTCGATCGGCGCCGCATTAGATTCCTGATCTTGTTGCCTTGCTGGACCTTGCGCCAAAGTTGGGACGGCACTTTTTTCGGCAGGATCAGGAGTAGCTGATCGATACCGGCCAGGACCTTGCTGCCCGGTGCAGCAGTCGAATGAGTAATTCTGATGCTTTTATTAATCTTGTTGTTTTCGGGAAGCAGACTCTGCATATCAGTGATAACCTAAGGTTTGCGCTTGACCGACCGCGCGCAAGACCCGAAGATATCGCCCGCCCTGGGGGACGGTACGAGCCGAGCCGGCGCGATTGAGCGGTGATCCTAGCAGGACACCTTGTTGAATTCACGCAGTGGAGCTGTGTGAGATCATCGCATGAAATAATATGGGCACTTTATGAGCGATTTCAGCCGATTTGACGACATCGATCCCGCCGAAACACGTGAGTGGCTGGAGTCGATCGATTCAGTCCTCAGTCAGCATGGCCCCGAGCGCGCCCATTTTCTCCTGAATCAAATGATCGACTTTGCGCGCCGTTCCGGCGCGTATCTGCCTTACAGCCCCAACACCGCCTACGTGAACACGATTGCCACCGGCAGGCAGCCCGAATATCCGGGTGATCGTTCCATCGAACGACGCATCGAGGCCTATATTCGCTGGAACGCAATGGCGATGGTCGTTCATGCAAACAGGGTGAGTACCGAGTATGGCGGCCACATCTCGAGTTATGCCTCATCGGCAACTTTGTATGAAGTCGGTTTCAATCATTTCTGGCGGGCCGCCACCGAACAGCACGGCGGTGACCTGATTTTCTTCCAGGGACATTCATCGCCCGGTATTTACTCGCGAGCCTTTCTCGAAGGGCGGCTGAATGAGGACCAGCTGAACCGGTTTCGACAGGAAGTCGGTGGCGGCGGGCTTTCTTCCTATCCGCACCCCTGGCTGATGCCGGACTTCTGGCAGTTTCCGACCGTGTCGATGGGACTCGGTGCGATGATGGCGATTTACCAGGCGCGCTTCATGCGGTATCTCGAGCATCGCGACTTGATGGCACCGGGCGATCGCAAGATCTGGTGTTTTCTCGGAGACGGCGAGATGGACGAGCCGGAGTCCATGGGCGCCATCACGATGCCGGTGCGGGAAGGTCTCGACAACCTGATTTTCGTCGTGAACTGTAATCTGCAGCGCCTCGACGGCCCTGTTCGCGGCAACGGAAAAATCATCCAGGAACTCGAGGCCGCATTCGGCGGAGCCGGCTGGAATGTCATTAAAGTGATCTGGGGTTCGCGCTGGGACCCGCTGCTTGCCAGAGACCACACCGGCTTGTTGCAGCGCGTGATGGAAGAGTGCGTCGACGGTGAGTATCAGAATTTCAAATCGAAGGGCGGCGCTTACGTCCGCGAACATTTCTTCGGTAAATATCCGGAAACCGCGGAAATGGTCGCCAATATGTCCGACGAAGAAATCTGGCGGCTCAATCGAGGTGGCCACGATTCGCGCAAGGTTCACGCCGCCTATCACAGTGCGGTGCGCCACAAGGGTCAGCCAACGCTCATCCTTGCGAAGACCGTCAAGGGATTCGGCCTGGGCGCAGCCGGCGAAGGTCAGAATATTGCGCACCAGCAGAAGAAACTGGACATCGATGCCCTGAAGGAGTTTCGGGACCGATTCAACATTCCGGTATCGGACAAAGAGATCGAAGACGTTCCCTACTACAAACCAAAGCCTGACAGTTCGGAGATCGAGTACCTGCACGAACGAAGAAAGGCGCTCGGCGGTTACCTGCCGAAGCGACGCACAAAAACGAAGTCGTTGCCGGTGCCGCCCATCGAGATTTTCAAAACGCAACTCGAGGGAACCGGCGAACGTGAGGTATCGACGACGATGGCGTTCGTTCGAATGCTTACCGCGCTTATGCGCGACAAACAGATTGGCCGGTACATCGTTCCGATCGTGCCGGATGAAGCCAGAACATTTGGTATGGAAGGCCTGTTCCGTCAGGTCGGCATTTATTCTTCCGCGGGGCAACGCTACACGCCGCAGGATGCCGATCAGCTCATGTATTACCGAGAGGACAAGAAGGGGCAGATTCTCGAGGAAGGCATCAACGAGGCCGGCGCTTTCTGTTCCTGGCTGGCGTCCGGTACGTCCTACAGCAATCACGATATTCAAACCGTGCCGTTCTATATTTATTACTCGATGTTCGGCTTTCAGCGCATCGGTGACTTCATTTGGGCGGGCGGAGATTTACAGTCGCGGGGATTTCTCATCGGCGGCACGGCCGGCCGGACGACGCTGGCAGGTGAAGGCCTGCAGCATCAGGACGGGCACAGTCTCGTCAACGCATCAACGGTGCCGAACTGCGTTTCCTATGATCCGACCTATGCCTATGAGTTGGCAATCATTATCCAGGACGGACTGCGACGCATGATCGGCGAGCAGGAGAACGTTTTCTATTACATCACCTGCATGAACGAGAACTATGTGCACCCGCCGATGCCTGCCGGCGTCGAGGACGGCATTCTCAAGGGCATGTACCTGTTGCAGGTCGGCAGCCAGGGTCAGATACGTCCCCAGTTGTTGGGCTCCGGCACGATTCTCAGGGAAGTGCTCGGGGCTGCCGAGTTGCTTTACAAGGATTTCGGCATCCCGTCCGACGTGTGGTCGGTAACGAGCTTTAACGAGCTGCGCCGCAGTGCGCTGGACACGGAACGCTGGAACCAGCTACACCCCGAAGACACGCCGCGCAAGAGTTACCTGGAGAAGTGCCTCGCGAACCGGAACGGACCGTTCGTCGCCGCGACGGACTATATGAAGATCGTGCCCGAGCAGATTCAGCATTGGGTGCCGGGCCGGTATGTGACGCTCGGGACCGACGGGTTCGGCCGCAGCGATGGCCGCAAGGCGCTAAGGCAGTTCTTTGAAGTCGACAAGCGATATATCACTGTCACGACGCTTAAAGCACTCGCCGATGACAGCGTGCTCGATCAGAAGACAGTCGCCCACGCGATCGAGAAATACAAAATCGATCCGGATAAACCGAACCCGGTCACGCTCTGAGCGGGCGGACGAGCAGACGGAGCGCATTGGTGGCAGACAGCATCGACATAAAGGTCCCTGATCTGGGAGATTTTGCCGACGTCGAAGTGATCGAGGTGCTGGTCAAAGCCGGCGATCGGATCGCGCGCGAAGACGGTCTCATCACGCTGGAGACGGACAAGGCATCGATGGACGTGCCGGCAACCGATCACGGCGTCATCGAAGAACTAACGGTCGCGGTTGGCGATAAAGTATCGACCGGCGACATCATCGGTCGCCTGGCCGTAGAGGTCGGTGACACTGTCGTGGTAACGCCGGCGATCGAGGCGAACCTGATGCAGGGAGACACAACTGTTATCGCTTCACCGGCCACTGATGCGGCGGCACCCGCCGGCAAAAAGACATTGTCTGTGCCCGACCTCGGCGATTTCAGCGACGTTGACGTCATCGAAGTGCATATCGCGGCAGGCGACGATGTCGCCGTCGACGACCCGCTGATAACGCTGGAGACAGACAAAGCGGCGATGGACGTGCCTGCCGTCGTTGCAGGAAAGATAGAGGCGGTCTTGCTCAAAGTCGGCGATACCGTTTCCCAGGGCTCGCCTATCGCGGTTATCGACGCAATTGTCAGTGCCGTCGAAGCCGTCGGGAAGACCGCGGATAAAGTTGCGCCACCCGCCGCGAAACCTCCGCCCCCGCCGAAACCGGCAGAGGCTTCAGCAGCGCCGGCAGGCCCGTCGCAATCTGCGGCAACCCTGCCGCCGATTGACGAGGCCGGATTCTCGAAGGCCCATGCGAGTCCGTCGGTGCGCAAGCTCGCACGCGAGCTCGGTGTGAACCTGATTCAGGTCAAGGGGTCGGGCCTCAAGAACCGCGTCCTCCACGACGATATCAAGGCCTTTGTCAAAGCCATTCTTGCGGGAGGGGCACAGGTCGGCGGCGCATTGCCGAAGGTGCCGGTCGTGGATTTTGCGAAGTTTGGCGAAATCGAGTCCAAAGCGCTGACACGTATTCAAAAAATCGCCGGCCCGCGCTTGCAGGCGAGCTGGATAAATATCCCGCATGTGACGCAGCATGACCTTGCGGATATCACAGACCTGGAGGCGAAGCGTCAGGCATTAAAAGGGCCTGCCAGGGAACGCGGCATCAGCCTGACGCCGCTGGCATTTATTCTCAAGGCATGCGTTGCCGCGCTGCGGGAATTTCCGAAGGTCAATTCGTCGTTGTCGGAGGATGGAACGTCTCTTATTCATAAGAACTACTACCATCTTGGATTTGCCGCCGACACCGAGAACGGCTTGATGGTACCGGTCATTCATGATGCAGATAAGATGGATGTCTATGAACTGGCGAAAGAGCTTGGCAAGCTGTCGGCGCTGGCACGCGAAGGCAAACTAAAAGCAGCGCAGCTTCAGGGCGCGAGCTTCACGGTCTCTAGCCTGGGCGGCATCGGCGGCAGCGCGTTCACGCCGATTATCAATGCGCCCGAGGTCGCGATTCTGGGTGTGTCGAGATCGTCGATGCAGCCGGTTTGGAATGGCTCCAGGTTCGAGCCAAGGCTGATGCTGCCGTTTTCACTGTCTTACGATCACCGCGTCATTGACGGCGCCTATGCTGTGCGCTTCACGACCTTCCTGAGCAAGGCCCTGTCCGACGTCGACGTGCTGCTAGAGGCAACGCCCTAGTGCCCGGCACTTTAAAGTTGCTTGTCCCCGACCTGGGTGACTTTTCGGACGTCGATGTTATCGAAGTCCTCGTCAAGACCGGTGATCAAATCGACGTCGAAGAGTCGGTCATCACGCTGGAGACCGACAAAGCGTCGATGGATGTGCCGGCGGCGCATGCCGGCAAGGTGATCTCGATACAGGTTGCTGTGGGCGATAAAGTGTCCGCCGGTGACCTGGTGCTGACACTCGAAGCGGCCGACAGGTCGGAAGATGGCTTCGAAGCAACCATGGTGATCAGTCCGGCCAAACAGCGTGCGTTGGCGGCCGCTGCATCAGCAGCGCCCGGTGCGGCGCCCAGGCCGGCGTCGGCAGCCACAAACAGCACAGAACTGGTTGTGATTGGCGCTGGTGTCGGCGGCTACACCGCCGCTTTCAGAGCCGCCGATCTGGGGCTGGAAGTGACGCTGGTGGAACGCTGGCCGGTCCTCGGCGGTGTTTGCCTCAATGTCGGCTGTATCCCGTCCAAAGCACTGCTGCATGTGGCGAAATTCATCGACGAAGCCGAAGCGATGGCGGAACACGGCGTTCAATTCGGCAGACCGCGGATTGACGCCAGTGCCCTGCGTGCATGGAAGAACAAAGTCGTCGGTCGCCTGACCGGCGGTCTGATACAGCTCGCCAAGCAAAGAAAAGTTAAAGTCGTTCACGCCACAGCGAAGTTCGAATCGGCAAACCGGCTGATTCTTGATAACGGCGAAACGATCGATTTCCGGCAATGCATCATCGCGGCAGGTTCGGAAAGCATCCCTCTTCCGGGCACTCCGGAGGATCCCAGAATCATGGATTCTACGGCAGCGCTCGAGCTTGATCCTTTGCCGAAACGCATGCTTGTGGTTGGCGGCGGCATCATCGGGCTTGAGTTGGCCTGTGTCTACAGTGCGCTCGGCACCAGCGTTTCCGTTATCGAAATGACTGATGCATTGATGCCGGGCACCGACCCGGATCTGGTGAGACCGTTCCGAAAAATTATTGATAAGCGCTACGAAAAAATCTTGCTGCAGACGAAAGCGACCAGTATGCGGACGACCGTGCCGGGCATCGAAGTCAGATACGACGGCAAGAAAGAGTCCGGTACAGAACTTTACGATCGTGTGCTGATCTCGATCGGCAGAAGCGCCAACGGCAACAAGCTTGATGCACAGAAAGCCGGCGTCGAAGTTGATCGACGCGGCATTGTTGCCGTTAACAAGCAAATGCGGACCAATGTGCCACACATATTCGCGATCGGCGATCTGGCCGGCGGCCCGATGCTCGCCCACAAAGCAGCACACGAAGCCAAAGTAGCTGCAGAGGTCGCTGCCGGTGAAAAAAGTTCTTTCGATGCACGGGCGATACCGTCGGTGGCTTTTACCGATCCCGAGATCGCCTGGGTCGGGCTGACAGAGACGGACGCGAAACGCGATGGCATCGAATACGAAAAAGCCCGGTTCCCCTGGGCCGCGAGTGGCCGGGCGCTGTCACTGGGCCGCGATGAGGGATTTACAAAATTATTGTTCGAAAAAGGCACCGGGCGCGTGTTGGGCGGCGGCATTGTCGGTCCAAACGCCGGCGACCTGATCGCCGAGGTGGGGCTTGCCATCGAGATGGGTGCTGATGCGACCGACATCAGCCGTACCATTCATCAGCACCCGACCCTGTCGGAAACGGTCGCCTTTGCTGCAGAGGCTTACGAGGGTACGCTGACTGACTTGTATATTCCCCGAAAGCGCTAGCAGCTTGCTACCTCGAATCAAGTATTGAATAACAGTCTGGAGAGTGACAGCTTGCCGATGCGCCTAAAAGTCAGAGTCAAGATTCTTCATGAGTGAGTACAACGCCCCGCTGAAAGATATGCAATTCGTGCTTCGCGACCTGGCGGGTCTCGATCGAATTCTGCAGATGCCGGGTTTTGCGGACATCAGCGACGATGTCGTCGATCAGGTACTCGAGGAGGCGGCCCGGTTTTCACGAGAAGTCTTGGGCCCCTTGAATATGCCCGGTGACCAGGAAGGTTGCCGGGTCGAAAACAAAACTGTGATCGTCCCCGACAGTTTCGCCGATGCCTATGGGCAATTCGTCGCGGGTGGCTGGCAGTCACTCCCGTCTTCGCCGGAATTCGGCGGCATGGGCCTGCCCGAAACCGTTGCTGCCGCGACGATGGAGATGTGGCAATCATCGAATCTGGCGTTTTCCCTCTGCCCGTTGTTGACCAGCGGTGCCATTGCAGCTATCGATGCGCACGCGAGCGACGAACTCAAGCGAACATACTTGCCCGGCATGGTCAGCGGTGCGTGGACTGGCACGATGGATCTTTCCGAGCCGCAGGCCGGCTCTGATCTGGCAGCGGTTAAGGTTAAAGCGGTCCCCGACGGGAACCACTACAGAATTTCCGGCACCAAGATTTTTATTACCTGGGGCGATCAGGAGTTTTCGGAAAACGTCATACACCTGGTGCTTGCACGATTAGCGGACGCGCCGGATGGTGTGAGAGGGCTATCGCTGTTCCTCGTGCCGAAGTATCTTGTAAACGACGACGGCAGCATTGGCGATCGCAACGACGCTTACTGCACGTCGGTCGAGCACAAACTCGGCATTCACGCCAGCCCGACCTGTGTCATAACTTATGGCGATGGAGACGGTGCAATCGGATATCTCGTCGGCGAGGAAAGCAGGGGCCTCGCCGGCATGTTCACGATGATGAACCATGCCCGGCTCAATGTAGGTATCCAGGGGCTGGCGATTTGTGAACGAGCGTATCAACTGGCCAAGACCTACGCACGAGAAAGAATCCAGGGCGAGGCACCTGGCGAGAAAGGTCGCGTCACGATCATCCATCACCCGGACGTACGCCGCATGCTACTGGTAATGAAGTCACTCATCGAAGCCATGCGTGCAACCGCGTACACGACGGCCGCAATGGTCGATACCGTTCATCATGGTGCCGACGAAAAGGACCGTGCTGTGGCAAGTGCCAGAGCTGCATTAATCACCCCGGTCGTAAAAGGATGGATGAGCGAAGTCGCCCAGGAGCTGACGTCGTTGGGCGTACAGGTTCACGGGGGCATGGGTTTCGTCGAGGAGACCGGCGCCGCGCAGCATATGCGCGATGCGCGAATACTGACGATATACGAGGGAACGACGGGTATTCAGGCGAACGATCTGGTCGGTCGGAAGATTCTGCTTGACGACGGCAAGGCCATGAAAGAGTTGCTCGAGGAGATGCGTTCCCTGGACAAAGACCTCGCAAGCGCTGATGAGCTTGCGACGATTCGAGCTGCGCTGTCCGGCGGCATCGAGGATCTCGCCGCGACGACAGACTGGTTAATCGCAAATGCGCCGGACGACCAGAATGTGCCGGGTGCTGCGTCGGTCAACCTTCTGATGTTGGCCGGTACGGTAATCGGCGGCTGGCAGATGGCGCGTGCCGCACTTGCAGCCACTCGCAGGCTGGCCGATGGAGATCCGGATCCGGCTTTCTTCGAGGCCAAATTGATCACGGCCCGCTTCTATGCTGAACATATACTCTCACGATCGTCCGGATACCGTCAGGCCGCTATTGCGGGAAGCGAAACCATGATGGCGTTGCCAGAGGAATCGTTCTAGAAACGACCCCTGGTTTTTCATGCGGGCCGCTTTCACACGCGGTAATGCTTCTCCTGGCAGGCTGGTGAAAAACCCCGTTTTTCGGCGGCTTGCTAGGCGACCTTCCTTGGTTCGACATCCGGGTATATCTCATTCAGCGGTACTGAGCGGCCGTCGTGCTGCACAATGCGGCAGTGGAAGCGCCTCAGTTTACGAGGTTCCGTCACGCCGCAGGAATGCGCGATGATGCCGATTTCCTTGCGCATGTTTTCGGAGTATCGGCGCACGCGCTCGGCCTTGTCTTCCGGCACGAGCCCGCGCTGCAGGCGTTTATCGTGAGTTGTAACGCCAGTCGGGCAGGTGTTCTTGTTGCATTGCAGAGCTTGGATGCAGCCGAGCGCAAACATGAAGCCGCGCGCCGAGTTGATGAAATCTGCGCCGACGCACAGCGCCCAGGCAGCCTCCATCGGAGTAATCAACTTGCCACTTGCGATGACATGAATGCGCTCGTCGAGGCCATGCCGATTGATCATATCGACGACGAGCGGCAGGCTTTCCCTGATCGGCAGTCCGACGCTGTCCATCAGGCTCATCGGTGCAGCGCCGGTGCCACCGTCGCCACTGTCCACAGTAATAAAATCGGGTGCGCTCTCAATGCCACGCTTGTGAACGAGCTCGAATAACTCGTCGAGCCAGCCGTATGCGCCGATCACTGTCTTGAAGCCGACCGGTTTACCGGTGATGTCCCGAATGTGATTGATCATGTCGAGGAGGTCCTCGGCGGAATCAATGTCGGGATGGCGATTCGGGCTGATCGAATCTTCACCTTCCGGGATACCGCGGATCTTGGCGATTTCTGCGGTGACCTTGGCGCCGGGCAGAATGCCGCCCTTACCCGGTTTGGCGCCCTGGCTGAGCTTGATCTCGATCATCTTCATCTGGTCGTGTGACGCGACTTCCTTCAGTTTTTCGTCGCTTAGATTTCCCTCGTCGTCACGGACGCCGTACTTGGCAGTGCCCATTTGAAAAACGATATCTGCGCCACCTTCGAGGTGATAAGGCGACAGGCCACCTTCACCGGTGTTCAACCAGTTGCCGGCCATCCGGGACCCATTGGAGAGTGCGAGCACCGCGGGTTTCGATATGGCGCCGAAGCTCATTGCTGACACGTTGAAAATCGACTTCGCGACGTACGGCTGCCTCGCATACGGTCCGATTTCGTAGGGTGACGTCGGTGCGATGTCTGTTTCGAGCACCGGGTACGGACAATTGACGAAAATTACGGTGCCGACAGGCCGCAGGTCTCGCGTACTGCCGAAGGCAACTGTGTTGTCGATGCCCTTGGCGGCGCGATAGACCCAGGATCGTTGTGCGCGATTAAACGGCATCTCTTCACGGTCCTGGGCGAAGAAGTATTGCCGGAAATATTCGCCCATATTTTCGAACGCATAGCGAAAGCGCCCGACGACCGGAAAATTTCGCCGTACGGCGTGACTGGTCTGTGTTCTGTCGATGACGTACATCACCGCAACCGCGATGATGCCGATGCCGATGATGAAAACGAGTATCGCCGACAAGGCTTGTACGAAGTTTAGCGCACTAACGAATGACTCTTTCATGATTTGCCCCCAAAGATTGAGACAGGGCCGGCGAAGCCGGCCCTGTCTCCGGAATTACATTACGCTTGTTTTAGCAGATATTTGGATACTGCGTGGTCGAGACTGAGCTTGCCTGCACCGGTGAAGAACAGAGCAAGCAGCATGATGAAATAAGTAACAGCCCATTCGATACCATTGTTGGAGACGATGAAATTGCCGGTCTCGGTCAGCCAGTCGTAATTGCCGTGTTCGCGCAGCAGGTCTTTCGCTTTGTCCAGGCGCTGCATGGCACCCTCGATATTGGCGCCTGCGAACGGGCTCATCGGATCAGCGACGGCTTGCCAGCCATTGTGCCAGTGCACACTGGTTGCAGCGACGATCATTTGTATCATCAGCGGTATGCAAAACCAGCGTGTGGCTAGACCCAATAACAAGGCCACTGCACCGACAATCTCAGTACTCACAGCCAGCCAGGCCATCAAGGCAGGAAACGGCAGCCCAAGGCCCCAATCCGCATTGCCGAACCAGGCGATCACATTGTCCATGCCGCCGAGTTTGTTGGTGCCGGCCACCCAGAATACCGGGACCAGATAAAGGCGTAACGCGAGTGGCCCGAGGAAATCCACCTTGCGTGTCAGATCAAGCCAGCCTTGCAGCCGGGCCAGGATTTTCATCATGTTTTTCTCCGCGTGCCAAGCAAAATGTCTGCGGCTCGCAATTCAGCAAGTGCTTTCGCACCGTGTTCTACGAGCGCATCGCCTTCAAAATTAATCTCTTCGGCCAGGCCGATTACAAGTTCACGTCCTGTTTTCTGCTCACTGTTGTTCGAAATCTTGTCCAGTAAGCCGGCCGTAACTGCGTTCAGCTCCATGAAGCTGATCTCATCATCAGGATTCCTGTAAATGGCGAGGAAGGTCGGCTGCTCACCGGGCTCCTGTGGCTGAAAGTCTTTCGATATTCTGTGTACAGGAAACTGGTACGCCAACGGCCAGGCGAGGACGGAGATTACGGGGACGCCATCGAGCAGGTCGCCCTCCGGATCAATCCCTGTCATGTCGTTGCTGTCCGCAGACACCGATAACGCCAGTTCGACCCACTCGTAATGCGCAAGCTCCAGGAGAAACGGAAAATCATCCGCTTGCGGCGCGTGTTCGTGCTCCAGAAACGCCAGAAACTCCTTGGGGATTTCCAGGAAGTAAGGGGTCTGTGCCTGATGATGGGCCATGAACTCCCGAATGAGGCCGTGCCAACGCTCCTTCCCGCTGAGTTTCTTCAGCACCGGGAAAGTGCTGCCAAGAAGATTCTGAAGATTGTTGAAGAACAGATCCCGATAGATCGCCATGCGCCGGTCTTCGATGCCGGGGGGCGCAGCGTTTTTCTCGGGGTCGCGAATATGAGCCGCGAACTCGTATTGCTTGCGCTGAAATTCGGGCAGATCAGCCACCGGCCGACTCCGCAAGCGGGGCAGCCGCGGTCTCTTCCTGCATTGCCTTGATTCGCCGCACTTCGGTCAGCAAATCTTCAATGGGTGGAAAGTTGAAATCCCTCTCGAGCAGGGTCGGTACCGGGCCGAAATGTTCATACGCGTCGGCCAGCAATTGCCAGGCCGCGTCGCAAACTGCCTGGCCGTGCGTATCTATGCGCAGGTCTTCGGCTTCCACGTAATGACCGGCCAGGTGAAAGTAGCTGAGCCTTTCCTTCGGCATCGCCAGCATGAACTCTTTTGCGTCGTACTTGTGGTTGATGCTGTTGACGACAATATTGTTGATGTCCAGCAGCAGGTCGCAGTCAGCCTCTTCCAGTACGGCCGTGATAAAGTCAATTTCACTCAGAGATGTATCACTCGGGGCGTAGTACGATACGTTTTCGATGGCCATGCGTGTCTCGAGAATGTCCTGGGCGCGGCGTATTCTGTCGGCAACATAGCGAACGGCATCGTCTGTAAACGGTATCGGCATCAGGTCGTATAACTGACCATCGTCGCTGCAATAGCTCAGGTGTTCCGAATAAAAGGGGATATCGTGTGCGCCCATGAACGCCTTGATGTCACGGAGCAGCGATTCATTGAGGGGAGCGGGGGAGCCAATGCTCAAGGACAGGCCATGAATGAGAACAGGATAGCGTTCCGTGAAGAAGCGGAATTTCTCGCCCAGCTTGCCGCCTACGTTGATCCAGTTCTCTGGCGCCACTTCCATGAAGTCGATGTCGTCAGGCGGATCCGCCAGCAACTTGTCAATGAGGCCACGCCTCAAGCCCAGCCCGGCGCCTGCAACGGGGTATTGTCGCTCTGCTTTTGTCATTTGATCGCCCGTCAGGACGAACTCCTAGGTCGAGTCGTTGATTAAGACCTGCAGTCCCCTGCAGTTATTACAAATCGCATATCGGTGCTTTCAGGTGATTTTTCGCAGCCGCTCGAGGTATTTTTGTTCATCCGGCGGTCCGTTTCGATTTTGCGCTTCCCACAGGGTTTCCGCCAGGCAATCCAGCATCCGGTGTTCTGCTTCGTGGGCTTTCGAGTATTTTTTAACAAGTTGTTGAAAAATATTCGAAATTCCAGGAGGCCTGTCCGTCGCGACCTGGTCCCGGACGGCCAGGTGCAGGCCCATATGCAAGAACGGGTTGGTTTTGCCGGCCTCTGGCGTGAACGATGCCTCGCGGGCCTCGTCGCTCAGGGCGGCCTGGTATTCCGGGTGATCCTCGATGACCTGGGCGATCTGGGCTTCCAGCGGAGACAGTACTTCAGCAGCTTGCGCTTTGCGCCAGGCATCGGCGTACATCTGCCGTAATTCCTGCCTGTCCTGCCCGAATATCATTTCGCGACCTTCCTGTCCGGCAGCTCTTTCTTCCGGTACTCGCAAAGGTCGGCGATCAGGCACTCGTTACAATTCGGTTTTCGTGCTTTGCAGATGTACCGGCCGTGAAGAATCAGCCAGTGGTGTGCATTTTGACGAAATTCCTCCGGCGTTAGTTTCGTCAGGCGTTTTTCAACTTCAAGCGGCGTTTTCCCATGTGCGAGTCCGGTGCGGTTCGCTACGCGAAAAATATGTGTGTCGACCGCTATGGTCGGTTCGCCGAATGCCGTGTTAAGAACAACACTGGCTGTCTTTCGTCCGACGCCGGGCAAGGCTTCCAGTCCCGCACGCGTTGCGGGGACTTCGCCGTCGTGTTTCTCAAGGATAATTCGGCAGGACTCGATAATATTTTTGGCCTTGCTGTTGTACAGGCCAATACTCTTTATATAATGTCGCAGTCCGGCCACGCCGAGGTCGAATATTGCCTGCGGCGTGTTGGCTACCGGGAAAAGAATTTTTGTTGCTTTGTTGACGCCAACGTCTGTCGCCTGCGCCGACAGAATGACGGCCACGAGTAACTCGAACGGGCTTGCATATTTCAGCTCCGTGTCGGGATCGGGGTCGTTCTCCCGCAGCCGGCTGTATATTTCTATCCGCTTTTCCCTGTTCACGGGATGCTGATATCGACGTCAGATGGACAGGCGGAAGCCGGCGGCGCGCTTGCGGCGTCTGTCGATGGTGTTTTTGGCTGCGACTGCGAGGGCGAGGCTGAAGAATGCACCGGGCGGCAATATGGCCAGCAGGAAGCCGCTGTCGAAGACCAAAAACCCGGCGATCGGGTCGCCACCGATGAACATATCGAGTCGTGACAAAATGGTGCCCTGGCCAACGAGTTCCCTGAAGGCGCCGATCGTACAAAGCAACAAGGCGAACCCGGCGCCCATGCCAATGCCGTCGATAATGGAAGGTGTAACCGGGTTTTTTGATGCAAAGATCTCGGCGCGGGCAATGATTGCGCAGTTCGTCACGATCAGTGGGATAAAAATGCCGAGTGAACGGTCAAGCGCCGGAAAGTAGGCGCTGAACAGAAGTTCGACACAAGTAACGAGCGACGCGATGATCAAAACGTAGATCGGTATGCGGATTTCCGGGCGAAGCCATTTCCGGCTGGCCGACACGAGCATGTTTGAACAGGTCAATACCAATATGGTCGCTATGCCGAGGCCGAGGCCGTTCACAAAGGTCGAAGTCACAGCCAGCAGCGGGCAAAGTCCGAGTAAAGCGACCAGGCCCGGGTTCTCATCCCAGAGGGCTTTGCGTAGTGCCGCCATTGGCTTGCGGGTCGCGCTCATTCTGCTGCGTCCGTGGTGTCGCTGTTATGCATGGCAAATACGGTCTCGCGATTGGCCTCGAAGTATAACAATGTCTCTTTGACGGCTTTGACGACGGCTCGCGACGTAATCGATGCCCCCGTAACCTGATCAAGCTTGCCGCCATCGCGTCGCAGCGCCCAAAGGGCGCGATCGGGTGCGGACAGGGATTTTTGTTCGAACTGGTCTATCCAGTCAGATTTTGATGAATCGATAAAGTCTCCAAGACCCGGTGTTTCCCGGTGCTTCAGTACTCGTACCGCCGTAATAGCACCGGTGTCATCGATTCCGATCAGTAGCTTGATCGGCCCCGAGAAACCATCGAGGGCCGAGACAACAAACAACGCGGCAACAGGCGTGTTCCCAAGGAGCGCCCGATAGACCAGTATCGGCTCGTTGCCGGGCAGTTCATGCGGCAGAGGAATCACCAGCGTGGATCCCAGCAAATTGTTGTCGTAGACGACTCCGGTGAGCGCCGGCTGCAGGCTTTGTTCCAGCCAGGCCCGATCATTCGCGGCAATGCGGGCTTCGGTGAGACTGTAGGTCAGAGCGACCAGCGTGGTACAAACCGCGGCGATCACGGCAAGGATGACTCCGCTGCTCCAGATCGGCGCTTGCGTGCTGTTGTCATCTGCCCCGCTGGTCATTCCTGACGCCACTTCTCTAACTTCCTGTGACCGACAATTCGCGGCCTGGTCAGGTAATCGATCGCCGGCGTTGCCAAATTCATGAGCAACACAGCGAACGCGACCCCGTCAGCATAGCTGCCCCACCGGCGGACTGCGTAAATCATGAAGCCGATGCCGAAGCCGTAAATCAGCCGTCCCTTCGGACTCGTCGCGGCAGAGACGGGATCGGTTGCAACGAAGAAGGCGCACAACATGGTGGCGCCGCTAAACAAGTAAAAACCGGGGCTCGCATGCACGCCGGCATCGACCCAATACAAAAAACCGGACGGAATCAACAGACCTGCCAGTACGCCCAACGGAATCTGCCAGCGAATGATTTTCTTCAGCAACAGCCAGATGCCACCGAGTGCGACGAAATTCGAAACCCACTCCCAGCCGCGGCCGCCGAAATGTCCCATCATCGGGTTATTGTGGATTTCGTCAAAGGTTCTCATGTTGCTCAGACCGGACTTGACCTGGTCCAGCGGTGTCGCGCGGCTTACGGCGTCGAATCCCAGGTCGGAAGGCAAGACACCCGTCAGTGTGTATCGAATGGTTTCGAGCAGCGTTGGATACTGATAATCGATATCGCCCATGCGCGGGGCGGTCCAGAGATTCAGGTCCATGGGAAAAGCAATAAGTACCACCACATAGCCTGCCATGGCCGGATTGAAAACGTTGAATCCGAGTCCGCCGTACAGGTGTTTGGCGACGACTATGCCGAACAGTGACGCCGTGGCTGTGACCCACCACGGTGTCAGAGACGGTAAAGCGAAGGCGATAATCGCGGCGGTCACCATGGCGCTGTAGTCCGCCAGCGCCGCTTGCACCGGCCGACGCCGGATTTTCATCATCGCGGCCTCGCCAGCCAGGCAAAACAGCGCCGCGATGATGAGATTGAACAGGATTCCCGGACCAAAAAACCAGACATGAGCGAGCACTGCCGGAATCAGTGCGTAAAGGACCTGACGCATGATCGAGGCAACGTCTGTTCTCGGCGTGAAGAACGGCGCGTCGTGACGCTGGAATTCCACTGTGCTACTCGTCCTTTTCTGATGCAGAGTTGTCTTTGCTCTTCGACCGCTCGAGAATTTCCTGAATGGCTTGCGGCCCCGCTTTTTGTACCTTTTTTCTTTGCTCCAACAGTTCCTGCGCCCGCTGTAACTGCTCGCGTTCCAGGCGCACGGTACGCGATTCGAATCGTTTGCGCGCGCGCTCGGCTCTGGCTGTCTCGTCCGCCAGTTCACGCATGCGGGCTTTGGCCATGCGAAAGTCAGCAGTCAAAGGAATATGGCTGGGGCAGACAAGGTCGCAACATCCGCACTCGATACAATCGATCAGTCCGTAGGAGCGCAACTTTGCCTCGTCGTCTGCGCAGGCGTACCAGTACAATTGTTGCGGTAGCAAGAGGATTGGGCATACCTGTGCACACTCGCCGCAGCGAATGCAAGGCTGTTCGGTGCCGACCGCCGGTGTCTCGGACAAGACGAGAATGGTGTTCGTTGCCTTGACGAGTGGCACGCGATCCGTCGAAACCGCCTTACCCGTCATCGGTCCGCCGATAATCAGCCGCTTTGCCCGATCCGTGTATCCACCGACAAAATTGACGACATCCGCAATGGTTGTGCCGATTCTCGCCATGACGTTCATCGGTGCGGCAATGCCATCGCCCGTCACCGTCGTGACCCTGGAGATCAACGGTTCGCCATCATTGATCCAGTTATGCACCGCGACGGCGGTTCCGACGTTCTGCACCAGGCAGCCGACATCGGTTGGCAGGCCGCCTGTGGGCACTTCTTTCTTGGTAACGAGTTGTACAACCTGGTCTTCAGCGCCCGAGGGATAGATGGTTGGAATTTGCTTGATTACGATCCGGCTGTCCTGGAGTTCAGTCAAGGCGTCCGCCAAAGCATGAATCGCCTCAGGCTTGTCACTTTCGACCGCAATGAGACAATGATCCAGTTGGAGTGCGTGCAGCAGTATCTGCGCCCCGATAACTATTTCCGCCGCGTGCTCACGCATCAGCACGTCGTCGCAACTGATATACGGCTCGCATTCGACGCCGTTTATGATGAGGTGCTCCAGTGACTCCGCTGTTGCTGCCATGAGTTTCTGCGCAGTCGGAAACACAGCACCACCAAGCCCGACAATCCCGCCATGGAGTATTTTTTGAAGCAGCGATTCCGGATCCACTTTTTCAAAGGGCACAATGGGTTCCGAAAGTTGCACAGGGCTGTCAAGGCCGTCGCATTCAATGACAATGCATGGCGCATTCTCTCCGAGGCGCCTCGAAACCGGCCATTGCTCGATTGCAACGATCTTTCCGGACGACGACGCGTGCACCGGTGCGCTGATCATGCCATCGGCATCGGCTATCAGCTGACCTCTGAGAACTCTTTCGCCGATACTGACCACCGGATGAGCCGGCTCTCCCGCATGCTGCGCCAGCGGCAGGACGAGCTGCGTCGGTATCGGAATGTGTTGAATGACACGAGCTGTCGATTCATCCTTGCAGGCGGGCATGCGCAAGCCGCCGTGTAATGTGCCCAGATCGAACGTTGGCGCGCTCATGCTGCGGATTTCATGCTGATGCAATCGACAGGGCAGGGCGCCAGGCACAGTTCGCAGCCGGTGCACTCTGCAGCGAGAATGGTGTGCATGAACTGGTGCGCGCCGACGATCGCATCGACCGGGCAGGCGGCTCTGCAATGCGTGCAGCCAATGCACAGCGCTTCATTAATAACTGCGACCGAATCGCTCATCCTGGTCTGAGTGCTTGCCTTGAGCGGAATCACATCGCGGCCCAGGCATTTGGCCAGCCGCCGGATCGTTTCCTTGCCTCCGGGCGGGCACAGGTTGATTTCCTCGGACTCGTGCACGATTGCTGCTGCATAAGGCCGGCATCCGGGGTATCCACATTGAGCGCACTGTGTTTGCGGCAACAGCCCATTCACTGTCGCAACCAGGTCGTCGTCGTTCGGCGGCAGTCGCCTCGACGCGAAACTCAACAGGAGTCCGGCGGCCAGAGCGATGGCTGTAATCGTTACGACCGCAATCCACATGACGAAGTGATTTGTCTCATGGTCGTGCCATTCCGGAAAAACCCATAAACGCGAGCGACATCATCCCCGCGGTCATCAGCGCGATCGCCGTGCCGCGAAACGGGCGCGGCACGTCGGCAGCGTCTATGCGCTCGCGAATGGCAGCAAACAGGACAATAACCAGGGCAAATCCCATCGCCGCACCGAAACCGTAAAAGACAGACTGCACAAACCCCTTGGCTTGTTGAACATTCAGCAACGCAACGCCCAACACGGCGCAGTTTGTTGCGATCAACGGAATGAAAATCCCGAGCACCTGGTCGAGCAACGGGCTCAATCGCCGCACCATTATCTCTGTGAATTGAACGCTCACCGCAATGACCAGAATGAAGCTGATCGTGCGCAGGTAACCGAGTTCCAGAGGCACGAGAACGTACTGGTGCAGCAAATAGCTTGCGGCCGAGGACAAGGTCAGGACGAATGCTGTTGCCAGCGACATGCCGAATGCCGCTTCGAGGTTCCTCGATACGCCCATGAATGGGCACAGGCCCAGGAACCTGACCAGCACAAAGTTATTAACAAGAACTGTGCCGACTAAGATAAGTATCAGATCAGTCATTTCTCCGCCCGGACGACTTATTGCTATTGTAGTGTCTGGCTACCCTTGCGTCTCGCTGGACTAGTGGTCCAACAAGGCTGTATTGATGGACCACTAGGTGACCCGCATACCGGGTTCGGCGCCGGCATCCACAGACAGCAGGAATATGTCCTCGCCGCCCGGTCCGGCCGCGAGAACCATCCCCTCGGACACGCCGAAGCGCATTTTTCTCGGACGCAGGTTCGCGACTGTAATGACGAGCCGGCCTTCGAGTGTTTTCGGCTCGTACGCTGACTTGATACCGGCAAAAACGCTGCGCGTCTCTCCGCCAAGGTCGAGCGTGAGCTTGAGAAGTTTGTCGGCACCGTCTACGGGCTCCGCCTTCTCTATACGCGCTATGCGCATATCGATCTTTGCAAACTCATCGATCGTTATTTCCGGTGACTTGGCATCGCCGCCGCCGGTTTCATCGTCGTCACCAGTGGCCTCGGGCTCTTTTGATTGTTCAACCATTCGTTCAACCTGCTTTGCTTCGATACGCGTCAAAAGGGGCTCGTATTTCGAGATCGTGTGATCCAATAACGGGTCGCCGGCCGCTTGCCAGCCCCACGGTCCTTCATTGAATAATTTTTGCACCTGCTCGGCCACCGCCGGGATGACCGGCGTGAGATAGACCATCAATGTCCGGAACATATTCAGTCCCTCAGTGCAGACTGCCTGGACGTCTGGCAACTGTTTCTCGTCTTTCGCCATGGCCCAGGGTTTTTTCTGTTCGATGTATCGATTCGCCTTGTCCGCCAGGGCCATGATGCTTCGCATCGCCTTGGAGTACTCGCGCGATTCGAAGTGCTTGGCGATTTTTTCAGAGGCGTCCACGAATTCGGCAAACAATTCGGGATCATCGAGAGTGCCGGCCAGCCGGCCGTCGAAGTACCTGGTGATGAACCCCGCACAACGGCTGGCGATATTGACCAGTTTGCCGATGAGATCGGAATTCACCCGCGCAACAAAATCGTCCAGGTTCATGTCGATGTCGTCCATGCCCGGCCCGAGTTTGGCGGCGTAGTAGTAACGAAGATAATTCGGGTCCAGATTATCGAGATAGGTTCTGGCTTTGATAAAGGTGCCTCGTGACTTGGACATTTTCTTGCCGTTGATGGTCAGGAAGCCATGGGCAAATACGCTGGTCGGCTGACGAAACCCCGATCCTTCGAGCACAGCCGGCCAGAAAAGCGTATGAAAGTAGACGATGTCTTTGCCAATGAAGTGATACGCCTCCTTGTCACTCCCGGCCATCCAGTAGTCATCGAAATCAAGATCGTCGCGCCGGTTGCAAAGCTGCAGAAAGCTCGCGAGATAACCGATGGGCGCGTCAAGCCAGACATAGAAGTACTTGTTGTCAGAGTCAGGGATCCTGAATCCGAAATAAGGCGCGTCGCGTGATATGTCCCAGTCCCGCAGCCCGGCGTCGAACCATTCCTCGAGTTTGCTGGTGATGTTTTGATGGAGCGCGGCCGACTTTATCCAGGTCCGAAGCCGATCGCCAAACTCACTTAATCGGAAAAAATAGTGTTCCGACTCCTTCCACAATGGCGTGGTGCCGGACAACACAGACAGCGGATCGATGAGATCGCCCGGCGAATAGGTCGCGCCACACACTTCGCAGGCGTCACCGTACTGATCCTCGCTCTTGCAGCGCGGGCAGGTGCCACGGACGAATCGATCGGGCAGGAACATCTTTTCCGATTCGTCATAGGCCTGCTCGATGGTCTTGGTGTAGATATGGCCGGCTTTGCGCAATGCCTCGTATATTCTGCGCACGAGCAGTTCGTTTTCATCGGAGTGCGTCGTATGGAAATTATCGAAGGCGACGTCAAATGCTTTCAGGTCTGCGTGCTGTTCGGCGGAGACCCGTTCGATAAGCTGCTCGGGCGTAATCCCTTCCTGCCTCGCCTTGATCATGATCGGCGTGCCGTGTGCGTCTGCGGCGCAGACATAAGTGCAATTATGGCCACGCAACTTCTGGAATCTCGCCCATATGTCCGACTGCAGGTATTCGACCAAATGCCCCATATGGATGGGGCCATTGGCATAAGGAAGCGCGCTGCTGACGAAAATATTACGTACTGCTGTGCTCATTCTGGGCAGACTTGATCCGGACAGACTTGCAGGCGGCGATTATAAAAGGGAATCGAGCAAGGGAGTGAATCTTTTCATTCGCCCGTCAGGCAGGTGAATGCTCCTGCCACACCTGTACTCCGGCCATCAATGGCGGTCGGACAGGTCCTGCATAGATCTCCTTACGTTTCGTTCCTGATCGACTGGAACATCGATTTGTTATTGGCCTGCTGATACGCTTCCTTGCCGGACACAAAGCGTCTCTCGACCAGGTCCATCAGCGCCGAATCCATGGTCTGCATGCCGATCTGGCCGCCGCTTTGCATCGCGGTCTCGAGCTGATCGAGTTTGCCCTGTCGAACCAGGTTTGCGACTGCCGAAGTATTGATAAGAATCTCCAGCGCGGCGATACGGCCTGGTTTGTGCTTGGTGGGCAGGAGTTGCTGGGATATGACGCCACGCAGCGACGTCGACAACATCGTGCGGATATGACTTTGCTTGTTGGCAGGAAATGTATTTACCATCCTGTCAACCGTTTGTGCCGCACCGTTCGTATGCAGCGTTCCCATGACGAGGATACCCATCTCGGCGGCAGTTATGGCCACGCTGATCGTCTCGAGGTCTCTGAGCTCGCCGACGAGGATGACATCCGGGTCTTCACGCAGAGCCGAGTGGAGTGCAGCTGCAAACGATTCGGCGTGCACGCCGACTTCGCGCTGACTAATCAGGCAGCTGTGTCGCTGGTGGACGAACTCGATCGGATCCTCGATCGTCAGAATATGGCCTTTCAGGCGTTTATTGATGGCGTCGACCATTGCAGCGAGGGTTGTCGATTTTCCGGACCCGGTTTTTCCAGTGACCAGAATCATGCCTGACGTCTGCTTGCACAGGTTGTGAACAGCCTCAGGCATGTCGAGCTGTTCCAGCGTCAGGGCCTTTGACGGAATCGCCCGAAACACTGCGCCGATGCCGTTGAGGTGCCGCATGATATTTACCCGGAACCGGGAAACGTCGGGTATCTCGTAAGCAAAGTCGACGGCATCGTCCCGTTCGAAATCCTTCTGCGTCGTGCCCGGCATAATTTCATACAGGCAGTTTTTTACATGATCAAGCGTCAAAACTTCGTTAGTCAGCGTGCTAAGCGATCCATGGATGCGAACGCGTGGCGGGTCACCGGAAATGAAATGCAGATCCGAGCTGTCTTTCGACAGCGCGTCGGTGAGATATTTATCGACTTTGTTCAATGATCTGCTACCCGATCGCTGCCACTAACCGTCGGTATCAAGCACCGGCAAGATGCTGCTGTCAGTCACGTAGAGCTGGAATTTACTTTTGTCATTGGCAAAGCGGAAAGCGTCGTCCGGATCGACTGCCTTGGCCTTGATCGCTTCCAGCAGCGCCATATCCATCACCTGCATGCCAACATCCCGGCCGGTCTGCAACTGCGCCGGAATCTGGTGCGCCTGGTCGTTCATAATGAGCTTGGAAATCGCACGATTATTGATAAGAATCTCGAAAATTGCCTTGCGGTTGTGGCCGTCCAGAGACTTGACGAGAACCTGCGTTACAACAGCTTTCAGGCTCTGTGACAGGAAGCTCTTGGTCTGTTCGCGAAGTTCGCCTGGCAGCGCGTCGACGATACGGTCGATTGTCTTGACGGCACCGGTCGTATGCAAGGTGCCCAAAACCAGGTGGCCCGTTTCTGCGGCCGTCATCGCCATCGAAATTGTATCAGCGTCCCGGAGCTCGCCGACCAGGATGACGTCTGGATCCTCGCGCATGGCGGATCGTACCCCGTCGGCGAAGCTTCGGAGATGCGTACCGAGTTCTCGTTGAATCACCTGGCATTTCTTGCTCGGATGCACAAACTCGATGGGATCTTCGAGGCTGATGATATTGAGGCTGCGGGTCTGATTCAGGTGATTGATCATCGCCGCGAGGGTCGTCGATTTGCCCGTCCCGGTCGAACCGGTCACCAGGACCATGCCCTGGTGATAGTCGCAAAAATCGCGGATGACATCGGGTACGCCAAGGCCCTCGAGCGTTGGCACCTCGTTTGGAATGTACCGGAAAACTGCACCGACACCCGTGTCCTTGCGAAACAGGTTTACGCGAAATCGGCCGCCATCCTCGCCGACATAGGAAAAATCGAGGTCTTTGCCTGAGCCGAAGTATTCCTTCTGCGAGTCGCTCAGAATCTCCATGACGTAGCTCTCGAGCTCCGCGTCCGAAAGTTCACGGAACTTGATCGGCATCAGGTCGCCGTTCATCCTGAGCATTGGCGGTACGCCGACCGCCAGGTGCACGTCGGAGCAGCCCTGGGCCAGACCCAGCTTCAGAAAGGAGTCAATGCGCGGCATAGGAATTCAGCAAATCAGCACCCAAGCAAAAGAGCCGGAACGTATTATGACTAATTGTGCGTATCCTAGGATGAAACAGGGCCCGGCACCAGTGAGGTGCCGCACATTTCTTATAATTGCATGGCGTTCAGTACGTCGATCAGTTCATCCATCGACTGGTAGCGCTTGGTCTTGTCGACCGACATTGATTTGGCGATTATGACGGCGTAGTCATCGGGGACATCCGGATTCACCTCCTGACAGCGTTTGGCCTTGCCCTGCACGTGCTGGTACATGACCGACATGTGGTCGCCCCGGCTGTATGGCGGAATTCCGGTCACCATCTCGTACATCAGGACGCCGACACTGTAGATATCGGCCGTCTCATCGACTTTCTTGCCGAGGATCTGCTCCGGTGCCATGTATTTCGGCGAGCCGATGACATATCCGGTCTTCGTCAATTGCGTGTCACCGCTGCTTGCGGCCGCCGCAACGCCGAAGTCCACGATCTTGAGCAGGCCGGCATCGTTCACGAGGATGTTCGCAGGCTTGAGGTCGCGATGGATGACTCCGGCCTGATGAGCGACGGACATGCCGGTCGCGATGTCAAAGGAGAATCCGCGGGCCTTCTTGAAGTCCATCGGTTTGTTATCGGGAATCTCTCCGCTCAGGGTATGGGACGGGAAGTATTCCATCGAGATGGCATAGGCCCCCTGCAGATGCAGGAAGTCATAGATTCGAATGACGTTCTTATGCGTAATCATTCGTGAATAGCGCAGTTCGTGCACGAAGCGCTTCATCATTTCTTCATCGGATGATACGTTGGGATTCAGAAATTTCAGAATCAGCTGCTCTTCAACGACCTGGTCGTGCATCAGCAGTACCGTGCCAAACGCGCCCTTGCCGATTTTCTCGATATACTTGTAGCGGCCATCGATGATTGTTCCGATTTCCAGTTTCGAGACATCCAGGACCTTCTCAACCTGCGCTTCCTCGCCCTCGGCGGCAACCAGCTTCTTGATCTCTGCCTCGTCGATGAGCAAGGTCTTCGTGTGCTCCTTCATTTTTTCTGCACGAACATTTTCTGCCATCACGGTTGCCGAGAACTTCGCATCGATTTCCTTTATCGCCTGATCCGCGTTGTTGATAATCGTCGGGTCATCGGACTGTTTGATCTTCTGCAACATGCTGCGAACGGTTTCTGCGCGCTTCTCATCCGCGAGGTGCGATATCGCCTTGATCGCTTCGATCTGGACCTCGCGTTCGGGGCGCTTGAGTAATGGCACGATCTTGGAGATTTCCTTCGGCCCGCCCAGCTTGCTCAGCGCGCGTATGACGACGGTGTCGGTCCTGGCGTTCTGGCCCAGCATGCTGACCAGTTTTGGCACTGCCTTTTTGCTGCCAATTTGTGCAAGGGCATCGACAGCACGTTCTCTGACCCACCAGTCCTCGTCATCTGTTGCTTTCAGAAGATGGTCGACCGCGGCCTCGTCCTTGGTGGCATTGAGGATCTCGATTGCGGTACGACGGATGTCCTCGTCTTTATCCTTGATAAGCTGGAGCACAGAATTCATGACTTTCGGACCGCCGATTTCCCCCAGCGCGTCGCCGGCCCTGGCGCGGACCCACCAGTCGTCGTCCTTGATCGCCTCGAGCAGGTCCTTGACCGAATCGGGATTGCCGATTTCATTGAGCACCTCAACGGCCGCTCGTCGCGTATACTCGGACTCGTCCTTCAGCGCGGGAACCAGGAACTTGATGGTCTCCGGGTGGTTGATCTTTACCATGACGTCGACGGCCTTGTTCTGAACTTCGAGGTCCGCGTCCCGAAGCAACCTGCTGATCTTCTCGATGTTGATATCGCCGTCACGGTTTGCGAGCGCGTTCAGCGCGGCGCTTCGAACCATCTTGTTGGTGTCGCCGAGCGGCATTTCCAGGGCCCGGTTGATGTCCGGATGCTTGAATTTTGTCAGCAGGTTGATCAGGTGAACCTTGACCAGCGGGTCTTTGCCACCCATGCGGGCAATAAGGTCCGGCACCATGTCCTCGGACACGATTTCTTCAATAATGCCGAAAAGCGCCCCCTTCTCCTTGGGACCCATCTGGTAGGCGCGCTGCAACACATCATGAACATTCAAAGAGTCCTTGTGAACCTTGAGAATCTCGATGAGGGCGGGCTTCGAGACCTCGGGGTCCTCAAAGAAACTGAGCAACTCGTTCGCGTTGTAGTTGTTGCTGCTCGACAAGGCCCACGCCGTCCCGGATATAACGCGTTCGCCGCCGTCTGCAAGACCTTCTTTGTAGAACTTGAGGGTCTTGTCGGAGACCTGGCTGGCCAGAATGTCGACGTATAGCATCGTGTGGTTACGATCACTCATCGCCAGCGCATCGATCGCTTTGGGAATGACCTTGGGCCCGAGTTTTTTGAGGCGCTCGGTCAGCTTTTGCGCGGTGCGAGAGTCTGTGTCCGACTCGCTGGCCAGTTGGCTGATCAGCTGATCAGCGCGAAAGCCAGAGAGGAGGCTCATGACACGAGGTCCGCCGGATGGGCGCTGCAGAGGCTCATCTGCGAGTCAGACGCACGCAAGTCGAGGCCATGTAATGCCCGCATTCCTGCATGCGAACTCTCTTGTGCTGGAAATTGCAAAACATTCATTTCCCGTTTCGCTCAAGCCCACGCGAACGACGGATCCCCGGCCGTACCTGACCGGACCCGCAGTCGCTTCCATACCGACCCCAGTGAGTCATTATGCCACAGCATCCACGGAGCGAATCTTAGCTCAGGCCAGACCAAATACCGCTAACTGACTATTTTGAACCGTGATGCTCCGTTACAATATGCAGCCCCGATACCGCGAAAATCGCGGTGTCCACCACAAATCTTACCTAATCCAAATATGCGAAGTGTGACATTGTCAGCAGATTCTGATCTCAGGGAAACTCTTAATTCGATGCTCGTGCCGGGCATCGACAAGCCACTCAGTGCGGTGGGTCGTGTGCTGCGTGCCGAGATTGGCGAATCGAGCGCGGAAATCGAGCTCCAGCTGGGATTCCCGGCGAAGGGGATTCACGCTGAACTCGAGGACATGATCCGTGCGCAGATCCCGGTCGACAAGGTCAAGCTGGTCATCGAAAGCAGGATTACGTCTCACGGCGTGCAGCGGAATCTGAAGCCGCTGGCCAAGGTCAAGAACATCATTGCCATCGCTTCCGGCAAAGGCGGCGTCGGCAAGTCGACCACGGCCGTCAATATCGCACTGGCGCTGGCGGCCGACGGCGCGTCCGTAGGTATCCTCGATGCGGATATCTATGGCCCCAGTCAGCCGCTGATGTTGGGTATTGCCGGCCAGCGCCCGACCAGCACAGACGGCCAGTCGATGGAACCACTCCGGGCACACGGTGTGCAAGTCATGTCGATCGGATTCCTGATCGATCCTGATCAGCCGATGGTCTGGCGGGGACCGATGGTCACGAGTGCGCTGAATCAGCTCCTGAATCAGACCAAATGGGATGATATCGACTACCTGATCGTCGATATGCCGCCCGGTACAGGCGATATCCAGCTCACACTCTCTCAACAGGTACCGCTCAGCGGTGTCGTTATCGTGACGACGCCGCAGGACATCGCACTGCTCGACGCCCGCAAGGGCTTGCAGATGTTCCGCAAGGTATCGGTGCCGATACTCGGCATCGTCGAGAACATGAGCACCCATATCTGCGCGGAATGCGGGCATGAAGAACCGATATTCGGCAGTGGCGGCGGCGAAAAAATGGCGGCCGACTTCGATGTTGAACTGATCGGGCAATTGCCGCTCGATGTCAGGATCAGGGAGCAGGCCGACAGCGGCAAGCCGAGCGTCATCGCCGAGCCGGACGGGCCGCATGCGCAAGCCTACCGGCAAACGGCGAGACGGATGGCTGCGTTGCTGGCAATGCAGGACAAGGATTACAGCCATCGCTTCCCGAAGATTGTTGTCGAGGAGAGCTAGTACTCCGTCAAGGTGATATTGACGGATTCAGAGCCACCCAGATGATCCAAGACAAGGCGCAGTCCGCAGGGAATGGCATGTCCTTTACAAGGACTGCAACGCCGTGTTGGATCATCCGGGCAGCTCCCTTCGGGCGAGCCGTGCAGCGGTCGTCCGCGGTGTTGCGCCTCTTGGCAAGGACGCGCCATTACCGGCGAGGCGCGCCTGGCGGTTTTTTATGCCCTCTGGGTGCAACCGCCTCACGACTCGCTGAACCCATCAATATCACCTTGACGGAGTACTAGTACGAGTGAGTATCAAATCCGACCGCTGGATTCGGCGTATGGCTGCAGAGCACGGCATGATCGAGCCGTTCGAGCCCGGACAGGTCAGGGAAAACAATGGCGACCGGATCGTTTCCTACGGTACTTCGAGTTACGGATACGATGTTCGTTGTGCCGATGAATTCAAGATATTTACCAACATCGAATCCGCATTCGTCGACCCGAAAGCCTTCGACGAAAGCAGTTTTGTTGATAAGAAAAGTGACGTCTGCATTATCCCCCCGAATTCGTTTGCGCTTGCACGGACGGTTGAATATTTCAAAATTCCGCGAAACGTATTGACGATCTGTCTTGGAAAATCGACGTACGCGCGCTGCGGCATCATCGTCAACGTCACACCCCTCGAACCGGAATGGGAAGGTCATGTGACGCTCGAATTTTCGAACACCACGCCACTGCCGGCGAAAATATACGCACATGAAGGGGTCGCCCAGATGCTGTTTTTCGAGTCGGACGAGGAATGCGAGACGTCTTACAAGGACCGTGGCGGAAAATACCAGGGGCAGCTCGGTGTGACCCTTCCCAAGGCCTAGGATTCTGATCCGCAGGAGGTTCCTTGCGGGCCGTCCGGCGAGAAATTCTCAGTCGGTGTTGGTCAGGGCGTAGGACTTCAGGGTGGCTGTAGCGGTGGTCTTGTCTTCGTTGAAATGCTGCAAGCGCACGGGCAGATACTCGAGTTCGGGCGCAAGCCAGATGATCAAACTGCGCGATGAGCCAATACGCTGACGGCGGTACTTGACGGTGTCAAAGCTGCCAGCTTTGGTCACGATGGTTTCAGTACCCAGTTTCTCGTAAACGGCTTCGCGCAAAGAGTTGCGTTCAACGGTCAGATACTTGTCGGCCACCCTGCCTGCCATCAGGTCCGCGCGAAATACCAGCTGTTCAAGCAGGCGATCCACATGCTCGGACTGAATATCGAGTTCAACCGTTACTCTCTTATAAAGGCTTTTTGCAACGAGATTGTCCCGGTCGAAAAGTATCCAGGCATTTCTCTTGCTGCCGCTGTCGTTGAACAAATAGTGATATTCGACTGCCCGGTATTTGCCGTCGATTTCCTCGAACTGTGTGTATTCGACGATCGGGTCATGCTTGAACAGTCGGGCAAGTCCGCGCGCTTTCGAAATCGAGCGGTATTCGATCCGGCCGGATGAATCCGCCGGCGATAGTGTCGTTTGATTGCTGGCGCTAAATCCGCTGCCTTTGGCGTCATAGACTGCCGTATAAGGCGTGAGTGCCAGCGCGGGCGCAGACAAAAAGGATAAAAGCAGTGTCGTAATCAGATGTCGCATGTCAAATTTCTTGTTGCCGTGTGAGGGTGCTTCAAAGCTCCCCGGCGTATTGCACGGGTTCATCGAGCCTCGCACCGTCAAGCCATGATTCTCCGTCCTTGAATTCCAGACGGCCGGATGCAAACAAGGCCGCAGCCTGTGGGTAAATCTTATGCTCGACGGCCTGAACGCGAGCTGAAAGGCGGCTTGCCGTGTCGTCGGCGAGAACCGGTACGCGACCCTGCAGGATCCTCGGGCCGGCGTCCAGATCTTCGGTTACGAAATGAACAGTGCTGCCATGCAATGTTTCCCCGGCGTCGATAACACGCTGGTGCGTATTCAAGCCGGGAAACTTCGGCAACAGTGCGGGATGAATATTGAGAATCTTGCCTTCGAAGCGTCTCACGAATCGTCCTGTCAAAATGCGCATGAAGCCGGCCAGGATCAGAAGCCCGGGTGCATATTTCGCCAGGGTATCGGCGAGGGCCGTATCAAATGCCGCCCGCTCCGGGTAGTCCTCATTGCGCACGCACTCGGTGGCGATGCCGGCGTCGCGTGCGCGTACGAGACCATATGCGTCCGGCCGGTTACTGACGACAACGGCGATGCGGAGATCAAGCGATCCATCCCTGGCGGCATCGATAAACGCCTGCAGATTGGTTCCGTTGCCGGAAATAAGAATTGCCGCTGAAACCTGTTTGGAATTTCCCATCAACGGTATTGCACCTCGCCCGCACCGTTCACGATTTCCCCCAGTTGCCAGGCAGTTTCTCCGGACGCTTCGAGAATCTTCACGGCATCCGCCGCGTCCGTACGCGCAACCACCAGGGTCATGCCAACCCCGCAATTGAAAGTGCGCCGCATCTCGTCGGTCGCAATCCGTCCCCGGTGGGCCAGCCAGTCGAAGACCGGCCCCTGTTGCCAGCTGTTGATGTCGATCCGGGCATGCATGTCATTCGCGAATGCTCTCGGCAGGTTGCCGGTAATACCTCCGCCGGTGATGTGCGCAATGCCTTTAACCGGAACTTCGTCCAGCAGCGCGAGTACGGGCCTGACATAGATTCTTGTGGGCTCCAGCAAAAGCTCCGCCATTGGCACCCCGTCTATGTCACCGTGCTTGTCGATTTCAAGTACGCGGCGAATGAGTGAATAGCCGTTCGAGTGTGGTCCGCTGGATGCGATGCCGATAATGGTATCGCCAGGTTTAATCGTGCTGCCGTCGATCAGGTCCTTTCGATCGACACCGCCCACACAAAAACCGGCCAGATCGTATTCGCCCTCCGCATACATATCCGGCATTTCGGCGGTCTCGCCGCCGATCAGGGCCGCACCGGCCTGTGCACAGCCGGCGGCGATGCCGGTGACAACGTCTGCGGCGATGTCGACATCGAGGCGACCGCATGCGAAGTAATCGAGGAAAAACAAGGGTTCAGCACCCTGGACAAGCACATCATTGACGCACATCGCGACCAGATCGATGCCGATCGTGTCATGGCGTTGCAGTTGCTGTGCCAGCTTGAGTTTGGTGCCAACGCCGTCAGTGCCGGAGACCAGGACGAGCTCCTGAAACCGATCCGGTGGAATCGCGAAAAGCCCGCCGAAGCCGCCGAGCCCGGCAAGCACCTCTTTACGGCGTGTCATTGCGATCAGTGGCTTGATACGCTCGACGAGCGAATTGCCGGCGTCGATATCGACGCCGGCATCTTTATAAGTGAGAGGATTTGTGGTCATCGGCGGCCGGCAAATTCAAGCAGTGGCATTCTCTGTGAGGGCGATATAATAGTGCCTGGCCCCCAACGGGGAAACCAGTTTTACAGAATACCGTTTCCTGGAATCAGCCATGCATGATGATTTGCCAGCTAGCAAGGAGCTTGTCCGATGCCCGGGCATCTCAAATTGGCATTCCTGTCTCTGGCTGTTGGCGGCAGTTCTTGCGTTCACGTCACCGAAAGTCCTGGCGATTGAATACACGACTCTCTATACCGTCCAGGTGCCACTCGATCCTGAGGCGGAAAATCCACGGGCCACTGCTTACAAGAGAGGGCTGTGGGAGATAGTCGTACGCGTGACCGGGGCGGAGCTGCCGGCAGAAACCCCGCAGCTGGAAGCGTTGTTTCCGAACCCTGCCCGATACGTACTGCAATTTCGCCAGGGCGCGGACGCGACGCTTTGGATTTCGTTCGACGGCGCGGCCGTCGAAAACGTGCTCCGCAGCGCCGGGGAAACGGTATGGGGGGTCGACCGTCCGTTGACACTGGTGTGGCTTGCCGTCGACTGGGGTCAGGGCGAGCGGGAGATTGTTGCGGCAGATGATCCGGAACCCGTGGCCGGCGCCTCGCGCTCCATAGACCGTAACCGCTTAATACGCGAGCGCATTCACGAGACCGCCTCGAGACGCGGCATTCCCATTGTATTTCCGCTATTGGATACAGAAGACCTGCAACGTGTCAGCTTTACTGACATATGGGGCGGCTTTGACGAGCAACTGCTGCAAGCCTCCCGTCGCTATCAGGCGAATTCGATTCTTGTTGGACGGGTTCGCGCAAGCGCCGTGCAAAGGAATCGATGGACATACTATTTCGGCGGCGTTCGACGGGAATGGAGCGGTGAACCCGAGGATGCTGTGAATTTCCTGGCAGATGCCCTGGCCGCCGAATTCGCGTTTGCCGGCAATGCACCTTTGGAAACGGTTACGCTCAACATTGCCGGCATCGACTCGGTGAGGGCTTACGGCACCGTGCAACAGTTCCTGGAGAACCTGAGTCTGATCGAAGACTTCGAAGTGCACACGGTGAAGGGTGACGAGATTCGATATGAGGTCCGGCTGCGCGGCGGCTCGGCCCGCCTGAGCAGGGCGCTCGAGGACAGTAACATACTGATACCCATCGAAAAATTAGACGAGCCCCTGCCATTCCACCGGTTTCCGGAATTCGATTCCCTCGACTTCATGTACCGTCTGCCCGGCCGGAACTTCTGATCAGCCCGAATATTGCACAAGACCGCCCGCAGTTTCTGACAACGATATGATTTGAATACGGATAAAGTATGTCGTTAAGCTGGCTGCCAAACGCGATTTCCCTGTTACGCATCGGACTCGTTCCGCCGATTCTTTGGCTGATGCTGAACGGCCGCCATGACATCGCCCTGATCCTGTTTATCGTTGCCGGCTTTTCGGATGGAGTGGATGGCTATCTGGCGAAGCGCTTCAATTGGCATACTCGTGCCGGTGCTTTACTCGATCCTACTGCAGACAAGCTGCTCATTGCAGGCACATTCGTGACCTTAGGCATTACCGGCCACCTTCCCATGTGGCTTCCCGTCATCGTCGTATTGCGTGACCTTGTTATCTTTGGTGGCGCCATGGCCTATAATTTTCTTGTGCGGCCGGTTAAGGGAGATCCGACCCGCATCAGCAAACTCAACACTGCGTTCGAGCTAAGTCTAGTTCTGTTCGTCTTGAGCCGTGCGGGGTTTGGCTGGCCGGATCAGATCAGCATTACAATTCTCGGTGCCGCCGTTCTCGTGACGGTCGTCATCAGCGGCATCGATTATGTCTGGGCCTGGACTGGCAGGATCCTCGGTAAGGAATAACAATGGCACGAAGCGACAATCGAACGAACTGGCTCATCGCAGCTGCGCTGACAGGGTGGCTCTTGTATCTGCTGGCACCGGTACTCACGCCATTCGTCGCTGCGGGACTCCTCGCCTATATCGGTGATCCATTTGCGGACCGCCTGCAACGGCTCAGGCTGCCACGCACCATTGCCGTTATCACCGTTTTTTTGCTGACATTTCTGTTCCTCGGACTGTTGATACTACTGGTTGTCCCATTGATACAAACGCAGGTATCGGCGCTCATGCAGGCATTGCCCGGCATCATTGTCCAGGCGGAAGGAACCTGGCTGCCGTGGGCACGTGAATTCCTTGGCATTGATCCCGGCAGCGACATTGGTCTTGGCGCTTTCCTGTCCCGTTACAGCGACATGGCGGGCAGCTGGGGGGCAAAAGTACTCTTGAGCCTGACCAAGTCGGGCGGTGCACTCGTTGCGGCCTTATTGAGCCTTTTCTTGATTCCAATTCTTACGTTCTATCTGCTACGGGACTGGGACTCGATCATGAAGCGACTTGGCGCGCTGGTCCCGAGCGCACAGCGTGAAACCATTTTCAAGCTTGCGCGCGATACCGATGATGCGCTGGGCGCATTTCTGCGCGGGCAGATATTGGTCATGATCGCATTGAGCATCATCTACTCTGTCGGACTGACGCTTGTCGGGTTGCAGTTTGCGATCGCAATCGGCGTTGTCGCCGGACTGGTCAGCTTCGTCCCGTATCTCGGTTTTGTCTTCGGTATAGGTCTCGCCGCACTGACCGTCGCGATGGAGCCGAGTCCGCTGTGGATGCTGGCCGGAGTTGTCGCCACGTTTACGATTGCGCAAATGATTGAAGGCTCTTTTCTGACGCCAAAGCTTGTCGGCGACCGGATTGGCCTGCATCCTGTAATCGTGATTTTTTCGATTGTCGCCGGTGGGCAGTTGTTTGGCTTCTTCGGTATCCTGCTTGCGCTCCCCGCGGCGGCGATCCTTTCGGTGCTGGTCAGGTTTGCCTACAACCGGTATCTGGCGGAACATCCAGCGGCGGCTGTTGAAGAAAACTCAGGAGAGCCCACACCTTGAGCCAGCTGGCATTGCCACTGCAACTTCAGGATCACGCCGTATTTGAAAGTTTCTGGCCTGCGGGCAACGACGCGCTTGTTGCTTATCTGATCGAACTCAGCGACACGGGCAACGGCCCCGGGTGCTGGATCTGGGGTGCGCCTGCAACCGGAAAAACACATCTTCTGCAAGCGGTTTGCGATCGTACCGGCGATCGTTCTGCCTATCTTCCGCTCGGTCGGTTCGTGGAAGCCGGGCCTGAAGTGCTTGACGGCCTGGAGACCCGGCAGTTCATCTGCCTGGACGATATCGATACGATCGCCGGCGAGCCGGAATGGGAACGTTCGCTGTTCGAGCTATGTAATCAGGTCCTGGATTCAGGTGGCGTTCTGATTATTTCAGCCAGCGCGTCACCTCGTGAGAGTGGTTTCGGACTGAAGGACCTTGAAAGCCGATTCACGAGACTGCCGCCATTTCATGTTCAGCCACTGGCCGACTCAGATCGGGTCAGGGCACTGCAGCTTCGCGCGAGCATGCGGGGACTCGATCTGCCTGTTGAGACAGCCAACTATCTTTTGACGCGGCGTAAACGGGACATGGCAAGTCTTTACGCGCTCCTGGACAGGCTCGATCTGGAATCACTCAAAGCGCAGCGACGCCTGACGATTCCGTTCGTCAAGACCGTGCTAGTACTCCGTCAAGGTGATATTGATGGGTTCAGCGAGTCGTGAAGCGGTTGCACCCAGAGGGCATAAAAAACCGCCAGGCGCGCCTCGCCGGTAATGGCGCGCCCTTGCCAAGAGGCGCAACACCGCGGACGACCGCTTCACGGCTCGCCCGAAGGGAGCTACCCAGATGATCCAATACGGCGTTGCAGTCCTTGTAAAGGACATGCCATTCCCTGCGGACTGCGCCTTGTCCTGGATCATCTGGGTGGCTCTGAATCCATCAATATCACCTTGACGGAGTACTAATGGTCTGACAAGGCGGGATCCTGCGACAGCTGTGCTTGCCACCAGCCGGAGACCGCAAAGCGGTCGGCAAACGGCTTACGCAAGCCGGTTTGCGATTCTGGCGACGCGTTCACCGAGTGCCCGAGCAAGCTGTTTTTCTTCTTTGCTTAACGGGTCCGGGGCCTTGTTCCAGCTTACGTGGCTCGCACCGTAGGGGGTGCCGCCGGTTGTTGTCTGTGTCAGCAGAGTTTCGGTGTAGGGTAGTCCGACAATGAGCATGCCATGGTGCAGAAGCGGAATTGCCATGGTCAGCAAAGTTGATTCCTGTCCGCCGTGCAATGTCGATGTCGACGTAAAAATTCCGGCGGGTTTGCCCGCCAACGTACCGCTCATCCACTCGCTTCCGGTACCGTCGAGAAAATACTTGAGTGGCGCCGCCATGTTGCCGAATCGTGTCGGGCTGCCCATCACGAGACCGGCACATTCCTTCAGGTCCAGTCGGGTTGCATAAGGCGGGCCGTCCTCCGGGACAGGATCCTCAACCGCCTCGCTGACCGCGGAGATGGCCGGAACTGTCCGCAAACGTGCGGCCGTGTTTTCCACCGAATCTACGCCATGGCAGATTTCGCGCGCGAGCGCTTCGGTAGCACCATAGCGCGAGTAGTAGAGGACGAGAACTTCCTGTATCTTCTCGCGGCTCATCCTTGCAGAAGCTCCAGCACGTTCTCCGGCGGGCGGCCTATCACGGCGAGATCGCGATCATTGTCCACCACGATCGGGCGTTGCAGCACTTTCGGGTGTTGCTTGAGCCACCTGGCGAGTGCGGTATTATCTTCGAGCGACGGCAGATCACGGGCCTCGGTGAAATCGGCCTCGGATTTGCGCAGCAGGCCGGCGACCGTGAGTCCGAGCAGCGCCGCCAAATGCTCGGTCGTTGCCGCGTCGGGCGGATTCTTCAGATACTCGATAATATTCGGCTCGATCCCATTGTCCTGGATTATCTCCAGTGTTTTCCGGGACTTAGAGCAGCGTGGGTTGTGATAAATAGTTAGACTCATGGTAATTTCCCGCGCCCTCAGCGCTATCACTGCCGGGCCACTCTATCAGGCAGTGAATCGGCAGTCAGTCCCCCTGCGATTGCTTGACTGACAGCATTGCCGCTTGTTAGGTTTCCCGGGTGCGCACAGTAAATTCGACTAAAAAAGCCGGCGGGACAGCCGGCAGGCTTGGGCGCGGCATCATTGTTGCGCTTTGTATGCTGCTTTTTGCATGTAGCGCCGGCCCGCCGGTTCAGGAAATGAGCGATGCACGGCAGGCTATCGCGGCCGCCAAAGAAGCGGGTGCGGAAGACCTTGCTGCCGAGGACTTACGCGCGGCCGAAGCGTTTCTCGATAGTGCACAAAGGAGTCTGTCAGAACGCGCCTACGGTTCCGCACGTCGGGATGCGACGCTTGCCAAGGAAAAAGCGCGCAGAGCACTTGAAGTTTCCGAAGGTAGCAGCGACAAAGATTAGTCTGTCGCAGTTCACATGAGTGATCCGGACTCTCTTTCCTGCCGCCGGTTTCTAATTACCGGGCGAGTCCAGGGTGTTTTCTTTCGCGCCAGTACGCGCGATGTCGCAGTTCAGCTTTCGCTCACGGGTTATGTGAGAAACCTGGCAGACGGCACTGTCGAAGTACTTGCTTGTGGCCACGTGGATGCCATCGACAAACTTGCAGCCTGGTTGCAAAACGGGCCCCGGATGGCGTCTGTTACCGGCGTCGATGCCGAGCCGGTGGCATATCGGGCAGGCGAGCGTTTTTCTATCGGCTAGTGATCCAACAAGGCTAAACCCGGAACCATTTTTTCCTGAGCTTATCGAGCACCTTGTTCGGATACTGCCGCCTGCCGAGGCTGCCATTGTAGCGACCGAGCGCTCGTTTCAAGTCGCCATTTTCCATATCCAGATAATACTTCAGGATCGTGCAGCCGAAGCGGAGATTGGTATCGATGTGAATAAGGTTGTCATTCGGCCTGCCGATTTCATCGAGCCAGAAAGGCATGACTTGCATCAGTCCGCGAGCTCCGGCGACGGAAATGGCGTAGCGATCGAAGTTGCTTTCGACATCGATGACGGCGAGGACCAGTTCGGGTGCGACCTCGACGCGCGTTGCCTCATGATGCACGCGCTTCAGAATCGCGATTCGTTCTTCGGGATCCTCTACCTGCCTCGCAAGCCTGCCAGACATATCGCTCAACCAGACCTGCGCATCGAAGCGGTCGGGAAAACTATCGGCCTCGTTGGCCGCAGCGCGGAGTAACTCGCGGAGTTGCGGGTCGGGCTGCTCCTCTGCCGTGACCAGGCTCGTCATGACAGCGAGAAGCAAAATCGAGATTATCTGAGCAATTCGCATATTTTTACCGATTGTGCACCGATATATTAGCTTATCGACGAATCACGCAATAATTTGAGAGCAGCATCACGTTTCAACATTCGTGGCTCGCTGTCCCGCCTGTGCCGATACTCGAGCTCATTTGACTCAAGGCCCCGCTCGCTGATGACGACGCGGTGCGGGATCCCAATCAACTCGGCATCCGCAAACTTGACGCCAGGCCTGGCGTCCCGGTCGTCAAACAGGACTTCCAGCCCCATGTCCTGCAATTCCGCATACAGTTGCTCCGCCGCTTCGCGAAGAGGCTCGGAGCGCTGCATATTGATCGGCACCAGAGCGACGTCAAACGGGGCAAGCTGTTCGGGCCAGATGATGCCCTTGTCGTCATGATTTTGCTCGATCGCGGCGGCGACGATTCGTGTTACGCCAATGCCGTAGCAGCCCATCACCATCGCTGTCTCGGCGCCGCTGCTGTCCTGCACCGTTGCACCCATCGCCTCGCTGTACTTGGTGCCCAGTTGAAAAATATGACCAACCTCGATGCCGCGGGCAATGCTTAATGTGCCTTTGCCGCCCGGTGTGAGATCGCCTTCAACGACGTTTCGAATGTCAACAGTCTCCGGCAGATCGATATCACGGCCGAAATTGACACCGGTGTAATGCATATCAGTTTCATTGGCACCGCAGACAAAGTCTGACATCTGCCGGCTTGCGTGGTCGAAATAGATTGGAATATCGAGACCGATGGGTCCGGCGAAGCCGGTATCGCAACCTGTCGCCTGGCGAATTGTGCCGGCGTCCGCCATTTGAATCGGTGATGCGACCCCGGCGAGACTCTGAGCCTTGAGGGCATTCAATTCGTGATCGCCCCGCAATGCCAGCGCGACAGGTCCGTCGTCGCCTTCGACAATGAGGACTTTCAAGGTCTGCTTGCGTGTCACTTTAAGAAACTCGGCCAATGCTTCAATGGTTTTGATTTGCGGTGTTTCGACTTTCTGTAATTCTTGCGTTGCTGCGGGTGCTTTCTCGTCAGATGGAAAAGTCGCCGCGGTTTCGACGTTCGATGCGTAACCGTCTTCGTCGCAGTACGCGATTGCATCTTCTCCGGAATTAGCGAGCACGTGGAATTCCTGTGAACGGCTGCCGCCGATTTCACCACTGTCGGCATCGACGATCCGGAATTTCAAACCCAGGCCTTCGAAGATTGCCGAATAAGCCGCATGCATTTTCTGATACGACTTTTCGAGTGAGGCCTGGTCGATATCGAATGAATAGGCGTCCTTCATGATGAATTCGCGCGCGCGCATCACACCGAAACGTGGCCGAATCTCGTCACGGAACTTGGTCTGGATTTGATAAAAGTTGACCGGGAGCTGCTTGTAACTCTTGAGCTCACGACGGGCGAGGTCGGTGATGACTTCCTCATGCGTGGGTCCGAAGCAATACTCCCGGTCATGCCGGTCCCGTATGCGCAGGAGTAGCGGGCCGTATTCGTCCCAGCGTCCCGATTCCCGCCATAATTCGGCGGGCTGCACGGCTGGCATGAGCATTTCGAGCGCGCCGGCCCTGTTCATTTCCCGGCGGACGACTTTTTCGACTTTTCTCATGACCCGGAGACCGAGCGGCATCCAGGTAAACAGGCCGGATGCCAGGCGACGGATGAGGCCGGCCCGCAGCATGAGCTGGTGACTGATAATCTCAGCTTCCGCTGGAGTCTCTTTTAGGGTAGTAAGTCCAAATTCCGTGAAACGCATGTATATTCTGATTAAGTGGCTGGGGCGCGCACATTCTAGCCGAATACATTTTGAGACAATAGGGGACTGGTGTTGGAAGGTCGGCGTACTCCGTTCATAGCCAAAGAAGGCATTCTCTTTCTGCTGGCAGCGGCGATACTTACTGCTGTGGTTTTGCACTTCTGGGGCGCTGTAACTGCGGCGTTACCGGCCGCGCTGTTTATCTATCTTTTTTTCATCTTTCGCGATCCGAGGCGGCAAATTCCGGCAATACCCCTGGGTGTCGTGAGCCCGGCAGACGGCGTGGTAGTCGATGTCGGTGTGACGGACAAAGGTATCGTGGACGGCGAATCGCACAGGATTGTCATTCGTGTCAACAGCCTGGGAACCTATACCGCGCGCTGTCCGATCGAAGGCAAGATCATGGACCTGCATGGTGAACCGCTGGAAAGGATAGTGACCAGCGATAAATACGGTCTCTGGGTACGCAGCGACGAGGGCGATGACGTTGTGCTGCAATTTCGCGGTCATCGCTTCGGTCTGGCGCCACTGGCGTTCCTGCGCTACGGGGAACGTGTGGGCCAGGGTCAGCGCTGCGCTTACCTCAGGCTGACCCGGTACGCAGAAGTGCAGTTACCCATTGCAAGCCGTGTGCTGGTAAAGGTCGGTCAGCGAGTAATGGCCGGCGCAGATGTGTTGGCAAAACTCCCGCACCCATAGAATCAATGGTTGTCTCATTTGTTAAAGCGATGAGTGGAATGGCACACTAAGCAGCCGCGCTGCTCATTTGTCACAATGGGTCATATGACTCCGGTCGAGAAAAAATTCAGGCGACGAGGCATCTTCCTGTTGCCCAATCTCTTGACGACAGCCGCGCTGTTGCGGCATTTGTCTGGCTTGGCAGTGAGCTGGAACTGGCCGGACTTGGCGGCCTTGCATTGGCATTCGTCGTCACGGCCGCGGCGGGGATACTCATGGTGTCCCGTTTCTGTTACTACAGCTGCAAAGAGGTCAAGCTCGGAGGCCGCATACCGTTTGCGTATTTAGTAGGTATCGTATTGATTTTCATACTAATTGCTCTTGATCCGCTGGTCGTCTTGCTGCTCCTGTTCGGGGCGTACGCGGCGTCCGGCCCGATCTACTGGCTATGGCGCAGGCAGGCGCTGCGGTCAACGGGCGGAACGGGTAATGCCGGCTGAGCGTGAAAGGATGCAATACCTGGAGGCGCTCGGTATCGACGTCTGGGTGCCGCGTGAGCAAGCCGGTCAATCGGTGCCGGACCTTGTCGAGGTCGCGGTGACTGCCGACGAACCGGTGCCGGACTGGACCGAGCTGCAGGCAAGCGTTGCCGGCTGTACGCGCTGCCCATTGCATCAGTGCCGTACGCAGACAGTCTTCGGCGTGGGAAATCGGGATGCGGACTGGATGATCATTGGCGAAGCGCCGGGGGCCGAGGAGGATCGCCGTGGGGAACCGTTCGTCGGCAGGGCCGGAAAACTGCTGGATGAAATGCTGCGGGCCGTGGAACTCGATCGCAGTACCGTGTTTATTACCAACATCCTGAAATGCAGGCCGCCGAGCAACCGTGACCCGGCGGCCGACGAGGCGGCGGCCTGTCGGGGCTATCTCGAGCGTCAGATCGAGATGATCAGGCCCCGGCTGATCCTGGCCGTTGGTCGCATTGCGGCGCAGCAGTTATTGCACACGGATTCGCCGCTGGGCCGCTTGCGGGGCCGGGTCCACACCCTGAATAACGGTCAGGTACCGCTCGTCGTGACGTATCATCCTGCTTATCTGTTGCGTAGTCCTTCTCAGAAAAGAAAGGTTTGGGAAGACTTGTGCCTTGCGAGGCAGGTAGTGCAAGAATCGCCGACATGATCAGCCCTGCACCCCAGGTCCCGGCGCATATCCGATCCATGATCCATGACGATTTGCCGCTGGTCTCCGATATCGAGCGCCGCAGTTATGAGTTTCCCTGGAGTCACGATGTCTTCCGTGATTGTCTCCTGGCCGGATATCAGTGCATTGTGCTGGTACGCGGGGAAGAGATAGCCGGCTACGGCGTCTTATCCGTCGCGGCGGGGGAAGCTCATATCCTCAATCTCTGCGTGGATCCAGTATACCGGGAGCTCGGTTATGGCGATCGATTACTGAGCGAAATCCTGGGGCGGGCCAGAACAGCCGATGTCAAAGAAGTGTTTCTGGAGGTACGGCCAACAAATTCGAGCGCCTTGTCCCTGTATCGCAAACAGGGCTTTCGGCAGATCGCCAACCGGCCGGCTTATTATCAGGCGAACGCAGGCAGGGAAGATGCTGCCGTTTTCGCCAAGACACTGAAATATAACGATTAATTTGGGACAGACCCCGGGTCTGTCCCCGGGTCTGTCCCGTTTTCCTGCTAGACTGCGCCGCCATTCGATCAAATGCGCGTTAGCGCACATCAAAAACCAATGTCCGATATCGAACAACAGGTCAGCCGGCGGCGAACCTTTGCGATTATCTCGCATCCCGACGCTGGCAAGACGACCCTTACTGAAAAGCTTCTGCTGTTCGGCGGCGCGATCAAGCTCGCCGGGACGGTCAAGGGCCGAAAGGCCAGCCGCCATGCCACGTCAGACTGGATGGCGCTGGAGCAGCAGCGGGGCATTTCCATAACGTCTTCGGTCATGCAGTTCCCGTATCGTGACTGCATTATCAATTTGCTGGACACGCCAGGCCACGAAGATTTCTCTGAAGATACTTACCGAACTCTGACAGCGGTCGATTCGGCGCTGATGGTCATTGATTGCACCAAGGGTGTGGAGCAGCGAACGATCAAGTTGATGGATGTCTGCCGCCTTCGTGACACGCCGATCATGACGTTTATCAACAAGCTCGACCGCGATGGACGGGAACCGATCGATCTGCTGGACGAGATCGAATCAGTACTGAATATCGATTGTTCGCCGGTAACCTGGCCGATCGGCATGGGGCGTTCTTTGAAGGGCGTTTACCATCTGCTGCAGGACAGGATTTACCTTTACACCGGTGCCGGCCGGGGCCGGGCATCGGAGATCGAAATCATCGATGACCTGGAATCGACGATGGCCAAAGAGATTCTCGGCAATGACGCAACAAGTTTTCGCGAGGAAATCGAACTCGTCAAGGGCGGGTGTCCGCAACTCAGCATCAAGGACTATCTGGCGGCGAAACAGACGCCTGTGTTCTTTGGTTCGGCGATCTCGAATTTTGGCGTCAAAGAATTGCTTGACGAGTTTATCGATATCGCGCCACCCCCGGGTCCCCGCGAAAGTGACGCACGCACGATTCAAGCAAATGAAAATGAGATGACAGGTTTTGTATTCAAGATCCAGGCAAACATGGATCCGGCTCACCGCGACCGTATAGCATTCATGCGGATTTGTTCCGGGAAATTTCAAAAAGGCATGCGGCTGACGCATGTTCGTTCCGGTAAAGAAATGAAGATTGCCGATGCGATTACATTCATGGCTGCAGACCGGCAGCATACGGAGACGGCCTACGCGGGCGATATCATCGGCCTGCATAATCATGGAACGATCAATATCGGCGACAGTTTCTCAGAAGGGGAGGCAATTCGATTCTCCGGCATTCCGAATTTCGCACCGGAAATCTTTAAACGCGCGGTATTGAAGGATCCATTCAGGCTCAAGGCCCTGAAAAAGGGCCTGGCGCAGTTGTGCGAGGAGGGCGCGACTCAGTTATTCAGGCCGCTGCGAAACAACGATCTAATTCTCGGGGCTGTCGGTCCATTGCAATTCGAAGTCGTTGCCCATCGCTTGCAGTACGAATACAAAGTCGATTGCCTGTTCGAACCAGTCAACGTTGCGACTGCCAGATGGGTTGAGGCAGACGATGACAGGATACTCAGTGAGTTCAAGAGAAAGGCGCACGATAACCTCGCGCTGGATCACGGGGAAAGTCTCGTTTACATCGCGCCGACCAGGGTGAACCTCAGCCTTACCGAGGAGCGCTGGCCGGATATTCGTTTCCTCGAGACGAGAGAGCACTGACCGGTATCAAAGCGATGATTCGATCGAGCATCTTCAATCGGCAGGTAATGGCGTGGGCGCTCTACGACTGGGGCAACTCGGCGTTCGCGTTGAGTGTTCTGGCAGTCTTGTTTCCACTTTTTCTCGGCAGTTACTGGAGTATCGGTGAAGAGGGTTCAACGGTCACCGCACGACTGGCATTGGTGACCGTGTGTGCCAGTATTGTCGTCTCCGTGATGGCGCCGGTGCTTGGAGCTATTGCGGACAGCGGCGGGTATCGGAAACGCTTCCTTTTTGTTCTTGCCGTACTTGGTGCGGTTGCAACGGCCGGCCTGAGTCTGATTGACGAGGGTGGTTGGCCCTGGGCGCTTGCTCTTTTCATGCTGGCCTCGATCGGCTACTACAGCGCCAACGTATTTTATGACTCGCTGATCGTCGACGTCAGCAATCCGCGGTATTACAGCCTGGTTTCCTCTCTGGGCTTTTCCCTGGGCTATTTCGGCGGTGCATCTCTGCTTGCGTTGCATGTGTGGATGCTGCGCACACCGGAGGCGTTCGGTTTCGCCGATATCGCGCAGGTCGTCAAGTTTGCGTTCATATCCGTCGGCATTTGGTGGATTGTCTTTCTCCTGCCGCTCATGTTCATCGTTCGTGAGGGCAAAGCTACCGCCATCGCTGGAGGAGGCACAGTCCGGGCGGCATACGGGGCTTTGATGGACACCTTCAGGGAAATCAGCAAGTACCGAAACGTCCTGCTTTTCCTGATTGCTTACTGGCTGTATATCGATGGTGTGTTCACCGTAATATTCATGGCGGTCAATTTCGGTCAGCGTCTCGGTTTCAGTTCGGCTGATCTCGTGACCGCATTGTTGATTACCAACTTTGTCGGCTTTCCGGCGACGCTTGCCTACGGTGCGCTCGGCCATCGCTTCGGTGAAAAAAATGCGATTTATCTTGGGCTTACCGTCTATATCAGCGTAGCCTGCTGGGCCGCGTTTCTCGACGATGTCCGACAGTTCTATGCGATGGCGATTACGATCGGGCTGGTACAAGGCGGCGTACAGGGCATGAGCCGTGCGCTTTACGCATCCCTGATCCCGCCGGAACGATCCGGTGAGTTTTTCGGCTTTTACAACATGCTCACGAAGTTCGCGCACATACTGGGCCCGTTCCTGGTATTTATGGTTGCCATGTTTAGCGACAAACCGAAATATATCTTGGCCGCTCTAATACCGTTGTTCATCGTAGGCATGCTGGCGCTGACGCGCGTGAAACAAGATGGAGAGAGAGCGAACAAATCAGGGGGAGCCCAAAACGAAGATACGTCATGACTCGCCCTGGGCTTCCTTTCGGGCAAACACCTGGCTCGTCACGCCGCTGCAAAAACAAAGGCAAAATATCTGCTGTCGATCCAAGGCGGAGGTTCGCAGCACCTGGAGCTCATCAAAACCGAGGATTAAAATACTGATAATATTGTCCGTTCATAAGCTGTTGGGCGCCCATGTAATGTCGGCGCAACAGATACTCAAGGAGAATCAAATGCCGAGCGATCCCTCAGAACAAGCACCTGCAACCAGGAAGCTACGTTACTGCAGCGAGCATAAGAGCCCCTGCGATGAATGTCCCAGCTGTAAGACATACAGCTATTGCCCGGACTGCCGCAAGTGTTACGAGCCCAACTGTCCTGATAGCTGAGCGCCGTCATTGCAAGGCATACCTGGAATGGTGGTACCGGGAAATAAGTGTATTGGAAATGTTCATCTCATCGTGGAAAAGGGCTGCGGCCGACGCCATACAAACTCTTGAGCTGAGTCTGGGAGTGGTCATTGTGTACCGCAGCTGCAGCGAATCCCCGCCAAGCGGGTAAAACTTGTGAGCATATTCGACAAGCTTTTTGGCTCGAAAAGTTCGTCCGATCCATATCAGACCGAGGCACAGTTTGAGACGAACCTGGCCAGACAGGTCTCTATGACTCGTCAAGCTCTCGCGCAGTTCCGAGAGCACGAGGATCGTGAACTTCGCCTGGAATTTTTCTTTTACACCAACAAGTCGGCAAATGCCGAAGCCTTGAACTCGAAACTCGTGGATTTAGGATACGACTCACGGTTCGGCGAATCTGCGGGCGATTCCGCCCTATTCATGACAACCGGCTGGACAACACCGATCCGAATGGATGAGGCTACGGTGATCAATTGGATCGAAACCATGTGTCGGCTCGGTTTTGCAAATGACGCCAAGTTCGATAGTAATAGGGGGGCGCATAAGTTGGGAAGACCGCAATAACAGGATTTAGCCCCCCTCACTATGGTCGGCCCAATCTGACTCAATAATCCTAGCGATAAAATACGTGTCCGCCAATCTGGGCGGTTCGGATGCGCTTTCGCCTCCAGGGCAACGGAATATATGTGCTGTGGTAGAACAGTGCGCCGCCGGTCGGATCCGGCGGCGGGTCAACCAACAGCCTGGCAGATAACAGGAGGGCCGCTGCCCAGCTGTCTCGATCCCGTGGTCTGTCGCTCTTCCCGTCACACCACCAGGAGAACTGACAGGGTCCCTGTTCACCGCCTTGATGCACGACGTCGCAAAGTTTCGATGGGAAATGCTCACTTCGCGTGCGATTGAGCACTGTCCATCCCACGGCGATCATGCCGCGACGAATTTCTCCTCTTGCCTCCCAGTAAATCGAAAGTGCGAGACAATTCTGCTCCTCCCCCAGGGATTGAGCATTGACATTGCCCGCGCACAACGGAGCGACAATACCAATGATGGCTACGGCGATCATGCGTTCTATCAGTGTGAATCCCCGCTGTGCGTTCTTCATGTCCGGATCCTCGAAACTGATGCGAACCTGTTCTTTCAGAATCAGTGGTTTTCGCCTGCACCTGCTCGGCCAGGGATGGCAGCAGGTGAAATCAGGCAACCGTTTTTGTTATTTGTTGCCACAATCTGACAGAAATCATCTCTGATGTCGTTCGTCTGCATCACGCCGATCACGTCGAACTGCGTCGTATTTTATGTAAGGTAGCGGCGTAGTAAAACGAATGCGAGGCAGCCATTCGTCTGACGAGCGCTTATTGTCCAATCACTCGAGAATGTCTACTTTTGACTTGCTTAACGTGCAAACATTGCCAGGAAGAAAATCTTATCGAGGCGATTTCACTCGTAAAATTTGTGCGCACCGATCTGCGCGACGAGTTTCTTTGTTGTTGACCAGCGAGGGGCAATACGGTCGGCATGAAAGAACAATGCTCCGGGGACTTTGAGTGCTTCTTGATTGTCGTAGGTCGCAACGGCTACCAACGTCGCCAGTTCCCAGGGAACTTCTTTCGGCCTTGGCACAGAGTCCAGTTCTGTCCAGGAAAAGGCACCGACATAGCGCTTCCGAATCCTATCCCACCTCGCCTCATGGACGACCGCACAGACGGTCCCGGGGAAACGCTTGGATGCGACGCGGTTCATGGTGACTTCGGCGACTGCGTATTGACCTGCCATAGGCTCGCCTCTTGCTTCGAAGTATATGTTTCGGGCAAGACAGGTAAGATCCGCAAAGCGTCGTTGCTCTGATTCAACCTGAAGATGGTCCGTGTAAGCAAAGCGGAACATCAAGCCGAGCATTACGACCGGCAGGCCCAGCAGCGTGAAGAAAGTCAGATCGTCGGCGTGCCAGCTGAGCCAGGAATAGGGCGAATAACGCCGCAAAACAGCAGGCAATGAACTCGCTCTGTATAGCAGAGAATTGAACATACTCGACAACCCATCAGGATGCGGGCAGCGGCGACTAAAGCATACCGCGTTCCGATACTGTTACTGTTGTCACAATTTGACAGAAAACATCGCTGGTGTCGTCCGCCTGCATCACGCCTATGACATGGAACTGCGTCATATTTTATGTAAGGTAACGGCGCAGCAAGACGGATACGAGGCAGTTATTCGCCTGAGGAACCAGGATTTTTTTCATCGGCCGCGAAAAAGAGTTTCTCGGCACAATAAGACGAAAGCAGACAGGGGAAATCACAGGGCTTTGTCAGATTCGTGATTGAGTCCCCGGAGCGGTGGCCTGCGCCTCATTTGTCGTCGACTAGTTTTTGAATCCGGCGACGGCGGCTCTCAGCAAGTCCATTGCTGCCGGGTTCGGTGGCCCGTAGCGCGCTGACAGGTACTGTGCGGTCACTCGGTCTGCGCCGGCGGCGAGTTCTTCTCCGTCCTGGCCTAATCGGCTCGCATAGTCCTGCGGCGTTTCCCCGCAGTTCGGGACTAAGCCGGCTTTCCGCGTAAATTTCTTGTACAACAAGGCAGCATGGTCTTTCGGCGGCGGTCGGTACCGCATCATCAGGACGAGACTGATCAGGCCGACGAGGGCGGCAATCAGGAAGGTCAGCGTCAACATCATCTTCCGCCAGTCGGGCTCGTCCATGCCGAGCCACTCCAGGAACGAGTCCTGTTTATCCGGCCCGTAACCGAGAATCCAGTCGTTCCATTTGGCGTTCAAAGCATCCCAGGTCAGTCCCATGCGATGTACGAACGCGATCGGCGCGGCAAGCCCCCAGCTTGCGGCTATGCCGGATAACATTGCCCCCGTTATACCAAACTCGATACGCTCGGGCGCGACAGCTGCAGTTGGGTCAACCCGGTGCCAGCCGCGATTCGGCAGCCAGATCTCCGTCCACGCGTGCGCATCGGCTTGCCTGACAATCAGGTAGCGGCCCATCGGATTCATTTCGCCGCCCTGGTAGCCCAATACGATACGAGACGGGATACCGACTGCGCGCATCATTACGGCAAATGCGGAAGCATAGTGTTCGCAAAAACCGCGGCGTGTATCAAACATGAAGCGATCGACAGGATTGCTGCCGAGTGCGGGCGGCCGGAGAGTGTAGAAATATTCTTCTTCGTGAAACCTTTGTAAAACAGCTTTGGCGAATGATTCGTCGTCTTCGCTGGCGCGCCGCATGCTTTGTGCAAGTTCCACTGTACGCGGGTTGCTCTTGGCTGGCAGTCTCGTGTACCGGGTCCGGGAATACGACGTCATTTTCGGAGTAATTTGATATCGGGTGTACGAAGTGGCCTGGTAAGCCATACGTTGGTCTATCGGCTGTTCCTTCGCAAGCTGGTGTTGTGGTCCCATGAAAATCTCGCTCCTGGACCACTCAAAAGGTATGTCCAATGCGAATACCCACTGCTGCCGGGTCGGCTCCATTGTTACCTGATAACGCACAGGTTCACCCGCGACAAGAAGTTCTTCCCTCGCGCTTCGAGCCATGATCGGTTCCCACCCGGACCAGGTCCGGCCATTGAACCGATACAGGACAAGTCCTCTCCAGTACCGGTCAATCGGATCAGGTGCGTCGCCATCGAACTTGACCCTGAAAGCAACCGCGTCCGAGAGCGAGAGCGAGCTGATATCGCCGGGGCTCATGCGGTCACTCAGTCCCGATGTGGCACTACTGGTATCGACAGGAATAGCCCAGAATGGTGTTGCGATTCTTGGAAACAGAATCCACATGGCGAGCATCAGCGGAGTTGCATACAGCATCAGACGGCCAGCGGTTTTGAAGCTCTGCTTGACACTGGTCTCGCCGCCGTCGTCGGCCAGGGACATCCTTAGCCAGGCCGTCATCGTCAAAACGACTGCGAGAATCAGATAGGGCAATGACCAGAGATACTGCTCACGGAGCAACGAGGCCATGACCAGAAAAATCGATATGAAGAGAAGTACGAACTGATCGCGCCGCTTGCGAGTCTCGAGCAATTTCAATGCGGCCATAATTGCCAACAGCGCGGAGCCCGGGCCGACGCCGCTTACCGACTCGTATGAAGCAAGCACGCCGAGGAAACATACCAGGGCCAGTACAACACGGAGCCAGGGGCGCGGCAGAGCTCGGCGGTGGCGCTCGATGTCCCATCGCCAGCCGGCACAGGCCAGAAACGCGACTGTTATCCAAACCGGCAGGAATTGCACATGCGGCGCCAGCGAAAACGCCAGTGCTGCCAGGGTCCAGGGCAAACTGGCCAGCAGCGATCCGTCAGTACCGGTTCGCTTAACCATTCACGTGGCCCCCATTGAATACGGCGAGCGCCTCCAGGCAGGCGTGGCGATGAGACTCGCCGTGCGCCGGCGGGAACTCGGAGCCCGGTATGCGCACGCCGTAGTCACGGTGTGTCCTGTCTGCGTTGATTATCCAACGCGTCATCACCGACAGTCGTTGTTCGAGATCCTCTGTATCGACGTGATCAAAATCGAACCACTGGCTGCTCGTGTCCGCGCCTGCAAACTGTTTCGAGAAGAGCTCGCCGCTACGTGCGTAGGCTTTCCACGCGACGTGACGTGGCGAGTCGCCGTCTTGAAATCTCCTCAGTCCTGCAAAATCTTCCTCTCCCCGCGCATCATGTTGCCGGTGGCCATGTGCAGATTGCGTCGGTGGAGGCTCCGGCGCTTCGGCCGCGGGCCTTGGGTAGACGAGACCCTGCAGGTCCATGTGTAACCAGGCCCAGGAGCGAAACAATTCGAAAGGGAAAAGGGTTCTGATGCCGAAGCGCTCGAGCGTGATATGACCGCGTTTTTCAGTCGGTAGTGGCAATTGAAAAACCCGACTGTCTCCCGGTCCGAGGTCTTGCACCTCGCTTAACACCGTTCCAGCATACAACTGGATATGGTATCGGCTGTTCTTGGAACGATTGGTAATCGCGATTCTGAACTTGGCTGACTGTCCGGCGAATACCGGATCGACACCGGCAAAACGCAACTCGAGGCCGACCAGGTTGCGTTGGCACTGGTGCATCGACACCAGCCCAAGCCCTGCCAGCAAGAACGTCAGAACGAACGATAGATTATTGTTGTAGTTCATCGAGCCCAGCAGCATCGCGAAGCTCATGAGCGCGAACACGAGACCGACGCCCGTCGGCAGGATATAGATTCGCTTCGAATGCAGCCGTGTCTGGTGCCGGTCGGTACCCTGACGTTTGCGCGCCCAGCGCAGGACGCGTTCGCCAACGGCCCTGCGGAGGGACGGTAACCCTGGGAAGCTAGGGAATTGCCACGGAATCGAGGACATGTCGGCTTAGTTCGCCCGGACTCCGATAGCTGGAGCCGCTTGCCGGCTTCAATCTGTGTCCGGCGACGGCAGCAAAAACGGCTTGCACATCGTCCGGAAAGACGCCCGAATGGTGCAGGATGAAGGCGTGCGCTTTCGCGGCTGCCACCAAAGCAAGGGAGCCGCGCGGCGAGAGACCGGTTTCGATATCCGGTGATTCCCGTGTGAACCGGACCAGCGCCTGAACGTAATCAACGAGCGGTCCGCTCATGTGTACTTTTTCGACGGCCTCCTGAAGCTCGGTCACGAGTTCGGGGCTGAGGGTCGCCTCTATTTCTTCCAGCATCTGCCGCCGGTCTCGACCTGTGATCAGAGCACGTTCACTTTCTTCGTTCGGATAGCCGAGTTCGAGACGCATCAGAAAACGGTCGAGCTGGGATTCGGGTAGCGGAAATGTCCCGATCTGGTCGGAAGGGTTCTGGGTCGCGACGACAAAAAACGGCTCCGGCAGTGCATGCGTCTGCCCGTCCACCGAAACCTGCTGCTCCTCCATCGCCTCGAGCAAAGCACTTTGCGCCTTCGGGGTCGCACGATTGACCTCGTCGGCAAGCACCAGCTGAGCAAAAACCGGTCCCGGTTGAAACTTAAATTCGCCATCGCTTTGCCGGAATATGGACACGCCCACGATGTCTGCGGGCAGAAGGTCACTGGTGAACTGGATTCGCTGATAACTCAGTCCGAGCACGCGGGCGAGCGCCTGCGCAAGCATCGTTTTGCCGAGCCCTGGCAGGTCTTCGATCAACAAATGGCCCCGCGCCAGCAGGCAGGCCATGCTTAAGGATATCTTTTCGTCTTTGCCGAGAATGATTGTGCCCAGGGACTTGCGCGCATTGTCGATTGCGACGCGTTGGCCGTCCGCGCCCAGGGGCAATTGTTCCAGCGTACTTCCGCGCTGCATCGGCTACTCCTTAAACACGATTGATTGGGCTGACGATCATTAGTCGCCAATAGTCGCTAATAGGCGGCTTCATTGCACATCCCCTGGCCCAGATTGTGATCCAGTGCTCAGAATATGCTCTTTCAATCTAAATTCTCAAGTTTTTCAAGCTGTTCCTGGAGTTTTGAAATCTGGCCCTCAAGTTCCCGCGCGCGTTCCTTCTCCTTTGTGACCACTTCTGCCGGTGCATTGTTCACAAAATCGGGCTTATCGAGTTTGCCGCGGCTTTTGCCGAGATCGGTCCTGAGACCGGTCTGTTTTTTGGTGAGCCTGGCACGTTCTGCCTTGATGTCGATGATGCCTTCGAGCGGCACGAGCACGCGCATTTCGCCAAGCAAGGCAGTCGCCGAGGGCGGCGGCTCCTGATCGGCGGAGAGCAAACGAACCGACTCAGTGCGGCCGACCTTTGCGAGCAACTCTTCGTGTCGAACAGCAAGGTCGCGATCATTGTCACTGGCGTTTTGCAACAATACGGGAAGTGGCTTGCGTGGAGATATGTCCATTTCACCGCGAATCTGCCGAATTCCCAGAATGAACTGCATGACCCAGTTCATTTCCGACTCCGCTTTGTCGTCCCGCCATGCCTCCATTGATTGCGGGAAAGGTTGCAACATAATGGTCTCGCCATCGACCATCGCGCGCGGCGCAAGCTCACGCCAGATTTCTTCGGTGATAAACGGTATCAGCGGGTGTAGCAAGCGCAGCAAGGTCTCGAGCACTTCGATCAGTGTTTTGCGCGTGCCGCGTTTTTCGGCATCCGAGGTTTGCTCTGACTGCAGTACCGGTTTCGATAGCTCGAGGTACCAATCGCAAAACTCGTGCCAGGTGAACTCATGCATTGCCTGTGCCGCCAGGTCGAGGCGATATGCTGCAAAGTGTTGATGCACTGATTCGATAGTGTGATTGAGGCGGGCGCGTATCCAACGATCGGCGGTACTGAACTTTGTGTCGCCATCATCCGGATTCTCAGTGTTCATCAGCACATATCTGGATGCATTCCAAAGTTTGTTGCAGAAGTTCTTGTAGCCTTCGATACGCCCGAGGTCGAAACGAATGTCCCGGCCGGTCGTCGCCAACGATGCAAACGTGAATCGCAGGGCGTCCGCACCGTATGCACGTATGCCGTCCGGAAACTGCTGCCGGGTCGAGGCTTTTATTTTTGGTTTCAGGTGATCCTGCATAAGACCGCTAAGGCGTTTCTCGAGCAAGGTGTCGAGATCGACCCCGTCGATGAGATCCAGGGGATCAAGTACGTTGCCCTTGGACTTCGACATCTTTTGTCCATCCTGATCACGAATCAGCCCGTGGATATAGACTTCATGGAACGGCACATCGTCCATGAATTTCAGGCCCATCATGATCATCCGCGCAACCCAGAAAAAAATGATGTCGAAGCCGGTAACCAGGACGTTGCCCGGATAGAAGGACTTGAGTGAAGCGGTTTGCTTCGGCCAGCCCTGTGTGCTGAACGGCCAGAGCGCCGAAGAGAACCAGGTATCCAGGACATCATCGTCCCGACGCAATTCCAGAGCGGCAGGCAACTCATGTTTTTGGCGGATCTCGTCCTCGTTACGGCCGACATAGATATTGTTGTCGCTGTCGTACCAGGCGGGAATGCGATGCCCCCACCAAAGCTGTCGGCTGATGCACCAGTCCTGAATGTTGTACATCCACTCGTAGTAGGTCTTGGACCAGTTTTCCGGCACGAATTTGATTTTGCCGGACTCGACCGCTTCGATCGCCGCCCTGGCCAGCGGTTTGATATCCACATACCACTGATTGGTCAGGTACGGCTCGACGACCGCAGTACTTCGGTCGCCCCTTGGTATTTTGGTTTCGTAGTCTTCGATCTTGTCCAGCAGGCCGAGCGCGTCGAGGTCCTCGACGACTTTCTTTCGAGCGACAAAGCGGTCAAGCCCGCGATAGGGTTGCGGGACCGTGTCATTGATCGCGGCGTTATCATCAAAAATATTGTATTGCGGCAAATCGTGACGCTTGCCGATTTCATAATCATTGAAATCGTGTGCCGGCGTGATCTTGACGCAACCAGTGCCGAACTCGGGATCGACATATTCGTCGGCGATGATCGGCATCTTTCTTTCGACCAGCGGCAACAGGACCTCTTCGCCAATCAGGTCCTTGTATCGCTGGTCTTCGGGATGAACCGCAACCGCGCTGTCGCCCAACATTGTTTCGGGCCGGGTGGTCGCCACGACCAGGTGGCCATTTCCTGATACGAGTGGATAGCGGAAGTACCAGAGTTTGCCGGGCTCTTCCGTCGACAGGACTTCGAGGTCGGACAGGGCGGTGTGCAAGACCGGGTCCCAGTTAACCAGGCGCTTTCCCCGGTATATGAGGCCTTCTTCATGGAGTTTTACGAAGACTTCGGTAACTGCCGCCGACAAGTCGTCGTCCATCGTGAATCGCTCACGGCTCCAATCAACTGATGAGCCCATGCGGCGCAGCTGTTGACAGATCAATCCGCCGGATTCATTTTTCCACTTCCAGACGCGCTTGACGAATTTTTCCCGGCCGAGTTCCTTCCGCGACAGGCCCTCGGTGTTCAACTGACGCTCGACCACCATTTGCGTGGCGATGCCCGCATGATCCATACCGGGCTGCCACAGTGTATTCCGCCCCTGCATCCTGTGGTAACGAATCAAGGCATCCATGATCGTGTCCTGGAAGGCATGACCCATGTGGAGTGTGCCGGTGACGTTTGGCGGCGGGATCACGATGCAATAGGGTTCACCGTTGCCGCTGGGCTTGAAGTAACCGTTTTCCTCCCAGCGCCGGTATTGCCGCTGCTCTATGTTGTTCGGATCGTAGGACTTATCCATGTCGGCGCTTCGCGTCCACCAGAAATACTCGACGGGAGTTATTCTTCGCCGTCAAAATGATCCTGCAAAACGCGCGTAACCAAGGCTGGTAACTCGCTGCGAAGTTTGCTCATGACGCGTTCGACGATCATATCCTCGATGTCACGACAAGCCTCGTGCAGCAGCTGGTCGGCAAGAGTCAGGCTCTGTGCGCACAGCTTTGATTCCAGCTTGACGAGCTCGTCTGCCGACGGTCTGGCAGGCAAAGCGCCTGGCTGCTCCACCGCTTCGGTCAAAACCGGCAGCTCGTTGTCTTGGTCGGCTTTCGCGTTGATACCTCAATCCTCCTTATATGTTGTGCGTTTCGAGCTCTGCCCCAAGTTCCCGGTAATGCACAAATCGCTTCCGACTTTGTTGCCGGCTCGGCTCATCGGAGGTTACAAGCTCTGCGACTCTGGGGAAAGAGCCTGCCATTTCGGGAACCTCGTCGGTGAGATTGATCAACAGGTCCTGGCCACCGATACCCGTTTTATCAAAGCCAATCGTTACCGGAGCACTGGTGTGCCGACCGGCTACGCCGAGCAATTCGTGCGGGACAAAGCTGCCGTCACGAAACGTCCACAGTAGTTCGTCAAGCAATTCGGCCTGTTGCCGGTTGGCTGTGTGAATATGAACGGTGTGCTTGAGCCGGTAGGCTTTCTCGGCAAGCCGGCAGGCGAATTTGTGCCGTGATGGCTCACCCGTGCCCGCGAGAATATAGAAATCCACGCGTGACATGGCAAGTACTTAGGGAAGGGCGCCAGCGCGCTGTAGCAAGAGTTCGGTCAGCATCGGGACCGGGCGGGCCGTGCTGCCTTTCTTTCGCCCCGAACGCCAGGCCGTACCAGCGATATCGAGATGCGCCCACTCGGTGCCTTTGGTGAACTTGCTCAAGAAACAGGCGGCCGTAATCGCGCCACCCTCGCGGCCACCGACATTCGCAAAGTCGGCGAAATTGCTCTTGAGCTGGTGTTCGTACTCTTGTGCCAAAGGCATGCGCCAACCACGATCGTCTGCAGCAATGCCGGCATCGATTATGCTGTCAGCCAGTTTGTCGTTGTTACTCATCACTGCGGTCCGGTGATGTCCCAGCGCAATCACGCAGGCGCCCGTTAATGTGGCGACATCGATCAGTGCAGCCGGCTTGAATCGTTTTGCGTAGGTCAGGGCGTCGCAAAGAATCAGGCGACCTTCCGCGTCCGTGTTCAGGATCTCGATGGTCTGGCCTGACATACTCTTGACGATATCGCCGGGGCGGGTTGCGGTGCCACTTGGCAAGTTTTCGCAGGTCGGCACGACAACGATGACATTAATCGGCAGCTTCAGTTTCGCAACGACGGTGATGGTGGCAATTACAGAGGCCGCACCGCACATATCGAACTTCATTTCGTCCATCCCGGGACCGGGTTTTAATGAAATGCCGCCGGCATCAAAGGTGACGCCTTTGCCGACGAGGACGACCGGGGCCTGCTTCGTCGCGCCCTTGTACCGCATCACGATCAGTTTTGCAGGCAGCACGGTGCCCGCCGTGACGGATAGCAGCGAGTGCATCCCCAGGCGTTTCATTTCAGTCTCACCGATTACGCGCGTTTGAAGATTTTTGTTTTCACGTGCAAGGCGTTGAGCCGTTCGGGCCAGGTAACTCGGGGTACAGATGTTGGGAGGCAGATTGCCAAGGTCTTTTGCCAGGGTCATGCCGGCGATGATGGCATCGGCATGTTTTGCACCTCGCATTACTTTGGATGCATCGCCTTTTTTTCGCAACGCCAGGCCGATTCGCTTCAAGGCGATCGGCGGGTCGCGGTGATCGCTTTTCATTTCAGTAAAACGGTACAGGCTGTCACCAACTGTCTGAACGCAGTAGCGTGCCAGATAATATGGACTCACTCCTTCGACGTCTTCGAGCGTCAGGTAATTGGCAATATCGGCGACTTTGCCCGACTTCAACGCACTAATTGCAGCGTCGGTCGCCTTCCTGAACTGATTGATGCCGAATGAACTTACTTTGCCAAGTCCGACAACGAGTACTCTTTGTGCTTTGACGCCGTCAACCGACGTCAGCAAGCGGGTGCTTCCCAGCTGTCCAGTCAGATCCCCGCGTTTGATGTGATGGCGAATCAGACCCTTGCTGGCTTTATCGATGTCGGTTGCAGCTTCACCGAGTCTGCCACGCTCGTAAATCCCGACAATAACGCAGCTACCGGCGCGGCGAGATGCAGCGCTCGTAGTGGTGAAATATTTCATAGATCAAGAATGCCTTATCACTCAACAGATTCGGACCTAAATCTCCGGATTCCGGCTTCACGTCGCCGTCATCGCTGTCCCCCTGCGAACCCGATGTGATGTGTTGTTATCTGGATGTTTTGTTATCTATTTGTGTCGTTCTGCCGCAATGCGACGAAGGGACTGTCGCAGGCAAAGTAAAAGCGGTAGTCTAACCGATCCGGTCGAATTTAGTTAAGAAAATCACAGATATATCGATGTTTCGTATTCTGGATCGTTACATATTTCGCGAAGTTGCACAGACCTGGCTGGCTGTGACCGGGGTATTGTTGGCCATTCTGTTGACGAATCAATTTGCCCACGTCCTGGGCGAAGTCGCCAAGGGCAGTTTGCCGAAAGATGCTGTATTCAAGCTGATTGCATTGACCGGCCTGCAGTACCTGACACTCGTGGTTCCGATCGGCCTGTTCCTGGCCATAATGCTCGCACTTGGCCGGCTGTATCAGGACAGTGAAATGCCAGCGATGATGGCTTGCAGGGTCGGACCTCGCGGAATCTACCGGCCACTCTTGTGGCTTATCCTTCCCCTGGCACTCGGGGTCGGCTGGCTCGCAATGGATATAGGCCCGAAAGCGCTGACGGCGGTCGATCGAATTGGCGCAGCCGCACAACGTCAGGCGGACCTGGCGAGCATCGAACCCGGCAGGTTCACGGCCGGTTCGGACGGTACCGTCATCTATGCCGAACGGGTTATCGGCCCGGGAGCAGTCGAAAACGTATTTTTACAACGGCAAACGGAATCTGGAGGAGTCGAAGTCGTTATCGCCGAGCGCGGCGAACAGGTGGAATCCGAAGACGCCGATACCCGTTTCTTCGTACTTTACAACGGTCGGCGATACGAAGGTCTGCCTGGAACAACCGACTTTCGGGTTATGGAGTTTGCCGAGCACGGTATTCCCTACCGCCTGCCGAACATCTCCGAACCGGACGAGCGAACGCGTGCAATGAGTACGCGGGATCTGATGAAGTCCAGGTCCAGCGACAAAGTTGCCGAGCTGCAGTGGCGAATCAGCGTGCCACTAACGACCTTGATACTCGGCATCCTCGCCGTACCATTAAGCCGCAGTCAGCCACGGCAAGGCCGTTATGCACGCCTGGCGGTGGGGCTACTTGTCTTCATTATTTATTTTAATTTACTGAGTGCCGGCAAGGCCTGGGTCGAGCAGGAAACGGTGCCGACGGCTGTCGGACTGTGGTGGGTCCACGGGCTCATGCTGGGTCTGGCACTGGTGCTGCTCGCGTATCAAAATGGCATACATCGGCGAATTTTTTCGTTCAGGCGTTCATGATGAGCATTCTGAGCAGCTACCTCATGCGTACGATTCTGGTCAGCACATTGCTGGTGCTGATGGTGCTGCTCGCACTTGCGACTTTGTTCGAGTTTATTAGCGAACTCGATAACAAAATGGGCGACTACGGCGTCCCCCAGGCACTCCTTTACTCCGTATTGCGTCTTCCCCAGTTAGCATTCGAAATGCTGCCAATGGCGACATTGATTGGTGCGTTGCTTGGGCTGGGTGCGCTTGCCAGCCACAGCGAGATCGTCGTCATGCGGGTGGCGGGACTGTCCGTTGGAAAACTGGCCGGCATGGTGGCAATGACCGGTGTCGTTCTGATGGTCATAACAGCGCTCGTTGGTGAGTACATTGGTCCGCCGCTCGACTATTTCGCGCGCAGCATGCGCAACAAAGCGCGGTTCCAGCAGGAGGAGCGATACTCCGGTAACGCGGCCTGGGTTAAAGACGGTCCGGTCATTTTGTATTTGGAACGCGTCAACAGCGAATTTGAATTTGGCGGCATCTATCTGTTCCGCTTCAATGACGACAACTCGCTGCGATCGATTGCCATCGCCGAAAATGCGGGCATCGATGACTCGGACAAGTGGATTCTGGAAAATTTTCGTGAGACCCGGTTCCTGGATGACAGCATACAGGTAGTTGAATCTGCGCTGGCTGTGGAATCGTTTGACGTTAGCGGCGATTTACTGGGTATCACCCTCGTTAAGCCGATCAGTCTGTCTGCGAAGGGCTTGTTGAGTTACATCCGTTATCTAAAGAAAAACAATCTTTCTGCCGGGCAATACGAAACTGAGATCTGGTCGAGGGTTTCGACAACAGTCACTGTAGTCATTATGCCGGTGCTGGCGCTGTCGTTCGTGTTTGGGTCGCTCCGTGCGGCGGGCTCCGGCGGTCGCCTCATGATCGGCGTACTGATCGGGCTCGGCTACTATCTCGCCAGCGAAATGATTGCCAATTCAGGCCAGGTATATGATCTCAACCCGGCGTTCGTGACTTGGCTGCCGTCTTTGGCCTTGCTTGCCGTTACCGCGATTGCCCTGGGTCGGGTCCGATAACGCATTCTTGGTGCCTGGCGCCATTTCTCAGTCCTTCGGATAGAATCTGAGCCGGGTACCGGACAAGCGATCGTGCCAGCACAGATTGTCTTTGTCCCATAGTTGCCACCAGAATCCCAGTCCGAGCGGCAACCAGGACAGCAGCGCCGAAAAAAACCGCAGGCTCGCGCGCGCGAGGCCCGGCTTCTGCCCATCCATCGTTTCCAATCGAAGATCCCAGGACTGCATGCCCAATGTGCGGCCCGCTCGCGACCAGAACCCGACATAGAACGCGTAAGCCACAAGCAATAATGTGAGTTGGTGAACCGTGTTGCCACTGGTGACCGGTTCGCCGCCACGCATGGTGACAAAAGGCAGCGTAGCGAAGAACATCAACGCGAGCAGAAGCATGCTGTCATAAACAATGGCGCCAATGCGCCTCACCAGGCTTGCGTTTGTCATCATCAGGTTCGCTCGGGAATCTTTCGACCGCCAATATCACAGGGAAGCAAAGTAGTTGGCCATTCGTTGTCGGGTCTTGTCGTCCGGCAACGATCCGAAGCCCGCGCCGAGGTTATCCGCCATGTGATGGATCTTGCTGGTCGCCGGAATGACGCAGGTGACGGCAGGATGGCTGATTATGAATTTCAGGAAAAACTGACCCCAGCTCTCAGCGAACTCACGGGCCCAGTCCGGCACGGGGCGGTCTCGAACGGCGCGAAACAGGCGTCCTGCCACAAAAGGCCGGTTGATCAGCACAGCGATGCCAAGATCTTTGGCGAGCGGCAGGATGCGCTGGTCCGATTCACGTTCCGTAAGGGAGTAATTGATCTGAATGAACTCAGGCTTATGTTGTCTCATCGCCGCCTCCAGGTCATCCAACGCGCCTGCCCGGTAATGCGTAACGCCGTTGTATCGGATCCATCCCTCGGCCTGCCAGTCTCTGATGGTAGCAAGATGTTCGTCTGTGTCTCGCAAATTGTGGACCTGCATCAGATCCATCACGCCTGCATTCATCCGCTCGCTGGACGCACGCATCTGTCGTTCCCCGGCCGCTTTTCCATTCGTCCAGACTTTCGTCGCAAGAAACAGCTTGTCACGATTCCTGCTTGTTTTAATAATGTCCCCAACGACATCTTCGGCGCGGTTATACATCGGCGATGAATCGATAAGGCTTGCGCCTTTCTCGATCATCGACTTTACAATCGCCTGTCGCGCATCGATATTTGCAGGCGTACTCTCGACGTCGAAAACAATGTAGGTACCGAGACCGATTACGGGCAACTCTTCACCGGATGCGGGGATCGGGCGTGTCAGCATCTTTTTGTCCTTTGAGAACGACAGCGCCGGGGCGACCGCCAGTGCAGCGCCAAGCTGCAGCGCGCTCCGTCTGGTCCAGCAAGATCGAGTTTCACACATTCCGTCCCTCGGATATTGCCTTGTCGCGTCGTTTATAGTCCTTGCCAAGCCACAGCGCGATGACAGTCCAGATTGCAGCAATCGGTATGCAGACCAGTGATATGCCACTCAGTCCCAGCCCCGCCATTACTCTGACCGCCCAGGCGCCAACAAGGTCCCCGCCGCGGTATAACGCAGTCTCAATGAAATTCTTGGCTTTGTATTTTTCTTCGGGCGAGACAACGGTGTAGAGCATGTCGCTGGTCGGTTTTGCCAGCCCGAAGGTCAGGGAGCGACGCGCGACCTGCACTGCCGCAATCACGATAAACACCGGGTTGGCCGCCAGGAGCGCGAATCCGATAATGGAAACGATCGGCAGAACCGCAAGAGACACGCCGACGCCGAATCTTTGCACGACCTGCTTGACGATGATCAGTTGACCGACAAGGGCCAGGGCATTCGTCAGCGCATCGAGCAGCGCGAATACTTGCGTTTGCTGATCCGTGGTCGAGAAAGTCTCACTGACCAACTGCGCCATATAAATATAGAGGGCCGTGCCCATCAGGCTCGCAAATGCACCGCCAGTTGCAATGGCCGCGAGATACGGAGACGTCATAACCTGACGTACGCCGGCCAGCGCGCCACCGCCGATCGGCCGCGAACTATCCAGAGAATCTTCCCGGTCTTCCGCCGGCTGTTGTTCGGACCAACGACGCAGTTGCGCAACGCAGTAGACGGAGAACATCAGCAGAAATGCCGACAGCGGCAACAAATTTTGAAAACCAAGCGGCACGACAAGCACACTGGTCAGCAACGGACCAAGCAGGGCGCCAGTGCTGCCGCCGGCCGAAATGACGCCGAATAGCCGACGTCCCTGTGCCTTCGAATAAATATCGGCCATGAAACTCCAGAAGACCGATACGACGAACAGATTAAAAACGCTCAACCAGACAAAAAACGCCCGCGCTATCCAGACCGTTTCCAGGTCATTTCTTTGTGCGTAGGTAAACGCGACGAAAAAAATCAGAATATTGAATATGAAAAAGTAATAGACCCAGGGCAAAAACTGCTTGCGCGGAAATCTGGATGCGACCCAGCCGAATAATGGCGTCGCCAGTATCATTACGACGAAAGTTCCCGTGAACAGCCAGGGAATATTCTGTGTTCCGCCGACGATCGCCATCGCTTCGCGAACGGAGCGCAGCATGTAATAAGCGGAGAGCAGCGAAAAGAAGTAGACGAACGACCACGCGACGGCAACGAATTCGACCGGTTTGAGTCCCAGAAGGCGTGTGATAACGCTGATGGCCGGGTTGCGGTTAGCAGAATGTTGCATGAAAAAGATCCGCCTGGGCTGTCACGTTGCCAAACTGTTAGGAGTCCCGGTCCGCCTGGCAATATTAGCAGTCCTGTTACGTTTGCTGCGGACTGACATTTATTGACTTATTCCGCTTGAAATGCAACGAAATCAGACGGGCGAGATTTTTAGCGCCTGACGTAACTCGCCAGCACAATCAGCACGATCATCAAACCACCAAATTCCCTGGTCGATTCAACGTAGGGTTTCGACGCGGTCATGTCTCCGAACAACTCCTTAAAGCTGCCGAAGTCAACAAAATTCAAGACGCCCGGAAGCGCGTAAATCAGGCCAGCCAGGGCGCCGCCGATGGTAACGGCTGTCCAGAACTCGCTGTATCTGCCCAAGGCCTTGCTCAATGCAAGCAGTGCCGCGCCTCCGTAGACTGCGACCCAGTAAACAGGATCCGGATCATTGAATTGTAGCCCGGCCATTACCAGGAACATTGCCGCGAATATGTAATTAAGGAGACGCATTCTGGTTCCCCGGGCATCAAACGTGCTGCAAGGCTACCGCCTGCCCGATGATCCTGCAATGGAGCCCGTATTTCGGGTCAATGCTGTAATATCACATCCACATTGCTTGAACCCCTGTCGCATATCAGGGCCTCGAAAGACAATAAATAATAAGGAGAGAATTGTGGAACTCATGGAACCCATAGCAATTGTTACTGTGCTCGCATTGCTTCAGCTATTCATATTCGCCTTCTAGGTGGGCAAGCAACGTGCAAAGCACGGAATAAAAGCACCCGCTATTTCAGGTGATGCAGAGTTCGAGCGTATGTTTCGTGTGCATCAGAATACATTGGAGCAACTCGTTGTTTTTATTCCCGCACTGTGGCTCTTCGGCTACTACGTCCACGCGCTGATCGGTGCCGGCATCGGCTTGGTCTTCATCATCGCGCGTTTCGTGTATCGCGGTTCCTATCTGACCGATCCGTCGACACGAACAGCGGGCTTCGGCATCGGCGCGCTGGCGATGATGGTCTTGCTGCTGGGGGGGCTTATTGGTGCAGTAGTGTCGTGGCTGTAAAAGGATCCAGCCGATGGGGAAAGGCTTAACTGAAGGGTAGGAGAATCTGTCCTTAAAACAGGCCCTTTATTTGTCCGGCCGGGAGCCGTTAAGCCTTCTTCGCAAACGCACGCTTTGGTCTGCGGCGTTCGGCGCAGGATATGACTTCCCTGTTATTCAGCCAGTCCAGCAGTCCATCGGATGACACGGGCTTGCTCAGAAAGTAACCCTGTGCCTCCTCGCAACCCATGTCGCTTATCTGTCGCAGCGTCTGTTCGTCTTCGACGCCCTCTGCGACAACCTGGAGGTTCATGTTGTGTGCAAGCTCGATTGTCGTACGCACGATTGCCCTGTTCTGTTCATCGCTCATCAAAGTCATGACGAATGATTTATCGATCTTCAGCTCATGCAGCGGCATGTTCTTGATTTGTGCGAGCGATGAATGACCTGTGCCGAAATCATCCATTGAAATCCGGACACCGATGTCGCGCAGACACTCGAGCACCGAAATCGCATGATGAATGTCCTGCATGACAGTGTTCTCTGTGATCTCGAGCGTCAATCGCTGCGCCGCGATGTCATGTTCTTTCAGCAATTCCAGGACGTAGTAGGGCAGGTACTCGTCCCGGAGGTCGCGGGAGGACAGGTTTATCGAAACCCGCAGCGAATGTCCGGCATTCTGCCATTCACGACACCGTTTGACTGCGGTGGCCAGAACGAACCTCGTCAGATGCACAATGGTGCCGGATTGCTCTGCCGCGGGGATGAAATCGTCCGGGCTTAGCCAGCCGAGTTCCGCATGCTCCCAGCGCACGAGGGCCTCTGCCCCGCAAACTTCGCCATCCGGGAGCGAAACCTTCGGCTGGAAATGAACGTGAATTTCATCGCGTTGCAGGGCGGCGCGAAGGTCGTTGACGATTCGAAGCTGGCGTACGTAATGGTCCTCGCGGCCCGCCTCATAAATCATCACACGCTCCTGGCGAAGCCGGGCCTCGCTTTTCGCTATCGAGGCATAACGCAAAAGGTCTGCAGCGTTGCTGCCGTGGTCCGGGAATCCGGAGATGCCGATCTCTGTCTGCAGCGAAATATTTACGCGACCAAGCGTAACGCCGGCGCCAAGAATATTTTCGATCCGGTCAGCGCAGGCCATCGCATTGTCACTATCGCTGTCAGGCAAGATGAGAACAAACTCGTCGGTCCCCACATGGCCGAGGATGTCTCCCGGGTCAAGGTTCACGTGCAGGTGTTTTGCGGCGAGTGCAATGACTTCGTCGCTGGCGCGGTGTCCCAGGGTCGATGAGATTTCATTCATGCGTGATAGCCTGATTGCGAGTATTGCGACATCGGCGTTGGCGCTTCGCGCATGCTCGATCGCTCCGGTCAGGCTTTGCAGCACTTTTGTCCGGTTGGGCAGGTCGGTCAACGGGTCATGCAGCGCATGGTGGGATATGCGTTTTTCGCGCTCCGCAATTGCCGTGCGCATTGAGTTAAAGCTCGTTGCCAGCTCGCCGAACTCATCATCTGTGTAAACACCGACCTTGATATCGTAATTACCCGAGATCATTCTCTGCGCTGCGTCGGTGAGTACCCGCAACGGTCTGGCAACAGTTCCGGAAAACCAGGCGGCCGCGGCTGCGACGACGACCAGCAGGATGGCGGCAAAGACCAACAGGCCTCCGCGCGCCTCGGCGTACGGGGCCATCGCTTCCTGCAGCGAGCGCTGGAGTACGACGAGCACATCGTTACTGGTCTCGACGAATGGCGTGCTTAGCGTCAGGCTGGCAAGGCCCGCTTCGTCGACCATATAAATAGAATTCAACGGTGTGGCCGGTCCAACAGGTGCCAATAAGGATTCTGTTGCCATGCCTGTGTAACTGGTCGTCGCAATTGTTCTGGCTTCGTCGCCGGACGTTGTTACGAGTGACACTTCAAGGCCGGTGAGTCCGCCCAGGCGTTGTGCGAGTTTTGTATCGATCCGAAATCCGAGCACAACCCAGGCGATGGCGATAGGTGCCCGAACAGGTATGGTAAACGTGTGGTAGGTGTCCCCGTCGAGTGTTGCGGTCGATTGCGCGGAGGATTTTTCACGCACGTTTTCTATGAGCCGCAGAAAGTCAGCCCGACTACCCAGCGGAGTGCCAGTGGAGCTCGCGATACCGGCACCGTCGAGATCGAGCAATAAAGCGATGTCTGCCCCAATCCGCTGACTGTGATTGCTTAGGACCGATTGAATGGTGTCCGCGTCTCCGGTCGCTGCAGCTTCTTTGAGACCGAAGTCGGCGGCCAAGACCTCGACACTCGCCGCTAGCTGCTCGCCCCGACCTGTCAGGAATTCATTGACAACCGCGCCGCCGATGATGAGCGACTTACGGGCGCGGCGGTCGACGTCTTCTTCCACGGTCCGCATCACGGCGAAAAGGGTCACGATCTGGGCCACCGCCAGGGGCAGGATCGTGAGGAGCAACAATTTTCCGCGGAAGCTGGTACGAAATTTCATGCAGTGCGTGTCCCGTATTCTCGTAACGAGCGAAAGGGTATCCATCGCAGGCACCGTAGCGATGGGGCCTCTCCGCGGCCCCGTTACCCTGGGTAGTTGTCAATCATCAATCGTTTAGAAATATTAGGTGGATTTTGTCAAATGGAATGTGCGGTGGGTCACGGTTAGCTTTCCCGGCTCCGCCGTACACTAGTCAATAGGCAGAAATCGCTTGGGACGGGCATGAGGTTTTCGCGACTTTCAGCACTTCAGTTAGACGATCAAATTAGCCGAATCGCAGCGCGAATTATCGGGCTATTCGTTTGGATGTTTATCGTGACATCCGCATTCGGCAGTGACGTCGACGTATTCGTTGTTGACAAGGATGGGCAGCCTGTCGCCGATGTGGCGGTGTATGCAATGAGACCGGGCGAACAAAATGATCTGTCAGCCCCGACTGCCAGCGCCGTCATGGACCAGATCGACAAGCAGTTCGTGCCGCACCTGCTTGTAGTACAGACCGGGACACCTGTGGAATTCCCGAACAGCGACACAGTCGCTCATCACGTTTACTCTTTCTCACATCCCAATAAATTCTTCTTGCCGATGTACAAAGGCGAGCAACATCCGCCGGTGACGTTTGAGCACAGCGGCGTTGTTTCGATCGGATGCAATATTCACGACCACATGCTCGGATACATATTGGTCGTGGACAGCACGACGTACACCAAGACTGACAAGAACGGCAAGGCATCACTATCGTTGGATAACGCGGAAGATTACGAAATCAGTATCTGGAGCCCCCGCATTCGCGACGTAGATGAGCTTTTGTCGAAAACAGTGGTCATGTCGGGTAACCCGGGATCCGAAGTCAAATTTCACTTATCGAAGAAACTCAGTCCGCCGCATGGCGGACAATCGGGTAGCATGTCATGGTCAGAGTACTGATACTGATTGCGGCGATCTTTTTGGCTTTCGCCGTGCACGCAGCGAGCGCCGCGGAGGCACCGGACCGGTACAAATTGCGTACGGGCATAGACATCAGTTATATCGCTTCATCCGGTTATGCGTCCTGGACGGAGGGACTCGTCGGCAAGCTGCGCTACGACGATAATAACGAAGGCCTGATGATCAGCCGGGCGTTTGCCGATTACGAATTTCAGCTTGTGGACACGCTCAAGGCACACGCTGCAGTCGAAGCCTATGGTGATGATATAGGGTCAACAGTCGACTTTACGCAGGCCTATCTCGAATGGCGGCCGGTACCTCGGTCCGAAAACCGGTATCGCCTGAAACTCGGTGCATTTTACCCCCGTATATCGCTCGAGAATGTTTCGGCCGGATGGAGCAGCCCCTACTCGATGAGTTCTTCGACAATTAACACCTGGGTTGCAGAGGAACTTCGCACCGTCGGGGCAGAATTGTCCGTATCACGCCGGCCGGCGATGTTTGGCGGCGCCCACAGCATTAGGCTGCAAGGAGCGGTTTTCTTCGGCAACGATCCAACGGGCTCGTTGCTGGCATGGAAAGGCTGGTCGGTGCACGATCGACAAAGCCGCTTTGGCGATGAGCTGCCGCTGCCGCCATTGCCAGTGATTCAGCCCGGCATGTTGTTCGATGACCAGGATCCATACGTTGCGCCGTTTCGCGAAATCGATGGCCAGGCCGGCTATTACGTCAGTGGAGAATGGCGTTTCAACCAGCAACTCCTGATTCGCGTAATGCATTACGACAATCGCGCCGATCCCACGGCGGATGAAGATGGACAATACGCATGGACGACGAAGTTTGAACATATTGGTGCCCATGCTGCTTTGCCGGGCGACTGGGATTTGTTGTTTCAGTGGATGACAGGCTCAACCGTAATGGGTTCCGTTGTGAATGGTGCCCGCGATCTCGATACCGAATTCGCTAGCATGTACCTGATGTTAACCCGGGTCTACGACCGGCATCGCTTATCAATACGGTACGACCGGTTTGAAGTCACGGAGAACGATCAAACGCCGCAAGACGATAATGCCGAGGACGGCAATGCCTGGACACTTGCTTACTTCTATGATTTCTCCGACAAGGTGTCCTTTGGCGCCGAGTCATTGAGCATCAAAACTGACCGTTTCAGCTGGCAATATTATGGCCTCGATCCGACCCGCACCGAAAAGCAGTTTCAGCTGAGCTTAAGGTTGCGCTTCGGCAACTGATACTCCTTCGGACGCGACGTGGGTTGATGCTGAGCGAAGCAAGGCCAAAACCTATGCCCAACCGCGGCCGCGTCAATCTGGTGCCGACGCCGAAGAAGAAAACCCACGCGTGACGATCGATCACCCTTTTTGTAGGAGGGACGTCGTCGTCGGGATTTATTTGCTTCCCTGACTTGATCGTGCGACGGAATCCCGCCAGACTTGGGTTATCTTACCGGGAGAGCGACAATCGTGAAAGTAATGACAATGACGGCCGCAGCCGCCCTGATCTGTTGCATCGCGTCTGCGGCATTCGCAGGCCACGCGTACATTGAATTTGACGCCCAAGAAAACATGGTTCTTTCCGGCCCGTTTAACGCAATCATACCGAAGCCTGAAGGCGCCAGAATCGGCGGTCCGGAACATTCAACGCCGAGTTTCCTGGCCGAGGACCTGAAAGTATCCAAAGCCGGATATTTTGCTGACGATCAGTTTGTCATGGTTCAAGTTGAGACAACCAACGCGGCTAAGGGCACGCTGACTAACAAGACTCTGCCCGTTTACGAAATGGCAGGCGAGGAATTCCGGGCTCGCACGGGCTGTATCGATATCAGCCAGCAAGAACTCGATGCGGACGATGATCCCCTGTTCGAGTTTATCGAGCTCCAGATGGTCCAGATCGTGCCGGCCGTGAAGGTCGTGCAACTCTTCGTAACGTCCGACGATGGCACCGGCGAGGGCAAGATTCTTTATATGCGCAATGTCCCGGGTGGTTGTGGCGCGCTTACGCCGGAATTCGAAGCGGAATTTAATGCAGCGTTTGAGCGCTTCATTGAGTCCATACGCAACGCCAATTAATTGCTTTATATAGAAATTTTCGCGATGTGCGGGGAAAAAATTGATGTGCCTTGAATGTCGTTGCTCCAATCCACGCTCGGCGTTTCGCAAAGATTATTTGATCCGGACTAGAATCCCGCACTCACGAACAGCGCCGGTCCATGGTGGCGTACCTCTATTGCGCCCGTGAAGGAATCGTCCCTGGAGTCCAGGTTCATCCCGTAATAGTTGTATGCCAGGCCTACGCTGAAGTTGTCGCCGAAACGCCTTTGCAGGTCGAGCGTAATGTAGGTAAGCACTCCTTTGTAACGATCGAAGTCCATGCGAAACAGCTGCAAGCGTAACCCCAACGATGCCTCCCTGCCTATCGCGATGGACCCATGAGCGCCGATTACAGGCAATATCACGTCGACATCCGTTCCCTCGCGCTGCCCGGTCGCCGGCGCAAAAATATCTGTCGTAAGCGTTGAGTAGTGCAGGCCGGCCATGAAGCCGAGTTCCTTCTGAGGATCATTGATCAACGAAAACGCGTATGCCAGCCGCAGGATCTTCGTCTCGGTACTGCTGTTGACCGTTGTGCCCGCAACGAAAGTTTCATCGCCGAAGGTGAACGCGTCCTGCAAGGTCGCAATACCGCTGCGGGCCACATCGAAGTAGCCAAGTTCAATCCTGTGGAAGTCGCTGAATCGATATATTGCGTCGAATTGCATGATCGTCTTCTCGTCAGGAAGACCCAGCATATCTTCGAGATTGATTTCCGAACCGGGGATTCCTGCGCTCGAGTCATGGACGATTTTCGTACTTATTGAATCATTGAATGCCGCCACCCTGACCTCGGCCCGGGGTTGTCGCCTGCCGCGACGCTCGGATTCCCTGGGCATAAAAATATCCGAGTTGTAGGCTATGCTCAATCTTGCCGACCAAATCTTGTCCTTGTCGACAATCGGGCTGTTGGATATTTCGGAATCCAGATATTCAATGCCGAGACTCCCCGACAATAGCCAGTTTTCCGTCAGTGGGAATCCCCAACGTACTTTCAGAGCCGTGCTTAAAGAGCTCCCCGCAACGTATGCTGGTCGCGTTGGACTTGCCTCTGCTGGGGAGACACCGAAGTAGTAGTTTGTGTAATCACTACTTCGGTGGATCAATTCCACACTGGGCACAATAAAGCTGCGGCCCCGTTGCCGCGGCAGAGAAAAAGCAAGCTGACTGACTAAGCCGTCGTGGCGATCCAGGATCTCGGTGTAAGTCTTGAAGTTGATGTGAACCGGCCAGCCTCGCCAGCCGATGATTGGCGCAAGCTCGAGCGTCCACTTTCGGTCGTCCAGCGCTTCGAGTTCGGGTACGTCGCTCGTTCCCGTTCCCAATGTCTGAATGCGTCCCACCACCCCCAATTCCCAGCCACCCTCGCTAACCCAGCGAACACCAAGGTCGCCCTCCCGAAGCAGCAGCCAGTCGTCCGTAAAAGCGGAGTCATGAAAACTGGTCAGAAAGGGGTAGGCGATGGAGGAGGTTTCTCCACCGACATACGGGCTCCGGCTCCCGGATACCGATAGGCCAAGCGCATAGTCATTCAGGTCGTAGTTACGGATAAAGTCCAGGAGGCTACCGGCGAAGGCGCCTTCACCAAAGGACAGAGTCCCCAGCAGTACACAAAGCGAGATGTGACGTAACATTTGCGGTTAAGACCTGATTCCCGGTAGGCAAGTGCTTCACGTGCGCTCGAACAATATCCGAGTCACTGCAAATGAGCCAGCCTGAGGACATTCAGTATCCAAAATACGACCGAAATTCCCCACCGCTCCCGAGCTTGGTGGTTAATTTTCGGGGAAATGGCTAAGCTACGCGTACGGCACAGCTATAAAGAGAATAAAGAACGGTTGCCGTCCCGTTAAAGCACAACAATGCAGAAACATCGATTCGCCGACTAAAGGCGGGCCGCTGCAAAATAATGACAAGTAGTGGGGATCAAAATGAATATTTCAGACACTGCCGCTGCCGATCGCAATTTTCAGAAGAATGCGATGGCTTCATTTATCCAGATCGCGGCTGTTGCGCTGCTGGTGGTCTTTTGCTTCCGAATAGTCGCGCCGTTCCTGTCGATCGTCGTATGGGGGATGATCATCGCCGTCGCGCTTTATCCCGTACACGTCAAACTGGCCGGCTCCCTTGGAGGGCGCGAAAAACTCTCCGCTACAATTTTCGTGTTTCTCGGGCTCATGATACTACTCGTGCCCGTATACACGCTCACGGACTCTTCGGTTGCGGCCCTGAAAACTGTTGGTGCCGCCCTGGATGAAGGCAGCGTGTCGATATCACCGCCGGATTCATCGGTGGCAGAGTGGCCGTTGATTGGCGAGAAAGTCTACGAGATCTGGAACGGCGCAGCGGCCAATCTGGAGGGCACGCTCAACAAGTTCGAGGACCAACTCAGGTCGCTGGGTGGCCACGTACTCAGATTCGCCGGGTCGATGGCGATCGGCATTCTTCAATTCGTCTTATCAATCATCATCGCCGGCGTTTTTCTGGTTGGTGCGGAAGGCGGCTACAAGATGAGCCGAACGTTTGCCTCGAGTCTTGCTGGAGAGCGCGGCAAGGTATTGACCGATCTCGCCGTCGAGACCATTCGCAGTGTTGCCAAGGGAGTTCTGGGCGTCGCGATTATTCAGGCGTTGCTGTCCGCGGTTGGACTGGTAGTCATGCACATCCCGGCGGCGGGCATATGGACTTTCGCCGTGCTGATGCTGGCGATCATGCAATTGCCGCCGATTATCATTCTGGGGCCGATCGCGGTCTGGGTATTCTCAACAGCGGATCCGGTGCCGGCAACGATATTCGCGGTCTACGCACTCTTTGTCAGCGTCAGTGATTCATTCCTGAAACCCCTGTTCCTGGGACGCGGTATGGAGACTCCCATGCTCGTGATTCTGCTCGGCGCCATCGGCGGCATGATTCTGGCCGGGATAGTTGGTCTTTTCATCGGTGCGATTGTGTTGGCGCTCGGATACGAGATCCTGGTGGCCTGGATGGAGACCGACGAATTGAATAATCCGCGCCAGCCCGCCGAAGAGGCTGAGGCTGGCTGATCGATTGGCAAATGAGTATTTACCAGGACATTCGCCGGGCCAGCCTGATCCTGGTGACCGGCCTTGTGTCGGCCTGTGCACCGGTGGGGCCCGATTTCCTGCGGCCGGAGTCCGAGGCGAACGAACAATGGTCCGGGTACGCGCGGGAGGAATTTCTGTTTGCGCCCCAGGACTCGGTCGAATGGTGGGGAGTACTGAACGACCCGGTGCTTGATCAACTGGTCGCCGCCGCCCGGCAAAACAACAACAACATCCGCATAGCCGGACTGAGGGTGCTCGAAGCCCGCGCGGCCCTTGGTGTGGCGCTCGGCAACCGTTATCCGCAGGCGCAGATCGTGGCCGGCGATGCGATGGCTCTGAGGCTCAGCGAAAGCAATGCAAACACCGCCGGTGGTGCCGATCTCAGTTACACGCAGTACAACCTGGGTGTCAGCGCCTCGTGGGAAATCGACTTCTGGGGCCGATTCCGCCGCGGTATCGAATCGGCCGATGCAAACCTGCTTGCCTCGATCGCCAGTTACGATGATGCGCTGGTACTGCTGACTGCGCAGACAGCAGTTATCTCTGTGGTAATCCGCTCGACTGAGGAGCAGTTACGTATCGCCCGGGAGAACCTGGCGCTGCAGGAGCGCAGCTACGAAATCGTGGAAGTGCTCTACAGGTATGGTGCCAGCAATGAGCTCGATGTCCAGCAGGCACAGACCCTGTTGCTGAGTACGCGGGCTACGATACCGGGATTCGAAATAACTCTGCGGCAGTCCCATCACGCGCTGGCCACCCTGCTCGGGCTGCCGCCGGCTGACCTGTCACAGGCCCTCGGGGGAGAGGGACGAATACCTGAGGTACCCGAGCAGATCATGGTCGGCGTTCCTGCGGACATGTTGCGACAGCGGCCCGATGTAAGAAGGGCGGAATTGCAGGCTATGGCGCAGAATGCACAGGTCGGCGTCGCCAAAGCCGGCCTGTATCCGAGTTTCAGCATCAGCGGCTCGCTGGGCCTTGCAGCCGCGGGCAATACAGATACGACGCGCACGATGGAAAGCGGCATCGGTGAGCTGTTTCGCTCCGAGAGTGTGACTTACGCCGTTGGGCCGTCGTTCGTCTGGCCATTCCTGAACTACGGTCGCATCAAGAACAATGTTCGGGTGCAGGATGCGCGCTTGCAACAGGCATTGGTGCAATACCGGGAATCGGTCATTCAGGCAGCGCGCGAAGTCGAAGATGCCATGGTCGCATTTGTCGGCAGCCAACAGCAGGACGCCATACTGACTAAAACGGTGCAGTCAGCCAGACGCTCCACCGAACTTTCCATGATCCGTTACCAGGAAGGATTTGCCGACTATCAGCGAGTGCTGGACGCACAGCAAGCGCTTTTTGGGCAACAACAGCGATACGTGTCGAACAAGGGATTTGCGATCCGCAGCCTCATTTCCGTCTACAAAGCACTTGGTGGCGGTTGGCAAACTGCTGGTGACGGATTTGTCGACGAGGCAACGCGACTGGAGATGGAAGAAAGGACAAATTGGGGCGATCTTCTGGATGCCGGTCGCAGCAACATAAGCGAGCAACAATGACGGACGAAAACAACGACGACGACGTCGGGACTGCAGAAGAAGATGCGCAAGACACACCGGCCAAAGCGCCGATGGATCCCGTGCGCAAATGGACGCTGATCGTTCTTGGCGCGTGCGTTGTGCTGATGTTCTGGTACCTGAGATCGGACAGGGTCACGCCGTATACGAACCAGGCACGTGTGCATGCACTCGTTGTGCCGATCGCAGCCCAGGTCTCGGGCATCGTTACGGATGTTGCGGTCACGAACAACGAATATGTTTCTGCCGACCAGGAGCTTCTTCAAATAGACCGGGATCAATATGAGTTGGCGGTCGATACGGCACAGGCGAACCTTCAGACAGCAAGGCAGGCCACCGGTGTATCGACGGCAAATGTTGACGCAGCACGTGCCTCGGTGGACGCGTCCAGGGCGAGCATGGTTCGTTCAGAACAGGATGCAGTTCGCCTGCGGCGCATCAAAGAGGAAGATCCCGGTGCCATCTCGGATCGACGGGTTGAGCAGGCCGTGTCAGCTCTGATCGTCGCTCAATCGCGATTGATTGCGTCGCAGGCCAATCTCGAAAAGGCCATTCAGGATCTCGGCGAGGCCGGCGAGAAAAACTCCCGCATATTGCAGGCGCAGGCGGCGCTGGGCCAGGCAGAACTCGACCTGAGCAGAACGACGGTGCGGGCGCCCGACGATGGCCTGTTAACGGATGTACGCGTGGACAGAGGTAATTTTGCCGCGGCCGGCACGCCATTAATGACGTTCATCGCCATCCACAACATCTGGGTACAAGCGGACTTTACGGAGAATAATCTCGGCCACATAGATTCTGGCGATCGTGTCGAGATCGTCTTCGACTCCCTGCCCGGCAGAGTCATTTCCGGCCGCGTCCGCAGCACGGGATTTGGTGTCGCCGTCAGTTCCGCGCCATTGGGCAAGCTGCCGACCATCGAGAATGACCGTCAATGGCTACGTGATGCGCAGCGCTTCCCGGTCCAGGTTGAATTTCAACTGGGAGAGGGGTCCAAGAGACTCGGTATCCGCGTTGGATCTCAGGCCTCGGTCATCGTCTACACGGGCGAGAACTGGCTCTTCAACTTCGTCGGCAAAATATATATCAGAGTCGCCAGTCTTCTGACTTATGCTTTCTGATTCCAGGACCTCAGTAATCGATAGCGCTGAGTCTGCTGACGCAAGGCGCATGAGTATCGCCAGCGTGCGCATCCTGCGCATGGCGCTGGGCACTGCCCTGTCGATGCTGTTCTCGCAGATCGTCAACTGGCCGATGTCATTTGTTGCGCCAGTGCTTACGATGTTTATCCTGTCGCTGCCTTTGCCGGCACTCAGGCTAAGTGCTGGCATCAAATTCGTACTCGTATTCGTCATTGCGATTTATGCGGGGCTGATATTCCTGCCGTTCATGCTGAATCAGAGAATGGTGGGCATCCTCCTGCTGGGGCTTGCCCTCTATCACAGCTTTTATTACACGGCCCGAGGCGGTTCACCGGTGGTCGGCGCATTCGCGACGGTCGGACTGGCGCTCGTGACCTCAGTCGGCACCGTGTCGACAGATGCCGTGCTGGCACTGTCGGGTGGTCTGAGTACCGGAGCTGTCTTCGGCGTGCTGTTTGTATGGGTGGCGCACGCCATTCTTCCGGATTCGATGGCACGCGCAGAATCTGTGCAGGCGCCGAGTGCCAAACCGCAAGCACAGAAGCCGGACCTCACCGTTGCACGCCGGAGCGCCTGGCGTTCGATGGTCATCGTAATGCCCGTGATCCTGTGGTTCCTGTTGTCCAGCGCGAGTGCAAGCTACGCTGCGTTCATGATCAAGGTTGCCTCGATGGGGCAGCAGGCCGGCGTCGACCAGTCACGCCAGGCGGGGAAGTCTTTGCTCTTATCCACAGTCATTGGCGGTATTGGCGCGATCGTGGGCTGGCAGGTCTTGAGCATCTGGCCCTCACTCCTTATATATGTACTTCTGATCGGGCTGGGCGGGCTGATCATGGGCCCGAGAATATTCGCCGGTGCCGGCATGCACCCGGCGGGCGCTACATGGTCATATGCTTACCTGACGATGATCGTGGTCCTCGCCCCCGCAGTACTGGATGGCCAGACTGGTGCAAGCGCCGATGCCGCATTCTGGTCGCGCTTGCAGATGTTCATCTGGGCAACGATCTACGGCACCGGTGCGGTGTTCGTGTTCGACACGCTATGGCGGCGAAAGCCGTCGCGCGAAAGCTAAAGCGCATACTCGCGATATTTCAAACGACCAATATGACAAGAGTCCTTCTCCGACCCCTTTTCGTTCTCTGTAATTAGTCGGCCCTGAAGAAGTCATAAGCACCTGAAAGTATTTAAGAAAAGGGGCGTTTTGTTGAGAAGAATTTGCCAGAGAATGGTAAAATACTGATCCGAAGCTGGCAATTTCGGATGACAAAATGAAGCCTCAGACACGCCCAGATTTATCCACCGACGATCTGTTTCGCCACCGCCTGGAAAACCTCATTGATACGCGCCACGAGTTGGTGAAACTCAGCAAGCTGATCGATTGGGAACACTTTGATGCGCAGTGGGGAGACTTCTTTTGCGAGGTCGGCCGGCCAGCGATCGCGACGCGATTAATTGCAGGCCTGCACTATTTAAAACACACCTATGGCTTGTCCGACGAACAGGTGGTGAGACGCTGGGCGGAGAACCCGTACTGGCAATACTTTTGCGGCGAGACCTATTTTCAACACGAACTGCCGCTGAACCCGAGTTCATTGACGCGTTGGCGGCAACGTTTGGGCGAGACGGGCGTGGAGTTGTTACTGAGTGCAACGATTGATGCGGCGATTGAATCGAAGGCGGTGAAAGCACGTGATTTGAAACGCATCACGGTGGACACCACGGTACAGGAAAAAGCGATCGCGTTTCCGACTGACTCCAGGCTTTACAACCGTGCCCGGCAACGCCTGGTGCGGTTGGCGAAAGCGCACGATATGCCACTGCGCCAGAGCTATGTACGAGTGGGTCCACGGCTGCTGTTTAAGAACAACCGTTACGGCCATGCGAGACAGCTACGCCGCCAGCGGCGCACCACATCCAAGCTCAAAACCGTGCTGGGGCGGGTGTATCGGGACATTGGCCGCAGGCTTGCCGAGCAACCCGAGTCGGTACAAGCAGCCTTTGCCGAGCCGATGGCATTGACAAAACGCTTACTCGACCAGCTTCGTCACGACAAAAAGAAACTCTACGCGCTGCACGCACCGGAGGTTGAGTGCATTGCCAAAGGCAAAGCACACAAGCGCTACGAGTTTGGTGTCAAAGTCAGTATTGCCACCACCAATCGATCCAACCTGGTGGTGGGGGCACAATCACTGCCAGGCAATCCCTACGATGGTCACACACTCTCTACCGCATTGGAGCAGGTAGAGCGATTGACGGGACAACGTCCCGAGCGATGTTATGTCGATCTCGGTTATCGCGGTCACGACGTAACTGATGTTGAAGTATTCAAAGCAAGACAGAAGCGCGGTGTAACTGGCAGCATCCGGCGCGAGCTGAAACGACGCAATGCCATCGAACCAATCATTGGACACATGAAAGACGACGGGCTGCTGCATCTCAACCA
>JACZWL010000078.1 GCA_022572185.1 Pseudomonadota bacterium | reverse complement strand
AATGAATTTTTATAAAACCATTCCGCCGGGTCGCGTCGGCGTCGCTACGCTTTTCGGCAATGTCCGATTGGAGCCGTATTCACAGGGATTGCACATACCGGTCAATCCTTTGTATCGATGGACACTCTTCGACGCGCGTCAGCAAACGCATGCGGAAACGGCCAACGTGCCCAGTCAGGATCAGTTGCAGACCAAGCTGGATGTCAGTGTGCAGTATCGAATCGACGGATCCATGGCGCCGCATATCCTGCAAAATACCGGTGATGCGATCACGGCGGTGCGGGTGCACCTGATCCCTAAATTGCGGTCCTTACTGCGCGAGCAGGGCAAGAGCATCAAGCGCGCAGAGGATTTCTTCCAGGAAGCGACGCAGGCAACCCTGCAGCTTGCACTGACCGAGGGGCTGAAAGAGTACCTGGCCCCCAAAGGCATTATCGTATCCGCAGTGCTGATTCGTGATATTCAACTGCCCCCGTTTATCGTCGCAGCCATTGAGAAGAAGAAGGAACGCGAACAGGCCGTCGAGCGGGAACGGGCCGAACTCGAAAGGGTGCGAACCGAGTTGCAACAGACGGTAGCGAGAGCCGAAGCGGGTTTCCAGGCTGCTGAACAGGAAGCGGCGCGCAAGCGAATCCTGGCGGATGCCCAGGCGTATGAGATTACGCAGATCAATAAAGCAATTGCCAGGAACCCGGCCTACATTCAGCTCCAGTCGCTCGAGGCACTCAAGGCGATTTCAAAAGACCCGGCCAGTAAAATATATTTCATGGATGGTTCCAGCCCGACTCCGCTGCCGTTGTTGCACCTGGGCGATGTTGTTAGAACGGGTAATTGAGTCAGGGTAAAAGTTCACGTTGAAAACCGGATGGGGCCGGGTGACCGGCCCTGTTTTCTTAGTTGCTACAATGATTGCTTGAAGACGACGCGGGGGCCCGCATTCGGTGAGTGATAAACAGGACAAGATACTCATGTGTCCGCCGAAGTACTTTACGGTGGAATACGTCATCAATCCGTGGATGGCAGGAAATGAAGGCACTCTGGACCTGGAGCTTGCGTTCAGGCAGTGGAAGAATTTGCGGGACGCCCTGAGCGAAGTCGCGGAGATCGTGTTCATGGAGCCGCAGCCGGATCTGCCGGACATGGTGTTTACCGCGAATGCAGGCGTGGTCTACGGCAACAAAGCGATCGCAAGTCATTTTATGCCGCATGAACGCCGCCCGGAAGAGCCTCATCTCAAGAACTGGTTTCGTGAAAACGGATTCGAGCTATTAGACCTGGACGAAAAAATCGGCTTTGAGGGTGCCGGCGATTGCCTGCTCGATCGAGGCGGTCCGTGGTTATGGACGGGTCACGGTTTTCGAACTGAGATAGAGGCACATGCCGAGATCGAGAATTTTTTTGATGTGGAAGTCGTTTCCATCAAACTCACCGATTCAAGGTTCTATCATATCGACACCTGTTTCTGCCCGTTGGCCGGTGGTTTCCTTATGTACCATCCGCCGGCGTTCGACTTTGATTCCCGCATAGCGATTGAAAGCCGGATTCCAGCACACAAACGAATTGTTCTGGATACAGTGGATGCCGGGAATTTCGCTTGCAATGCCGTAAATGTCGGGGACATGGTATATCTGAACAAGGCGTCAGAACCGCTCAAAGCCCGACTCAGGTTGGCGGGCTTCCAGGTCAACGAAATCGATATGTCCGAGTTTCTTAAGGCAGGTGGGTCGGCAAAATGCCTGACGCTGAAGCTGGTGGAACCTGTGTATTCTCGACTCGGCACAAATTAGTACTGGTGGTCCAATAAGGCTATATTGAGAGGACAAACTCGAATAAGAACAACATGTCCCTACCGCTGCACAAATACAGCATTAGCCTGAAGGATCCCGGCGCTCATCTTTTCGAGGTTCGATTGGTCGTCGCCAAGCCCGATCCGGCAGGACAGGTGTTCTCGATTCCGGCCTGGATTCCGGGCAGCTACATGATTCGCGATTACGCAAAACATGTTGTATCCATTCGCGCCGAAGCTGATGAACGGGAGATCGATCTTGCGAAAATAGACAAGAGCAGCTGGCAGACGGAGCCATGTGAGTCAGCGATTACTTTAATCGCTGAAATTTATGCCTACGAGCAAAATGTCCGCGGCGCGCACTTCGATACCACGCATGCGTGTTTCAACGGACCATGCGTATTTCCAGCCGTTGTCGGACAGGAAAATCATGCATGCGAGCTGGAAATTCAGCCGGCTGCCAAGCCTTTTGGCAGCAATTGGAGGGTCGTTACGTCCATGCGGGCGAAAACCGCAAGCAAATACGGCTTTGGTATTTATGAAGCGGATGACTATGCCGAACTGATCGACCACCCGGTGGAAATCGGCAATCTTGCGATCGGCGAATTCGAAGTTAACGGTATTCCGCATACGATTGCTATTCGCGGACGAACGCGTGCCGATATGGGCCGCATATGTCACGATCTCAAGACCGTTTGTGAACAGCACATGCGCCTCTTGGGTGTGCCTGAAGATCTCGATCGATACGTCTTTTTGCTTATGGCTCTCGATGACGGATACGGTGGGCTTGAACATCGCTGGTCGTCAAGTCTGGTCTGTGCGCGGGATGACCTTCCCAAGAAGGGCGACACTGGTGTCGACCGGCGGTACCGGAAGTTTCTCGGCTTATGCAGTCACGAGTACTTTCATCTTTGGAACGTCAAGCGAATGAAGCCGGAGGTATTCACGCCGTACGACCTGAGAAAAGAGTCATACACAGGTTTGCTATGGGTGTTCGAGGGAATTACATCCTATTACGACGACCTGGCCCTCGTCCGATCCGAACTAATCTCCACCGAGAGTTACCTGGAGATGCTTGCCAGGACAATCACTCGCGTCCTGCGTGCCCGTGGAAGGTTCAGGCAAAGCGTCCAGGAATCAAGCTTCGATGCATGGACAAAATTCTACAAACAGGATGCGAACTCAAGCAACGCGATCGTAAGCTATTACAGGAAAGGATCCCTGATCGCGTTGGCGCTCGATTTGACACTGCGTCTCGAATCGAACGGTAAGTGCTCTCTCGATGTAGTGATGCGCGAGTGCTGGAAGCGATACGGCGAAACAGAAGCGGGCATGCCGGAGCGAGGGCTCGAATCGGTGGCGGCGAAAATCTCGGGCACGGATCTGGGCGATTTCTTCGACCGCTCTGTGCGCGGTACCCACGATCTGCCGCTCGAGCAGCTGCTTGGAAAATTCGGCGTTAAACTGTGTTTGCGTCCGGCAACAGGCCGAAAAGACGAAGGCGGGAAACCGGCAAAGCCGGACAGCAAACCGCATCCCTGGCTGGGTGCCACCCTTGTCGATCGTAATGGTCGCGCCGTTTTCAGTGTTGTCCACGCAGGCAGCCCGGCGGAGCAGGCGGGAATAGCAGCAGCCGACGAGGCAGTAGCGATCGATGGCCTCAAACTCACGGCCTCCAATATCGACAGGCGGCTGAACGGGTACCGCGCCGGCGATATGGCGCAAGTGAGTGTATTTCGCGGCGACGAATTACTCAGGTTTTCGATCCGGCTTGAGGAACCGCCGGCGGAAACCTGTTACCTGGAACTCGTTGCCGAGGCTGGCCAGGATAAAGAGAAAAGACGAACTGCCTGGCTGACGGGCACCTAGTACTCCGTCAAGGTGATATTGATGGATTCAGAGCCACCCAGATGATCCAAGACAAGGCGGCAACCGGCTCTTGGGAAATGATTAAGCGTTCGAGTCTTTTTCCCGTACCACGGCGTTAATCGCCAATAGCAATAAGGGCCATCGCCGGCTGATGGGAACGCCCCCGGGGATTTCGAATGGCTTGGCGCCGGACGGTGTCTTGGCTATGGTGACAGACAGTGATAACTTTCTTTGGCAATCCCCGTGTACGACTGTTTGCCGGCGCCGTGTTAATCAGCTTCTCGCCGGTATTCGTCAAACTCGTCAGTGTGTCGCCAACGACAAGCGGCTTTTATCGGGTTTTCCTGGGCGGGATCGCACTCGCTTCGTTCCTTCTGCTGACAGGACGAAAACTGTCTTTCACAAAAAGGGCATGGACCGCACTGATAATATCTGCGGTTTTTTTTGCGCTGGACCTTTGGTTCTGGCATCGGAGCATCATCTATGTCGGCCCGGGGCTGGCGACCCTGCTCGCGAATTTCCAGGTTTTCATCATGATCGCTGCGGGCGTGCTGCTGCTTGGCCAGCGACCGACGGTCAGGCAGCTCGTCGCTATCCCACTCGCGATGATCGGACTGGCGATGATCATCGGGCTCGACTGGCAAAGTCTGCAGCAGGACTATCAAGTCGGTGTTATTTTTGGTTTGCTGACAGCCGTTTGTTACGCCGGTTACATGTTGACGATGCGGCAGGTGCGAACAGACTCCAGGTATGCAGTTCCATCCCGGGAGGTTGCAGTAATGTCGCTGATCGCGGCCGCAATGCTCGGCATGGCGGCCATTGCCGAAGGTGAGTCGCTGTCAATCCCGACTGTTAACGATGCGATATGGCTGGCATGTTACGGTTTGCTTGCACACGGCGTCGGCCTGATGTTGATTGCAAGCAGTCTTGCAAAGGTAACGACAACAGAAGTGGGCCTCGCGTTGTTGCTGCAGCCGACCCTTAGCTTTGCCTGGGACATCATCTTTTTCGGTCGGGCACTGACGGCAGTAGAAGCCGTGGGTGCAGCGATTGCCTTGATGGCAATATTTCTCGGGTCTCGGCAATCTTCACAATAACCGTAAGGCGCCTTGCAGTAGTTCAATTTCAAAATGGGTCTGCAATGGCTGCACCTCACCGTCGAGATGCGAGGGGACCGGCGCGGTTGCGGTGAGCTGACATTGTGTGACTCGAAAATGGTTTATCTCGGGTTGATCGATATGCGATCCCCGCATCAGCATTGGCAGCAGCGCCATGATCCGAAGCCGACTGACCGGTTCGACATAGATAAGATCGAGAGCGCCGTCGTCGTTTCTTGCCATCGGCGCAAGGTGAAACATGCCGCCTACCCAGGCGCCATTGCTGACACTCGCCAGGGTGATCGGCCCCTCGACTGTCTGGCCTGAGAATTTCATCGTCACATGTGGTGTGATCACGCCATCGATCATCGCTTTGAATACGGCGACGAGATAAACGAGGTCGCCGTTGCACCAGCGAATCTCGCGGGCAATTCTGTTCACTTTGGCGTCGAATCCAATGCCGACGCTATTTGCGAAATAGCGATCGTTCATTCGGCCTGCATCAACCGGATGCGCCGGTGTGTCGGTTCGGATTCGCTCGGCGAGCAGCGGCACGGCATCTTCCCAGTTAACGGGGATGGAACACGCCTTGGCGAAGTCATTGCCTGTTCCAGTAGGGATAACACCGAGTTCGACCGTTTCGCCGGACCGGAGAATACCGTTGACCACTTCATGAATACTGCCGTCACCGCCGGCTACCAATATTCTCTTTGTGCCGGTCGACACCGCGGCAAGAACCTTAGTTTCAAGATCGCCGACCGATTCGCTGCGTACAAGCACAGGGTTGATACCACGGGAACTGAGCAACGCGGTAACTTGTAAAATATTGCGACCGGACCGGCCCCTGCCGGCAACCGGATTGAAAAAAAGAGGAATGGGCACGGTATTCATTACAAATGTGTTGCTCAAGGCTTGTGCAATACGGATGCTACAATGCCCGGCAGTCCTTGTACAAAACCGGAACTGTTGCGTTCATGTTAGAGCTTGGTATCAAATTTCTTCTCAGTTACTTGATCGGTTCGATCATGGGATCGATGGTGATGGGAAAATTGCGCGGTGGTGTCGACATCCGGACCATAGGCAGCGGAAATGCGGGCGGCACGAATGCGTTGCGCACCCAGGGATGGTTGTTTGCACTCGGCGTGGTCGCTATCGACAGTGGCAAAGGCGTTATCGCGGCAGGCATCATACCGGGCATCGAGCTGCCAATTGCAGGCAATGATCCGGAAATCTCCCGGACGTGGCTGACCCTGAGCTGCGCGGCAGCGTCCGTAATTGGCCACGTCTGGCCCATGTGGCACAACTTCCGCGGCGGCAAGGGTGCTGCGACACTGGTCGGCACGCTGGTCATTCTGGCACCCGGGCTCATCATTCTCTTGCTGCTGGTGTGGGCGTGGGTGCTCGTCCTTTCCGGATACGTGGGACTTGCGACGATGATAGCGGGCCTGTCAGCACCGGTTTATCTGGCTGCGACGCATCTCCCGTCGGACCAGCCGCTTTTCATCTATTGCGTCGTGCTTGCGCTGTACATCATTTTTACTCATCGCTCGAATATTCGACGCATGACGGGCGGCACAGAGACAAGAAACCCGCGGCTGATGTTTTTTCATCGTCGAAATTAGCAGCGAAAATGCACGTGCTGGACGCCAAGAGTATTCGAGAATCGATCACGAGCGTAGCTGCTGCGCGGCTGGATATGCTCGAAGTCTTTTCAGAAATTGAATCGACCAACAGCTATCTGCTGGAGCAGCCTTCGCCTGCGCCGGGCCGGTTTCGCGTTGTACTTGCGGATCACCAGACTGCGGGTCGCGGGCGCCAGGATCGAACCTGGCAATCACCGCCATCATCCGGGCTGTGCCTGTCAATGGCCTACACATTCGGCAATGTTCCCGACAAGCTGCCGAGCCTGACGCTGGCCCTCGGCATCGGCGTTGCCGAAGCGCTCGAGCGGCTCGGCATCGGCGGAATCAGCCTGAAATGGCCGAATGACATTATTGCCTGCGACGGCAAGCTCGGTGGCATTTTGACCGAAGTTCAAAATAGCGCGAGCAACCGCATAACAGTTGTCGCCGGCATCGGTCTGAATGTCGACCTTCCGGACTCGATGCAACTCCTGGACGGACCGTCCTGGACGAACAAAATAGTAGATCTAAAGGAATGCACCGGCAATCCGCCATCGCGGGAAAAGTTGTCGGTTGCCGTTATTGAAAGCCTGTTTGACTGTATGGTGCGGTTTGAGTCCGATGGGTTCGCGCCATTTCAGGACAGTTGGGAGAAGTACGACTGGCTCAAGGGCAAACAGATCATCGTTGATATGCCTGATGGACGTTGCTGTGGTATTGCAGACGGCGTCGATTACGATGGGGCACTGGGTATTCGAACGGACGAGAATCGGCGACGCATTATCAGCGGGACCATTTCGCTGCCAGACGAGCGGGGCAACCACGCATGAGCGAAGTCCGCACGTTGTTGTTTGACGTCGGCAATACGCGATTGAAATGGGGCCTGCTCGAAAGAGGCCGCATCAACCGCACGGGCAGTATTACGCGTTCCAAGATTCACGATTCAGGATTCGCATCACTTGTTACACGTCTGCCGCGCCGCGTCGACCGCGTGTTCGCCAGCAACGTGGCGGGCGCCAGTTTTGCGACACGCCTGTCAGGTGTAATCGGTATCCACTGCGGCTGCGATATTCATTTCGCCCATTGCGAGAAACAGGCATACGGTGTGACCAACAGTTACAGGCAACCGCGACGAATGGGTGTGGACCGGTGGGTGGCGCTGATCGGTGCACGATCTGAATTTCGAGGAGCAATCTGTATTGTTGATGCGGGGACGGCAGTAACGATCGACGCACTGGACAGGAACGGCATTCACCAGGGTGGGCAGATTCTTCCCGGACTTGCATTAATGGGTCGTGCACTGAGGTTGGATACGAGTGATATTTCGGCCGCAAAACGACTGCCAGGAGATCCAGGTCACGGAATGGCCGTGTTTGCAAACAACACAGACGGCGCCGTGCAATCAGGCGCTGTCAATGCCGTCTGTGGGGCGATTGAGCGCGCGGCCAAAGTGCTACGTGCAGAAGGTTACCGGATCAAAATCGTCTTGACCGGCGGAGATGCCTCGCGCATTCTAAAGCAGCTTGGCGACAAGGCACTACACCGTCCGAACCTGGTACTCCAGGGACTTGCATTCATGGTACATAGTGAATCATGAAAAACCTGCTTTTACTGCTCCTGTTGGCGAATATTCTCTACTTTATTTGGGGACTATTCGTCGATAAGCCGCTTGAGGCCGGCGTAGAAATCTCAAATGAAGCGGATCTCGGCCCACCACTGGCAATTTCCAGGACAAGAATTGCCGAGGCGGCAACTAGCGTTGGTGCCGTTCTCGGCTCTGGCAAACCTTCCGATCTTGCCGCGGTCGTCGGTCGTTCATGTGTGACTCTCGGCCCGTTTACAACGGCCACACTTGCAAGCGGAGCAATGGCCGAATATGAAAAGCAGGGCATGCGGGCCAGTATCCGGAGGACTCAGGGTCAGGTATTCATCGGTCACTGGGTGCAAATCCGAAATATCGAGAATCGCGAAATCGGCAACGTCATACTCGGCAAATTGAAGGAAGGGGGGCTCGGTGACGCATACCTCGTTCCCACAGAGGATGATGGACTAAAAATTTCTCTCGGGCTTTTTGGTGAAATGAGCCGGGCAGAACGAGTGGAATTGCAGGCGAAATCGCTGGGCCTTCCGGCTGACATTACAGCACGCATGCGCGAAGGCACCGTATTTTTTGTCGATATCGGCCTGCCTCCCGGCAAGGGTGCCGGCAACATGATTGAGAAATACGGTGAGG
>JACZWL010000035.1 GCA_022572185.1 Pseudomonadota bacterium | reverse complement strand
CCACGCCAGGTAGAGAGCACCTCGAGTGCTGACCAGTCCGAAGGTGGGCTTGAGGCCCACAGTGCCGCACAGAGAGGCGGGCATGCGGATAGAACCTCCGGTGTCGCTCCCAATAGAGGCAAAACAGAGGTGACCGGCCACGCCGGCTCCACTACCGCCGCTGGAGCCTCCCGTAATTCGCTCAGGATTCCAGGGGTTCCGGCAGGCTCCGTAGAAGGGGTTAAGGTTGGTGGACCCTGCCGCCATCTCATGCATGTTCATCTTCCCTAGCAAGATGGCGCCGGCCTCCCGTAGGCGGCGCCAGACAAAGGCATCCTCCTTCGGGACCCAGTCCGCCAGGGCGCCGGTTCCGCCGGTGGTGCCGGTCGCACCGGTTGCGATTTCGGCAATTCACCAAATGCGGCCAAAAACTCCGCGGGTGACGAAAATCGGGGGACCCGCGAATAGGCCAACGCCTTCTTGAGCGCCAGCCACTGAGAGTCACTCAAACCCGGAGGTTGTTGCGGTTCCATTCCCTCCGACGCGGCCTCCGCCGCACTCCTGGGACCAAAGACACGATACCCGGCGACCAGTCGATACATCAGGCAGCCAAGCGAAAATACATCGTCAGCAGGGACAGGATCTTCACCGGTTAATACCTGCATGCTCGAATATTCCGGCGACTTCGAACCGAGCTCGCGCGGGTCAAAATCGGGTTGGGCGTCCTGCTCTTTCTGCAGTATTCGCGCAATGCCAAAGTCAAATAATTTCACCGCACCGTCCGGTGTGATCCTGACGTTGCCTGGATTAATGTCGCCGTGAACAACACCACGCTGATGGGCGTAGTCGAGTGCAAGGCTTACCTGCTTTATAATATCCAGCGTCGTTTCGAGATCGATCTTCTTGCTGCCGGATGCATCCAGAATGGATGCCAGCGATTTGCCCTCGAGCCACTCCATGACAATAAAGTACAAATCGTCTTCGCGGTCGAGGTCGATGAAGCGCACGATGTTCGGGTGTGCCAGGCACCGCCCTTTTGCAACCTCCTGTTGCAGTGCCCGAAGCGCATTTGCATTGCGCGATAACTCTGAGGGCAGCACTTTGATTGCGACGTGAGTATCTGCCTCGCCGGCTTCCGCAAGCCGCTGATCGAGTGCTTTGTAAACCACACCCGTGCCGCCGCCGAGTACTTGCCGTTGCAGCAGGAATCGGTCACGCAGAACCGAGCCAACCTGAATCTGCCTGGCCGTTGCTTTTTTTTCGGCGGGCGCTTCGTCGGCAATAACGATTGTAGCGGTCTGCGGAGCCTCGTCGCCAATTACCATGGTAGCAACGTACGGCACTTCTTCCTTCGGGGCCGGTTCACTGTCAACCGGCAAGGTCGAGGCGCCTTTGGACCGTATCCGGTCGAGCATTTTCTGCACCAGCTCGAGACTCTCGGGACGCAGGTCGCCCGCATCGTAACGCTTTTGCAGAATCTCGCGGATGCGTGACTCGCTGTCACCGTTATTCGACAGCAGCCCTCTCAACGCGACGTGAATTTCCGCCAACACGGTCTCGTCATCGACCTGGCTTCGCAGCCGGGTCTCGAGTTCCGAGAAATCCTCCGCATAGGGTCGCTTCAGGTTGTCAGAATTGGCGTTCATGCCCGGTACCCAGTCGTTTGGCCGCCCTACCTCAAATCAAGCACTTACATTGGCCAAGTGTGCCCGAATAACGTGGCAGACAATGGGAACTGGTCGGCAAATTACCTTAGCGGGATTTATGATGTTTTTCGGCTCCAGGGCCGCCTTGATGGCCTTCATGAGGCCTGTCTCGGTCTCGCCGCGATAGCGGGCCAGCTGCTCGCGATGTCCGCTTGGGTCGCTTCCTGCCGGTTCAAAGTCTCTCACCAGACTGGCCGCTCCCAAGTGTATTCTGTTGAAAAACTTCAAAACTTGAAGACGCCAATTTTCCACTGAATGCCAATTACTTCGAAAATCCAACATCGTTTTCGCGCATGGTTTCAGCAGAAGTCGCATGGCGAATTTTCGTCTGCATTTAATGCCCCCTCATATGAAAAAAATGAAAATGCGTCTGAGGAGCTGCGGTCTTTTCATCGACCTCGAAAACAGAGTTTTTCAACAGAATAAAGTGTACAGCGGTTAATCAGTCCCGAACTTGTCTGACGGTGTTTGCCTGATCAGGTGGTGGCCAATACAGCAAGTAACTTTACGGTGCAGCATGTATGCGCAGATCGTTAGTTGCCCAGCTAAATTCTGTGGGGAATCAGGGGCATTCTGGCTCTGTATTAAGGATTTCAATGTCCTCGGCCGTCGGGGTCTTGCCATGATCACCGCCGGCATCAAACAGGACTTTCCATGCGCCGTTCGCGCTCAGTCGCCAGGTCGAGTTGAACGTTCCCCAAACGTGCTCGGGCTCCCCCGTGTCTCCAATTGTCGTCACGCGATAAGGCCCGCGGCTGATTGCGAGCGTGCCGTTGGCAACGACCTCTACGATTGCAGGACGCCAGCGTATCAGCTCTCCGTCCGGTGCAAAGAAGCCGGCCCATCCCTGGCCTATCTCCTCAGGCCCACGGGATACCTGTCCGGTTACAAATCGTGCCTCCGGATCGAGAAAGGCGATGAACGCCTCGAAATCGCGATTCTCGACAGATCGGCTAAAACCGACTTCCGCACAGACGACATCCTGTCGAACCGGATCAATTGCAGCTGATACCACAGCTGCAGCAAACAAGATTTCAATAATCATCAGAGATCACCAGTCGGGTGGCCATCACACCGCATTATGGCCGGTAAAGGAGACACGGAAAAACAGGGAATACAGCACCGGCACGACGAGCAGTGTCAGGGCCGTGGCGAAAGCGAGCCCGAACATGATCGTGATCGCCATCGGCACGAACATCGCCGTACCACCCCACAATAAAGGCATCATACCCAGCACCGTGGTCGCTGTGGTGAGCAGGATCGGTCTGAGGCGTTGTTGCGCCGCCTCAAATATCGCCTCCGCGGGTTTCCGGTGAAATTCCTCAATTTCAATGGCGATACGATCCAGTAATACGATCGCGTTATTGATGATGATGCCGGACAGGGCGATGAGCCCGAGGATCGTAAAGAACCCGAATGGTGTATTGGTGACCAACAGCCCGAAAGTCACGCCGATCAGGCCAAGCGGGATTGTCATGAGAATGATGAGCGGCCGGCGCAGGGAATTAAACTGGCTGACAAGCAACAGCAGGATAATCATGCCGGCGATCGGCAACTCTGCCGCAATCGATGCGTTGGCATCGCCTGACTCTTCCGTTTCACCGCCTATCTCGAATTTGTGTCCTCGCGGCCAATTGAGCTGAGCCTGCTCAAGCCACGGCACCAGAGTACTGACAACTTCCGTCGCAGTAGCGCCGCTTGCAAGCTGCACGTTAAGTGACAGCGTACGTTCGCGGTCCCGGCGCTCGATAACGCCGGATTCGAAGGTCAGCTCGACGTCGGCAACCTGTTTCAGTGGTACGAACCGGCCGGTTCCGTGGGAATAAACGCTAAGTCCGTCAAGCTTGCTGAAGTCCTGACGATCGGCAGCGACTGTCCTCAAAGTCACGGGAATCAATTCGTCGCCCTCGCGGTACTGAGTCAGATCGATGCCGGTCAATCCGGCTTTGAGGGAGTAAGCGACGTCCTCGCTCGTCACTCCCGACCGCCTGGCAAGTTCCTGGTTGACCCGCACCAGGAGCTTCTTGGTCTGCAGGCCCCACGTGTTCTTGACATCCCTAATGGCCGGGTTGTCGTAGAGAAATTCCGTAACCTCGTCAGCCATGTTGTAGAGCGTGTCAATATTCTGGCCGGATAATCGAACGATGATCGGGTAGTCAACGGGCGGTCCGTTTTCCAGGCGCTTGACCTGCGCCGCGAGATCCGGATGTGTCTCGCGAACATACGCTTCGATGCCGCTGATCACTTCGTCCACTCTGTCCCCTGAGCTTGTGTTGACGATCACAAATGTATTTGCGGGATTCGGATTCGGTGGATTGAGGCTCAGCTGAAACCGGGGACCGCCCTCGCCAATGAACGTGAGCCAGTTTTTTACAACCGGCTTGCCAGTCTGCGGCGCGTAATACGTCTTGCGAACGAACTCGTCCACGTCGGCGATAATCTGCTGACTGGCTTCTATCGAAGTGCCAAGTGGCATCTCGAGCTTTGCGGTAAATACCGGATCCTCGGACGGCGCGATGAATTCCTGGCGGACCATGCCCATGCCGACAATTGCCATGGCAAAAAACAGAATAACCAGACCGATAAAACGATACGGACACCGTAATGAGACGCCTAACAGGCGCCGGTAGATGCGATACCAACGACCGTCGAAGGCCTGACCGGCTGGAACAGGTTCCGAGCTGCAGTGCAACGCGACGGTTGACAGCATCGGGATGAAGGTCATCGCGAGCAACCAGGAAATCAGCAATGCGAGACTGACGACATAAAAAATATCGGACGTGTATTCGCCGACCGCCGACTTGGCCATCGCAATCGGCATGAATGCGACGGCGGTTGTCAGTGATGAGACGAGCAACGGCGTGCGCAGCTCACGTCCGGCCTGGACAGCCGCGTCGATCGGGCCGATGCCCCGCTCCCGTTTGACCAGAATAGACTCCACGATAACGATCGCGTTATCTACCAGCAGACCCAATGAGATAATCAGCGCAGCCAGCGAGATCCGATTCACCGTGATATCGAAGACCTGCATTGCGAAGAAGGTCGATATCATGGTTGCCGGGACCAGGGCACCCACGACCAGACCCGTCCTGATCCCCAGGAAGCCAATGACCACTACTATAACTATTACAATGGCTTGTAACAGGCTTCTCGAAAAATTATTAATATTAGCTTCGACCAGATCCGCCTGAAACCAGACCGTCTCCAGCTTGATTCCCCAGGGATATCGCGCAATTAACTCAGGCATCAGAACCCGCAGGCGCTCGCCGAGTTTGAGGATATCGCCACCCTCCCGCATGGACACGGCCAGGGCCAGGGCCGGCTGGCCATTGATCCGGGCGATGCTTTTTGGCGGGTCTTTGTAGCCGCGATAGATATCGACAATGTCTTCGAGATAAACGAGCGCCCCGCCCGGCAGTTCGAGGACGGTGCGCCTCAGGTCATCGAGAGATTCATAATTACCGGTTGGTTCGAGCGTGATTCGCTCCCGGCCGCTAACAATGTTGCCGCCGGACGAGAGTATGTTCATGCTGGCCAGCGATGCCGACAACTGTTGCGGCGAAAGGCCGATCTCGGACAACCTCGCGTTATTGTATTCGACAAAAATAACTTCCTGCTGCGCCCCGTGAATATCGACTTTCGCAATATCGGGTTCCTTAAGCAGCACGTCACGCAATTCGTCCGCAACATTTTTTAATTCGGCATAGGTGAATCCGTCGCCTGTCAGCGTATATACACTGCCAAATACATCGCCAAACTCGTCGTTGATCTCGGGCAGGCGGCTGCCTTGCGGCAGATCCGGGACCACGGTATCAATCTTCCTGCGCAAGTCGTCGAAGATCGGCCGCATGATCTTGTAACTTTCCTTGAAATTGACAGTGACAATCGAAATGCCTGTCCTCGATTCACTGACAATGTTGTCGACCTCAGGCATTTCCTGTGCCTTCTTCTCGATCTTGTCAGTAACGAGGTGTTCTACGCGCTCAGGACTGGCGCCCGGGAACTGAGTGGTAATAAGGACTGTCCGGATGATGAAGCCTGGATCCTGCGCCTTGGGAATTGACTGAAAAGCAAGGACGCCGGCGATGATTAACAGCGCAACAACCGTAATAGTTATCCGGTTTCCTTCAATTGCCGCACGTGTCAGGTCCATGACTGGCTGTCCGTCACCATCAATGCCTCAGGGAATCAGAACGCGCTGGCCGTCGCGAATGACCGATATCCCGGCTGTCACGACGCGATCGCCGGCCGACAGTCCAGTCAAGACTTCGATGCCGGACTGTGTCAATTCACCGAGCGTTACGGGCCTTCGGCTGACAATCGCCTGCCCCGGGACTTCAGTCGGGTCCACTATATAGACGAAGGTCCCGGACGGGTCACGGATCACGGCTGCAACGGGCAACACGACACCACCGCTGGCAGCCAGCGTGTCGAATCGGAAAGTGACATCGGCAGCGAGGCCGGAGCGCAGCGACGGATGACTCCCGATAATTTTGGCAACGACAGGAAATGTTGCTGTATTGCCAACCGACGCAACGGCGACCTCGCTCACTTCGCCGGCAAATACCGTATCCGGAATTGCGCCAAACGTAATCTGTACGGGCATGTATTCATCGATGCTCGCGATCAGGCTTTCAGGTACGTCGATCTCAACCTCGAACTCGTCACCGCAACTGACGGCAGCCACCTGCCGCCCCGCCGTAACATTCTCGTTGACTTCGATGTCAATCGAGGCAATCGAACAATCCGTATCTGCCCGCAATATTGTATAGGACTCATTGAGCCGAGCTATTTCCAGCGCCTTTGTCGCGGATCTTACCTGTGCCCGCACCGATTCGGCCTGTGCCCTTGCCGCGTCAAGATCATTTCGTGACGCGTTATCGTTGGCATAAAGACCTTTTGTGCGGTCATAAATTGCGATCGCATTACGCGCATTCGCCTGTGCCTCGACGAGGCTCGCCTGCGCCTGCTGTACCTGCAGGGAAAAACTGGCCGCATCGAGCCGCGCAATCAGATCACCGGCATTCAATCGTTGCCCGACCTGCGCCGGTACGTCCGTTACCGTGCCCGAGACCTTGAAACTCAATCGCGATTCCCTGGTTGACTTCGATATGCCGGAGAAACTGCGCTCGCGGGCGCCACTATCGTCACTGACCAACATGAAACGCACCGGGCGCAAACGCGGTTCCTCGGGGGGGGTTGCCCGGTCACACGCAGTGAGCAATAAAAGTGGTATCGACACGACCAATGCCGCCAGTGTCTGTTGCGGTATCCTGCGTTTTATTAGTTTCGGCATCTCAGTTTTTGCCACTTGTCAGGTATCGTCGAATTTCATCGGCGATCGCATTGCGTTCGTCTGCCGGTAGCAGAAAGTCGAACTGACCGACCGCGCGCTGCACTGACATTATCGTAATTAAGAAGTTGTAAAGCGAATCGGACTGGGCTGCGTTTGCCGTCAAACTCGCACCCTGCCCGTCGAGTAAGTCAATATACGATACAGCGCCTCGCCCATACGCATCTGAAACCAGGTCGAAATTTTTGCGCGATGCTTCTGCAGCAGCAAGAGTGAGATCGATCCGGGCATAGGCAGCCTGAACGAGATGCATTTGGCGGCGTATCTTTTCCTCAACGCGTTCGGCAATCGATGAGCGAAGCGCCTCGAGTTGCATGAGTTCCAGGTTAGCCCGCGAGAGATTGGCTCTGCGCAGACCGCCTGTAAACAGCGGCAGCGTCGCCTGCACGCCGATATTCCAGTCACTCAGATCCTCGCCGGATATCGGCCCGGCGCCGGTGCCTGACTGCGAAATATTTTTGTCATACGCACCCTGCAGACTGAACTCCGGCAGCCAGTAGGCACGCTGCTGACTCAGTTGCTCTCGCCGTTTTGCCTCGATCTGCGCGTCCAGTTGCATAAGCTCTGGCGCCTGGCGCATACCTTGGTCGATCAGGTATCGGGTGAAACGTTCATAGTCGGCACGATTATTAATCAGTGTGTCGAGTTCCTTTTGTGTGAATACGAACGGGTCGTCAAAATTCGCCGGTCGCAATGCGATACGCTGGCCTTGTGGTCTGTGCAGCAGCCGGCTCAAGGTATCCCACGATTGGTCGACAACCGCACGAGCGTCCAACACCAGAATCTGGGCCCGCGCAACCTCCGCTTCCCATCGATATACGTCGGCCCGTGTCGAGGAACCCAGGCGTACGCGGTCTCTCGCCAGTTCAAGGCTGGTTCTACTCACATGCAGGTTGTTTTCCTGAACGGTCAGTTGCGACTTTGCCGCCAGGACACTGTAGTAAGATGTAGCCGCCGCCTGAATGATGTCCAGCCGAAGCTCGCGTAAACTCTCTTCCCGTGCCTTTTGAATGCTCCTTTGAATCGTCAGGTTTGCGCTGACCGAGTCCGAATAAATGAGTTGACGCAGATTTAATGATACGTCCGTACTCCGCTGTGCAAAAAGACCGAACGAGACTGCGGGCGATTCCTTGCGCGCCACATAACTGGCACCTGCATCCAATTTTGGCAATAAAATAGAACGCGCACGGGCAATTTCCTCGGCGCCTGCCTGAACGCCGAATTGCTCTGCCAGTAAATCCTGATTGCTAGCCATGGCTTCACGTGCAATTTCGACCAGGCCGTAGATCTTGCCGCTGACCGCAGCCTGCCGGTTCAGCAGCGTAGCAGGCCCCAGTACATCGAAACTTGGCGATAGCTGAATTTGTCTCGCCGTCGCCATGTTGATGGTCAGTTCTTTCTTGTCTTCAAACGTAATTGGCTGATCCTCAGTTCGTTCGCCAATCATCACCGCTTGCATGTTCAATGCATTCAGCCGAGCGATTTTGTCAGTATTGCTGCGCGCAGAATTGGTAACAAGAATGCCGTGTTGCACATCCTGGACACCGACAAAGCTGTAGCTGGGAATGCCGGCGGCATTGATCGCTGAGACCAGATTTTGAAAATCAGCCGGCGGCAATCTGGACAGAGGGGTGACAAAAATCGCATCCGTCCCGGGAGGGATCTTTGCCATCAAATTGTGGTCGACGCCGTCGTGTGTAACGAGCGTAAATTCGATGCCCCGCTCACGACTTATCACGTTAGCCTCTTCCCGAAGTTGCGGGATAACTGATGCGAGTTCCTCGCCCATTAGTACCACCAGGTTGCGATAGCTCACCATGCGGCTCATGGTGTCCAAGTCATCCCCGAAATGGGTATACAGCGTCAGGTAATTCAGGTTCCTGATGCCCGACTTCCCGTCCACAGCCTGAGACGGAAGCACGCCGACATCCAGCATGACGGGCAGGAATGTCGGTTTCGGGAAGTCGCCGCGTCCTGCCGCAACCTGGTTGCCCGTATAGCCTGTCACAAGCACCATGTCGATCTGCGGGTCCGCATAGGCGCGGTCCAGCGCCTGATCGATACTGTCGATGCTCCAATCGCCGGAAAACTCGCGAATTCGTACATCGAATTCGCCGCTCGTCAGCGCAAGCAGTTCGTTGACGTAGACCGCATTTCGCGCTTCGAGCCGATCGGGTGTGCCGTCAATGACCAGCGCAACGTCAATGTGTTGCTGCGCAAGACCGAGAGACGGTAGTAATGCGAAATAAAAGAGTGCGATTGTTTTGGTGACAAGTGAGTGAAATTTGTTGGTTCGATCATGCAAAGACACTGGCGTCTCCGATTGGTTTGATAGACATTCGTAGGAGGGCAATTTGTTACTTTCTTGCGCACAACTATACAATCAATGGGGGTTCGAAATCGGCCAGAATCCAACGGCACGATGCGTGCACTACGTCTTGACACGACGAAAAGTGTTTACCATACGGAAAGCTGCAATTGTGTATTGTCAGCCGGCATTTTCGCTGGATACTGGGACCTTCAATCGACATTGAATGAAAAAATCGAGGTAATGCTGTGAGCGCCAAACCTGCTGACCAACTTGACGAACAGGCCGAGAAGTCGCTGGATCCTGACGACTGGGAAGAACTACGGGCCCTGGGACACCGGGCCTTCGACGATGTCATCGAATACCTGAAGACCGTTCGGGAGCGGCCGGTCTGGCAACCGCTGCCGCAGGCAGCGCGCGACTTGTTTAGCGAGCCCCTGCCGCTTGAGCCGTCGCCTCGCGAACAAGTGTATGACGAGGTGCGTGACCACATACTCCCCTACCCCACGGGTAACATTCATCCGCGTTTCTGGAGCTGGGTCGGTGGTACGGGCACACCGACACAGTTGCTTGCCGATCTGGTGATGTCGGCAATGAACGCAGCCGGCCTCGGTTTCGACGAGGTTGCTTCAACGCATGTCGAAATTCAGCTGCTGAACTGGCTAAAAACCATGCTCGGCTATCCGGCGGATGCCAGCGGCTTGCTGGTTAGCGGCGGTTCGATGGCCAATCTCGTCGGCCTTGCAGTTGCGCGCACCCACATGGCACCTTACGACGTGCGTGACAGCGGCGTTAACGTCAGTGAACATCCGCGCCTCATTTACTATGCATCGTCGGAGACTCACTCGTCCGTGCGCAAGGCGATCGAACTCATCGGCCTGGGTTCGGCATCTCTGCACATCGTCCCCGTGCGTGATGATTATACGATCGACATCGATGAACTCCATCACGCGATTGCGAGCGATCGTACGGCAGGCCATTTGCCTGCCTGCATCATTGCCAATGCCGGCACGGTGAACACCGGCGCAGTCGACCCTATCAACGTGCTGGTCGATCTCGCGCTGCAGGAAAACCTGTGGGTGCACGCGGATGCAGCTTTTGGCGCCTTCGCGAAACTGTCAGCATCGTCAGCGTCACTCGTCGACGGACTCGAGCGTGTCGATTCACTCGCTTTCGATCTGCACAAGTGGTTATACGTGCAATACGACTGCGGCTGTGTGCTCGTGCGGGCCCAGGAGTCCCACAAAGACACCTTTTCTGTTATTCCGGCCTACCTTCGTAATTTCGATCGGGGCCTTGCATCCGGGCCGATTAATTTTTCCGAGTATGGCGTCCAGCTCTCTCGCTCCTTCAAGGCGCTGCGTGCGTGGATGGGCTTGAGAACCGAAGGTGTGGAACGTTACGGGCAGCAAATAGAACAGAACATACGGCAAGCGCGATATCTGACCTCGCTGGTCGAGGATGAGCCCGACCTCGAGCTGCTGGCGCCGACCGCAATGAACATCGTGAATTTCCGCTTCATTGCAAATGGATTTGACGACGAGCAACTCAATGGCTTGAATGCTGAGATTTTGATGCGGTTGCAGGAACGCGGTATCGCGGCGCCATCATCCACCGAACTCCGCGGACGATTCTCCATCCGTGTTGCGATCTGCAATCACAGGAGCCGAAGATCGGACTTTGAAGCGCTTGTGAACGCTGTGAAAGAAATCGGCCAGGAATTATTGTCGTAGCGCAGAAAACTTATGAGGCCCTCTGCGCTTCCGCGTCTCCTGAGTTGCCGCCTTCTGTGCCGATGCGCCTTAACACGTCGTAGGCCAGGCGTCCTTGCAGGAGATCCACCGCCGCGTGGAGGATGATTGGCAACCAGAGCGACCCGGTCAGCACAAACAGGCTTGCGAATACCGCGCCGACCAGTGTGACACGCGGTATGTTTGCCAATCCCTGATACCCGTGGGCAACGCCGAAGCTGATGGCACTGATGATTGCGGCTGCCCAGACCGGCATGAACTGGCCCAGATACCAGATCAGGAATCCGCGCCACAGTGTTTCCTCAACGATACCCGCGGTCACCGACAGAACATTGAAGCGCGCCATTTCACTACCGTTGCGCGGCACCAGCAGGAACAGGGCGCCGAACCCGGATTTCACGCGATCCAGATCCTGTCGCGGCGCGCCGGCGACCCTGCGTACCTGGGCAATGAGAAACGCGATTCCCGCAATGGTCAATGCGGCGGCAATAAGGAAGCGGACATTCAACTCGAAATTGAATCCCAGGTCGCCCCATGGGCGACCAGAATTTGCCCAGGCAATCAGCGCCAGCGCAAAAAGGATCCAATGCCAGGTGATCGTGTTCAGGTAAAGATGATTCCTGTTCACGGGCATGCCTGCAGCAATTTTCGTGAGCAGGCGGCGGAATCCGATAAATCCTGCAATCGGATAGATCACGGCGAAAACAAGAACAAAAATATGATCGAGCAAACTCATTATCCGCTTGTGACGCGATGACGCGTGTCTGTGAGAAGTGCCGGAATCGCGAATACACTACGGCCCGGCAGCAGCATTATCAGGCCCCGGAGCACCGGCTCTCCTTTTGGTTTCGGGTGTTCTTCGATCAGAACCGCCTCCACTTGCATCTGATGGTAACAATGCGGCAGGCATCGGCGTACGTTTTGCGAAACTAATTGATCCTCCTCTGCTCTAAGGTACTTGCTGCATCTATGCCGCTTGTAGGTGATAATCGCGCCCATGACCTCATTCTTCGCAGAACTCAAGCGCCGCAACGTATTGCGGGTCGCTGCAGCTTACGCGGTCGTTGCCTGGATCATCATTGAGGCGGGCTCGGTTTTGCTGCCGACTTTCGGCGCATCGGAATCGGCGTTTCAGCTCTATGTCCTCATTGTCCTGGTCGGTTTTCTGGCCTCCCTGGTACTGGCCTGGGTGTTCGAGATGACACCCGAAGGTGTGAAACTCGAAAAAAATGTCGACCGCTCAGAGTCAGTCACCGCCCGAACGGGCCGAACGATGGATTTCGCCATCATCGGGCTGTTGATCATTGCGCTCGGTATTTCCGTCACCCTGAACGTCACCGGCATGCGGGATTCGGACCTGACGCCGGCAGCGACGGTCAATCGTCTGTCAATCGCCGTTCTGCCGTTCACTAGCCGCAGCACAGACCCCGAAAACGAACTGTTTGCCGATGGCATTCATGATGATCTGGTGACGCGGCTGGCGAATATCGGCGCCCTGAAGGTGATCTCGCGTACGTCGGTGATGGAGTATCGCAATACTACAAAGAATCTCCGACAAATCGCGCTGGAGCTCGGCGTCGGAACAGTGCTGGAAGGCGCCGTGCAACGGGTTGGCGACAACGTGCGAATCAATGCGCAGCTCATCGACGCGGCAACCGACGAGCATCTCTGGGCGAAGACCTATGACCGGCAGTTCAGCGTGCAGAACATATTTGCGATCCAAAGTGAAATCTCCGAGGCGATTACCGGTGCGTTAAGAGCCACCCTCACCACCAAAGAACACACTCGCCTCGCGAATGTGCCGACAGAAAACATGGCCGCATACAGCCTGGCCATGCAAGGTCGCGCCAACTTGTACAAACGACGCCTGGAGACGCTATTGCAGGCCCGCGAGCAGTTCGAGAAGGCTACGGAACTCGACCCGGATTACGCAGAAGCTTATGCGGGTCTCGCCGACAGCGTTCTCTTGCTGTTTAACAACCATACAGCGATACCGCGGGAGGAGATGCTTGCGGTGGCCGAGCCTGCGCTCGACACGGCGCTGTCCCTCGACCCTGACCTCGCCGACGCCTACGCCTCGCTTGGCCTTCTCAAGCACCAGATATGGGGAGAAACCCGAACGGGCCCGGAATTGGAAGAAGCCGAAACCGCCTATCTACGAGCAATCGAGCTCAATCCGAATCACCCGCGGGCATATATGTGGTTTGCCGCGGTCCGGAGGGATCAGCAGAGATTGGACGAGGCGATCGAGCTTTATCATCAAGCGCTTCGAGTGGATCCTTTGGGACGAATTCCCTACTCGAACCTGCCCGGTCTTTATGCCCAAATGAATCGAAATGACGACGCTCTCGATCTGTACGTCAAGGCAGTCCATATCCATCCTGAATGGCCGACTGCATATCTGGGCTTGTCTCAACATCTGCAGGGTCTTGGTCGACTGGACGAGGCCATCGCCTGGGGGGTGCGGGGGCAGGAGTTGAGCACTGATCCCCTGGCCGGGGCGATCCTGATTGTTTCGTACGTTGAATTTGGCGACTACGACCAAGCCCGGAACGTTCTTGCGGATATTCCGGTTGACCATCCACTGTACGAGCTTGGAGACGGCATTGACAAAATGCTGGATGGTGACTTTTCGGCCGCGGCTGCGGCTTTCGAAGACATTGTTGCGAGCTCCGATAATCCCCGGCAATTCATATTCGGCTTGATTGCCGGGTGCGCCGTGCTTGCCGGAGATTACGAAAAGGCCCGCCAATACACCGAACGTGGTAATCCGGACTTCGCCGCTGATGCCGATCCGCAGGTAGATCGTTTTAACATCGCCGACATCATCCGGTACGCGTTCATCCTGCAGAAACAGGGCGAAAAACGGCGTGCGGACTCCCTCCTCGCCAGAGCATTGCCGGTCGTACACGGTCTGCCTCGCGTTGGTCTTGCGGGACATGGCATCCGCGACGTGCAAATCCTGGCACTGCAGGGGAAATCATTTGAGGCGCTCACGGCGTTGCGGGAAGCAATCGATGAAGGTTTTCGCGGCACTGCGTATACCAATGGCTGGATATTGTCGCTCGACCCCTACCTCGACTCGATTCGTAAGCGACCGGAATTTCAGGCCATGGCCAGTGAAATTGACGATGCAGTCATGTTGATGCAGGAAAGAGTCACGCTGACCGAGGCCAGCGGCAACTGGGATGACCTCAGGGCGATCGCAGACAGCGGCTGACAGACGCTCTACGGAAAGGCGCGGTACTCGTATTGCGGCACAAAAACATCGTAGTACGGCTGCAGGAACATGACGATATCGATGAGCTCCTGAACAGTCATAAAGCCGTTATATATGGGCATCTTCGACTTTTCACCGTTCGATATTTCATCAATCGGATATCCCTTCGCCAGTGTGTGAGACGGGTTGATGATCGCCGTCACCAGTTCGCCGTAAGTCTTTACCTTCGAGACGGTGCCGCCGAGCTCGACGTATGGCGGATCGGCCAACTCGAGGCGTGGCAGATCAACACCGGCGATTGTGTGGCACTCGTGGCAATGCATATAGAGAAATGCGTCCCTGCCCTGCTCTGTATCCCCTTCAGGAAGGCTGAAACCTTTCTCAGACATGCGATCAGCGCCGCATCCACCCATTGCCAGCAAGCTTGCAGCAAGTGTTGCAATTACAATTATCTGTTTCATGACCAGTCCATTGCATTTGTGCGCCGGAAATTCCGGTGATCCACACATAACACAGGCCGGTCTGACCGGGGATCAGGGAAAAACCCTACAAAACTGTGGCAAAAACCTAATCACTCAGGCATTAAGGTTGCCCGAAGAGGGTTGCCCTGTTTCCGTTGCCACCATTTTTCGCCAGATTGCCATATCCATCGATGCTCATACTGAAGCATCTACCTGAGATTTGTTTATAACCTATTGATTATACAATATCTTTAAAATAACAAGCTAAGCCGTTCGAACAAATTGAAACAGCCGTGACCCGGATGAGTTCTCTTGGAGACACGGATGTGCCATTCATTCCCGAGGAACGAATCGATCTACGATCCGTAATCGCAGCCTTCACGATCAACGCAGCCAGCATCAACATTATCGACGACATCACGGGATCGGTGGATGTCGGCAAGCTCGCAGAATTTTAGTCCCCGACGGGAACCATCACGTGTGCGTAAGGCGTGTCTCTCCACATCACGTAAGGGCCACCGTTGTCCGGGTCCGTCGGCAAATCGGCAAGCATTGAATTATCCGGAACGATAATCATCAGGTGTGGTCCTGAAACTACCCACTCGTTGTCATCGGTTGGTTCGCTCCCGTAGGGATCGATATTGCTCCCGCCCTCATCACCTGCCAGCATGTATGAGATGCCGATGTCGTCGATAAGCACATCCGTCTTGTTCTGCCAGGCCTTAGCCCAGGCCATCCACGGCGCATCCATGCACATCGGTGCCCGGCCGTCGGCAAATAGCGGTGGAGTCGGAAAGCAGGTGTACGCGCCGCTACCTTCTCGCAGAACATTTCCCTCCCAATCGACGACCCTGGCATCGGCCGCTATATTTGAGTTCGCGGCCGACAGTGCATCATCCAGCGGGCTTTCAACAGCACCTGCCGCGGCGATATCAACCGGTACCATCACGTGTGCGTACGGCGTGTCCTTCCACATCACATAGGGACCACCGTTATCCGGGTCCGTCGGTAAACCGGCAAGCAATGAATTATCCGGAACGATAATCATCAGGTGCGGTCCTTCAACCACCCACTCGTTGTCCTCTGTTTTCCCCGTTGCATAAGGATCGATATTGCTCGCCCCACTGTCACCGGCCAGCATGTATGAGATGCCAACGCGATCAATCGTAAAGTCCGTCTTGTCGCCCCAGGCATCGGCCCAGGCCATCCAGGGCTCGTCCATGCACATCGGGCTCGTACCGGCCTCGAATCCTGCTGGCGTCGGCAGACAGGTATAGGGACCCGTACCTTCTTTAAGCACATTGCCTTCCCAGTCCGCGACCGCTGCGCTGGACGCCATGGACGCCGGCGCTGCCGACAGTGCTTCGGCAATCATCGCTTCTTTTGCGTGGTCATCGGCCGCCGGTGGTGCTGCTTCCTCCACGACCGGTGCCCCGGCGTCCTGCTGGCTGCAGGCGACGATTAACATGAATGGCGCGAGCAATGCTGCAAGCGCATGCCATTTCTTATTCATTTTGAATTCCCCGAATTTGGGGCCCGGTTCGACGGGCCTTTGGCTCAATTATACAACCGTTACCCAGGCAATGGCCTCAGAGATTTCACTGTATGGTAGGCTTCGGCCACGCTGTAAACGCTGCTATGCAAGGGCAAGCCAGCCTATTAGAAAACTGGTGACCCCGCCTCGAATTGGGATCTGAAAACCTGGCACAGGTCTGCGCCTTCATTGGTGACAGAGAAAGCACGCTCGAAGCCCTGGATATCGCATTGGAGGAACTATCCGGCTCCCGGAGCGTTCTGAGCATGAATATCAATCCCGACTATGACTGCATGCGGGACGATCCACGATTTATCTCATTGCTGCAAAAAGTCGGACTCTCGGAATAAGCTGTGGCCGGGCCGCATCCGGCCCCGTGATCCTGACGCTTCTCGTATAATCCGACGTCTGCGATTACGCGTGACTGAAACCCGATACTTGTACAGGGGGTAAAAATGACTTTACGACTTTTTGTGGCAGCAACGATGGCTATGCTGGCGATCGCGTGCGGCCCGTCTGAAAAGACACAGGTACCTGTCGATCTGACAGAGAAAGCAAAAGACCTGGCTAGAACATCCATCATCGTCGACGGCCATGTCGACCTGCCATATCGCCTGAACAAAAAGTGGGATGACATTTCCTTGTCGACGCCAGACGGTGACTTCGACTATCTTCGTGCTGTTGCAGGCGGGCTGAACGCACCGTTTATGTCGATCTTCGTCCCGGCGGAAAATGAGACTGAGGCCGCGCGGGAGGTGGCAGACAAGCTGATTGGACTCGTCAACCGGATTGTCGATGACTCACCCGACAAGTTTGCCATCCCCTTTTCTGTCGCCGACGTCAGACGACATTTTGAAGCCGGCGTAATTTCTTTGCCAATGGGCCTGGAGAATGGATCGCCAATCGGCAATGACCTGGAAATGGTGCAGTACTTCCATGATCGCGGCATACGCTACGTCACGCTTACGCACGGTCTTTCAAATCAGATTTCTGACTCGTCATATGACGACAACAAGCAGTGGGACGGTCTCAGCGACTTCGGCGTCGAAGTTGTAGGTGAAATGAATCGCGTTGGCATCATGGTCGATATCAGCCATGTGTCTGATGCCGCATTCTGGGATGTCATGGAGGTTGCGCGGGCGCCTGTTATTGCCTCACACTCGTCGGCCAGGTATTTCACGCCCGATTGGGAGCGCAATATAAGCGATGACATGATCAAACGAGTCGCCGAGAGCGGTGGCGTCGTGATGATCAACTTTGGCTCGGCGTTCATCACGAGGGAAGCGAACGAGTACACGCTGAGCAGAATGGACGCATACGATGCGTACATCGAAGAAAGCGAATTCGAAAAGAACGACGAGCTTCAATCAGCTTTCGACGATCTTTATGCCCGGGACAACGGTCCCTTCCCTTACGCCACGCTCGGGGAAACGCTCGATCACTTCGATCACGTCGTTGCACTGGTCGGTATTGACCACCTTGGCATCGGTTCGGATTACGAAGGCGTAGGCGATTCGCTGCCGATCGGGCTAAAGGATGTATCCAGCTATCCGAACCTGATCAAGGGCCTGCTGGAACGGGACTACAGCGAAGATGATATCAGGAAGATTCTGGGTGAGAATCTGCTGCGTGTGTGGGCCGAGGTCGAAGCGTACGCCGAACAACATCCTATGTAACCGTTGATCGCCCGCAGGACGGGTTCTTATTATGAAGCGAATCAACACATGTTCTGTTATCGCAGCAATTGCTTGCGTGATTGCTGCCTGCACTCCCGCGCCGCCCGCCTACGACCTCATCATCCGCGGCGGTACTGTTTATGACGGCCTTGGCGGCGAACCTTTTGTCGGCGATGTCGCCATTTCCGGCGACAGGATTGCCGCGGTGGGCGATCTTGCCGGCGCGACGGCGGCCGATGAAATCGATGCTTCCGGCAAGGCTGTTTCACCGGGTTTCATCAACATGCTTTCATGGGCAACGGCATCACTCATTGAGGACGGTCGCGGCATGAGTGACCTGAAACAGGGAGTCACGCTCGAGGTCATGGGTGAAGGCTGGTCGATGGGCCCGTGGAATGAGCGCTTGAAGGCCGATGCGCTCGCCCGCCAGGGGGATATCAAGTATGACATCGAGTGGACCACGCTCGGCGAATACATGGATTACCTGACGACGAAGGGCATCTCCCCCAATGTCGCGTCCTACGTTGGCGCTACCACTTTGCGGATTCACGAAGTGGGTTACGACAACCGCAAAGCGACTGCAGAAGAGTTGTCCCGCATGCAGGATCTGGTGCGGGCGGCGATGCGGGAAGGCGCGCTCGGTGTCGGCTCCTCGCTGATCTACGCGCCCGCAAACTTTGCGGATACTTTCGAACTCATCGCGCTCGTCAGTGCCGCAGCGGAATTCGGCGGGGCGTACATCTCGCACATCCGATCCGAGGGCGACAGGCTGGAAAAAGGAGTCCAGGAGCTGATCGATATAGCGCGTGCGACCGGTGTACCGGCGGAGATCTATCACCTGAAAGCATCGGGCAAGCCCAACTGGCACAAACTCGAGCACGTCTTCGACATGGTCGAATCCGCGCGTGCCGAAGGCTTAAACATCACCGCCGATATGTATACCTATCCGGCCAGTGCCACCGGGCTGAACGCGTCGATGCCACTGTGGGTGCAGGAAGGCGGGCACGATGCCTGGGTGGCCCGCCTCAAAGACCCGACAGTCCGTGCACGCGTCGTTTTCGAAATGACCAGCCCCGACGTCGACTGGGAAAACCGCTACCTCCAGGCCGGTCCCGAAAATATTCTATTGCTCGGATTCAAGACTGATGAATTAAAGCCTCTGATCGGCAAAACGCTCAAGCAGGTTGCCGAGGATCGGGGCGCTGACCCCGCCGAAACCGCCATTGACCTCGTCATTGCTGACAACAGCCGGGTCGACGTCAGCTATTTCATGATGTCTGAAGAAAATGTCAGGAAAAAGGTGGCTCAGCCCTGGGTCAGTTTCGGCTCCGACGAGGAAGCCTCGGCGACGGAAGGCGTGTTTTTGTTGTCCAACAACCATCCGCGCGCTTTTGGCACCTTTGCGCGCGTACTCGGAAAATATTCACGGGACGAAGGCATCATCCCGCTCGAGGAGGCTATTCGTCGCATGACCTCCCTCCCCGCCGGGAACATTCAGATTCGTGATCGTGGCCGGCTTGCGGCGGGCTACTTTGCTGACGTCGTCGTATTCGATCCGGCAACAGTATCGGACCACGCGACTTTTCCGGAGCCGCATCAATATGCGACCGGCATAGAGCAAGTCTTCGTGAACGGCGAACAGGTACTAAGAAACGGCGAGCATACCGGCGCTACGCCGGGGCGTGTCGTGCGCGGCCCCGGCTGGGCCGGCTGGTCGGAGTAAAGGCAGCAGACCTAGACGTCGACCTTGCCCATTGCGATAAGCAGCAGGATCAAGGTAATGGACGCAGCTGCTGCCACGCCCGTAATAGTGGAAACGAGAAATATAAGGTCCACCGAATTCTCCTGTGACAGATCTTGCGCCCTTTCTAAGGGATGGATCCGACCCGGAAAATGCGTATATGTACCTACAGACAGGAAAAACCCGGTCATTGACCGGGTATTCTTATAGCGTACCCACCGTAGAGAATGTCACATCGTGAATATCGCCGCGAAAGTCACGATGCTGTCGAAGAAATGCCCCAGCCTCACGTTCTCGTCAGGGCCGTGTTGATTGTTGTCGAAGTTTACGGTCGGTATGCCGAGAGCCGGAATATCAAGCGCCTCGATAAACGGCGCGATCGGCACGGTCCCGCCACTGGTCCGTTTTTGTACAATTGGCCCGTCCCAGACAGCATTTATCGCTGCCACGACTCGCCGTGCGAGCGGGTTGTTTAGATCGGTTCGGTACGCATTCATGCTGCCGCGACGGATCACTTTTACGATCCGCCCGTGTTCCGCACGGACCACATCATCCGGATCTTCCGCAACAATGTGAAAGCCCTGCCTTTCGATATGCGTTATCAGTTTTGCATAGATGTCGTCCGGCTTGGTCTCTTTGACGAGACGAATATCGATCGCGGCAATCGCGCGACCCGGAACGATCGTCCTGGCCTCGGCACCGACCCAGCCGCTTTCCAGGCCGCGAATGTTCAGCGATGGATATTGAATGGCTTCCTGCAGGGAGTTGCCAACCCTGTCGGGCTGTGAAAAACCCAGCACGGTCTTTAGCTTTTCGAGATTGTCGGGGACTGCGTCCAGCACCCGCTGATCGTCAGGCGTGAACTCGATCCCGTCATAGAAACCCTCGAGGAGCACACGACCTTCGGCATCCTTCATCGATGCCAGCAGCTGAGCCAGTTGCATCGCCGGATTCGGCGCCCAGTTGCCGTAATGTCCGCTGTGTAACGGAGCCCACGGGCCAAAAACCGTCAGATCGACCGCCATTATGCCCCGCGCACCAAAAACGACCGTCGGTCGATCGGACTGATGCAGTGGCCCGTCGAAAATCAGTAACAGGTCGGCGTCCAGCCTGTCGCGATATCTTTCAATAGCGGCAACAAGACTCGGCGACCCGTCCTCCTCCTCGCCGTCCAGGATGACTTTGATATTAGAACTCAGGGGGATACCGGCGGCTTTCAGCGCATCCAGCGCCGTAAGCAGCCCGATGATCGGGGCGGTGTCGTCGGAGGCCGAGCGCGCGTAAATCCGCCAGTCATCGTCAAAGGATTCCGCGGACTCAAAATCGATTAGCTGCGAATCGTGTGACAGCTGGCCGTCCATCATCACAGGCTGAAACGGATCGGCCTGCCGCCATTTGGCGGGATCGACCGGCTGACCGTCGTAATGGCAGTAAAGAAGCAGTGTCCGGCTTGCTCCTGGTACCGATAAATTACCGTAAACCAGCGGGTTACCGTTTGTTTCTAGAATTTCACTTATAAGTCCCCGCTGCGCCAATTCGTCGCGCAGATAACGCGCTTTTCGCCGGATATTGACCTCGTCGGCGGCAACCGCCGGGAATCGCAGCGCTGCCATCAGCTTGGAGAGGATTTCCTTTTGAGTCGCGCCAACATAAGTTTCCACCGACTGCCGCAGGTCCTGGGCCGGTAAAGCCGCTGGCAATGCCAACGCAGCCCCGAGCAACACCGAAAGCAAAACCGACACTCTCATTGCGCTCTCTCCTGGTTATCAATAATGACGGTTGAGACGACCGGGAATTGTCTGCTCATACTTGATGTCTTGGCTCTTGTCTTTATTCATTAGTTGCCAGCGCACAATATACCCGCGAGACCCGGTTCCGGACAGGCAGATCCGATTAGAAGGAAAATGGTCTTTTGTCTGGCGCTTGTTCCGGCAAATACTTCTTTCTCAATCGCTCCTGCTGCACCGGTGGATACTCTTCGAGTATGACACGGCGTACGTGATTTTCGGCGACAAGGACCTTGTCGTTTGCAATTTTCGCAAGCATCCTGGCGTCCTCCAGCACCTCTTTCGCCTCCTGCACGTGCCTCGGTTTCGTCGTTTCTGCTTGCTCGTGAAGCCGTCTGGCGATTCGCTCGGCCTTCTCGATCGCCCGCAGTGTTCTTGCCTCGTCCTGCCGTGCCTCTGCCAATGTGCGCCGGGTCTCACGGAGCTGCCCCCAGGCTGAGCGCCTGATCAACTGTAATAACACAACGAGGACAATAATCAGGCCAATGCCGACTGCTACCAGCAGCGCCCAGTTACTTTTCAGAAGCTCACAGTCCATGCCGTGAAACTATACCACTGTGCCTGGCGACCCGATTTGGCGACAATAGCTCGTTTGGTTTGTCTATCGAAGCATCCAGGTACAGGGTTAATGAACAAAAACATGCGAGGAAGACGAGTTCGCGCACGGTCTGAATGAGCGTGTGCCTGTGAAGTCGTTTTCCGGTGCCCTCGAGCACTGGCAGGTCATCCTGCACGAGCTGGCCGGATGATAAATCATGACTATTTTATCGGTCTTGTCGGCCTTAGCAGGCTGTTGAAAAACTCTGTTTTTCTACAGGCTGTTAGCCGGTACAGGGATGTACCGTCATTTTCGATGGCTATAAACCATTGAAAATGTGAGAGATCCGAAAATCGCATTTTTCGGATCACGTCGTTGAAAAAGTCATGGAAGACTTTTTCAACATCCTGCTAGTCGCCTGGCGCCCCCGTCGGCCAGTCGGCGCTGAACGGGAACGGTTTGTCCTCTGAGTTGAACGACAGGTAGCGCATGATCTGATAGGTGTAGGTCGCCAGCGACTGCCCTAGCTCTGTCAATCGCTTGTTCGTTTCAGCGGTAAAGAGTACGAAGAAAAACTGGAAAACAACCACTGCGGCGAAAATAGCCCGTGTGAGTCCATAGATCGCGATAAATATGATCATGAACAACAGCCGTACCCAGGTGGAGCGTCTTTTCAGGTTCTCTTCCAGTTGGCGGGTATCCCTGTGCCCTTCGTCGCCAGTGTCTTCTGAGCCTTGATCCGGCGTTGTTTCGTCCTGACTCATCATGATTCCCCTGTTGCTGAGATCCCGGCCAAAATAATACTCCTTTTACGAGCGTTTAATCACTTAGGAAAAATACATATACCAGGTAGGCAATCAGGGCCGCGATTATTATCGCGATCACGCCACTCGCGCCGCCTTGTTCTGTTATTGCCGGAATTGCCATCTCCGTGGATGCGTGCTCACCCAAAAGCGCCTCTGCCAGCTCTTTCGCCTCTCGGAGCCCCAGTCCGGTCTCCTCGCGGATCAGTCTGATCGCCTCGATCTTGCGTCCGTCCGCCAGAAGCTGAAAAACCTCAGGCGATAGTTCCTGTTCAATCACCATACTGCAGGCCTGTCAGTCACATGCAAACGCATGAGATTGGTCGGGGCGTGCTTGTTCCTGACCTTGGCCAGTCGCTCATAATTCATGCCGTTTCAATTCCTGAATATGGATTAGACGATTCCATCATTCGGTATTTATCCAATAATAAACGCTTATCGCCGTTAATGCTTCGGCGAAACATACATCGTGATATCCGCATGGACGACTTCCGTGCCGCCGGTATCGACCACCGTGACCGGCACGATCACGTCCTGTGCTTCCCCGTATTCAAGATCAGGCAGCACCGCTTTGGCGCGGATATTGGTTTCCGCTTTTGCCAGGTACTGAATCGTCATCCCTCTCGGTATCCAACGCATCGAAGATGGAATCGACGCTTCCATCATGGTGCCTGCCGCAATCTCACACAAGTTTGCCATGGCGATCGCGTGCACCGTGCCGATGTGGTTGGTGACTTTGCGTCTTTTCCTCAGCGAGACCTCCGCGAGTCCTGCTTCCAGCCGCTCGAACAGCGGGGATATCGAAGCGAAATACGGCGCTTTGAAGCAGACGAATCGGGAGAAAAGCCAGCGACCCGCCAGGTTACCGTTGAGATTGTTCCAGGCTTTGAGCGCGAATGACATTTACTGCCTCAACCCCCCGCGTTGCCCGGCCACTGTGCGCCTACCGTTGCAGCAGCCATGAACGGAATGAGCACTGCCGTTTTTAATGATCTGCCTGTCATTGCGGTCATTTTTTCACGTGTTTGCTGCTGCATCAATTCATCACGACAGGCAATATGAGTCGTGATGGATAGATATTACTGTGATAAACAGTCTGATCAGCGACTTCGATTCGATCGCTCGTGCCGAAGGGCTCGCCGTTATTCAGGTTACGAGCGAAGCGTGGGAAATTGCTCGATGAAATCTCCACGCGGAGCTGATGTCCGGCAGGCACCGTGTAGCTGGTGGACCAAAGGTCGATCATCAAAGTGTAGACCTCCCCCGGCTCGATTGGTGACGGACTGACATCCTTATCTCTGAAGCTCGCGCGCAGGATTCCTTCCTGTATGAGCAGGCTGTAACCATCGGGATAGACATCGACCAGGGCTGCCGTGAAATCCGTGTCCGGCGCGGAAGAAGACGCGTAAAGCTCGACGGCAATCGCACCCGTAATCTCAAGATCATCGAGCAACGGGCGCGTCTCGTAGGTCAGTACATCGTCGCGCTCTGATAATATGGCGCGATCCGGCAGGCCGGCTGCACGGCTCCAGACATTGGTGCCTGCGGTAATCGACACCGGATCGCGCGGGTCGTAGGCATAGGAATCGGCCGGTTCGTTCCTGGGTGGCAGGAAATCCAGCAGCCCGTCATCTGCCGACCCCGCATTTCCCGCACTGTGAAAAAACAAAGAGCGCAGTCTCGATTTTTCCGGCGGCCACTGCTCACCGTAACGCCAATCGTTGTCACCGATATTGAAGTACTGCACTCGTGGTACGTCGATGAAACCATTGTCCTCACGCTTCAGGAAAAAAGTGAAGAACTCGAGCAGCGTATCGCCGTACGTCGACACGGCAGCGCTGCCAGTATCACGCCGGCCGATTTTAGTCGGCGCCGCCGCGCCTGACAGGTGTGTGGACATGGATTCATGGTCCCAGGGTCCCATGACGAGCCACTGCATCTCACTGGCATCCTGATCACCGCTGTAGAGCTTGACGCCCTCCCAGATGGCGATCGTGCCGCGCGTGAATGTGTCGTACCAACCGCCGAAATGCAGGGCCGGAACACGGACCTTCTCGTAATCCTCCAATGCCTGTGCGCGCCTGGCGCCGGGATTGGCGAGATATCCCGATACGAGATCACGCCACAGCACATCGCGCAGCCCATTCGCTTCGCCCGTCGTTATCAATGGCAGGTGATACAGATCGATCTGGTCTGTGTCCTGGTACGGCCCATTCATGCCCTCATCCATCCTCAGGGTCCACAGACCGCTGCCGTGCAGGGGGTACGCGCCGTCAAGCACCTGTTTCTCGCGTGCCAGGGTGATGTTAGCGAGCGATATCGCTTTGATGGCCGAATGTCCGCTGGCCGCGGCCGCGAGGGTCGTGTAGCCGTAATAGGACTCGCCCATTACACCGACAATGCCGTTGCTCCATTCCTGAGATACGATCCAGTCGATCGTGTCGTAGGCGTCCGAAATTTCCTGACCATCCATGTAGGCGCTGAACGTGCCCTCCGAACCGAATCGCCCACGCACATTTTGCGCGACATAAGCAAAGCCGTTCTCGGCAAAGAAATGGCCGATGGCCGGCTGAAATGCAGTCTCCGTCTTCGTACCGTTCGCCAGTCGCGTCAGGATAACCGGAAACGGACCCCTGCCCGACGGCAGATAGATATCCGTCACAAGATTGACACCGTCACGCATTTCGACCGGCACGTCCCCGGTAACGCGGACGCCGCAGCCGCTTGCCGCGGCAAATAACAATACGATTACTATTAGTCTTGGTCCCGGAATTTCCATTCACCGCTACCCTCAAAGAGATGAGTTGGTTCCAAACCCGACAAACGAAAGATAGCTTACCGTCGGGCCTCGACATCAGGCACACGTCATGATGCCGTGGCGCCTTGATTGTAGTGCAAGATTGCCCTCAGACCACCTGCGCGCGGGATACGATAGATTCCTCGTCACCGCCGGCACAAACGACAACAATCATGGCCGGGCGAGTGTCCTGCACCGATCAAAGCTTGCTCTTGATAAGAGCAGCAGCCGAGATATACAGCCCCAACGCCAGCAGGACTACCGCCGTAAAGCCAAATTCAATCGCCAGAAGCGTCGCCAGGGAGACGCTCACGACAGACGCGAATCCGTTAAGCCCCCATGCCCAGGGAATAAAGTCTGCCGCTTCTTCCGCAAGCCTGTTGAGCCCAATTGGAAATGGCATGCCCATACAGAAAGCGAGCGGCGCGATCAGGAACAGTGCGAGGCTGACTTTCAACGCATCGGGCAGGCCGACAAAGCGAGCGAACAGTTCCGGCAGGAGCAACACATATATAAGAGTAATCCCGCTGATGGCGGCAACGACAATAGTGACTGAGGAGTATTTGCCACCATCGAAGCGCTGCACCAACCGTGTCGAGTAGCCACTTCCCATGCCGGCGAAAACAAGGAATCCGCTCAATACGACGGCGACCGAGTACAGGGGATGACTGAGGAAAAGGATGAATTTTTGAATGAAAGCCATTTCGACAAACATGAACGCGAATCCCAGAACAAAGAAGTAGCTGCCCATGCGTGCCCTCCTGCCGCCTTGTGCATCGCGTTTCCTGAGCAACAATGGCACGAGGATCAAAACGACACCGGCGACAAGCGCCTGCGCAAGCGTCGCAATCAGAATCAAATAGCCCCACTCAATCAGTCCGGCACCGCCGCGTTTGCGCAGCGCAAAGGTCTCAGGCAAAGAACTCCACTTGAAGTAATGGAAGAAATAGGGTCGATTATCGGTCGCCGGCGTGATGTCGAACTTGTAGCGCTCGATGAAAACACCGGCCCGGTCACTTAACAAAGCTGTTGCGCCCTCGAAGATGTATGGTTCTGCAAGGATGTTGTAACGGTTTGCCTCGCCCGCTGGCATGGATGGATAAAAAGCGGTGTCGAACGAACGTGAGCGGGAGAATTCGCGAATCGAACCGATTTCCTGTGCCGTAAATTCCCCGTTTCTGACCAGCAGGGTGCTCGTATTCCAGCTGCGAATAAGCGCAAGCTGCCGACCCGGCGCATCCACCCCGGTCCGCCTCAATGCCTCCACAGCTGTGGCAAAGAGTTTCAGGCTATCGCGAGGCGGTATCCGCAGCCACCGCGTAATGGCGAGCATGCCGCCAGGCTCCAGGTGACGCAGGTACTCCTCAACGCCCTCGATAGTGTAGAGATAACTTTCGTTGAGCGTCTGGACACCGGACCCGGAGGCCGAAAAAGAATCCAGCAGTGCGATTTGGATGAGGTCGTAATGCCCCGACTGGCGCGCGACGAAGCCTCGTGCCTCGCCGGCATGCACATTAACCCGGTCATCTTCGTACAGATGCCCTGCAAAATCGGCGTAGGTTTCCCCGACCAGTTTCCGCATCAGTGGATTGAGTTCAACGGCGTCAATTTCACGCGCACCGTGATAAAGGGCAGATAGCACATCAGTGCCACCACCCGCGCCGAGGATGAGTACTCTGGGACCATCGAGTAGCTGATATGGCAGCGCGGCGGTCACGTCATCCATGTAGGCCAGTGATTCGAGATTACCGTCGTAACGCGTAATCACACTCATCGCGTCGGCGTCGGTGAAAATCGCCAGCTGTTCGGGCGGCTCCGATTGCGTGTTCAGGCTGAGCCCCGGCGCGTCCCGAAAAGGAATGGTCGGGCTTTCGACTACCGTCACGAGGCCCAGCGGGTTCGAATACTGTGCCAATACCTTCGTGTCGATGACCTGCAGGGCCTGACTAAGACCCTTGAATGGAGATATCCGGAAGTCAAGCCAGCCTTGCGGCAGACCGAACAGCAAGACCGCCACGCAGACACCCTGCGCAAGCATCAGGCGCTTTCGTATTAGCAATGGGACTGCCGGACTCATCAGCACCGACGCCGACAGGGCCAGGACAGCCAGCAGCCTCAGTGCGTTTTGCGGCGACAACAGGAATAGCGCAACAACAATCATCGCGGCGCCGATTCCGGCGCCGAGTAAATCAAAAAAGTAGATGCGGCTGATATGGGCTTTCAGGCAGGTCAAAGCCAGGCCGACGCAGCTCGCCGCAAAGAAAAACGGCACGAAGAACACCAGATATATGCCAGTCAGGTAGATCAGTTGCCGTGGATTCCAGACGATTTCCAGTGCATTAAATGGCACGCGTTGCCCGATCGCGAAACACGCAACCATCGTGACGCTAAATAAAAGCCCGCTGGTGGCAAACACCAGGGCGAATCGCGGCTCGAGAACACGTCTGCCGAGCGCGATAACAGTACCACTCGCACCATAACCCAAGAGCGCCAGACTGATGATCATGTAGGCGAAGTGATGCCACTGCACAATCGACAGCAGGCGCATCAGCAGGATTTCGTAGCCGATCGCGGCCGATGAGATCAGGAAGGTCGCGAGCAGTACAAAGCGCAACTGCGTCACGAATCCTCGCCTAGTGCTCGCCCGTCAGCGGTACAAACCTGACTGCCGCGATCTGCCAGGATTTGACCTCACCCTGTTCGGTCTTTTCGATCAGCAACAGTTGCTGCGTCATGAACCGGCCGCCGACCGGGATGACCATACGCCCGCCCGGGCGCAGTTGCTTGACCAGCGGCGGCGGTACGTGACTCGCAGCTGCCGTCACGACGATGGAATCGAACGGCGCATGCTCTTCCCAGCCGTAGTAGCCGTCACCAAGACGCGTCGTGACATTGTCGTAACCGAGACGTTCGAGCCGCGCTTCGGCCTCGTGCGCCAGCGGCGGAACGATCTCGATGCTGTAAACCTGCTTGACGAGACCCGACAAAATGGCCGCCTGGTAGCCCGAACCGGTGCCAATCTCCAGCACGATGTCGTCCTTGTCGGGCTCAAGCAGGTTTGTCATCAACGCCACGATGTAGGGTTGCGATATGGTCTGGCCGTGCCCGATTGGCAGGGGGCGGTTCTCATAGGCAAAGCGTTTTTGTGTGTCGGGCACGAACTCGTGCCGCTCGACGATGCCAAGAGACGCTAGAACACTTTCGGCAACAGCCTCGCCCATCGTGTCGCCCGCCAGGAGCGCATACAACTCGACCTCGGCAACCATGTCGGACCTCTCGGCTGCGAAGCTGGATTCATCCGCACGGCTCGTCCATGAAAGGCCCAGCAGCAAAGCCAGCAACGCGCCGGCACCGACCTGGCAAATTTTCTGGCATGAATTCATGTTATTCCCTTGCCCGCGACCAGGGGTCAGCGGAGCAAACCATGCACTTGTCCATGGCGCTTTACAATGACCTGTGTATTCTTGCTGCAATTCTGCCCTCACTATAGCTGACGATTATTGTTTATTCCGGTCAAGCCAGACTTTCCCCTGCCCAGGTTTCCGATTCTGACCGTCCTCATCTGTGTCCTGTGCCTTGCCGTGTTTATGCACCAGATGAACATCTGGGAGGAATACAGGACAGCGTTTAGCTCGTTTTGCGGGGAACCGAAGGGACGCCTTACGGAAATGGTCCTGGCCAGGATCGCAGGCCCGGAATCGGCCGCGCCGTGCTTCGACGTCCTGATCGATATCGATAGGGCTCCGGACCCGGCCGAGACCATCCTGCAGATGACAAATGAAATGAAGCCGCTTGCAGGACTGAACGCGGAGGACTCTCGCGCTTACGTACTCGATAAACTGAATGAACAATACCGGCTATACCAGAACAGCGTGCCGACCTACCCCGACAATAAATTTGCCTATTACACGGGTTCCTGGAACCCGATTGCGATGGTCACGTCGAGTTTTACACATGGCAGCTGGTCGCACATTATCTTCAATCTGATTTTCTTCTTCGCGTTCGCGACGACGATCGAAGTACTGATCGGCAGTTTTTCCTTCATTGCCGTGATTATTGCGATATCGATTTTTGGCGCCGCGTTCTCATCGATGGCGGCCGGCTTGCTCGGAGCGCATTACTCGACCCTGGGACTTTCAGGGGTAGTGATGGGGATGATGGGTTTGTATGCTTTTCTGTTACCGGCCGGCCGCATTCGCTGTTATTACTGGTTCATTATCATCTTTGGATCGATTGCCGTACCTGCCTGGGCGCTGGCCGTCTGGTTCATCGGTCGGGATATCTATCACTTGTTTGCGAATGTGGACACCGGCGTGGTCGATGTCATGGCACACGTAAGCGGCGGCGCCGCCGGTTATCTTTATGGCGCCATATTCTTGAGGAGCAGGCGCCGGGAAATAAAGGCCTTGGGGCTCGTCAAGCCCCTCGGACAACCACCGGTTATTTGATCGCGACACTGCAGGGTTTCGTCGAGGCCGCTGCGCGTAATCCGGCTCAAGCCTGACTACTGTCCCAGGAACTTCACCAGCCTCACGAGTGCTTCGGTGTCGAACTTGCAGTACCGCAGCAGTTGCTTTTTGAGCTCCGCTTTTCGTTCGCCCGTGGTGTTCGCATCAATAGCCTCTAAGTAACCTTCAGAAGCTGCTGTACCCTCTTGAATTCCTGTTAATTCTTGGTACTGCATATCGGCAGCGATCGTGGGCAGCACGTGTTTTAGTGACCAGGAACCGTGCATGTCCGGATGGTAGTAGAACTGCCGTGCGACCGGCGCCAGATCGACGAGCCGCTCGACGATCGCGGCCAGTGGCCGCTGCAGATCCGGAAAGCGCTCAATCAGGCCATTGATGACGCGCTTCTCGTACGCCGTATACGTCAGGATGGGCCCATCTCTGCCCAGCGCACGGACGAGGGATTCCGCGAGCCTCCGCATGGGTGGATCGCCGCTCAGATCGAGAAACTCGGCATGATCCATTTTTCCGGGTGCCAACTCGACATGGCAGGACCACTGGAACGGCAATGTTTCGTAGGGCCTGGTGTCCGCCCAGATGGGTACAGGCGGCATGATGGTTTCGAAATCGAGGTAATAACGCGGATAAGCCAGATCAGCCATCGATCTGCGCGCGCCCGCCAGCAGTTCCGGTTTACCGGATGCCGTGACCTTCTGGATCCACTGCTGTTTCACCGTCAGGCGACTTGCCGGCACGTCGCGAATGTCCCGATATCCTTCCAAGACGAATTCGGCGAGCTTTGCCTTGCTGCCTGCCAGGCCCTGCACCGGGTAGTCGCTGTCCGAGGGCCAGCAATGGGACACGAACGGACATTCATAGGGGTCGAAACAATGCTGACCAACGGCAATGGCGGGTTCTGCTCCGGCCACAGTGTCTCGCGCTTCTTGTATCCATTCCGGTACGATCGGCAGTAATTGCTCCACGTCGTCCGCCATGTTTTCCTCGATCAGCAACCCCTCGTAGTTGTTGTCGCCCCGGTAAACAAAGCTGTTGTCGACATACGCGAGTGCGATGCCGTTCAATTTGTGCCCCATGCCCTGAAAGACCCAGCTCTGCACCGCACAGTCGAACGAGTGCTCTTCCTTAACCGACGTTGAAGCTTTTACTTCAACAATTTGCCAACCGTCTCCATCCGGTATCAGCGCATCAACGCGCACAAGCACACCGTCATACTGAAACGTGGCTTCGAAGATCGGAAATCTCGGTCCGCCTTTAACGAGACGGACAGTTTTCTTCAGCGCCTGACTTAAGCCGCCCTCGTAGGGAATAAATACCGCATCGTCAGTGCCATATATTTGCTGTGCGACCGCACCCACCCTGTGCCCGGTCTCGAACGCAGCCTCGGTCGCCGGGGAAATCACTTTCAACTCGGGCCGGTGAATCTCCAGGTGCAATCGCTTCATGCATTGCCTGGCGGACATCAATTTTGTTTTGGAGAGAAAAGTCCTCATTGCGTCGTTGATTCTTGTCGAAATGCAGCTGCAATGCCACTCGTACCACCAATCTCTGTCCTGTCTAGGTAAGTTCCACAATATCCCGATGCGTCTCCCGGTGCTAAAAACGCAAGGCGGCAGCTCTAAATCGCTGCCGGGAGGTGAATTATGTCCCGACAGGTGGTCATGAGACGAAGGATCCTCGAATTGCTTGCCCATCCCCGCCAGATCGCAATGGCCACTGTCGATCTATCCGAGTGTCCGCACAGTGGTGTTTTAGAACCCTGGACGCCACCTGTCGTCAGTGCGCGAAAAACCACGAATGCGACTGGCTTAATTCCACGGATGAGTTCAATGGCCTGGCGGACAAGGAAATGGAGTATCTGTATTGCGCATTGATATTCGGCATCGACTTCGTCGGCGGCCAAAACGGACTGGCAAAGCACGATGGCAAGGACTGCAGCTGCGCCTCCTGCAAATGGGTAAGGGACGCTCGTGACACGGCGTATGAGTACGTCCGAAGGACAATATAAATCCAGGCTGATTCAAGATCAGGAGAAGTGAACATGACATTATCTGATATGGGAACCGCTATTCTTTTCGTTGTTGTCGCTGCGGCATTGATCCTGTGGTTTCGCAGCAAGCTCTCGGCTGACTCGCTCAGTCGCATGCGTCGCATGATGGTGAGCTTCGGTCTGGACCCCGACAAGGTCGCGCAGTCTGATGCCCGGACAGGTGTGGACATACATGAGGTACGAATCCGATGCCGACGGTGCCCGGTCGAGGACCTGTGCGAAAGATGGCTTGCAGGAGATATTGACGGCGATAGCGGGTTTTGCCCGAATGCGAAGATATTCGGCGGCGCCGTAAGAACCGGCTAGTCTGAGGCTTTCGACCCCGCATCGACGGGGCATCCCGTCTCACATTTCAAGCCCCGGCATGTCTTTGGTGCTATTTTAGGGGCCCGTGCGACTGCGCCGGCGAGGATGTGCCGAAGGTGACCGAACAACTGTTCAGAGAAGACTCCTATCTCAAGGAATGCGACGCCGTCGTCGTCACCGTTGACGACAATGCCATTGTCCTCGACCGAACTGTTTTCTATCCCATGGGCGGCGGTCAGCCTGCCGACACCGGGACGATTCACTGGGACGGTGGCAGCGCGACCGTCATCGATACGCGTTACGGCGATGGCGGCGCCATCAGGCATATCGTCGCGGCAGACGCTGCGCGGCCTCAGGCCGGCGGCCAGGTGCGCGCTTCAATCGACTGGGACCGACGTTACCGGCACATGCGCATGCACACGGCGCTGCATCTGTTGGGCTCCATACTGAAATACGGCGTCACCGGCGGCAATATCTCGGCTGAAAAGAGTCGTCTCGATTTCGATATGGAAGACACGATCGACAAAGAAGAAGTCGGCAGAGCGCTGAAGACGCTGGTCGAGGAAAACCATTTGGTCAGTTGCCGCTGGATTACCGATGAAGAACTGGAGGCACAACCGGATCTCGTACGCACGATGTCTGTGCAACCGCCCAAGGGTGCCGGCAAAGTACGATTACTCGAGATCGAAGGCGTAGACCTGCAGCCCTGCGGCGGCACGCATCTGAAATCAACGGGCGAAGTCGGTCAGGTGCGAATCGGCAAGGTCGAAAAGAAAGGCAAACGCAACCGACGTGTCAACATTCACCTTGACGACTAGGTCTGAATCGATCAAAACTCAATGACCACTTCCACCAACACCGGCCGATCAGTCGGCTCGCAAAAGGCTGCTATTACAGGTAGAGACCGCTTCGGCCATGGACTCACTCTGGACCATCATCGCAGGGGGAGCAGACGGTCAAATTATTGAAATGCTATCATCCTATATATTGCCAGTGACTATAAATATTATGAAATCTCTTAAATGCGACGCATGTGAATTTGAAGCTCAAGGCGAAGACTTTGAAGCTTGGTTCGAAGCTATGCATGCACACTATGTAAGTGACCATGCAGATTTGATGAAAGCCATGGAAGGAAAACCGAAAGAGGAAGGAGAGAAATGGATGGCAGACGCCAAAGCCAGGTTTGACGCTGCGTAAACATCATGAAAAAGATTTCGTGCAACGCACCATGCTTTGTCACCGATGGACGCAAGGGCGACGCTCAACGAAAATTCTCAGCAACCGAAATCTGACAGGCCGCTCTCGCCGGAACCGGTCACCCAATCAATCCGATATGCCCTGCCGCGAAGGGCAGCTAACGGCCATTGGCTGCACACTATCAAACTATATTTCTTCGCCTGTTGCGAGCCAGTGGGCACATTCTTCGCCGAGTTCCTTTTCGGCACGTTGCTCGTATTTCGAAACTTCGTTATTGTTTAAGACGTCGCGCCATCGGCCGTTCGTCCCCTTGTGGATAAACGTCTGCGCACCACCGTCCCAGAACGCACCGCCCAACGGTACGCTCTTGGTCGCATTTGCTTTCATGTAGTCGAAGCTACAGTGGAGCAAAATATCGTCCCATTT
>JACZWL010000077.1 GCA_022572185.1 Pseudomonadota bacterium | reverse complement strand
TTCGCAATGCGAAGGTCAGGAGTTCGATCCTCCTCGGCTCCACCAATTGAACTGAATGGCGCCGGTTCGCCCGGTATTCCGATTTTGACCATGCTTCCGGATGTTGCTGCAAACCGGCGTGTCGTCGACGGCACATACGCGTCTGCCCCGCTGGTAGCAGCACGAATCCCCGAACTGAGCGCCTATCTCATGCTGCTGTATGCAGCTCAGCAGCGCCAGGTGAATAGTGATGGTGCACGGTAGGTCTCATCGAGTTCGATGGGCCTCGACCATCGACGGCTGAGGCAACCCTCTACATATCGTTTCGTCCGCTCCGTGTGGCGTTTATCCTCTTGAGTTTGTACCGTCTTGTCCATCATCACTTGGCTCTCCTGGTTTCAGCTCGAATAATATGGTTGATCGTGTGCTTTCTAAATTCGTATTTATTACTACTGAGGGGTGGACAATACTGATAGGGGTATGACCAGGTATTCGGATACTGGTTATGTCAACAGCGGCAGATCGGCACAGGGAATTTTGTTGCGGGTGGCTTGGGGCCGGAGCAAGGCCAATCTGGCTTGGCTGATTCAGATTGGCAAAGGCGGCAAAACGGTGACTGGGGCTCGATTCAAGCGCCGGATTTATGGTGAGATCGTGAAAAAGCGGGTGAGGCCGCCGGTTCCAGCGCCAGGTACAACAGCGTCGTGGCCAGGGTGGTAACGGAAGAGACAGCTTGTTTCATAATGACATACGATGCCGCCATGAGTAACGCGAGAAAATTTTCCGCCTCCAGGAATTCTCATGGCTGAAGAGCACGATCCTCCGGTCAGCTTCGTAAGGCGTGCCCTTGGCGTGTTCGTATACAGTCGCCGCGCGTTGGAACTTGTGTGGACAACGAGCCGGACGCTTACGATTACGCTCGCGCTTCTAACGCTGGTGGCGGGAGTTCTGCCCGCCGTGATTGCCTTCATTGGACAGTTGATTATCGACGGCGTGGTGGCTGCGATGACGTCGGACGCACCCGACACGCGTAGAGTGTTGTCGCTGATTCTACTGGAAGCAATCGTCGTCATCTTCGTCGCAGCCAGTCAGCGTGGCCTCTCGGTAAGTCAGTCGTTGCTGCGCGCCCTTCTCGGCCAGCGTGTCAATGTAATGATCCTCGAGAAGGCACTGACACTACAGCTTGCGAATTTCGAAGATTCGGAGTTCTACGATAAGCTGACACAAGCGAGGCGTGAAGCCTCAAGACGACCGCTCAGTCTTGTCAATCGAACTTTCGGGCTCGTACAAAATGCGATATCCCTCACCAGCTACGCCGTGTTGTTGTTTGCATTTTCTCCCTGGGCTGTCGTCATTCTGATAGGCGCCGGGTTACCCTCGTTTTTTGCCGAAGCAAAATTCTCCGGTGACGCATTCAGGCTGTTCCGCTGGCGCTCTCCGGAAACCCGTATGCAAATGTACCTGGAAACCGTCATCGCCCGGGAGGACGGCGTCAAAGAGGTCAAGCTTTTCCAACTCGGTCCACGACTCCTGCAACGCTATCGCGATATCTTCAACAAGCTTTTTGTCGAGGACCGTCGCCTGACCCTGCGCCGGGACGGCTGGGGCTTTGTGCTCGGACTGTTATCAACGACCGCCTTTTACGGCGCTTATGCGTGGATTGTAATTACGACTATCAATGGCCAGATCACGCTTGGCGCGATGACGATGTACCTGGTGCTATTCAGGCAAGGGCAGGCGGCTGTTGCCGCAAGTTTGTCGGCGATTAGCGGAATGTACGAGGACAACCTTTACCTGTCTAATCTGTATGACTATCTCGGGCAACCCGTACCGGCGCGCCACGGTGAAGCAAAACATGGACCGGAGCCCCAGCGTGGAATCGAATTCAAGAACGTATCATTCACTTATCCCGGCTCGAACGGCAAAGCGCTGAATAAGGTCTGCTTTCAAATTTCCCCTGGCCAGAGTCTTGCGCTGGTCGGTGAGAACGGATCGGGGAAGACGACGCTGATCAAACTGCTAACCAGGCTTTACGATCCCACCGAGGGTCGCATCATGCTCGACGGGCTGGACTTGCAGGAATGGGATGTAGAAGCCCTCCGTCAGCGCATTGGCGTTATCTTTCAGGACTTTGGCCGTTATCAATTCTCTGTCGGCGAAAATATTGGTGCAGGGGACGTGCGTTATATCGATGACGCTGAGCGTTGGGCGAAGGCGGCCAAGACAGGGATGGCCGCACCGTTTATCGAGGAAATGCCCGATGGTTATCAAACGCAGCTTGGTCGTTGGTTCAAAGGCGGCCGTGAGTTGTCAGGCGGACAGTGGCAAAAGATTGCGCTATCGCGGGCATTCATGCGCAGCGATGCGGACATACTGGTACTCGATGAGCCGACTGCAGCCATGGATGCGTCGTCGGAGGCAGCGATATTCGATCATTTTCGCTCGCAGAGCCATAACAAGATGACAATTCTGATCTCGCATCGATTCTCAACTGTCCGGGCGGCCGACCAGATCATTGTCATCCACAAAGGTGAGATCCTGGAGCGAGGGAATCATGAAAGCCTGCTCGCGATGAACGGGCAATACGCCCACCTGTTTAAACTTCAAGCTCGGGCTTATCAATAAATGTATCTGGGATAGTGGTGCGTAGCTGAATATCCTGAAGCGAATCGGGCGACCCGCTGCTATACTTTCCTTAGAACCGCAAGAGCATGGAGGAAGCCATGACAACGAACGCTCATTTTTCGATTGGCGAACTCGTACAGCACAAACTGTTTGATTACCGCGGCGTCATAATCGACGTGGATCCGCGTTTGATGCTGTCCGACGAATGGTATGATACCGTCGCGCGCTCACGGCCACCGAAGGACCAACCCTGGTACCGTGTGCTGGTGCACGACTCGACGAATGAAACCTACGTCGCCGAGCGAAACTTGGAAGCGGACACAAGCGGCGCACCGATTCGTCATCCATTGATCGAGACCTGCTTTCGCAGCTTCAGCGATGGGCACTATTTAACGGCTGGCCGAATGAACTGAAGGCCTGGGATGGTGGATATCCATCGAACTCGGGCACAAACGCGCTTCCAGCCGCCAATTCTTGCACTCAGCGTCCTGACAGGTATGTAATGGCGAACAATCTCGCAGATTTTCAGGCGGAAGCGATTGCACGTGGATACACGCATGACTTTGGCTTTAACGTAAGGTCGGCGCATGCAGACATGATAGGCGAGCTTCGCATCGTGGAATACGTGAGCTTCGATAGTGGCACGGACCCCGGTGACGACGTCACCATGTACCTGATTGAATCGACAATTGGACTGAAGGGCTATTTGATACTGTCGGACAGCTTTCATACCGACCCCAGTAAGGCTGCTTTTATTGATGCGTTACTCGCCAAGCGGAGTGTCAACGGTTGATCCGGCAGAATGCACGCAGGACTTAGCCAAGTAGATTGGAAATGGCACGCCCGGAGAGATTGATTTGGGCCTTCGTCCCTCACCCTCCTGCGGATGCACTGCGTGCGTCTGTCGTCGCGCTTCGCGGTGCAGGAGTTTATGTTCATACATCTGAAGTGAAGCGACTATAGAATTGTTTAAAGGCGAAGTCGGCACATGCCCGACATTCATGATAATTGAGGAGTAGAAAAATGAGACGACTAATCCTGACTACGTTTCTGATTGCGCTGCCATTTTCCAACGGCATAGCACAGGAATCCGGCAAGACGCTCGCGTCAACCCTCGAGGTCTTTGTCTTTCCCACCGAGGGACAGGCAGCTGATCAGCAGTCAAAGGACGAGGCAGAGTGCTATAGCTGGGCGGCGACCAATACGGGAAGCGACCCGTTCGAGTTGCAGAAGCAAAGCGAGCAACAGGCTCAGCAAACCGAGCAGCAGGTGCAACAGGCAAAGAGCGCAACCCAGGGTGCGGGTGCCAGGGGCGCTGTCAAAGGCGCGGCTGCGGGCGCATTAATTGGCGAAATAGCGAACGATGATGCCGGCCAGGGCGCCGCCTATGGCGCCGCCGCCGGTGCTATTTCAGCGCGCCGGCGTTCACGCGCTGCCAGCCAACAGGCGCAGCAACAGGCTAAAGAGCAGGGCGCGGCCCAGCAACAGGCGACCGCAGAACAGATAGGCAATTTCAAGAAGGCGTTTAGTGTTTGCCTTGAAGCGAAAGACTATATGGTCAAGTTCTAGGTTCGTTGATAAGGCAAACGATGGAGCGCACTCAGCGCTAACCAACCAGGATAAAGGAGAAACACAATGAAAAACCTTGCGATCGCCTGCACAGCATTGCTGGCATGCGGTATGGTCATGGCTGAAAACCTTGAGGGTACCGACGACTTGCTTTGTGCTGCAGGACAGGCACAGATTTGTTTCGAAAATGGAGAATGTTTCTCCGTGGCACCGTGGGAGCTTTCTATCCCGGATTTTGTTGTTATCGATACGAAAGAGAAAACAGTGTCAACGACGAAGGCCAGTGGACAGAATCGATCATCGCCATTCTCGAGCGTCGAAAGAAGCGACGGGATAATCTACCTTCAGGGAATGGAGGGCGATCGAGCTTTCAGTTTTGTCATCGAGGAATCTTCAGGTCACATGACCGTTGCCATCGCGCGCGACGGCCTCTCTGTGACCATATTCGGCGTTTGCACGGACGCCGATATTTAGCACAGAACTGGCATCGGCCGGAGGCGGGGAAAATGAACGGATTTTCCCAATTGAAAGAACATCTGTACCCGGGTTTGTCCTTCCTGAGACAAGGGTGACACTTTATTCCGCCGGGCACACAGGTAGAATCTGTAATCCATGTGTCCGGTATGGACTTGCTAAGAAATAGCGGGATCATGCCGTAATTGGATCCGACCCCTTTTCACCATTGCAGCGCTCAGTCACAATAGGAAATAAGGTTGGAGTCTTGGCTGCCAGAATAAATTCAAGGTATCGATATTCGCTGATTGATTCCTGGCACAAATTGCTGGGGCTGCCGAAAGGGCACAGGGCAGACAGAGAGCAGGACATACTTGACTTCAGGTACACCGATGGAACCGGCGGGGCAATCGATGTGAACAGCGAGTCGCAAGGCATCGGCGACGCGCGATTATTCGGCGGCTGGCAGCTGACTACAACCGACCGCCACCACGTAGCTTTGCGCTTCGGAACAAAATTCGCCACTGGCGACAGTAGCAAGCTACACGGCAGTGGTGGCATGGATCTGAGCCTAGGGCTGGCCGGTGATGCGATGAGCCTGTTTGGTATGCAGAATCTCAATGGCTTCTATCGACTGCACGCTATCCATATCGGTGAGCCTGATTTACTCGCCGATCGCTACGAAGAATGGGCGGGCTATATTGCTGCAGGCATTGGATTACAAGTCAGTGACCGAATCGAGTTGCGCCTGCAAGGAGCATCAAGGTCTGCGATGTACGAATCGGAAATCCCCAGCCTGGGTGGCAGCGCTACAACCCTGACTGTTGGCGGAAACATTCGTATCTTCAACAACTACGAACTAAGCCTGGGCGTCAGCGAGGATGTGGATCCCGGGACTGCTCCCGATGTCGCCTTTCAGATAGCGCTGCGCTATCGCGGCACGCAATAAGAGCCTTGTCGCGAAACACCGGCTGCAATTATTCTATAGACTGGCACAAGCAACAGCGGCAATTATCAGGGTGTCTTGGTGGCTGGTGGTTTTGCGAAAGACGGCGCAGTACAGGAACAGATTGATGCCTCCATCGAGGACGCGATCAGTCGTGCCCGTAGTCAATTGCCGCACGGTGAAAGTCTGAAACACTGTGAAGAGTGTGGCGAGCGCATCCCCCAGGCGCGACGTTCGGCTGTTCCCGGTGTGCGTCTGTGCATCAAGTGCCAGGCTGAGCACGATAAAGAAGTAGTAAATCATAGCGGTTATAACCGGCGCGGTAGCAAGGACAGCCAGCTGCGGTAGCTTGAAAACAGGCATCGAGAAACATTTCGATCGGCGACCGGGTATGGGAAAGATCGATCGACCCGCTAACAAATAGCGGAATCATGCCGTAATCGGATCCGACCCCTTTTCACTTGTGGGCCTGTAAATTAAGTAATCTCAGGGAATAGCCCCTGCTGGCGGTCATTAACTGCCTGAGCCCTGGATGTGCGCTATACTGGGCGGATCGCCGAAATATAAAACAAGAGCGATGGGCAGATGTACGTGCAGATTGTTCGTTTACGCCGCAATCCTGTTGTTCGCCGGATTGCCCGATGGGGATGCTCGGGCCGAAAATCGCTTCGCACTGGTCATCGGTAATGGTGCCTACGCTGATTCGCCGCTTAAGAACCCGGTCAACGATGCCCAGGATATGGCCACGGCCTTACGCGCTGTCGGCTTTAAAGTCATTCACCGGGAAGACGCAAATCGCAGCCAGATGCGTGCGGCGATCCGCGAGTTCAGCAAACAAATCAGGCAAGGCGGGGTAGGCCTTTTCTATTTTGCCGGCCATGGCGTTCAGGTCGATCGCAAAAATTACCTGATTCCGGTGGGCGCCAATATCGAGAAGGCGTTCGAGGTAGAGGACGAGGCAGTGGACGCAGACTCGGTTCTTCGGGCGATGGGGGATGCTGAGAACCACCTCAATATCATCATCCTCGATGCCTGCCGCAACAATCCGTATGCCCGCAGTTTCCGTTCGGCGAGTCGCGGTCTGGTGCGAATGAAGCCACCCACCGGATCGTTGCTAGCCTTTGCTACGGGGCCCGGGGATGTCGCCGCCGACGGTGAGGGCCGCAACGGACTATTCACCAAGTACCTGCTCGAGGCAATGCAGAGTGAGGGCACAACACTGGAGCAGGTATTCAAACAGGTGCGGATCAACGTGAAACGCGACACCGCAGGGGGTCAGGTTCCGTGGGAGGAATCCTCGCTCACCGGTGATTTTTATTTCAGGCCCGGGACCCCTGTTGCTGCGACGCCAGTTGTTGCGACGCCAGTTTCTGCGACGTCATTCACTGATTCACAGCATTCCGCGGAGGGGCGGTATTGGGTGACAGTCAAGGACTCGGAGAGTCCTGCCGAATATAACTCCTACCTACAAAAGTATCCTGACGGAGAATTTGCCGATATCGCCGCGGCGCGACGAGACAGATACACCGAGAGTCCGATATATGGCGCCAGTGCAATTGGGCAGGGCAAGAAAACAGCCCTGATCAATCCTGTGTACTACCGCAATACGGAGAACCGTTATGCGACAGCCGCCGTCAGGGATTTTGTCGCTGCGAGAACACCGTTCGAAGTAATTGAAATGAATCCCGTCACGGCAGAAGCCAACCGGCGAAACGCACTACTCGGGGTCGCATCAGTTTATCCTGACAATGTTGATTACGTAATTACTAGTACGATTATCCAGAGTCAAAGCCGTCGGGAAGCCAATGCCAACTACAGAGCCTCGACTTTAGGTGAGAGCAATTTCGGAAAAAAATTGTTCAATAGTCTCAGCAATCGAAGTTTTCGATATTTCCTTACCTCGAACGTCGATGTCGAGGTGGCACTTCTGATGCCGAAGGAAAACCGACGACTCACGCATATCGAGAGAGTGCAGTACAAAGTGCCTTTGACAGAGAACGTGAACGAACAACAATTGATGGCCGACGCACCGATAACTGCATCCGTTGATGCTGTGCATGCGGCCATGTTGAAATATGAATTTCCGGTATTGTCCGAAGCAGAGCAACAAGAAGTACCTCAGGAAGCGCCAAAAGAGATAAACATTCTTGATAGTTTGTTTAAGTCGGCCATAAAACGGTAGGTGCCATCCTATTATCAAAAAAGGAGGCCCTATGGACCTCCTTTTTTTGAATGGATATGGGCCTTCGGCCCTCACACTGCGTGCGTCTGTCATTGCGCTTCCGTGTAATAGATCCTCGGTCTTTGCTTCATATTCAACACCCCCCTCTCTATAGTTAGAGAATAGAATGTTGCGTTGACCGGTTGAGGTCACAGCCAGAAGCGGACGCTGTGCAACTATTCTGGCATCAGTATGAGTAGTATGAGTGGAGTCGTCGGTCTGGTTCTAATTCCTGCGTGGCTCGAAGCGCATGCCACAATTTCTCGGTGGCTACACCATAACTGTCTAATGGGTTTTCCTTACAGTGGTTTTCTATCCAAATCTTCATCGCTGCGTAGTCTGATAAATTTGTAGCAGTTGCCCAGTTCAGAAAATATTTATAATTCAGACCGCTCAAAAAACCCTGTGCCCAGAAAAAGTAAGCAGTGCGAAACGATTCATCGTCTTCTGTGTCAGCTATGAATTTTTTACATGAAGCGGCGCCGACACCGGCCAAAATTATTGCACTCTCATCCGACGCGGTGGGATTCGCGGCCATTAACATACCTACCACAATTATTGTTAGGTATCGCATTTTGAAAGTCATGTTGCCCCTTCCCTCGTTTATTGGTCACTTACGGGTTTTCTTCTTCGGCACCGGGTGGACGCGGATGGGTATGCCCACGGCATACCTGGGCACCCTGTGCCGTTCGTTCAATTTGGCGACAATCTCCTCTACCGCTCTCGTCACGGCGTTGAGACCCCCTTGTCGGCAGCCGTCAATGGTATTGGCGCCTTCAAACGCGATCACATAGCGATACCAGTAGGGGCCTTCCCCGCCGGGCGGAGGCTCTGCTCGCCGGACCGATACGATCTGGTAGGGTTGTGCCATTGCTGAGGATTCATCAGTCATGCATGTTCACGTGCAGGT
>JACZWL010000034.1 GCA_022572185.1 Pseudomonadota bacterium | reverse complement strand
GTATCCTGAGCCAGAGTCGTGCCTGTGAGCATGGGCCCGGTTGCTGCGATCAGGGATACGAGAGAGAGACGCCAAAGCGAATTGATTGAACTGGTCATGATAATCCCCCAATGGATTTAGATTGGTTCTACTCGTCGTGGACTTTGTTCTTGGTCCTTGTCGCGGAAGTATAGCACCGGAGTCCGGATCCGGCGCCTTTGCAACGGTGGCCTGGAAACGAATTCGTCATCTTTTTCACGGGGACCACCAATCACCTTCTGTCTGCGGTAACATTTCCGGTTAGTTCCATGAGATCAGGAATAAACCTTTGGCAACCAAACACATAAACGCGGCCCCCGGGGACTTCGCCGAGACCGTTTTGATGCCCGGCGATCCGCTGCGGGCGCAGTACATAGCCGATACGTATATCGACGGTGCGCGGCGGGTAACCGATGTGCGCAACATGTGGGGATTTACCGGCGAGTACAAAGGCAAGCCGATCTCCGTTATGGCCCATGGCATGGGGATACCGTCGGTGTCCATCTATTGCACCGAGTTGATCACGGAATACGGGGTCAAGCGCGTCATCCGGGTTGGCAGCTGCGGGACGACACACCCCAGGGTGAAACTGCGCGACATCATCATTGCCATGGGGGCATCGACGGACTCGGCGGTTAATCGAATTCGTTTCGGCGGCTATGATTTTGCGGCACTCGCCAGCTACTCTCTGGTCAATCTGGCGGTTGAGGCTGCGAAAGAGCAGAAGGTCAGGTATCACGTCGGCAATATTTTTTCGAGCGATCTTTTTTATACACCCGACACCGACATGTTCGAGACGATGGCGAAATACGATGTGCTCGGTATCGAGATGGAAGCTGCCGGGATCTATCCGATTGCTGCCGAACACGGCGCAGAGGCGCTGGCTATTTGCACGGTCAGCGACGACATCAGAACGGGCGAGCACCTGTCTACCGACGAAAGGCAGACGACGTTTGACGAAATGATTCTGCTTGCGCTCGAAACGGCGCATAAGAGCGGGTGACGATATGAGTTTGGCGGCAGTACCGGTTTCGACGCAGATGCCTGACCTCGGGCAGGTGACGCGCGTCGATGAAGTTGGCGTGAAGGAACGTGTCGCCAGGTTCCAGAGCCGCAGCATCAAGAAGGAATCGAAGGTCGAGGCTTTGAAAATGGTCCTGAGCATGATCGACCTGACGACGCTCGAGGGCCAGGATACGCCGGGCAAAGTGCGGCAGCTCTGTCAGAAAGCCCTTCACCTTCACGATTCGATGCCCGGCTTGCCGCATGTCGCTGCCGTGTGTGTGTATCCGACCATGGTCGGGGTCGCAAAGCAGGCGCTGGGTGACAATGACATCAAGGTCGCGTCGGTGGCCACGGCATTCCCCAGTGGTATGACGCCGCGACAGATCAAGCTCGAGGAAACCAGGATTGCCGTCGATGATGGCGCCGACGAAATTGACATGGTGATATCCCGCGGCGCTTTTCTGCAAGGGGAATACGGCTTCGTATTCGATGAAATCGCGGCGATCAAGGAGGCCTGCGGAAAGGCGCATCTCAAGGTAATACTGGAGACTGGCGAGCTCGGAACGCTGGACAGGATACGCCGGGCCAGCGTGCTGGCGATGCATGCCGGGGCGGACTTCATCAAGACGTCGACCGGCAAGATCCAGCCTGCGGCCACGATGCCCGTCACGCTCGTTATGCTGCAGGCCATTAGGGACTATTATTATGAGACAGGCCGCATGGTCGGCATGAAGCCGGCGGGCGGGATATCGAAAGCCAAGCTTGCCGTGCACTATCTCGTCATGCTGCGCGAGACGCTGGGCCAGGCCTGGATGACGAAAGAATGGTTTCGCTTCGGCGCCAGTTCGCTGGCGAATGATGTACTGATGCAATTGCAAAAACAGGCGACCGGTGTCTATCAATCGGCCGATTATTTTTCCAAAGACTAATAGCGGTAATTTTGTGAGCACTGAACCGAACAAGCTGGCGTTTAACGATGGCTGGCAGTACGCACCGGCACCGGAGAGTACGGACCACGTTACGATCGACCAGCGGTACAAGCTGTTTATCGGTGGCGAATTCGTTGCGCCGGAAGCAGGCCGGCATTTCGAGACCATCAATCCTGCCACCGAAGAGCAGCTGAGTAGCGTGGCGCTGGCAGGCGAAGCCGATGTCGATCGCGCCGTCAAAGCGGCGCGCAAGGCATACAACGGCGTCTGGTCAAAGATGCCGGCGTCGGAACGCAGCAAATATATCTACAGAATCGCCCGCATACTGCAGGAGCGGGCGCGCGAGTTTGCAGTCATCGAATCCCTCGACGGCGGCAAGCCAATCCGCGAATCGCGCGATATCGACATACCGCTGGCCGCCGCACACTTCTTCTATTACGCAGGCTGGGCCGACAAGCTCGAGTATGCGTTCCCCGGAAGACATGCCGTGCCCCTCGGTGTTGCCGGACAGATCATTCCCTGGAATTTCCCGCTGCTGATGTGTGCGTGGAAAATTGCCCCCGCCCTGGCCTGTGGCAATACCGTCGTATTGAAACCGGCGGAAACGACACCCTTGACGGCAATGAAGCTCGCCGAGGTCATTCGTGATGCCGGCTTGCCACCGGGCGTCGTCAATATTGTCACCGGCGCCGGCGAGACAGGCGCGGCGATCGTCAATCATCCGGATATCGACAAGATCGCGTTCACCGGATCGACGGAAGTCGGCCGGATCATTCAAAAGGCAATCGCCGGCACCGGCAAGAGATACACCCTGGAACTGGGCGGCAAAGCGGCCAATATTATCTTCGCGGACGCGGCGATCGATGAGGCCGTCGAGGGCATCGTCAACGGCATCTTCTTTAACCAGGGGCATGTCTGCTGTGCCGGCTCCCGGCTGTTCGTGCAGGAGTCAGTCGCGGATGAAGTCATTCGAAAGCTCAGGGACCGGATGGAAACCCTCATCGTCGGTGATCCACTCGACAAGAACACGGATATCGGCGCAATCAACTCTGCCTCGCAGCTCGAGACGATCGAATCCTATCTGAAACTCGGGCAGGAAGAGGGTGCGCAGATGTACCAGAGCTCCTGTGCGGTTCCCGACCGCGGTTACTGGTGCCGGCCGACGATATTTACCGGCGTGTCTCAGTCGAACCGGATCGTTCAGGAGGAGATTTTCGGCCCCGTACTGGCGATCCAGACTTTCCGCACTCTGGAAGAGGGCTTGTCGAAAGCCAACAACACGCCATACGGGCTTTCGGGCGGTATCTGGACCGACAAAGGCGCAAAGATCTTCAAGATGACACAGGGCATCCGGGCCGGCGTTATCTGGGCAAACACGTTCAACAAATTCGATCCGACGTCACCTTTCGGCGGCTACAAGGAAAGCGGTTTCGGCAGGGAAGGCGGCCTGCACGGCCTCGGTGCCTATGTGAGGCTGGAGGCGTAATCATGGTTGCTGCGACATCACGCGTCCCCGTTGCGAAGACGTACAAGATTTACATCGACGGCAAGTTTCCACGGACGGAGTCCGGACGTTACTTCCCGTTGAAAGATGACGAGGGCAATGTCATCGCCAGCATATGTCGGGGCAGCCGCAAGGATTTTCGCAATTCGGTTGTTGCCGCGAGAAACGCTTTCGCCGCCTGGTCGGCGGCAAGCGCGTATCTTCGGGGTCAGATTCTGTATCGCATCGCCGAGATGCTCGAAGGCAGGGCCGAACAATTCGTCGCGGAACTTGTCTTGCAAGGGGTTTCAAAGCGCCGTGCCCGGGCTGAAGTCGATGCGACCATCGACCGTCTCATATATTACGCGGGCTGGTCAGACAAGTATCAACAGGTATTCAGCGCAGTGAATCCCGTCGCTTCATCACACTTCAACTTTTCGGTCCTGGAACCTACCGGCGTGGTTGCCGTCATCGCCCCGAACGACAGTGGACTGCTCGGACTCGTCTCCAATATAGCGCCGGCAATTGTTGGCGGAAACACTTGCGTGGTGCTTGCATCGGAGTTGCTGCCCTTGTGTGCGGTGAGTTTTGCCGAGGTTGTGCACGCATCGGACGTGCCTGCAGGTGTCGTCAACATACTGACAGGCTTCCGCGACGAACTGACGGAACAATTCGCGTCACACATGGATGTCAACGCCGTGATTTTTTGTGATGGTGATACTGATGTCAGCAGGGACATTCAGGTCCTGGCAGCGGACAACATCAAGAGAGTTATTTCGAGAGTTGACACAAAGTGGTCGGAAGACGCGGCGCAGAACCCCTACCTGATCAAAGACACTCAGGAAACCAAGACAACCTGGCATCCGATCGGCAGTTGAAAATAAGGGGGCGTAGCCCTTTTTTAAAGTGCGCCACCGTCTATGGCAAGTACCGTTCTGAGCAAGACATTTGCCCCGTTCGCCATGTCTTCTGCTGACGTGAATTCCTTGGGCGAGTGGCTGATGCCGCCGACGCTTGGCACGAAAATCATGCCGGTCGGCGCGACGTGGGTCATGTCCTGGGCATCGTGGCCTGCGCCACTCGGCATATACCTGAAACTCAGGCCCAGGTCGTCGGCGGATTGCGCGATTATCCTGCGCACGCGTAAGTCGGTGGGTGCCGGCGGGGATGCGACGTCGATTTCCTCGAATCTTATCGGCGTCTGTCGCGCCTCTGCAATGCTGTCTGCCTCGATCATGATTGCATCGAAAACCTGCTGTATCTTGTCCGCATCGAGGTCGCGGATTTCCAGACTCATCACGACACGACCCGGTATGACATTCGGCGCGCCGGGTTCGGCGCGGATTCTGCCGACGGTTGCGACCTGGCGACCCTGCAAAGAAGTGGCGACGCTGTTTACTGCGAGCGTTAGTTCGGCCGCCGACAGCATTGCATCCTGACGCCTGTTCATCGGTGTCGTGCCGGCGTGATTGGCGACACCTTCGATCACCACATCCCACCAGCGAATACCGACAATTCCCTCGACCACGCCGATGTCGATGCCTTCCTCGTGCAGGAACGCGCCTTGTTCGATATGCAGCTCGATGAAAGCGGTAAATTCATCGGCACTGCGAAGGGCAAGTTCCAATCGGTCCGGGTCGCCACCAACGACTCGAATGCCTTCAGCAATGGTCATGCCGCTGTGGCTGACGACACTGAGCGCGCTCGGGCCCAGGCCTGTCGTCATGGCCCGGCTGCCGATCAGGCCGCCTTCCTCATCGGTAAAGCTGACAACTTCCAAAGGATGTCGCGTCTTTACGCCGTTTTCGTGCAGCAACTGGGCGACTTCGATGGCAGCGATGACCCCGACATCGCCGTCGTAATTACCACCGCCGGGCACGGAATCGATGTGTGAGCCGAACATGATGACCGGCAGGTCCGGATCGCTTCCCTCCCGTTTGCCGATGATATTGCCGGCTGTGTCGAGGCGCACTTCGAGGCCGGCTTGTTCCATCAAATCCTTGATGTACTCGCGGCCTTCGATATCGGCTTTGCTGAACGCGACACGGCTGACGCCGCCCTGCGGATTGGCGCCGAATTTCGACAATGCGTGAATTCGTTGCTGCATGCGCTCGGCGCTGGCGCTTGCTGTAGATGGGTCGGCGGCATGCGCCACCATGGCAATTAGTGCCAACGAGCAGATTGCGACAAAGCCAGGCTTATGCAAAAGATTCGAGTACATTTGTTTCAATGCGAGCACCAAGCTGTTGAATGACACTCGTGGCAACGTGCGTGCCGAGTCGTGCGCATTCATCGAGATCCTTGCCGGATGTCCAGCCATAGAGAAAAGCCGCTGCGTAGGCATCACCCGCGCCAGTGGTGTCAATGAGCTGTTCGATGGCGTTTGCTTCCTGGATAATTTTCGTAGCACCTTCGACGATTACGGAGCCTTTTTCGGAACGCGTCATGACGAAGAGCTTGTCCGACCCGTCGATCGCCGATAATACATCCTCGAATTTGCTTACCTCATAGAGCGCCATCACCTCGTCGTCATCAGCGAAAACCATATTGACGTCGTCCCGGACGACTTTTGCGAATACATCACGATGTCGTTTGACACAATACGAATCAGATAAAGACAGTGCGACCGCCGAACCGTTCTGTTTCGCGATCCGTATGGCTTCAGCGGCCAAAGCGGGGCCTTCGGGTATGTCCCAGACGTAACCCTCGAGCAGGATGACCTTTGGCGTGCCGACTGTTTCCTCCGTGACATCGGCTACACCGAGTTCGGTGCATGCGCCGAGATAGGTCTGCATAGTTCGCTGGCCGTCAGGGTCGATCAGAATATGGCTTCGTGCTGTCGGCGCGCCGTCCGCAACGGGCGCAGTCCTGACATCGACACCCAGCGAGCGCATGTCATGAACGAAAATTTCGCCGAGCTGATCGTTTTGGACACGGCCGATATAGGAGGCCGATCCGCCCAGAATCGCAAACCCCGCAATGGTGTTCGCGACTGAGCCGCCTGACATTTCCGTGGCGGGGCCCATCATGTCGTAAATCTCATGCGCGCGCGCCTCGTCTATCAAGGTCATCGAGCCTCGAGGTGCGCCGATCCTCTTGAGGAAATTTTCGTCGACATGCGCGAGTACGTCGACAATCGCGTTGCTGATACCGAGTAGTTGTACTGATTGGGTCATAAAAGTCCTGCTGCCGATGTTGCGGTGCATAGCCTAACACCGGACATTTCGCCAGGGAATGTGGCGATATTGACGGCACAGGGGTATCTTGCGGTTGAATGCGACGAGACGCGTACTCACGCGGGGTGGTGTGATGAGAAGATCAGCTAGTTTCCTGATACCGATGACGCTGATCACGATGTACTACGCGTTCTGGGCAGGACTGATGATGTTCCTCCTCAGGAAATTTCCGGCAATCCAGGACTTCTTTCCGATCGGCGGTATTGGCGACCTGGCCAGCGCGGGAGGCGGCGAATTCGAGGCCATATATTCAAGTGCAGAGGAAATCATCCGCGGGCCGGACGCAGCGTTCCGGCTGGCGTTCGCCAGCCTGGGCGCAGGGATACTGATCATTCCCGTATCGTGGGTGTACTTCATCACAAGCCGCAGCAAGGAAGTCAGTCAGTCTTTCGTGCAGACGATCATCATCATGCCGATCGTGGTAACGGGCATATCGATGATCGTCATGAACAGCCTGGCTCTTGCGTTCAGTCTCGCCGGTATCGTTGCGGCGGTACGATTCCGGTTTACACTCGACCAGCCATCGCAGGCAATGTACATATTTGCGGCGATCAGTATCGGTCTCGGTTCCGGGATCGGTGCGTTGGGCGTTGCGATGGTCATTTCGATGGCATTCGTCTACGCGAACATGATCATCTGGAAGCTGGAATATGGAAAAACACTGTCCGGCACATTCTTCTCCATGCTGACCCGGCGAGACCGCGCTGAGGATGATTATTAGGACTCAGGCCGGGCAATCTCTCTCCCGCCTTTTCGCTACGCTAAGATTACCCGGACAGCCCACCGGGATGCAGACTTAGTGGTTTCTCGAGGGGCAGAGCTCGCACGCCCCTTTGTAATAGCTTTGCTGAGCTTGATGACTGCCTGTTCGCAGGCGTCCGACTCGACCAATGGCAAGGGGCTGGACAGATTTCCCCTCGATTCCGAATCGCTGCAGCAATGGAAGCTGCCCAAGAAACTCAAAGAAATTTCCGGCCTGGCGCTGACACCGGATGGCCGTTTATTCGCAGTCACTGACGAAAAGGCAATCGTTTACGAGCTTGACTACCAGCAAGGCAAAATCGTCAAGGCATTCGCCCTGGGGGACCCGACAGTGCACGGTGACTTCGAGGGCATCGCCATTCTGAACGATGTGTTCTATCTGGTGACCAGCAAGGGCCGGTTATACGCGACCGCCGAAGGCGATGACGGCGACAAAATGCGGTTCAAGACCTACAAAACAGGCCTCGGCAAGCTCTGTGAGATCGAGGGGCTCGCACAGGACAGGCAGTCGGGCACACTTCTCCTGGCCTGCAAGAAAAGCAGGGTGAAGGGCAAAGGCGGTAAATTATCTGTCTTCGTCTGGTCGCCGTTGACCGGCAAGGTTCTCCGCGAACGCGAAATCATGATTCCTGAAGACGATATCGCGGGTAAGCTGGGCAAGAAGCACATCAGTCCCTCTGGTATCGCAGTCGACCCGGGAACGGCAAATTTAGTTGTGGTCGCGGCGCGGCAACGTGCGATTATCGAAATGAAACCGAATGGTGAGCTGATTAACGCTATAATTCTGCCGTTGGCGGACCGTCACCGGCAGGCAGAGGGGATCGAAATAACCCGGGACGGCAGATTGCTGATCGCCGACGAGGGTGGAAAAAAGAAAGCAAGGCTCAGCGTCTATGCGCCGGGTCATAATAATCCACGGACCAACAAAGATGAGTAGTCACACCTACACGAGCGGAACATCCGGTCGTAGTCTGGTCATCGTCCATGGCCGCGATTTCAAGCCGTCGGGCAAGGATCTGCTGGATCTGGCCGATACCGCGCTTGCGGCCGGAATGGAAAGAGATTATCCGGAGTTGCTTGATGACTATCGTAGCTTGAACAAGGAGCTCGCCTATTACGGCGACCTCACAAACGCCCTTCTAATCGAACAAGGTGGGCACTACGACGAGCAGCTTGATATTGGCGATCGGCGCAATGCTTTGCATATGCTGCGGCAAATCGACAAGAGAAAGAAATTCAGCATCCAGCGTTACGATAAACTTCCCGGCAAATCTGCTATCGCCGAGTTTGCTGCGGACATCGCTGCTCCTGTATTGGGTGCGGTCGGGCTCGCCAGCCCGCTGATTGCCAAAGTTGCCAAAGATCTCGGTGTGTACTGGAACCCCAAGAGTGATTTTGCTGCGCAGGTACGACAGCGAGTCAGAACGACTTTGTGTGCGGCGATGGACAGGGGCGATCAGGTCATGCTGATTTCGCACGGCACGGGCTGCATCGTTGCTTACGACGTCATCTGGGAACTGTCACACGACCCGGAAATATCGGCGCAGTATTCGGAGCGGAAGATTGACGTCTGGCTGACCCTTGGAGCCCCACTCGGTGATTCTGCCGTTCGGAAAAAATTGCTCGGCGCAAAGGAAAAAGTGGCAAAACGATATCCACGAATCATCTTGTCATGGCACAACATATCTGCAGAAGATGATTATGCTTGCCACGACAACACGCTGGCGGATGATTTCAAGACAATGCTGAAGGAAAAACTGGTCAGCAGCATCCGGGACTATCAGATTTACAATTTGACGGTTCGCTATGGAAAATCCAATCCTCACAGCTCAGCCGGATACTACATACATCCGCGGGTGGCACAAATCATTGCGGACTGGTTGACCTAAGGCTCGGTGGATCAGGCCGGGGCTCCGCAACAGGCTGCCCGGTCCAGGCTACGAGCACTTCTTGATAAACTTTTTCTGGACTGACTTCGGGTCGGATATATCCCGGTAGAAGCCGTCGACGTATGCCAGTGTCGTCTTGATAGATCTGGCGTCAAATCCCTCCAGCCCCTCGATCAGCTGCGTGATCTCGTCGCGCTTGGCGAGAAACTGCTGCAAGGTCGAATCGAGATGCCCATTATTGGCGCAACGACCACGGTACACTCGCTTTTTTACGCTGCTAATCTTGAACTTCGGATTGGGTTCGGCGTATGGCGCATCGACGATTCCGGCATGATCGAAATCATATGGAATCGATATGTAGGGGTCGCTGTCTTTTTGGTAAATGACTGCATTGTGGCAGCAGTCGGTCTCGTCAGGTCCGGCGATCAACGAGAAGTCAGTGTTACCGATAAGATACTGATATATGTTGACGAAATTCGATCGGGCACGGTTCAGAGCACTGTATTTTGTTCTTTCAATCTTGATGAGCTCCATGCCCAACCTTTCGGCGATATGTTTTTTCTCCTCGATGAAAAACGCGTAGCTGTCACGAGCCTTGCCTTTCTTGTCGGTATCGACATAGGTAACCCGGAGCAATCGTGCACCGAAGCTCTGGTCGCTCATCAAATTGAGTATTTTGTACGTCAGGTATTCCTTCAGCAGCACTTGCTGAAACTTGCTGCTTCCCTTCTTACAATCCGTAACCAGTTTGATTTTGTCCTGACCGGCGAACACCGTACCCGCGACCTGCTTTTTCTGAAAATTCACCCGTAACGGTGCGAAGTTGCAGGTTTCGCGCTTGCGTCTGAACTTGCCACGGACCCGAAGCTTTATGTCCAATTGGTGTTCGGTCCCGTCGGCGCCCGTAAATTTCAGCGTTGCAGGATACTCTTCCGTTTCATCGCGATTGCGCATAACCGTAGAAATCGGGCCCTCTATCGTGATCGCGAGTGTCGAATCACTGGTGAAAAGTGGTCGGGCGACCGGGCCTGAGGTAGCGGATTCTGCGGTTGCCTTCTGGCCGACAGAGAGGAACAACATGACGACACAACATGTCCAACTGGAATACCAGGTGATCTTATTCATGGTTAACTCGGCCTATTATTTATTGTTTAATGGAGTTTAGCATGTGGAAAGCAGATCGTTGGAGCCAACTTTGAAAGTAAATCGGCAATTCCGGGCACTGATCACCGCGGCGTCTGCCGCGGTTGTACTGTCGGCGGCCTTATGCCAGGCACAGGCGCTGGCCGAAGAATGGCGCTGGTCGGGCATCGAACGGGTCGTTGCGGTCGGCGATGTGCATGGTGCCTTTGGCGCGTTGAAAGCGACACTGATAAATGCCGGCGTACTTGACGAAGCGCTCGGTTGGAACGGCGGCGCGACGCATCTCGTGTTTACGGGCGACATTCTCGATCGCGGACCCGAGTCCCGAAAGGTAATGGACCTGATCATGCGCCTTGAAGAAGAAGCGCCGGATGCCGGCGGACGCGTGCACCTGCTGCTCGGGAATCACGAAGTCATGAATCTGGTCGGCGATCTCAGGTATGTCTCGAAAGAGGAATACGCTGCGTTTGCCGACGAGGAATCTGCGGAAGACCGCGAGCGAGGGTTTCAGGCGTATCGGAGGACCAGGCCGAAAAATTCGAACGAAGACTGGTTGCGTGATGAATACCAGGGAAAATACCCGCCAGGGTTTTTCGGGCATCGCCGCGCCTTTGGCTCGAATGGAGCGTACGGGCCCTGGCTGATGTCGAAGCCGTTGCTGATCGTGATCAATGGCACGGCATTCGTACACGGCGGACTATCGCCGCTGGTTGCCGAACTCGGACTGGAAGGCGTCAATCGCGAGCTTAAGTCTCAAGTGCGCGACTACGTTACTCAAACGGAAGTGCTGATTGACAAAGGCATTCTCAGCCCTACCGACAGCTTTTACCGGCAGGCGGAAATACTCGAGTCCGGGCGTGATAAAGGGGGACGCGCGAACTACATCATAGATGCAATTAAGACGGTGCTAAAACTCAATGATGCAAGCATTCACGGCAAGAGCAGCCCGACGTGGTACCGCGGCAATGTCGGCTGCGGGCCCCTGATCGAGGAAGACAAGCTTGCCGGGGCCCTGGCGGCCATCGAGGCTGATCGCGTCGTTATCGGCCATACGCCTACCCTCACGCGTCGCGTGCTCGAGCGCATGGATGGCCGCGTCATCGAAATCGACACCGGCATGTTGAGTGCTGCTTACAAGGGCAGCGGCAATGCGCTGGTCATCGAAGGCGAGATACTGACTGTTGTCAATGAAAAAGGGTCAGCAGCTTACATACCGGTGCCTCACCCGCGCAGGGTGGGGTACCGGTCGGGAGACTTGGGCGCCGATGAGCTGCAGCAGATTCTGGCCAATGGAGAGATAACACCGATAACCACCCCGGAGTCGGGACGGAGGATCGTCAACGTCACTTACTTCGGCGAGAGTATTTCGGCAGTATTCTCCGCGAGCCCGCGAGCCAAGGGTGTTTTTCCGGAACTCGCCGCCTATCGTCTCGACCTTTTGCTCGGCCTCGGCATGGTACCCGTTACGGTCGGGAGGGAGGTTCGCGGCAAAAATGGCTCGTTACAATTTATACCGCGCAGCATGCAGAACGACGAGGAACGGGCCGCGAATAGAAGAGGGAGTTCAGCGTGGTGCCCGCTGGACGAACAATGGCAGGCGATGTATATATTCGATTCCCTGATCTACAACCCGGACCGGCAGCAGGACAACATGCTTTACAGCATTGACAACTGGCAGCTGATACTCACGGGACACCAAAACGCGTTTTCGAAAAAACGGGGGCTGCCGACATACGTCGAGAACGTGGAGGTACGAAGCGGCAATAAACTGCATCTCGGCGGCGGCTGGCAAAAAGCGCTGTCGGCGCTGACCGGTGACTACCTGAACGAGGAGTTGGGGGATGTGCTCGACAAAGGCCGCATCAAGGCTCTGGCCAGGCGCCGCGATAATCTCTTGGAGCGGTAAAATAAGTCCGGCACCACTGCTGTCCCATAAAAGATTGCATCATTGACTGGATCACAGTAGTTGCGAGGGGTTCCGACAGGGCGAATCACTACGGACATGAATTGCCAGCCTTCAGTCTGAGACACGCCGCAAGTACGTCCATGTAGGCTCGGGGCCCGCATCCCTGCGGGCCACGGTCTCAGACTGAAGGCTGGCAACCCATGTCCTTGATCGTCGTACCCGGTTTATGGGACAGCAGTGGTCCGGCACCATTCACAATTACATCGTCGCAATACACTCGATCTCGACGCGCGCACCCAGGGCAAGGCCGCTGGCCCCCAGGGCACTGCGGGCCGGCGGGTTCTTGAAGTAGGTCCTGTACACCTCATTCATCGCGCCCCACTCGCCGATATCGGCCAGGAAAATGGTGCATTTCACGACCTTGTCCATCGAGGAACCGAATTGCTCCAGCACCGCCTTGATGTTGTCGAGAGTCTGCTTCGTCTCACCCTGAATGCCACCCGGCGCCAGATCGAGCGTGCCGGGTATGTTGCCGACATTGCCTGAAACATAGAGTGTGTTGTCCACACGCACGGCAGCGGAAAACGGCAGTCCGAGGTCTTCCATTCCCGGCATGTTGAGATAGGCAACATTCGCGTCTGACGGAGCCGAGCCCGCTTTGCCCCCGCTCCGTGAGAAGTCGCGCAAGGGGCGATCTGCATGATCTCCAACCGGATGGTCGGGGCGTGAGGTGGCCAGCTTGTGCAAGCGTCGCCAGGCTGTCCGGTAGGCGCGGATAATCTTCTTGTCTTCGATGAGGTACAGATTCTCGTAGTGCCCCAGACCGTAGAGATTGAACGCGGCCGCCGTGAAGTTAGGGGCGCCCTGAAGGACCAGTTTGCGGTCCGCGACGATGAACTTGTTGTGGTGGAGCTGGTTGGGGCGGGTCTCCATGTAGGATAGCTTGGCGCCGGCATCGCGGAGCGCCCGGTCGGCCTTTACGTCCCACACGCCGACAGAAAGCACGGGGCCTCCGTCCACGACGCCCGTCCGGAGTATGTCATCGTCGAATACGACGGACACGTCGACCCCGCTTGAGATGCGTTCGATCAGCGGGTTGTAGATCTTGCCAGTGGTGAGTCGGTGAGCCGCGACCAGCAGCTCGTCTTCAGCTTCCGCGAGGATCCGTGAGAGCCCATCGCTCATCTTCGGGCTCAGTGAGTCGTGAGGGGTCACGAACAGCTCGATGTCGTCTCTCGGCGGAGATTCGATCTGGGTCCGACAGGCTGCATACTTCGCGGCGAACCGGGACCGGGCGTCACGGCCGGTTGCAGCGAGAGCCGAGAAGATGCACAGATTCGCCTGGGCAAGATAGTCATTCGTGGGCGCGTTGAAGAAGATCCAGTTCTCGAAGTGCAGGCTGGTCCCGTACGTCGAGAGATTGGCGCTGCTCGAGGTGAAGCGCGTGCGGCCTGCGAGCGCGAACGCGTAGTCTTCCTCGTTGTCGATGGAGGAGAGGGGAACCGGCGATCGCGACTCACTGGCAAGGAAGATCTTTATGTGCAGCAGATAGGCACCGCGTGAGCCGAACGGTCCTTTGCCCTTCGGTACGATCGTCGTGTTCTCGGCGGCACCGACGAACCCCTCGCAATCGTCGAGGGCCTGGACGTTCCGGTGCTTCTCGTTGCTCTGGTCGATGTAAAGCGTGACTGCCACACCTCGTTCCGCGGCCTCACAGAGCGCCTCGCGCACGGGCTGATTCGAGAAGGAAAAATACGCCATCTGAATCGACCTCGTCTTCTCGTGAGATGCCCACGCTATTAGCTTCTCCTCGATGCCAGCGTCGTTCGCAGCGCTGCGAATGTCTTCTTTCTGGCACCACGCGTCCCTGGCGTGACCCTCGTGGCGGCACTTCGGAAAGTTGAAGCGCAGCTCCCAGCGCAGATCGTTGAGCGCTTTGCCTTGCGCGAAAGGCTCGGCGCCAAGGGCCGCGGTCGACTCGAATGCGGCAAGTACAATCACGCCCAGCCAAAATGTCGCCGACTTCATGAGGGCACCGCCTTGGCGGTTGAATTCTTGCCTTTCGATGCTTGTGCCATTTCGATACCCCCTTCACCACGATTGTCGCTTGGCAGCATTTAATTCGTTAGCGCCATCAACCAGGGTTTACATTCAGCGGTTTATGAGCAAACGCAACCGAACAGAGCGTACTCAGAACTGTGACGAACCGGCGTGGGTGCTCAATATATCTTCTGCCCTCATGAACGGCGCATACATCAAGACAATGCGGTCATCTGGATCGGCAGCGACCCCGTAGTAGTCCCCCCAACGGTTTCTGCCTGACCTGCATAAATCACCAATAAGAACGGCAAACCTGTAATTTTCTATATAATTCAAGGTAATTAGCGATGAATACAGGAGCGGTTCGCCGTGACGCAAATGCTACCAGAAAACGAGCCCCTTTCCGCCGGTAAGTGGCCGTATGGTTAAGGCAAACATTCAAGGCGGCGACCTCACCTCCAGATAGAAAATCCTGAGACGCCCTTAGCCCGTATGCGACTCACGGGTGTGTATTGACTACCCGAGCAAAGGTAGATCGCCTACTATTGAGTGCTATCAGGCACGCACGAAAAGGCTCATGGGGCAATTGACAACACACGTACTGGATACTGCTCACGGCAGGCCCGGCGCCGGTATCTCAGTCAAACTTTTCTCGCTGGAGAATGGCAGGCATCTCGTCGCGACTTCGGTCACCAACGATGACGGACGCACAGATCAGCCCCTTCTCGAAGGTGATACCTATCGGCCAGGCAGCTATGAGCTCGAATTTGCGGTTGGACCCTATTTTGCGGGCGCGGCGCTTGCCGACGATCCGCCGTTCCTCGACGATGTCGTTATTCGTTTCTCGCTCGCCAACGATCAGCACTATCACGTGCCTTTGCTCGTATCGCCCTGGAGTTACTCAACTTACCGGGGCAGCTAGAACGAATGAACGCTGACCGACATTCTCAGGGAGCGCTGCCGGACACCATTTGTCCACCGGACACCATTCGGTTTGTGCTTGATGGGGAACTGGTCGAGATCCGGAACCCGGACCCGACGCGCACTGTTTTACAGTATCTCCGGGAGGATCTGCGAAAGATCGGCACCAAGGAAGGCTGCGCGGAAGGCGATTGCGGTGCCTGCACTGTCGCGATTGCGGAACTCGATCAATCCGATAGCCGTCTCCGGGTGCGGGCGATCAACTCCTGCATTCAGTTTCTGCCGACCCTCGACGGCAAAGAGCTGATCACTGTCGAGAACCTGCGGCGCGATGACGGCTCACTCCATCCCGTGCAAGAGGCGATGGTCGATTACCACGGTTCCCAGTGCGGTTTTTGCACGCCGGGCTTCATCATGTCCTTGTTCGCTTTGTACAAGAACAACGCAGAGCCTGGCCGGCGCGAGATCGATGACGCACTTGCCGGTAACCTGTGCCGTTGCACGGGCTACCGGCCGATTATCGAAGCGGCCCAGGAAATGTACGGGTACCGGGTGGTCAAGGATTCCTGGCTGGAGGAACCGTTTGCGGCGAACGGAAAATGCGGAGCCGATGAAAAGAAAAAAGTCGAGGTCCTGAAATCTGCCACACGGTCGGCAATGCTTTCAGTTGACGATGGCAAGCGCAGGTTTTTTTCGCCACGCAGCGTGGACGAATTGGCAAGTCTCGTCGAAACCTGTCCGGATGCAGTCATCCTCGCAGGAGGAACGGATGTCGGTCTGTGGGTGACCAAACAACACAGGGAACTGAGTACGGTTGTCTATACCGGTAACGTCGAACAGCTCAGAGAGCTCAGCGTAACCAAGACACATATCGACATCGGCGCTGCAGTATCGCTCAGCGATGCGATGCTGCCGATTATCGAACACTATCCTGAGTTCGAAGAACTGTTTCTGCGATTCGCATCGCCTCCGATCCGAAACGCCGGCACGCTTGGCGGCAACATCGCCAATGGCTCGCCGATCGGGGATTCGATGCCGGCGCTGATGGTTGTCGACACCACTTTGGTATTGCGACGTGGTGATCAGGCGAGAGAGGTTTCGCTCAGCGACTTTTATCTCGACTATCAAAAGACGGTGCTCGAACCCGGGGAATTCCTCGAGCGCATTCTTGTGCCACTGCGCCCAAGCGACACGCAAGTGCAGTGTTACAAGGTGTCGAAGCGATTCGACCAGGACATATCTGCAGTCTGCGGTGCTTACTCATTGAGGCGCAATGGTGCTGGAATCACCGACATTCGAATTGCTTACGGCGGTCTCGCAACCGTGCCGAAGCGAGCGGTTCATTGCGAAGCCGCGCTAACAGGCCGGGAGTGGAACGAGGATACGGTGCGCGCCGGAATCGAGGCGCTCGATCGGGACTTCAGCCCGATAACGGACATGCGATCAACGGCTGAATACCGCCGCACAATTTGCGGCAATCTCCTGCAGCGCTTTTATCTCGATTCCAGCGGCAATGCATCGTCCCGCGTATATGACTATGGACGCTAAGACCTCGCCAGGTCGGCAAGACGCAGGCCAGACGATTGCCGGCGCGGTCGGCAGTCCGATACCGCATGACAGCGCTCACTTGCATGTCAGTGGCGAGGCCATATATGTCGATGACATACCCGAGCGGCAGGATTTGCTGCATCTTGCCGTCGGCATGAGTGCGAGGCCACACGCCAAAATCAGGAAAATGGACCTCAGCGCTGTTCGACGGGCGCCCGGCGTGGTGGCCGTCATGACCGCGGCCGATATTCCGGGTGAAAACAACTGCGGGCCGGTCATAGCCGACGATCCGATTTTCGCACCCGGACTCGTTCAGTATGTGGGGCAATCCGTGTTCGCCGTTGCCGCGGAAACGGTCGATCAGGCACGCAAGGCAGCAAAGCTGGCAACAATAGAATACGAAGACCTGGAAGCAATTCTCGATCCGCGCGCCGCGCTCGCGGCCGGGTCCTTTGTTTTGCCGAGCGAGACGATCACGCGAGGCGACAGTCAGGCGGCGCTGGCTGATGCAAAACACCGCTTGCAAGGCAGCCTCAATGTTGGCGGGCAGGACCAGTTTTATCTCGAGGGGCAAATCGCGACAGCTCTTCCCGCCGAGGACGGCGATCTCTACCTGTACAGCTCCACGCAGCATCCGGGTGAGGTGCAGCACCTGGTGGCTGCGGCGATCGGTAAACTGTCGAAAGATGTCGTCGTTGAATGCCGCCGCATGGGTGGCGCCTTTGGCGGCAAAGAAAGCCAACCGGCGCTGATTGCCTGTATTGCCGGACTGATGGCGGACAAAACGGGACGGGCCTGCAAGTTGCGCCTCGACCGCGATGACGACATGATCATGACGGGCAAGCGGCATGACTTCGTCATTGATTACGACGTCGGTTTCGACGCTACTGGCCGGATCGAGGGTATCGAATTCATGTTCGCGTCGCGCTGCGGCATGTCTGCCGATTTGTCGGGCGCGATAAACGATCGCACGATGTTTCACTGCGACAATGCTTATTACCTCGAAAACGTAAGCATCGTTTCGCATCGCTGCAAGACGCATACGGTTTCCAACACGGCGTTTCGTGGATTCGGCGGGCCGCAGGGCATGTTCGGTATCGAGTACGTGGTTGACGAAATAGCGCGTTATCTCGGCAAGGACCCGCTGGAAGTTCGCAAGAAAAATTTCTATGGCGTCGGCGAGAGAGACATAACGCCGTACCAGCAGAAAATCAGGGACAACATCATCGAGGAAATAGTATCGGCCGTCGAGAAGAGCGCCGATTATCAGGAACGCCGCAAGGAAATACGTGCCTTTAACAAGGAGAGCGAGATCCTCAGGCGCGGCATCGCACTCACGCCCGTCAAGTTTGGTATCTCATTTACGGCGACCCACCTGAATCAGGCAGGTGCATTGGTACATGTCTACACCGACGGCACTGTTCACCTGAACCACGGCGGTACCGAGATGGGGCAGGGACTGTTTACCAAAGTGGCGCAGGTCGTTGCTGAAGAACTGCAGATTGACATTGACCGCATCAAAATAATGGCGTCGGACACGAGCAAAGTACCGAACGCTTCTGCCACGGCGGCTTCGAGCGGATCCGACATTAACGGCAAGGCAGCGCAGGCTGCCGCTGCGAAGATCAAGAGGCGGCTGATCAGGTTTGCTGCGAAGCACTTCGCTGTCCCGAAGGACGACATCGAGTTCATTAACAACCGGGTGCGGATTGGCGCGGAGAGCATCAGTTTTGAAGATCTGATAAAGCGTGCCTGGTTCGCACGCATATCGCTGTCGGCGACGGGCTTCTATCGCACGCCCAAAATCAACTACGACCGCTCGACATTCAGCGGGCGGCCCTTCTTCTACTACGCTTATGGTGCAGCGGTTTCGGAGGTCATCATCGATACCCTCACCGGCGAGAACCGGATTCTCCGGGTCGATATCCTGCACGACTGCGGCGAATCGCTGAATCCCGCGATCGACATGGGCCAGATCGAGGGAGGGTTTAGCCAGGGAGCAGGCTGGCTGACCTCGGAGGAGCTCTGCTGGAATAGCGATGGGGAGCTCACGACCCATGCGCCGTCAACTTACAAGATTCCGACCTGCTCGGACCTGCCGGTGGATTTCAGGGCGAAGATGTTCGAAGCGGGGCGGAATCGCGAGCCAACGATCTACCGCTCCAAGGCCGTGGGCGAGCCGCCGCTCATGCTGAGCCTGTCGGTATTTCATGCGCTTCGGGATGCTGTGGCCAGCGTCGGCGGTGACAGGTGCCGGCCTCAGCTGGACGCACCGGCAACCCCCGAGTCTGTATTAAAGGCGGTGACAGCAATGCAAGCGGAAGGAGGATCGTCATGAACGAGTGGATCGATGATCTGAGCGAACAAGTGGCTGCAGGCAATGCTTGCACGCTCGTCACCGTCGCGGGTGTGCGGGGTTCCGCGCCTCGGGAAGTCGGCGCAAAAATGCTCGTTACCGAACGCGAGACAATCGGCACGATCGGCGGCGGCCAGCTTGAATACAAGTGCACGCAAATTGCCGTTAATACGATACGAAACAATGAAGACGGCAGCCACCTGCGGAAATTCACGCTCGGCGCCAACTGCGGGCAGTGCTGTGGCGGTGTCGTCGAAGTGTTGTTCGAGTCCTTTTGTGCGACAAAACCCGCATGGCTCGGTGAGTTGCTGGACGTTTATCATCGCAGAGAGCCAGCCATCATTGCGACAGTTGCCGGCCGCTCGGATGCGACCGGCAAGTATGTAATTACCGCAGATGGCAACTGCGTCTTCCCGGCAGAATTGACTGTCGATGACAAGCTGCTAAGCGAAGCCATGCGAATTCTGGCGCGATCGGGGCGTGCACAACGTGTGAGAATCACGGTGAACGACGATATTGAACAGGACATACTTTTCGAACCGGTCGTATCCAGTGATCTGAATATCGCGGTCTTCGGCGCAGGGCATGTCGGCGCCGCGACAGTGAGCGCACTGTCATCGCTTGACGGGAATATTCGCTGGATCGACAGCAGAAGAAATATTTTTCCAGAGCGCCTGCCCGGGAACGTTCAGATAATCGAAAGTGACCATCCGGAGCTGGAAGTAGCCGCAATGCCGGCCGGCGCCTGTTATCTGGTGATGACCCACAGTCACCCGTTGGACATGGACATCATCCGGCAAATCCTGGAGCGGGATGACTTCATCTATTGCGGGCTGATTGGCTCACGTTCAAAGCGCCATCGTTTCGAAAAGCGCTTGCTTGAGCTCGGCATGGCACAGTCCCGCATCGACAAACTGACCTGTCCCATCGGTATCGATGGTATCGACGGCAAGAAGCCCGCGGAAATCGCGATTGCGGTTGCAGCCGAGCTGCTGCAAATAAGTGAGGCGAGATGCAGCAAAGAATCAGCCGGCGACGATATGCCCGACAACGTGCGTTTTCTGCACCGACGAGCATAAATAGCTGTAATGGAAGCGTATATTCTCGACTGGCTGAACATTCTTGCACGATGGTTGCATTTCATTGCGGGAATCGCCTGGATTGGCTCATCTTTCTATTTCGTCTGGCTCGATGATCATCTGCAGCCCGCCAAAGATCCCGCCGACGACGCCAAGGGTGTCGGCGGCGAGCTGTGGTCGGTACATGGCGGTGGTTTCTATCATGCACAGAAATACAAGGTCGCGCCGGCGCGTTTACCTGCGACATTGCACTGGTTCAAATGGGAGGCCTACGCGACCTGGCTGTCCGGGGTATTCCTGCTGGCATTGATTTACTGGTACGGCGCCGAGATCTATTTGATCGATCGAACTGTCGCGGAGCTGTCCTCCCCCGCAGCCGTCGGTATCGCGATCGCCGTCCTCGCCGGCGGCTGGATTGTCTACGATCTTCTTTGTAAATCCCCTTTGGGCAAAGACGAGGCCGCACTCGGCGGTGTTCTTTTTGTTCTTGTCGGGATACTCGCCTGGGGCCTGTGCCAGCTTTACAGTGGTCGCGGTGCCTACATTCATTTTGGCGCGGTGCTCGGCACCATCATGGTTGCCAATGTCTTTTTCGTGATCATTCCGGGCCAACGCAAGATGGTAGATGCCGCGAGCCGGGGAGAAGCTCCGGATCCGGGCCCGGGCATTCGGGCAAAACAGCGCTCGGTACATAACACCTACTTCACGCTACCGGTCTTGTTCGTGATGATCAGCAATCATTACGCGATGACTTATGGCCACGCATACAACTGGCTGATCCTGATTGCAATTTCGCTGGCCGGCGCCCTTATTCGTATCTACTTCGTCGCCCGTCACAAGGGCCATGCGTCTCCGGTGCCTGTCATCGCAGCTATCTTGATTCTGCTCGCTGTCGCGGCCGCAATCGCGCCCGGACGCAGGGCGGTGACCGGAGCCAACAAGGTTGACTTCAGCCAGCTGCGGACCGTCATTCATGAACGCTGTACCGTTTGTCATTCGGCAAATCCGACGCACCCGGCGTTTCCAGCTGCACCGGGCGGCGTTGTACTCGACAATGACCAGCAGATCCTCGCAGAGGCATCGCGCATACATCAGCAGACGGTCGTGGTGCGAGCGATGCCGATCGGAAATCTAACGCAGATCACGGAGGAGGAAAGGGCAATTATCGCTCAGTGGTACCAGAGTAGCGCTGCGACAGAATAAGAAAATGGCTGACTATCCAAGAGACCTGAAGGGATACAGTGGCAAGCCGCCGGCGGCGAACTGGCCTGGCGGTGCACGCATTGCCGTGCAGTTCGTCATCAACTACGAGGAAGGCGCCGAGAATTGCATATTGCACGGCGATAATGCGTCGGAAGCTTTCCTGTCTGAAATCGTTGCTGCGCAAGCGTACGAGGGTCAGCGCCATATGAACATGGAGTCGATATATGAGTACGGCGCCCGTGCCGGATTCTGGCGACTGCACAACATGTTCATGAAACGAAAAATGCCTGTCACAGTATTTGGTGTTGCGATGGCGCTCGAGCGCAATCCCGAAGTTGTCGACGCGGTGTGGGCCGCGGAATGGGAAATTGCCAGTCATGGTTACCGTTGGATCGACTACCAGTTTGTCGACGAGAAAACCGAGCGCGAGCATCTTAAAAAAGCGATCGAAATTCACCGGGCGGTAACCGGCGAGCGTCCGCTCGGCTGGTATCTTGGCCGCTGCAGCCCGGTCACACACCGCCTGGTGGCCGAGGAAGGCGGTTTCGTCTATAACGCGGATACCTACGCGGATGATCTGCCGTACTGGGACTACAATTTCGCGAAACCACAACTCATGGTTCCCTATACCCTGGATGCCAATGACATGCGCTTTGCAACGCCGCAGGGATTCAATTCCGGCCAGCAGTTTTTCGACTACCTGAAGGACTCATTCGACGTCCTGTACGCGGAGGGTGCAGAGAGCCCGAAGATGATGTCGGTCGGCCTGCATTGCCGCCTGGCCGGCAGGCCCGGCCGCGCTGCCGCTGTGCAGAAGTTCCTCGACTACGTGCAGGATCACGATGACGTCTGGGTGGCCAGGCGCATCGATATTGCACGGCACTGGCAGAATGAGCACCCGGCCCAAGGGTAATTCGTATTAGTCGCCGCTCGATCAGGCAGACGCTGCCGATTTGATCAGGACCGATGCGCGGTACCGCCTGGGAGCGGTCGGTCAGGTCATCGCATATGGCGACAGGCAGAAAACGGCCCGAAGCGGAGGTTCATATCGACCTGTCAGCCGAATGCTTCATTCCGCATTCCCAGGCTTTCTACCGGTGTTCTCGTCAGCAGTTGATCGAGCCAGTCGATAATCAGGTCCATCTGTTCAACGTCTTTTCTCACCCTGTGGTGCGGCATTTCATAGATGCCCAGGCCGAGATCGGCGGCGTGCAGGTAATTCTGGCTGTCGCGCAGTACGCCGATGATTGGGGTATCGAGGTTCGTCAGGATCCCCAGGAGCTTGGTGAGGCTGTTGGTGTTTTGTCGCGTGCGGTTTGCGACAACGGCGACTGGCCGGTCAAACTGCGTGAGGAGCAAGAGATCGGCGATGAAATTGGTTGCATAACGGATATCAATCGCCGAAGGCAGGACAGGAATCAAAATGCAGTCGGCATCGTAGGTCAACTCGTTAATCTCTTGCCGACCGAGGGCGGCCGGCGTGTCGATGATGACCGTGCTGGTCTCGTTCGGAATGCGCAACTGCCAGGTGCGTGTGGCATGGTTTGATAAGTTGTAGTTGGCGACGCCATGGATCTCGCAACTGTTCCGCGGCCGCTTCTCCAGCCAGCGCACGGTGTAGCCCTTGGGATCGTTATCGATCAGCGCGGGCGGCGGTCCGCGCAGCGCGAAGTAGCTCGCCAGATTGGTTGCCAGTGTGGTCTTACCGCAACCGCCTTTTGGATTCAGAATGACGATCTTGTTCAGATCGTCTCGATATGGAGCAATGATCATGTGCCCCCGGAGCGTGCCCTTCTTTGTGGCGACAAATTTTTCGGATGGTCGACAGCACCGGATATTTCTCCGCGCGCAAGATCTCCGCGCGCAAGATGATACTCCTTCAATGGTGCGTACATCCAGAGCAATGTGATCATCTGCGTTTAAAAAATTACTTCCGGCCGTTCTCTGTCTTTGCTTGTGTGAGCGTTTCCCTCGCCGGACCGGCCGCTTTTGGGAAATGATGTCGTTCAGACCCGAACTAATCGGACAGTGTCTGTATGATCGGACCTGGGCCAACAATTGTAATTTCATGTCTTCTGAAAAATACCGAAAAGAGCCGAACCTGGACGAGTTTGTAAGCCGCTACGGCGGAATCTATGAACACTCGCCGTGGGTTGCGGAGGATTGTTTTGTCGCTGCCGCGAGCGTTGAGGACATTCACGAGTTGGCGACGATCTTTGCCAATTGTGTAGGCCGGGCGGGTCATGAACGAAAGCTGGCGCTCATTCGTGCCCATCCGGATCTTGCGGGCAAAGCTGCAATGAGCGGTGAGCTGACAGAGGAATCGGGCGCAGAACAAGCCAGCGCCGGCATCGATCAGTGCACAAAAGCGGAATACGAGCAGTTTCAGGAGCTGAACGCGCAGTACAAAGACAAATTCGGTTTTCCGTTTGTCATGGCCGTCCGCGGCAGCAGCCGACAGGACATACTTGCCGCTTTTGCGAGCAGGCTAAACAATGACAAACAGACCGAGTTCGAAGCAGCCATTAATGAAATACACAAGATTGCGCGAATGCGTTTACAGGAATCAGGCACTTGAGCGCTAAAGAAGACAATCCGTTTCATCAGTGGGCGCGGCTTGAACAACCCAGGCTCGGCACACGCGTCGTTTTTGCGACCGACGATTTTTTTGCGGACAAATCCAGGCTCATCGATCCAGCCGATCCGGTTTTCATTGCCGACAAATACGACGATAACGGCAAATGGATGGATGGTTGGGAGAGCCGGAGGAAACGTGAACCGGGACATGACTACATCATCCTTAGGCTGGGCACCCCGGGTGTGATCCACGGATTCGATATCGACACGAGCCACTTCACCGGCAACTTTCCGCCGCATGCTTCGATCGATGCCTGCGTAAGCCAGGGAGAAATTCCTGGTGACGATGCGCACTGGCAGGAGTTGTTGCCAAAGGTCGAGCTGAGGGGCGACTCGCATCATCTGTTGCCGATTGATAATAGCCATGCATTTACGCATCTGCGCCTGAATATATTCCCGGACGGCGGCATAGCGCGATTGCGCGTCTATGGCGAAGTCCGGCCGGATCGCAGTGAAACAGACGGCGACGAAATAATCGATTTACTTGCGATCGAGAATGGGGGTAGAGCACTGCTGTGCAATGATGAACACTTCGGCAGCATGCACAATCTCAATGCCCCGGGGCAGGGCATCAATATGGGCGATGGCTGGGAAACGGCACGCCGGCGCGAGCCCGGCAACGACTGGGTCATACTGGCGCTCGGTTTTCCCGGCATCATCGAAAAAGTCGAGATCGACACCGCGCACTTCAAGGGCAATTTTCCGGACCGAGCTGCCATCCAGGCAGCGCGGCTAACTGACGCGGATCTCGAAGACATGGAAGCTGCGAGCGAAAACTGGCCGATACTGTTGCCCGAAAGCAAGCTGAGCATGGATCAACAGCACACCTTTACCGACAAATTGCAGGATACCGGCGTGGTATCACACGTTCGCCTGTCTATCTTTCCGGACGGCGGTGTCAGCCGCTTGCGCCTCTATGGCCGGGTCGCCGGTGACAGCAACAGAGAATGAGCGAACTGACACTCAGAGCGGTGCCAATTACGCGGGAGCGCTTCGCGCCATACGGTGATGTCATCTATGCATCATCAGACAGCAGGAACGCCATGAACGATGCTCGCTTCGAGCACTTCAGTCGCTTGGCAGACATTGACGTCGATACCGAATCGGGAGGCGTTCCCTCCATAAGCATTGCACGCTGCAAAGCACCGATGACTTTGCCGTATCGCTTCGATCTTGTTGAGCGGCACCCGCTCGGTAGCCAGGCATTCGTGCCCTTGTCACGCTTCAGCTTTTTCGTTGTCGTCGCCCCGCCTGGCGAGTCCGTCGAGCGCGAGGATCTTCGTGCATTCGTCACTAACGGGAAGCAGGGCGTGAATTACCACAAAGGCGTCTGGCACATGCCAATGATCGCGTTCGAAGAGGGGCAGGAGTTTCTCATTGTCGATCGTGGCGGTAACGGCGAGAATTGCGAGGAGCACACCTTCGGCGACCCTGTCGTCTTGCTTGCCGAATAGTCACGATGGCGACCACTACCGCATTCAGAGCTTCGATCCTGCACTGCCTTGCCGATCCGCGCGGCGCGACAGATCACAACAAGTCTTCAGCTGTCGAATACATCGACGACGGGCTCCTGATCGTCGAGAACGGCTATGTGCGTGAGACCGGTGAAGCAGAGGCTCTGCTTCCCGGCCTGTCCGAGGACGTAGAGGTCGTCGAGCATCGCGACAAGCTGATCATTCCCGGCATGATCGATTGCCATGTGCATTTCCCGCAAGTCGACATCATCGCATCCTATGGCGAACAGCTGCTCGACTGGCTCAACAGATATGCCTACCCGGTGGAGCAGAAATTTGCAGATGCGGCACATGCGGCAGAGGTCGCCGATTTCTTTGTCGACGAACTTCTGCGGAACGGCACGACGACGGCGCTGGTGTTTGCAACAGTTCACCCGCAGTCGGTCGACGCAATCTTCGACAAAGCGTTAAGACAAAACATGCGCCTGTTGGCGGGCAAAGTTCTAATGGACAAGAACTGCCCGGAAGAACTCAGGGACGACGCCCAGTCCGGCTACACAGACAGTCTGGAACTGATCAACAAGTGGCACGGAAAGGGCCGCCTGAGCTACGCGATCACGCCGCGGTTTGCCGTAACATCCAGCGAGGGCCAGCTTGCCGAGGCTGGACGTCTCGCGAGTGAACATCCTGACGTATATGTTCACACGCACCTGGCGGAAAACAAGGACGAGGTCGAACTGATCGCGAAGCAATTTTCCTGGAGCCGAAGTTACCTTGATGTCTATGAACATTTTGGACTGCTACGGGAACGATCCGTATTCGCGCACTGTCTGCACCTCGATGACCGTGACCAAAAGTCGATGGCTGACCACGGGGGCGCTATCGCTTTCTGCCCGAGTTCAAATATGTTCCTTGGCAGTGGCCTGTTCGATCTGCGGTCGGCGCATGACAAAGGCATCCGTGTCGGTCTTGGCACAGACATTGGCGGCGGCACGAGTTTGAGTATGCTGCGGACGGTGAGTGAGGCGTATAAGGTGCTGCATCTGCTGGGTCAAGGCTTACCGCCTTTCGATGCGTTGTACCTGGCAACACTCGGGGCCGCCAGAGCACTTTATCTCGAGGACAGAATCGGCAACTTCGAGCCAGGGAAAGAAGCCGACTTCGTCGTGCTTGATGCCAAAGCCATATCGATCACATCCCGCAGGCTCAGCAGATCAGATGACGTGGCTGAGAAACTATTCGCCCTGATAATGCTGGGCGACGATCGCTCCGTCGCGGCGACCTATCTGATGGGTGAACTGGCGCATAGCGTGGGGTGATCGACGCTTCATGCTGCATCGATCAATGAGTCGGCTTCGCCGATCAATGATTCGTGATCAGAAGCGCCCGAAAGTCGTTAACGTTTGTTCGGGTAGGTCCGGTTACGACAAGATCTCCGATCTCAGAGAAAAAACGATAACTGTCGTTTTCATTCAGGAGGCTCCTGGCGTCGAGTGATCGTTTTTCTGCGCGATGCAGCGAATCCGGCGTGACATAGCATCCCGCGTTGTCTTCTGTGCCATCGATTCCATCCGTGTCACAGGCTATCGCATAGATTTCCGGCGCACGGTCTAACGCCAATGCAAGCGCCAGCGCATATTCGCAATTGCGGCCACCCTTGCCTTTGCCGCGTACCCTGACCGTGGTTTCACCGCCGGATATCAGGACGCAGGGGGGCTGCACAGGCCCGCTGCCTGCGGCGACCTCTTTGGCCAGCGCGGCCTGGCTCTGTGCGAGTTCGGTAGCGTCCCCGGTCAGGTCGCCGAGAATCAGCGGCTTGATGTCGTTTTGGCGTGCGGCCCGGGCTGCCGCATTCATCGCATCGTCGGCGGTGGCGAGAATTACGGTCTCTGATCCTGCGAATACCGAGTCGCCGGGTTTGGGCGTTTCCGCGGCAGCGCTTCTTAAGTGTGCGCGTACATTTTCCGGAGCGTCAACGCCGTATGCCTGAAGGATGTCGAGCGCCATTCTGCTGCTGGTCTCGTCAGGGACCGTCGGTCCGGACGCAATCACCGATATGTCATTGCCCGGCACGTCCGAGATCGCGAGGGTCACAAGCTGTGCAGGAGAGCAAGCGACGGCAAGTCTGCCGCCTTTGATGGCTGACAGGTGTTTGCGAACACAATTAATCTCGGCAATATTGGCGCCGGACCTGAGCAGGTCGGCGGTGAGCGATTGCTTGTCTTGCAGGCTGACACCTTCGGCGGGTATCGACAGCAGGGCAGAGCCGCCGCCCGACAGAAGGCAGAGAACGAGGTCCGCGTCAGAAAGGTCTCCGACCATTGCCAGAATGCGTTTCGCGGCGTCGAGTCCGGACGAATCCGGAACCGGGTGGGCCGCTTCCACGACCTCGATCCGTTCGCAGACAAGCGAATGTCCGTACGGGGTGATGACAAGGCCTGACAGTGCTGCCGGCCAGTTGTCCTCGACGGCACGCGCCATAGACGCAGCTGCTTTACCGGCGCCAATGACGAGGGTTCTTCCCCTGGGACAGGGAGGTAATTTCTCAGGCATCAGGATCGCAGCTTGAGCGGCGGCGACGGCCGTATCAAACAGAGTTCTTAGAAACTTCCTGTTATCCGTCATTTAGGCCGCGGGCTTGCTGTCGCGGGCGTTGATGAACGGCTTCAACCTGTCGACGATACCGGCGAGTTCCGGCTTGTGGGCATGCAGCTCGTCGATCGACAGGCCGGATAGCTCGTAAGGCAGGATCAGCCAGTCGCTACTCTCGTGCACAAAATAATCCGGCGGGCGAATCGTCCGCTCCGTTGGCCGGTACCAGACCGTCGCGATACGAATATCATGTGGCAGGTTGCGCCTGGTCTTGCTGGACAAAGTTTCGATAACGGCGTTGACGCTGGAGCCCGTGCTGTAGACGTCGTCGACGATAAGCATGGAATGCTCGTTGCACAGGTTTTCAAGCAAATACTGGAGACCATGGACGCGAATAGCGTTGCTTCCATCGACCATTTGCGAATACTTTGGCAAGCCGGTGTAGGAAGTGCGAATTGCAATGTGATCGGTTTTGATCCCGAAATAATCAAGGCCTTCCTGAACTGCAATGCCGACTGCGCTACCACCCCGCCAGAGGCCGACGAGAAAGTCGGGCCGGAAGCCCGCCTCGCATATGTTGGTCGCGAGTTGGAATGAGTCGAGCAAAAGGTCATTCGCCGCGATGAATCTCTTGTTCATTTCTTCTCTCGGTCACGGGAGATGTACTGTAGTATGAGTATAACGTTAAGCACGAGAATCGGCATGGACAAGACCGTCTTAACGGCGCAGGACCTTCTCACAGATTCTTTCGAGCTGGGTGTCAGAATTCTGGAAAGCGGATTTCGGCCAACGCTGATTATTGCGATATGGCGTGGCGGGACGCCGGTCGGCATGGCGGTTCAGGAAATACTGGCTTACTGCGGAATTGAATCCGATCATATTGCGATTCGCACATCGTCGTATGTAGGCGTCGATGAACGCGGTGCGGTTGCCGTACATGGCCTGAACTACATTATCAAGAAAGTCTGTTACGACGATCGTGTTCTGATCGTCGATGACGTATTTGATACCGGCCATACGATCAAAGCTGTGATTGATGAGTTAACAAAGCGTGCTCGTGGTAACACGCCCGAGGACATTCGTGTCGCAGTGCCATGGTACAAGCCTACGAGGAACGAGACAGATCTCGTGCCGGATTACTGCATCAGGGAAACGGCAGAGTGGCTGGTATTTCCCCACGAACTTGACGCGTTGACGCCGGAGGAAATGCAGGCCACGCGTCCGGAGCTGTATAAGATCATCAGCTCAGTATTGAAATCGGCAGCTTCATGAATGAAGACAGAGGACGATCTTGCTTCCGGGGGCAGACTATTCAATTCTTGATCTGCCGCTCGAGAACGATCTTGCACATCCTGAACTGAAGCGAGCGATTTTTGCAAGATTGGCCATTTGACCCTAAATTTTGAACGATTATGTTCAACAAGATCGAAACCGACCTACAATTCTGGCAATTGAGGGCTTACTGCGCCGGGTGTGCAGCACGCAGGCATGACAGAGCCCGGATAGCTGACACCTGACAACACAGGCCGGCCATCCGCAGCCAAGGCCGTCGGTTTTATGGGATATTAAAGAGTCTTCAGGCCGCTGGGGGCGAGTGTCCTACCAGCGCATACGCCAGCCGCCTCCGCTGCCGGATATGGCGGAACGACGCCGCTTACGCATTCTTGTATGCAGGGTTGCACGCTTGTCGGCGAGCCATTCTTCACGTGCGACTTTGGTATCCAGGCCCTGGTCGGCGCGCCGCTTTTCTTCCGCGGTCCGGAACTCGACGAACTCTTCGTAGGAATCGATTTCTGCCTTGAGTTCGCGGATAACGAGTTCGACGTAGATGGCATCGTCCAGGAAGCCAAGGCCGGGGATATGGTCGGGAATCAGGTCTTCCGGGTCGCAGAAATAAACCAGCGCGCCGAGAACCCGGCGACGTTCCTCGTCGCTCAACTGCCATTCTGCGTCAGCGACCATGTCGATAACGACTTCAAGTTTCGAGAGACGATCAGCGATAAAGCTCGGCAAATCTGTCGATTTGGCGTCTGCGATCAGCTGGCGGGCAGCAGCCTCGATACTGGCGGTGTTTTCATCGCTTGCCACTGCCGATTTCGATTTATCGACAATAGCCTGAAAGTGATCGAGATCGGAATCGCTAAGCGTAAATGTAATGTCGAGAGGCATGTCTAACCGTCCTTCTTTGCTTATTAAAATTTTGGAGAACAATGCTCATTGTGCCCTGATTCTTTGCTGTTTTCATTCGTCCAGGGCGTTTGCACTGTCCGGATTGTAACCGGAACCGCGTCGCTCGGCTATGTAGATTCCACTGGAATCAGCCATGCTTGGCCGGCAACCCGGGGGCCCGGGGCCCGGCAGTATACAAGCGAGATTTCAAGTTAATGAATGCGTTACAGTGCGGGCATGCCATCATACGTTAGCCACCTCGAAGCCGCGATAGATGGCACTCGCTTGCCAGCCCGCGAGCAGCACACGCTGCATGAGGGGAGGCCGATCTGGGTTCGATATGACCTGGGTGCTGTCTCCAGGGCGATGGACAAGGAGGTCCTGCAAAAACGTCCGCCCACGATCTGGCGATACCGTGAACTTCTGCCGGCAGAGGACGAAAGTGTCATCGTGTCACTCGGCGAAGGCATGTCGCCGTTGTTGCGTTGTGACCGGCTCGGTGGCTCGCTCGGTCTCAGTAATCTGTTCATCAAGGACGAATCGCAAATGCCCACGGGTTCGTTCAAAGACCGCGGCCAGACTGTTGCTATCACGATGGCGAAGTGGTTTGGCGTTAAGAGAGTGGCGATTCCGACCGCCGGCAATGCCGGCGGGTCGATGGCGGCGTATGCGGCCAGGGCCGGCATGGAAGCATTTGTATTCATGCCGGAGGACACGCCGGAGATCAATCAATACGAGGCCGTCCAGGCCGGCGCGCACGCCTATCTCGTCAACGGTCTGATCAACGACTGCGCGAAGATTGTTCTCGATGGCCGCGAGACAATGGGCTGGTTCGACTTCTCTACCTTGAAAGAGCCGTATCGCATCGAAGGCAAGAAAACAATGGGTCTCGAACTGGCCGAACAGCTCGACTGGTCGCTTCCCGATGTGATTCTCTATCCGACCGGTGGTGGCACCGGCCTGATCGGCATGTGGAAGGCTTTCCAGGAACTGGATGAGCTCGGTTGGCTGGACGGCGAGCGCATGCCGCGAATGGTCGCAGTTCAGTCGGACGGCTGTTGCCCGATTGTCAGGGCTTTCGATCGTGGAGAAAAATTTGCGGAGCCGTTCGAAAACGCGACCACGATTGCTTTGGGTCTGCGGGTACCGGCTGCCGTTGGTGACTTTATGATTCTCGATGCTATCAGGGCAAGCGACGGTTGCGCGGTCGCGGTATCTGAACAGCGAATTACGGAGTGGATGCGGCTTGGCACCGAGGCCGAGGGTATCTCTATCGGCCCCGAATCAGCCGCCTGTATCGGTGCAGCCGAAAGTCTCCTGAGTTCGGGCTGGCTCACGCCAGACGAACGCGTGGTCTTGTTTAATTGCGGTGGCGCAAGGAAGTATCCGAAGTTGATTCAGGCGGAGTTGCCCAGGCTCGACAAGGATCACGTTCCGGACTGGGCGTTGTTTGAGGCGGACCTGACCAGAGAATAAGCTGTCTGTATGAGACATCATCCTTCAGGACGGACTCCTGCGCGGCGGCTAGGAGCTGTTGTAGGGATCGCAGCTGGATTCGACGGTGTCGGCGACAACAGGCTCTTCCTTTTCTTCTTTTCCGAGGATTCTTCGAAGCGCCAGCGTGCCGACCAGGGACAAACCGTCAATTGATTTTTCGCTGTCATGAGCAGGCTCGTAGGTAACGTCGGCGTTGCCTACTTGCTCCGGCAGGCTGAAGTCGTTGTCAAGGGCCGCTTGCACGGCTGCATCGTCGACCATCTCGAAAAGACCCGTGGCAACATTCCTGGCGAGAACACCTTCATCACCGGATTCCGCCGCGTCCTCAATCGCCTTTATTGCTGCTTGGTCCTTCGACGCGAGGATGTTTTTGACTGCGATGGTGGAAAACAGCTCAAAATCGATAGCTTCAGCCGCTTGGGCACAGCTGGGCTGGCCCCTGCCATCCGCCTGCTTATTGGCTGGCCGCCGGATTCTGACCGTTGCTTTGAGTTCGTCCGACAAGGCATGTCCTGCAAGTAATATCACGGCTGGTTAAGGAAATTGTCCGGCAGGGACTTCCGGGTTGCCAGTGAATGCGTCACACAATACCGTGAATTCATGTAAAAACAGTGACTTAGCCTGCCGTACGGGGCATGCGGTGGGCGTTCCAGCGAATGTCTGAGAAAAATCGACCACCACGGCTGTTGAAGTGGCGAAAAGCTGTGGAACAGTTCCCGGAATCAAAGGCTTGCGCTCAGTACAATGACACATATTCCTGCGTCTGGGCCCCGAAAACACGCGCGATTGCTACGATGAACCTGGAAATTGTTCTGTCAGTTCTGCTTTGTATCAGCTCCGTCTGTTATGCGCTGCTGGGAATGCGCTTCATTGGCGGCAAGCATGAGGTCGGCAATATTCTGGTCGGCACAACGTTCATCATCATCGGTATCTGGGTTCTGGGCGGCGCTATCGAGTTAATGGCAACGACCTATGTTGTATTCTCCATCGGTCGGATGGGCCATTTCCTCGGCACCGCCCTGGTACCTGTCGCGCTCCTTGTCTGTTTCCGTGAATACACTGGTGCCGAGACATCCAGGAGGACCATCGCCGCACTTTTGATTGTGCCGATTCTGTCGGTCCTGGTTGCCGCAACAAATGTCATGCACGAATTCATGTGGTATTTGCCGGCGACGAACGAGGTCGGTGAATTCCTTACCCGTCCGGTCGAATGGGGACCGTGGTTTCTGTTGCTACACGCACCATACGGCTACGCAATTGTCGGCATTGGTATTCTGACGCTGGTCATGCACAGTACCGCCGTCGCACCGGCACACCGTCGCGGGCTGTTTATATTGGCCGGTGCCGTGTTTGCTCCAGCGATTGCAGTCGCTGCTTACGACTTCGGATTAGGCTCCAATACAATTTCCACAGTGCCGATTGTTTTCGCGGCAATGTTGCCGATCTATGCCTGGCTCGTAATCGGTGAGCAGATTATCGGATTCTCGCCGCTGGCGTACGAGACGGTTTTTCAAAACATGCAGGACCCGGTTGTCATCGTCGACGACAAGGAACGCATCATCGGCTTGAATCGTGGCGCCGAGTTAATGCTCAACGTTTCGGAATCCGAGGCGCTGCGCGAATCGCTTGATTCCGTGTTCGGAAAAGAGATCCCGGAGATTCACAAGGCGCTCGATACCGGTAAGTCGCAGAAAATGCTGACGGATACGGGGCGTTTCTTGCACGTGCAGGTATCGCCGATATCGACTAAAGCGGCCGCCCGACCGGGGCATGTCTTGATGTTTCACGACATTAGCGATGTTGAGAAAGCGCGAAAAGAAGTTGACGGCAGGGAAATGCTGCAGCGTACGCTGGTAAATCATTCGGTCAATGGCAGCATTCGGATGCGCTGGTTTGGCGAGGGCGCAGAAAGGTCACTCCGCTGCATTTTTTCGAACGCTGCGGCGGCGCGATACCTGAAGACTAGCCGGGAGGACATGCTTGGACTGACAGCCGGCGGAATAATGAATCTCGCTTCCAGCGGGATGGACTCGCGCGATTCTGCGGACTTGTTCGAGCGATTCCTGGCGGCGGCGGAGAGCGGGGAGGTAATAGACACGGAGGTCAGGGTTGGTACCGATTCGAGTCAGGAGTGGCTGCGTCTTATCGGTGAGCCGGTGGGCGACGATGTCGCGGTTTCCCTGTTCGACATGACGGCTCGAAAAGCAAGAGAAATACATATGGAGTCCATCGCCTGGCTGGATCCACTGACCGGCGTATTGAATCGGCGCGGGTTTGAACGGGATGCGACCAAGAGGCTGTCGAATAGCGATGATAATGCGACCGGTGCGTTGTTATTCATCGATCTGAACGATTTCAAACAGATAAACGACAAGTGCGGCCACGAGGTAGGCGACCAGATATTGACGATCGCTGCAGAACGCCTGCAAACGAGCCTCCGGACCCACGACATCATCGGCCGTCCCGGTGGTGACGAGTTCGTTGCTATGGTTTGGAATGTGACGCCTGAAGTTGCCGAGAAGCTCGCGGCCAGGCTGACCAGGTGCCTGG
>JACZWL010000033.1 GCA_022572185.1 Pseudomonadota bacterium | reverse complement strand
CCCTGGGAGGACCGTCAGGCCGCTGCCGGGCACGAATCCCGTAACGACCAGTCATCAGCGAGGTACGCGACGGCGTACACTCCGCTTCGACATTGAAGTTGGTTAGCTGGAATCCCTCAGCGGCAATGCTGTCAATATTGGGCGTTGCGGCCCCGCGCAGGACACCGCCGCCGTAAACGCCAACTTCGCCGTAACCAAAATTATCCATCACGACAAGGACGATATTGGGTTTGTTATCACTTCCTGGTGCAGCCGCAGCCAGTGGAACGGACGCAATAAGGACTAACAGGATTACAGGGAATCTCACGGTTCGAATGTAGTTAGGCATTGTGGCCTCCGATGGTGTTGTTTTTGGATACAGCTGGTGCAGCAAAAAATTGCACGAATTATTATTGACGCAATTCAGTGGATGATCGCCAACGTCCACTTTGGGTCGTTAGCGCGCCTTTGCACCAATATTAGCCGAACGTCGGCTTGCGGGGGTAAAGCGGACAGTCATGTGACCTGAAACAGCTGAAAATTACAATGTGTAATTCGGTCAAGCCATTGCTGTATAAGGAATTTACCGAACCACCCTACTTCCCATTACGCAAGAATTCGTGATTTCTTACACATTGTAGTTGGGCACAATGAATTAACGCGCTGATAACACAAGAAAAAAGGCAAAACTTTCGTTTCGCCCTTGTATACATCATACGCATAAGAGTGATTACGGGCCCGAGACGTCTTCAGCTTTGAGCCAAGCAAACTTTAGACTAATGACCGGTAGATTGAGCGAGAAGTAACGTCCAATCCGAGTTCCGGCCGGATTTGCATCAGCTCCCTATACGGCTCGACCTGACAGGATCAGTTTGATTCGATCTTGATCCAGTCGGCAACATTTTCATCGTCAGGATCGTGCATTATTTCAACTTTACGTCCTTCTTCGCAGTCGCTGTAACTCCCCACGAGATTGGTCTGTTTGATCTTTGACCGATCCAGCCAGATACGGGTTCTGGGCGTAACTCTGATCGTTCGCATGCCGCGGTTGCTTTGCACGACGATTGTGTGTGCCTCCCGGTCAACCGCAACGATGCTTCCTATATAGCTGTATTTATTTGAAACGCCCGGAGAATATCCGATGGGGATAAACTGTTCGGTCGCCTGTTGGCCGTAAGTCATCGTCGGTCCCAAAAATGGACAAATCAGGAGCGCTGCTGCAATCAAGATTCTGGTCAGATCAGAATTACTCATCGGTATCTCCTACATGGACGCCTTCGACAGGCTTCGGACTCGACAGATTGTTCCGCGCCGCTCTCTGCTCGGAGATCGCATCACTCACGTACCGAGCGCGAAGCTCCAGGTCCGTGGTGGACTTTGCTTGGCGGATAAAATTCGCCGCCGCCTCCAGACGAGCTGCAGCCTCCGGATGCAGGCCTCCGCCCGTCAATACCTGACTGGCATCGTCGGTATCGTGAAGTGCGCGGTCGAACAAAGAGTCGGTAGGCCCATTTGACGTATCCATTGCACGCATAGCTCTATCCAATAGATCAATGTTACTGCGTATGTTTTCCAGAGCGTTAATCACCCGCAGAAACGCTGCGACGGCTACGACCTGCGTTGCATCCAGATTGATAGCGCTGCCAGTGGCGTTAATCAGCAGCTGACCTGCGGGAGAGTTTGTAAAGGTATCTCCATTATAAAAAGCCACCGAACCCTCGATTGTCTCCACGGAATTATTGTGAAAAAACGGACCCGTGTCGGCTGCCTCGACGAGCGGCGGCGTGTTGAACTCGCCATTGCCGGGAGATCCGAAGCCATCATCCGGCGGAACTAGCTCGCCGGTGAGATCGGCCGGCTGGTCCGGTAAATTTTCTACACCGGTATCGAAGTTCAGATTACCGGCGTTTGGCCCAAGAATAGCGGGGTTGCCGTTTGCCCCGGCGTTGAAGTGGCATACATTGCACTTGCCTAAAGTATTGTCCATGAAGATCTCTTGCCCCCTCGCAGCAACAATACCTTGCAATGGCAGTGGCAGTTCCAGATCCTCTTGTCGGCCAAGAGACAGCTGGAAAGCCTCCAAGGCATCGAGTTCATCATCGGTGGGTAGTCGGAAGTCAACGCCGGCAATGCGCTTGGTGCTCTTCGTGAAATGTTGAATGACAGCACCGGTGGCAAACGATCTTAGCGAACCGTCGCCGGGTGCACCGTCCCCGGACCAACCCGTCCGAGCACCATCGCGGCTATCTATTGACGTATTCAGAGCCAGCGTGTGGGGAATGCCGCGCATGTTGAAATTGTTCTCCAGATCACCGAAGCCATCCTGGTTTTCCAGAATCAGAGCCAACTCTCGCATCAGTATGGGATTTTCGAAGTTGGTGGCGAGATCAGGGTTGGTTTCCGCAACGAAAAGAGGATCATCCTCAGGGAGTGTCGCCACAAATGCCGCTGTCAGCCCAAAATTATCCGTCGGCCGGTGACAGGATCCGCATGTGCGTCCGTTTCCAGCGAACGTCTCGTTCAGAAATATTTGCTCGCCGCGCTCAATCAGTGTAGGCGGATCGGCGGGTGGCGTCGTTTGGCATGCTGAGATAATCAGCGTCGATGTGCCAAATATTATGGCCACGGCAACGTAGAAACGACTAATTCGGGATTCGTTTACTGCCCTGATCATTTCTGTCCTCCATCTCGTTAGCGGATACCCGTCACACGCATGACCAAACATGGCTTAACTGCAATGTTGATCCTGCAGTACCCTGTCTCCAGTATCAAGGCGCAGACCAGTGCAGATTCCCCTAGTCCATCGGTGTGCTGTGTTCGTCTGTGACTTGCAGAAATGCCGGCAACTTCAGATCGATCAAAAGGAACGCGACCACGGCGAGATACCAAAGCGCAACCCACGAGTAAGGGTGACGCAGCTGGCCTTTCGTACTTGCCGCCGCAGACAGCGTTTCCCGGACCATTGGCGAAAATTACAGACTGTAGCTATTAGTGATCGCCCTGCCCCTGCGCGCGCTGTGGCTAATCAGCGCTGCTGATTCTGGCCATTTGGCTATGGCGCACGTATCTCATTCGTGACCTGCACCAAGAGGCGAGCCAATCCCAAAGGAAAAGTCGCTAGCCTTGAATGTTACGATTTTGTCGGGATCTTTGCGGACGGCATGCGGTTGTACGCTGCCCGGGCCGGCGCGTGACCGCCTTTAGAACGCGCTGTCGGCTATTTCAGGTGATTGTACGGATCACCGGTGTCGATGATCGTATCCGCATCCTCGAGGCGCAGGTCTGTCAGCGCATCCGGCTCTTCCATGAGTTCATTGCAGCGCTTCTGGATCTCGGAAAGCTTCCGCGCTACGTTGGTTTCTGATAACGGACTGTCCATTCCCTTGTTTTTTGTAATAATTCTCATCTTCTTAAGCAATTCTGTCGCTGTATGGCGACAGTCACTAATGTCGCAGTATAGAGACGGTCAGGTGGCGAAAGTGTGACACGCGTCACACTTTTTTCGCCGCTGAGCTTCTATTTCGATCATTTATGTCACATCCGCACAGCATTTGCTTCCTTTGCGGGCCTGTATCTGTCGCGGTTTGGGGCCCGAAAGAAAAGGCCCGCTATCGCGGGCCTGGTCTTTTGGGCCTGCAAAACCCTTACGGTTTCAGTCTGTTGTATATCCCGACGCCAATGACCGTACAGGCTGCTGCATTGACGAGTGAGCTGAGGCTTGCAAGGATTGCTGTCAGGTACTCACCGATTACCCAGATCGGGCCCAGCGCACCGCTTACCATATACAATGCCAATGCCATGACCAGGAATGCTGTGGCACGTTCCTCTTCAATGAAATAGCCGGCGACCAAGCCCAGTACTGCGATGATTGCCGCTTCTTCGGGAATCGCGACGAAAGCAGCCACGATCGCGACGAGCACCGCCACGAGCCTAATGATTTTACTGGCGTCCATTTTTTTCCCCTTAACTTATTATCGTTGGTTTTCTGGTTCTTGTTGTTGGCACAGTCGTCTGTGCTCTTTTTTGTCGGCGACATTCTAACAGTAATCGCTAAGAAAGAAATAATATCTTTAAAAACAATAAGTTCTATTGCTTTCCTACGGTGAACTATTATGCTAGATGATCGAAAATCTGCCGGCTGCCGGCGCGCATGGGCAGTCACCCTGCCCGACCGAGGGTCGGTTCCTTACAACTCGCGCAGGGCCACTGATACCGGGATTCGCACGGCGCGGATTGCCGGCAATACCGGTGCCTTGGAGTCTGCGCGATAGAATCAGTAGCGGACCAGCACGGAGCCCCAGGTGAAGCCGGCGCCGAACGCCTCGAAAAGCAGAAGTTCACCCCGTTTTATCCGTCCGTCGCGTATGGCCACGTCGAGTGCCAGGGGGATTGACGCGCTCGATGTGTTGGCGTGCTCATCGACGGTTACGACGACACGATCCATTGGCAAATCGAGTTTCTTGGCCGCGGCCTTGATGATGCGCAGATTGGCCTGATGCGGGATGAGCCAGGCGATGTCGTGCTTGTCCACGTTGTTTGCTGAAAGCGTTTCTTTTGCGATCGAGCCCATCGTACTAACGGCTTTCTTGAACACCTCGTGGCCTTTCATTTGAATAAACGCACTCTCGGTTCGAATAGCGTCGTAACCGGATGAGATTCCGGCCGGTACGTGCAAGGCCTCTTCGAATGCTCCGTCCGCATGAATGTGAGTCGACATGATGCCCGGCTCGCCGGCGGCGGTGAGCACCATCGCGCCTGCTCCATCACCGAATAATACGCAGGTGCCTCGGTCGCTCCAGTCAATGATCCTCGAGTAAGTTTCCGAGCCGATGACCAGCGCATTGGTCGCGCCGCCCGTGCGGATGAACCGGTTGGCCACGTCCAGCCCGTATATGAAACCGGAGCACGCCGCATGGATGTCGAACGCGGGAATCGTATGCAGCTTCAATCGGCGTTGTACTATGCATGCCGTGCTGGGGAAAACTTTATCGGGCGTCGTCGTCGCCACGATGATCAGGTCGATATCGGAGACGGCAACGTCTGCGGCATCGATCGCCTTGCGCGCCGCCGCCAGCCCCATATCGGAGGTCGTTTCGTTATCGGCCGCCAGATGCCGTCTCTTTATGCCAGTGCGCTCGCGTATCCACTCATCGGACGTATCGACAAGTTTCTCGAACTCTTTGTTGTGCATGACGCGCTCGGGCAAATAGCCGCCCGTACCCGCGATTCTTGAGAACGTCATAATGGCTTATCCTCAGCTGCTGTCGCCGAAACGGTTCCGCCTAACGGCGAACGAACTCGGACAACTCCCGGATCGTGGGGTAATCAAAGAGATCATTGATATCAACCTTACCCGGATATTGCTCATCCAGCGCCAGGACGATTTCCGTCAATGTCAGGGAGCTCATGCCAACTTCGAACAGATTATCGTCGGGGCCGACAATAAGGTCTCGGGCGAACTCCCGGCAAATCGCGATTAACTGCGCGATCACCGGATCATCATCGACCGCTTCGGCGTCCGGCAAATCCGGCTCGGCTTTCAGCAGCACCGAATCAAACTCGCCATCGAGATAGGCGTCTGTCAAATGGCTGCGCTGGATTTTGCCGCTCGTGGTCTTGGGTACGCGTGAGACCGGTATCACGTGATCGACCTCGATACCGACATGCGAACCGATGATTGCGCGGACTTGTCCGGCCAAATGCATGAACGAGTCCGGGTCTTTTCTGTACAACACAAAAACCAGCAACTCCTCGGTCTGACTTTGCCGGGTAGTGACGCCGGCAACGACCACTTTGCCGAGTTCAAGACCATCCACCTGCGCCGCAACTTCTTCAATATCGTGAGGATAATAGTTCTGCCCGTTGACGATCATGATGTCTTTGGATCGCCCGGTAATGACGAGTTGGCCGTGCGCGAAGACGCCGCAATCCCCCGTTCGCAACCAGCCGTCCTCCGCATACATCTTCGCCTGCTCTTCATCGTTGTGATAGAGACCTTCGGTGACGTTGCCACCGCGAATGTGGATATTGCCAATCAGTCCGTCTGCCAGTGGTTTGTCGTCATCGTCAGTAATGCGCACATCACAATCGCGTATTGGCGTACCGACTTTGATAAAGCTGATTGAGTCTGCGTCTTCCGGATCGGTCGGTTCGAAGGCTGATCCGATTCGCAGGCTGTGTCGGTTGACAGTAATTCTCGAATACTCGGATCCCGGCTTTGGATACGTGACGCCAACCGTTGCTTCCGCAAGGCCGTATACCGGAAACATTGCGGACCGTCGCAGACCGTATGGTGCGAGCATTGACAGAAACTCCTCACACAGCTCGTAGGAAATTGGTTCCGCGCCGTTCAGGATGAGTTTGACGGCCGATAAATCGAGATTGTCCAGCCCTTTTCGTTTGAACAATTTCAGAAAGTGTTTGTAGCCGAAGTTGGGTGAGCACAATTGTGTGGCGCGAAGCTCGCTGGCCTTGCTCAACCAGAGCAACGGCCTGCGCACAAAGAGACTGGTATCCATCACGGCCTGATTCATGCCGGCCGCAAATGTCGTCAGGTGCATGCCGATAAGCCCCATATCATGGGTTAACGGCATCCAGCTCAGGCTCTGGTCGTTCTCGTTCCATTCGAGCCGTTCAATACTGGCGCGAATATTGGTGGTCAGATTCCGGTGCGTCAGGCGGATGCCTTTTGGGTCACTCGTCGAGCCGGACGAGTACTGAATGAATGCGAGGGTGTCGGGGTCCAGCCTGGCAATTTCACCGGCCGAACTGGCGCCTGTTTCGCTTTCCAGAAGCGTATTGGACTCGAGTGTCTTCCTGACATCCGGCAAATCCTCCGAGTCCGCAAACTCAAGCAGGCGATCCAGCAAACCCTGGTCCGTATACAGTGTGCCGTTGCGTAACTGGCTGAGGATTCTGAACAGTTTCAAACGGTGTTCATCGCTGATGCCGACGGCCACCGGGACCGGCACAATACCGCCGAGAATTGCAGCCCAGAACGCGATCAGAAAACGCTCGTTCGATTTGGTAAAGACGACAATCTCGTCGCCGGGCTGCATGCCACGCTCTTGCATGCTGCCCAGGAACAAAAGTGCCCTGTCCCACAGGTCGGCATAGGCAATCCTGCTCTCGTCCTTTTCGCCGTCGATGAGCAGGACTTGGCGGTCTTTGCCGCGACCCTCCTCCAGCATATCGGCAAGCGTGTCGTAGAGTTTCATGGAAAATGCCTGATGGAGATCGAGCTCAATACCAGCGGGCACAAGAGCGTGGTGGACCTGCTCGCAGGTACGAGCTATCCATCGGGCCCCGTAGGACACCGGAATGCACAGGCAGGTCGGTCATGAATAGAATGGTTATTTGGGCAAGCCGGTCTCAAGGCAGGCGCAATATTACATTGACCAGCAGCAAACCGATACCGCAAACTCGCTCGCCAGGCAAGACTTGGCAGCACCAGGGTCGGGGCATGCCAGGCTCGATCCACAGGGAACGATCATGACCAAGAAGCCGGAGCCGAAAACAGACTTCAGCAACGTCGAAGCCAGGCGGAGTGCGGCTTCAGCCCGAAAAATGTCGGCCGGCCGCCGGTTTCTGTACCGCCTTTTGACGCCGTTGTTGCGTGGACTGCTGGCGTTACTTTGGCACAGCTATCGCGTCGAGAAAATTATCGGCGCAGATGTCAGTGAGCGACTTATCGCCGATAAAACGGCGTGCATTCCCTGCTATTGGCACCAACAGCACCAGCTATGTGCCAACGTGATCCGACAATGGATAAACAAGGGTTTTGAGGTGAGCATTCTCATTTCCGCCTCCGTCGACGGTGAAATACCGGCACGAATCGCTGGCGCCTGGGGCGCTGATATTATTCGCGGGTCAGCCAATCAAACCGGGGCGCTCGTCATGCGCGACATGCACGCTGCGCTGAAAAGAGGCAGGTCCATCATCATGACGCCTGATGGGCCGAACGGTCCGCCATTCGAATTCAAAGCGGGCAATATACTGATGGCGAGGATTTCGGAGGCGCCTCTTGTACCTATGGCCTGTGCCGCTGACCGTACCTGGCATCTGACGGGCTGGGACAAAATGATGATCCCGAAGCCATTTGCCCGTGTTGTAATCGCCATCGGAGAACCCTACGTTGTTCCGGGCGACACGCCGCTCGGCGAACTCGAAGTACACAGAGTGAAAATGCAGGATGCGTTGTTGAGCCTCATGGACGAATCCAGAAAAGTACTCGATTTAAGAGGCAACGCTGACGGCTGATCAAGGGACCGAGATCAGTTGCTTTGCCGGTCGAATTCCTGAACGATCGTTACCTCTTCCAATTCCTTGCTTCGCAATGTGATGCGCCGTATCAGGCGCTTATTATCGTCCGCAAGACTGTAGCGGTCCGTCAGCTTCATACCCTTCTCGCCGAGCGTTTCGATGACGTACGCGTTGCCATCCCATCCGGATACCCTGTATGCGTTGGCTCCGCCGATATTAATAGGTCTGTTCTCGCCAAATGAATATTCTTCGACAACAGCCCTGTCGAAGCTGATGAACAATGTGTAGGGCGTCTGCGTAATCTTTAGCGATTCACCCGTTTCCAGGAACAGGTGTACAAGGCCTCCCTTGGTTCCACCGGCGCGACGCATTCCACCTCGGGCAGCTCTCTGTTGCTTGAGCATTTCATGCATGATCGTCGTGTTATCCACACCGTCGGTACGATCGATTGCCTCGTTTATGCGACGCTGGTCCAGAGTCGACTCCGGACGGAGTTTCCACTGCCCGGAAAAATCGACACCGGCCGGAACCGCAGCACTTTTCGGTATCAATACTTCGGGACTGGCACAACCGTACAGCACCAACGGCAACAAAAAACAAAGCTGTATGACTCGCATGATGGTCGTTTGTCGCACCCCGGTTTCCTTGATGTCTACGTGGCGCCCAGAATACGCAATATTTCGCGGTCCGCCCAGAAGGAAACGGAATTAATCGCCCTGTGCCCAATCAGATGAGTCAAGAACTGTCAAGGCAGTCAACCGGCCACTTGGCGGTTCGTTAGGGCCTGCGTAACTCGTCAATAATGATTCGTGGAGAAAAACCGTGAAAAAACCATGCAAGATTCTGGCGGCCTTGGCGCTGTGCCTTTGTTTATTGCCATTGGCGGTCTATTCGCAGGAAAGCGATCAAGGTGCTGCGTCGGAACAGGGCCGTCAAGTGACACGTGAGGAACGTCGCGCTGCCTGGGAGAGCCTCTCAGAGGCAGAGAAACAGGCAAAACGGGAAGAGCACCGAGCCAGGCGGGAACTGAGACGGGCCCAGTGGGAAGCTATGACGCCAGAAGAGCGCGATGTAAAGCGCGCGGAAATGCGCGCCAAATGGGAAGCCATGACACCGGAACAGCGTGAAGCGATGCAGGAAAGGCGCAAACAACGCGGCGATCGCGGCGGCAGACCCGGCGATCATGGCAGCGGACAGGGCCGACGCGAATAGTAGCCGAACTGGCATGTTGTAGTCGCGATCGGATCCGACAAGCATTGTCGGATGTTGTTTAGCACGAATGTCGGTTATCGCCGTCGAAAGCAAACGTTAAGGAGGGGTAATCGGCTGACGACTGTATTTCTTCTCCGGGTAATGGTAGTCCATATCTAGTGAAACCCCATTATCCGGCATGATCCGGAGGAAATTTTGGCTGGCCAGCTTCTCGATGAGGTCTAGGTCCCCGAGTGCATCGAAGAGGACGTCGTAGATTCGGATCTGATCCGGGTAGTCGCCGAATCTTCCCACGGCGTCAGAGCCGATCACAAAATTATTGGGGTACCTGCGGATCAGAGCGGACCAGCCATCAAGGTCCTGCAAGATGTAACTTGGGTAGACCACCCAAGAGAGATCAATGATCACGTGATTCTGGTGGTCGGCTAGTACACGGTCCAGATGGCCGATTAAATCTCGGACCAAGATGCGTCGGCTGATCCCTGCGTGGCACCAGATAAACGTAGTGTCTGGGAACTCGTTGAAGGCGTCGAGAAGCTCCGCTAAGTATAGCGGCTTCTTGGGTTTGTCACCAGGCGAGACCGGCGCGATATTGTGACGGATGCTTACAGGGATTCTCTGCTCCCCGGCGAAATCGAAAATCCGCAAGAGCGCTGGATGGTTCGCACGCGGACGCTCTCCGGTGGTGAGGTTTGTGAGATCGTCGTGCCTCGACATCACCTCACCGATGCATTTAAACACACCGGGGAACTCCTTCATTCGTTTCGCAATCATGTCCACAGCGCCGAGGTCGGTGCTGTCGAACCCGGACACGCAGGGATAGAGACGCTTGAGTTGTATGCGGGCAGTCTCGCCGCCTTCACGCTTGAAGTCCTCGATTGCCAATGCAACATGATAGTCCGTGTCACGGGCGAGCACTACACGTGAGGTGGCATCGAGGTAGTAGCCCGGACGGACTGGGTCGTCTTCGGACCACTTCTTGAGGAAGGGCATTCCGGAAATTAGGGCGTGGCTGACGTTCGCACGGTCCATCGCCCAGAGCACGGCCTCGATCCGTTTTCCTCGCTGGCCCGAAGGCAAAGCTGCGCCTGGTACCTTCTCAACAATCTCCCCGTTTTCCAGATGGTCGCCATTCTGAAGAAAATCTAGGAGATGGACGTGGGCGTCAGCGATTACCACGTTCGCGTAGTCGACAGCAGCAGTTAACGGAGCAGCGCAGGCCAGCAACAGCACCGCTGTTATCACCCTCGGTATGAACGCTTCACGGCTCATGGAAGCCTCCTCGATCCGGAACATCAAAACGCTCTCTCAGAGTCGTTTGGGCAGCTCGGCGATCTTGGGGTCCTTCGGGGAGTCATCCATGGCTTTCCGGAGGAAGCGAGGACCCGTGGCTTTCCGTCCCCGTCTTTAGGCGGGTTTGGCTTTATCGGTGTTTCTAGTGGCCTAAGTATAGTAGCTGGATGGCAAATCGCTATCGGGTGCAAAGCAGATGCTTGACAAGAATTTTCCGCAAGCGAAATCTGACTGGCAGCATTTCGGCAACGCGCAGCCCAGGCTACGAGGTCGGCAACGGAATAAACTCGGTCTCCCCGGGCACTTCGTCAAACCGTTTTTCCCGCCAGTCCGATTTCGCTTGCTCCATCCTTTCTTTCGAGCTGCTGACAAAGTTCCACCAGAGATAGCGCTCCCCGGGTAACGCTGCCCCGCCCAACAGCATAACTTTCGAATCTTCTCCCGCATGAGCGACCACATTGCCGCCGGGCTGAATGATTGCCATCCTGCCCGCAGTCACGGGGCAGTCGCCGATATTGATCTCACCATGCACGACATAAACGGCCAGCTCGTCGGTGTCCTCTGGCAGAGAAAGCTCGGCACCGGAGTCGAGATCTGCCTCGACGTAGAGAGTCTCGCTGGATGTTCGTACCGGCGACGTGACACCGTAAGCCTGCCCGGCAATCAGCCGCAGACTGACACCATCCAGATGCACTTCGGGCACCGCATCGGCCGGATAGTGCTCAAAGCGCGGCTCCGTTTCTTCAAGCTCAACGGGCAATGCGACCCACGCCTGAATACCGTGCAGATACGAGCCCGTTTTTTTCAGTTCAACAGGCGTTCGCTCGGAGTGGACGATACCGCGGCCTGCCGTCATCCAGTTGATTGCGCCCTCTTCGATGACCTGCGCGTAGCCCAGGCTGTCGCGGTGCATGATCTGGCCGGCAAAAAGATAGGTAATCGTAGCGATGCCGATATGCGGATGGGCGCGAACGCTGACGCCGCTGCCTGGCTCGAAATCTGCCGGCCCGATGTGATCGAAGAAAATGAATGGGCCCACACGCTGCCGTTCTGGTGCCGGTAAGGTCCGCCGAACGACAAACTCGCCCAGGTCCTTGGGCTTCGCATCGATCATCAGTGCGATCGGACCGTCCCTGCCGGTACAGGTCGGTGCAGTTGCTCCCTGGGTGCTCATTTCGGGATCCTCGTTGCAGCCAGCTTGCTAATCGGTCGGTTTGACGAACTTGATCGTCAGGCGGTCGGATTCACCAACGGCAAGATAGCGGTCCCGGTCATCGTCGCCAAGCGCCAGTGTTGGCGGCAAGGTCCAGACGCCTTCAGGATGGTCATGCGTATCCCTGGGATTGCGGTTGACGTCGGAATGTCCCGCAAATTCGAATCCGGCTTGCTCGGCGAACGCGATCAATCGCTTTTCCGATATATAGCCGTTGGCCGAGCCTGGATCTTCGTCATCGGCATCCGGCCAGCGGTGATCGACAATGCCGAGAACGCCGCCGGGTTGCAAGGCGTCATACATCGCCTTGAAAGCCACTTGCGCCGCTACTTTTGGATAGCTCTGCCCAACCCAGTTGTGCGCGTTGCGGAACGTAAGCACGAGATCGGCCGTGCCGCGAGGCGCAATTTCGAGCTCGTGCGGAAAATCGAGGGCGGTGATGATGACATCGCCATATACATCGGGTGCCTTTCCGGCCTTGGTAAGGAATTCGCCGAAATACCGTCGCTGGTAGGCACGTGGCGGATTTACGCTGTACTGCGCGGCATAAAGCGTGCCGTTTTCCTTAAGCGCCGGCGCCAGTATTTCCGTATACCAGCCGCCGCCGGGCCAGATTTCCACCACCGTCATGTCCGATCGAAAGCCGAAAAATGCAAGCGTCTGCTTCGGATGGCGATACTTGTCCCGCGCCCGGTTTGCGGCGCTTCGATGCTCCCCGCCTATGGCGCTGTCGAGTGCGGCACTGGTCGCCTGGTCCAGCCCATATTCTGCAGCATTGGCGGTGACCGCCGAAAGCGCCTGCAGGAGCATTACAGTTACTAATTGCACGGCTAAAGAATCTGCCCGTCGATTACTCATCATTGACACTCCGGAAGGTATAATGAAACGTTGCCCCCAGCGGGCGGCTCAATACAAGCAAGTTCTCCTTTCCAGGTCAAATGTCCCGTGGTACCGGGAGGGTTCAGATCGAGCGGGCATTTATTGAATATGGCAATAAGGTTCCTAACATTCATCACCTTAGTACTGGTCGCGGGCAGCACGAATGCGGCCGACCCGGTGCCGGTCACTGTGCAGTACCTGGGCGACCTGCTGGTCGATAAGGAGCTGCGGGCGCCGGCCACCGTGATTTCGGCGAATCGGGCGGTGGTCACGTCTGAGGTGACTGCGTTGATCAAGGATGTCCCGGTGGATGTCGGCGACACGCTGCGGAAAGGCGATACGCTGGTCATACTCGACGACGACAACAATCGCCTGATGCTGGCACAAGCCAAGGCTCGCCTGGCCGCGTTGAAGGCCCAGATAGCCCGGGCGATTTACCGATTGAACAAAGCCGAAGAGTTGCTCGAGAAGAATTTCATCTCCGATGACGAATTGCTGGAGAGACAGACCGACCTCGCAGTCCTGGAGGCAAATCATCAGGAGCAGGAAGTTCTTGTCAGTATCCAGGACCTGGCCCTGTCGCGGACCAGCATCAAGGCGCCCTTCGATGCCGCTGTTGTCCAGAGGCAGGCCCAGGTCGGCAGCTATGCGATGCCGGGTACGGCCCTCATGACCATCGTGCAGACCGACGGCCGGGAAATTGACGCTGAAATCGACCCGCGCTATGCGGTGCAGTTGCCAGCGGTTTCCGAGCTGCGCTTTGTGAGCCAGGGCCGCGAGTGGCACGTCAAACTTTCCCGGCTGTCGAGTGTCATTGAAACGGATACCAGAATTCTGCGTGCAAGGTTCAAATTCTCAGGTGATCCTGCGCTCATCGGACTCACTGGTGAACTGGTCTGGAACGAGGCCACCGGTCTTGTGCCGGTCGCGCAGATCGTTCAGCGTGGCACGTCGCTTGGCGTTTTCGTTGCAGCCAGCGACACGGCTCGTTTCGTTGCGATACCCGGAGCACAGGAAGGCAGGCCGGCACTTGTCGATCTGCCGCCTGATACCTTGATCGTCGTGCGAGGCCAGGCGCGGCTGCAGGACGGTGACAGCTTGTCAATTTCCCGCGAATGAAATTTGCACGGACTCTCCTGACCAACCATCCGCTGGTTAACATTCTTTTTTCCGTGGTCCTGGTGATGGGCTTCTTGTCCTTCATCCAAATGCCGAGAGAGCAGGACCCGGAAATCAACTTCAATGTCGTCAGCATCAACACGTTTTTACCGGGCGCGGCCGCCGCCGACGTAGAGCAATTGGTCACTGGTCCGCTCGAAGACGCGCTGCGAAACGTCCAGGACATCAAGTTCGTTGCCAGCACCTCGCGGGAAGGCATGTCGGACATCTTTGTCCGTTTCCGCGAGCTTTCGGCAAGAGAATTCGATAAACGGGTTACCGACGTAAGACGGGAGATTCAAAGCAAGGCGAACGACGAGCTGCCGGAGGACATAGAAGATCCGTACGTTCTCGAAATAACGAGCTCAAACGGCTTTCCGACTGCGATGGTCGTTGTTGTCGGTCAGGCGGATGATGAAAGCTTGCGGCGCCAGGGCAAGTTGATCAAGGAAGAACTGGAGCGAATCGCGGGCGTCGATCGCGTGCAGGCATTCGGCTTCAATGAGCCCGAGTTGCAGGTCGAAATCAATCCGCGCGCCCTGGCTTCACGCGGGCTCACTGCGGCCGATGTTGCAGATCAGCTGCGAGAGTCGTTTCAAGACATTTCGGCGGGGAAGATAAATGTTGCGACTGAAGCCTGGCTGGTTCGCGTACGGGGCAAGACAGCCGAGCCTGAAGACCTCGCCAACTTCATGGTTTCTCCCCCTGCTGCCCCGCAAAACAAGTTTCCGCTGGATCAGATCGCTACTGTCCGACGCGGCCACGAAGAAGCGCGTCAGGCCATCAGCTTCGAAGGCCGGCCTGCCATTTCGATGTCGATCACCAAAGTCAGCTTCACGAACACGCTGGATCTCGTCGACCGGATTAACGCGTATGTCGATGAGAAAAACGAAATGCTGGCGGGCACAGGAATAAGCATGGTGCTCTCCGACGATCAGACGGAGAAGACCAGGCAAGCACTCAAAGTCATGCAGCGCAATGCGGGGCTTGGCCTGTTCCTGGTGCTCGGCGTTTGCTGGTTGTTCCTGGGCTTACGAATTGCGTCGTTCGTTACGCTCGGCATTGTGTTTTCTATCGCAGGGACATTCTGGGTATTAAACATTATGGGTAACACGGTCAACGTCGCCGTTCTGCTTGGCATCGTCATCGTGCTCGGAATGCTTGTCGATGACGCCGTCGTCGTCGTCGAGGCACTTTACTATCGATTGCAGAGAGGCCAGGAGGTCTTGACTGCAGCAATCGACTCCCTTCGTGAAGTCGGTAAGCCGGTTACCTCCGCTGTTCTTACAACGATATGCGCATTCACTCCCCTGATGCTGCTGCCCGGCATACTCGGCGATTTCATGTTCATTATTCCGCTCGTCGTGACGGTTGGACTGTTGGTGAGTCTTGTCGAGGCATTCTGGATTCTTCCGTCACACGTCATCAATTCGACCAAGACCACGCTTTCGCCATCAGATCATTTGAAGGACTGGCGTTCGCGCTATACACACAAGGTACGCGTCAAGTACACGCGTGCGCTGGCTTATGTGTTTCGCCGGCCAAAGCGTTTCTTTTTTGCCAGTGCCGTCGCTTTTGCATTGTCGATCGCAATGCTCTTGACGGATCAGGTGAGAATCGAGTTTTTCACCAATGATCCCATACGGCTGTTTTATGTGAACGTCGATATGCCTGCGGATTCACCAATCGAAGGTACACTGGCGCAGACCGAGCGCGTCGAGCAAAGAATCCGCCCGTTGATTCATGATTACGAACTCCGCGCAAGCACGGCGATCAGCGGCGTCAAGTTTCTTCGGGAAGAAGCCCTCTTCGGTGATCAGTATGGGCAGATTCAGGTATCTCTCCAACCCAAAACGCGGGACGGCCGCAGCGTGTCTGAGATTGTGGATGCCATTCGGGAAGCCGCATCAGAAGCTGCGGGTGATGCCGAAATCACCTACTTCAAAATGGTACAAGGGCCACCGACAACAAGAGACGTCAGTGTCAAAGTTCGAAGCGATGACTTCGAAGAATTACGCGCGGCGACAGATGCCGTCAAGGAAATCGTGAGGCGCATTGATGGCGCGGAAAATGTCGAAGACAACGACGTTCCCGGGCGCCTGGAACTGACGCTCAACCTTGACGAACGGGCAGTAAGACAGGCTGGTACAAACCCCGGCACAATCGCTCGCTTATTGCGACTGCATATGGACGGAGAGATCGTCGGATTCACACGTCACGGAGGTGAGAAAGTCGAACTGCGAGTTCGCGGGCCCCGGCGTGTCGTGCAGGATATCAGTACCGTTCTTGATGATCCGTTTGTCCTGCCGAGCGGCGCTACAACGACCTTTCGTGCGCTCACCGACACGAGCGTCGGCCGTAGCAGCGGTACGATCCGGAGATACAACTATCGCCGCTCGATTACGGTTGCAGCCGATCTGAATTCACTGCTTGTGAATACGCTGGTTGCCAACAATTTTATCAAGAGCGAGTGGCAAAAGATCCGCTCACAGTACCCGGCGACTGATCTTGATTTCTCGGGCGCATTCGATGACATTCAGGAAAGCCTTGACTCGATGCTTATTCTGTTCCTGTTCGGGCTCGGCCTCATCTATCTGGTTCTGGCAACCCAGTTCAGGAGCTATTTTCAGCCGATGCTGATCATTGTGACGGTACCGATGGCATTCACCGGCGTCGTATTCGGTCTTTTTGTAACGCAGCAGACCTTGAGCTTGTATACCATTTATGGAATCGTCGCGTTGACCGGCATCGCCGTCAACGCTGCGATTGTGCTGATCGCTGCGGCGAACACGCGGATAGCAGACGGCATGCGACCACTGCACGCTATCATGTACGCAGCGCGGCGGCGCGTGATTCCTATCCTGATAACAACGTTGACAACCATTGCCGGCCTGTTTTCGCTTGCTGCTGGCCTTGGCGGAAAATCGCTTCTTTGGGGTCCCGTTGCAACGAGCATAGTATTCGGACTTCTTGTCGCAACGACACTTACCTTGTTTCTTGTTCCGGTATTGTTCCGCACGTTTATGCGCCTTCGTGATCACCGAATTCGTAATGCCCTGCTGCACACATTGCGGTTGGATCGTGCTGCTCCACCGAAGGGCATAGATGCATGAACGCAGTATCAGATACCTGGAGCAAACCGATTGAGCCGCCGTCAACATGTCCGGCATCGGCCGATATCGTCATTATCGGCGGCGGCATCGTCGGCGTATCGACAGCCTGGTTCCTGGCGCAGGATGGCGTGAATGTCGTGCTCTGCGAAAAGGGACACATCGCCGGAGAACAGTCGAGCCGCAACTGGGGCTGGATTCGCAAACAGGGCCGCGATGTTCGCGAACTGCCCATGATGATCGAGAGCCACCGCATCTGGCGAAGTTTCGAGGAAGAGACCGGCGAAGACGTCGGTTACACGGAGGGCGGCTGTTATTTCCTCGCCGCTACAAAGAAGGACGTGGAAAAATATGAGAGCTGGATGTCCACGGCCAGGGAGTTCGAGCTGGATACGCGTGTCGTTCAGGGAGACGAATTGGCCAATCACATTGAGAATACATCGCAGACGTGGCCGGGAGCACTGTACACGGCAAGCGATGGGCGTGCCGAGCCACACAAGGCAGCGGCGGCGATCGCCCGGGTTGCCAGCCGGCTTGGTGCGACGATACTGACCGGCTGCGCCGTCCGGGGTCTCGAGACCGAGGCAGGTAGCGTATCAGCGGTCGTGACCGAGCACGGCACGATTAAGACCTCGGCGGTACTCTGCGCGGCGGGTGCGTGGTCATCGATGTTCTGTCGCTCACTCGGAATATCGCTACCGCAGTTGAAGGTCAAAGGAACTGTCGCACGCACCGCACCGGGTCCAAAGATACTGGACGGACAATGCTTTGATAAGCGAGTCGCGATTCGCCGGCGTCAGGATGGCGGCTACACGGTGGCTCACGGCGGCGGAAACCTGCTGCACCCGATCACCCCGTCGACCTTCAGATTCGCCTTCAAGTTTCTACCGGCCCTGAAGCAGGAGTTCGGCTCGATGGGACTGACGATTAACGGAGATTTTTTCACGGAACTGGCAACACCGGTACGCTGGGCCCTGGACCGTGAATCGCCGTTCGAGAAACAACGCGTGCTGAACCCGGCGCCGAGTCGGAGAACGCTCAGACGTATACGAAAGAATCTCAATGAGGTTTTCCCCGCATTGAAAAACACGGCCTTCGTGGAGACATGGGCCGGCATGATCGAGACGACGCCGGATGTGGTGCCGGTCATCGGCCCCGAGGAGCGTCTGCCCGGCTTTTTCATTGCGACGGGTCTAAGCGGTCACGGCTTCGGCATCGGCCCCGGTGTAGGCAAGGCAGCCGCCGGCATGCTGACCGGCAAGGATAGCGGCATCGATATCAGGCCTTTCAGACTCAGCCGGTTTTTTGACGGGTCTCCGATACGGATGGGGCCAGCGCTCTGACCACGAAATTTTTTTTATTACACGTCGAGGACTATCATGCCTGGAAGCTGTCTGACCATAATTCTGCTGTCTGTTGTTCTTGGCCAGGTATCTTTGGCCGATCAACCGCAAACGATGCGCGTTGATTTCTATCACACAGGCAACCGTAACCTCGAACTGTTCAGCCTCGATCAGGTCGTCCTGGAGCCTCTGCCCTGGCCCGGTAATATGCTGCAGCCGATCGACTCGACGTTTCGCGGCAAGTATGCGTTTGCTGTCGTAGATCCCGACTCAGGCGAAGTCGCCTGGTCGCGTAGTTTCAGCAGCATCTATGGCGAATGGGAGACTACCGCAGAAGCCAGAGAGATCAACCGGACGTACCACGAGTCGCTGCGTTTCCCTGCACAGTCGCGACCATTCGATGTCATTATCAAGAAACGCGGCGAAGGAAATAAGTTCGAAGAAGTCTGGCGGGCACGAATAGATCCCAATGACTACCTCGTCCATCAGGAGTCTGCCGCATATACTGACCAGGTCATTGTCATAGAAGAAAATGGCGACCCGGCAACTAAGGTGGATCTGCTCATACTCGGTGACGGCTACACCGCAGCCGATGGGGACGAGTTCCTTGCCAAAGCAAGAGAACTGACCGAGATTCTGTTTGCGACGTCACCATTCAAAGAACGCCGGTCCGATTTCAATGTGTGGGCGCTCGCACCCTCCGCCGCACAATCGGGGGTCTCGCGACCGTCCACCGGCGTTTACCGCGATACACCACTCGGCGCAACTTATGATGCATTTCGCAGCGAGCGTTACGTGTTGACGACCGATAACAAGGCATTCCGTAGAATCGCATCGTCGGCGCCTTACGATTTCGTCGAAATACTCGTCAAGAGCGAGATATATGGCGGCGGTGGCATTTACGGCTTGTATGGCACGGTCGCGGCCGACAGCGACTGGGCGCCGTATGTTTTCGTGCATGAATTCGGCCACCATTTCGCGGGTCTTGCCGACGAGTACTACACGAGTTCAGTAGCTTACGAAGCTCCGCAGCAAATCGAGGAGCCGTACGAGCCCAATGTGACCGCTCTCGAAGCCCCGGCGAAATTGAAGTGGCGGCACCTAGTCGGGAAAGAAACTCCCCTGCCGACACCGTGGCCAAAGGAAGCGTATGAAAAACATTCTCTGGCATATCAGGCTATACGCAAGAAAATGCGCGAAGAAAACCGCCCGGAGTCGGAAATGAACGAGCTCTTCCGCGCGAATCAGGAATTTGCGGAGAAGCTGTTCTCGACGGCTGATTATCGTGATGATATCGGAGCTTTCGAAGGTGCGAACTATCAGGCGAAAGGATTCTACCGTCCCGCTCTGAACTGCATCATGTTTACCCGCACAGAACTTTTTTGCGCGGTCTGCAGCGCGGCGATCGAGGACGTCATCGACGAGTATACGAAAGCCCCTGACTAGACAACTCTTTTGTGGCTGCGGCCAGCGTTCTCGCAAACGATCCGCGGCGAGACACGCGCACCGATTCCAGGTCGAGCCAGGTGGCGAGATTTGTCAGTTCTTCCGCAAGCTTTGCTGCAGTTGTTTTGGCGTTTATGTCCGCTTCCTCATGCGCGGCAAGAACGAGCAGCCGCTTATTCTTGCGGTCAGCCTTTAGATCCACACGCGCCACGATTCTGTCGTCCACCAGAAATGGCAGGACGTAATAGCCCCACTTACGTTTGCTTGCCGGCACATAGATCTCGATTCGATAGTGGAAATCAAACAGCCGCTCCGCACGCGGTCGGAACCAGATGAGCGGATCAAATGGCGACAAAATCGAAGACGCCTTGATCGTTCTCGGAATGCGCGCTGACTCAGAAAGATAGCCAGTCTCCGACCACCCTTCGACCTTGACTTCGTGTAACGCGCCCTCCTCTACCAGTTCTCTGACGCGAACTGAAGCTTCTTGCCCCGGCATGCGGTAGTAGTCGGCCAGGTCTCTCACTGTGCTGATACCACAAGCGCATGCTGCGCGCCGTAGTAGTTCGCGTTGGGCATCGTCGCGTGTCACGCATTCCTGAAAATGCTCGCTGTCAATCAGGTGTTCAGACAAGTCGTACTCGCGCTGAAAATTCGGCAAGCGGTCTGCTACAGCGAGTGAGCCGGAATGAAAATGATAATCAAGAGCCCAACGCGGCACGGATCGGTGCCAGTCACCGGCTTTGCGCTTCGGACCCGGCACAGGTGGCAGGTCACTCGCTGTAACAGGGCCACGGGCTTTGACGATTTTCAGTACCTGCTTCAGATACCCGCTTCGGCCGCGGAGTTTCATGATCGGGCTGTTGGGATAAGGCCGAAACTCGTCCCGCCGGTGCCGCAGCAGTGGCCAGACATCCACAGGCACTATCGAGGCCTCGTGCGCCCACTGTTCGATGAATTCTCTGCGGCGATACACGAGCTCATGTAATCGCTGAATCGGATAAGCCCCCAGCCGGGAGTAGAGAATCAGATAATGGGCCGGTATCAGGACATTGACGTAATCGAGCTGGAGCAGGCCGATTTGATTGATGGTCTTGCGAATATGCCGAATGTCGCCGGCAGACTTTGGTCGCTTTCTGTCGAATCCCTGTGCCGCGAGGGCAATTCTCCGTGCCTGAGCTCGCGAGATTTGTGCCCGGGGCATTACGCCTGAAGTCCCTTCCCGATCTCACCCGCGCGAACGCTCAGCGTTTTGGCATGCCAGCTTTTGTAATCGCGGCTGAGAATGTTGTCGATCAAGTACCAGTCGCCGCTACATCGCTCCTTTGTCAGCGTCAGGCACAGCCATCCGCGGTGTTTGGTGTCCAGGTACTTTACTGACGGATTTTGCTCGAGCGTGGCATCCCTGACTGAATTCGGCTCGTATTCAGGAAAGACATCGGCAAGTACGGGAGATGACACCGTCCCGGTCATGAACTCGACCGCCACAGGCTGGTCAGCATCTTTCGGGATCAGGTTGGCGGCCAGGTTCGTATGGAAATCCCCACTCAAAACAACCGGATTAGTGGCGTACCTGCCGAGGTCGGCGTACAAATCCTCGCGCGCCAGCGGGTAGCCGTCCCAGGCGTCCAATACACTGGGCGTGTTGCGCTTGCTCCGCTCGATGATACTCTGCAAGAGTTCCTTCGGGATCGAACTGGGTCCGTTCGGATCCACCAGTGGTTCGAGGTTCGCACTAATCAATTCCGTCACAAGCACCTGCTGCCCCAGTACCTGCCAGGTCGTGTCCGAGGCATTCTTTAAACGGCGGCGAAGCCAGCGTTCCTGCCTGCGACCCAACATGCGCCGCTTCGGGTCATCCAGTGCCGACTCGATGGATTCCTCATCAACATCCGGACCCGCGTTCGGCTGTCGATCGCGTCCATACAATCGGGTGTCGAGCATGATGAGACTCGCCAGGTCACCGTAGCGGAATTCCCTGAAGATTCTGGTTCTGCTGCCGCGCGGCCTGCCGCGTATGGGCATCCATTCAAAGTAGGCCTGGATGGCAGCATTGCGCCTGGCATTCCAATCGCCGTCATCTTCCTGATGGCCTTCTGCGCCTTTGCGCCATGCGTTATCAGCGATCTCGTGATCATCCCAGACCGCGATCAATGGCAGGCTCGCCAACATTGCCTGTGAGTCCGGGTCTCTCTTGTATTGCGCGTGCCGCAGACGGTAATCCAGCAAGCTGCGCAACTCTGTCACGGGTTCCGGAATACGTCCCAAAGCCTCGGCATTGTCCGAGGCGTAACCATTGAGTCCGTATTCGTAGATGTAATCCCCGAGGTGCACGACAGCATCCAGATCCGATCGCCCGGCGATTTCACGATAAACGTTGAAAAAGCCGGCGGGATGGTTGGCACATGAGACAACTGCAAGTTTCGCGATATCGACAGCTCCGGTCGGCAAGGTGCGTGTTCGCCCGACCGCGGATCGTTGGTCCGCTACCGTAAACTGATAGAACAGCGTACTGCCGGCCGGTAGCCCACCTGCATCAACCTTGACTGTGAAATCTTTCGCTGCGTCGGCACGCGTATCTCCACTCGCCACAATCCGCGTCATTTGCCGGTCTTCAGCTATGCGCCAGTTCACCTCGACGGCTTGCGAGGAAGCAACGCTGACCCGCGTCCACAGGATGACGCTGTCAGCCGTCGGATCACCGCTGGCAATGCCGTGAAGAAACAAGGATTTCGCGGACGCAGCCACAAAACGGCTGCGAATCCCGGCGGCAACCAACAACACGCCTGCCAGGACTGCTTTTAGAAACCTTCGTCGCTGCATCGGAAGTTCAAGTTAGAAATATTCTGGAAAAATATGATAAACAATTGTTTTATATTAATTATTGTCTGTCATTTTTGCTTGCCTGTGCTTGTTGGCGGTTGCAATCTCCAGCACCGCGACAGAGCTGAGACTATATATCCCGGCAATCAGCCACGCTCCATCAGCGCTCTCAATGATGAGTGAAGTAGCCAGCATTGCGGCGACACTCAAAGGCACGATCATCAGCAGGCGAATAAGCTCGAACCTCACCGCGTACGAGCGAGCTTCGGTGAAAAGGCCAAGCGTGTAAAGCGTCGCCCAGAGCAGCAGGCATGGCACCAGCACCGTGCTTGCGCCCTGCTCCGCGTAAAACTTCGCGATTGCCAATACGCCGAGGATCGTGACCAGGAATTGGCCCAGTACATAACGGCGCATTGCTGTGCTGATGTCAGGGTCGAACTTGCGGAACGCGGCCAGCTCCGTCGACCGTTTCGGGTACAAAGCCTCGACATCCGCCGGGCGCCAGCCTGTGCGGTGAAACCAGATGCCGATCTTGTCCCTCCAGCGTCTGGTGCGCACGGCATCGAACCACAGGTAGGCATACACCTGTATATTCGCCCAGAACGGATTCCAGTTGGCCAGGGGCTTTCGAACGCCGAAAACCACGGGGTCGGCGTCCAGCTCTTCCTGAAAACTGCCGAACATACGATCCCACAGTATGAAGATGCCACCATAGTTGCGATCGATATAGCGCTCGTTCTGGGCGTGATGCACGCGGTGATTGGACGGCGTCACGAAAACCCGATCAACCCAGCCCAGTTTGCCGACATGCTGCGTATGTACCCAGAACTGATAGATCAAATCGAGTGCATTGACGGTCGCAAGCACCTCAATCGGAAAACCGATCAGGAAAAGCGGCAAAAAGAAAATCCAGTTGAACAGGAAGCTGCTGCTCGTCTGCCGCAATGCTGTGGACAGGTTGTAGTCCTCGCTCTGGTGATGCACGGCATGCGCCGCCCAGAGAATGGAAACCTCGTGCCCGTAGCGATGCGCCCAGTAGTAGCAGAAATCCCATCCAATCAGGGCTACGGCCCACAGTGCGAGGCCCTGCGGCGAATAATCGAACCAGGCGTAATCCATCCGCAAGAGCGCGAAATTCTGTAACACGTAACCCCAGATGAATACCTGGGCGAACCTGGTGAAGTAGCCGAAGGTCGTGCTCAGGGTGCCCGCGCTCAGGCTGTTGATCGCATCATTCATTCGGTAATAGCCGGTGCTGCGGACGCGGTCCACGATGAGTTCGAGCAGCAATGCCAGCAAAAAGAACGGTACGGCCAGGGCAAGCAGATCCATCAGTCCGGAATTCCTTTGACAAGTGAAGACATAGTTTACCGTCATGTTAGGGTAAGCTGCCTGCCAATTCAGCCGATGAAAATATTCTGATGATGTTCGACCTTGCCGAGATCGAGACCCTGAGGAAATCCCTGGACACCCTGGCAAAGGGCTTCTCCGATCTTCCCGATTTCGGGCCGGATCACGATTATGCAGCGATCGGCGCCGTTCTCAACGAGGCGGCGAAAAAAATGCAGGAGAATTTCCCTTACCACCACCCCTTGTATGCCGGGCAAATGTTGAAGCCTCCGCACCCTGTTGCAAGGCTGGCCTATGCGATGTCTTTGTGGCTAAACCCGAACAACCACGCGCTGGATGGCGGCATCGCCAGTTCGGCCATGGAAAAAGAATGCATCGCCAATCTTGGCTCGATGTTCGGTTGGGAAAAACCCCTTGGCCACATTTGCGGCGGTGGCACGATGGCAAACCTGGAGGCGCTCTGGGTCGCCGGCCGCCTGCATCCGGGCAAGAAAATTGTTGCATCGGAGCAAACGCACTACACGCACGCGCGCATCAGCGATGTCCTTTCACTCGCGTTCGACGAAGCTGCCGTGTCTGCGGACGGCAGGATGGATGTCGATTCGCTCGAGAAATTGCTTTCGAACGGCGATGTCGGAACCGTCGTCGTCACCCTGGGGACGACAGGCGTCGGCGCGATCGACCCACTCCCGGAGATTCTCGGCCTGCGTGACAAACATGAATTCAGAATCCATGTCGATGCCGCTTACGGCGGCTATTTTCACATCGCGAGCAAACTTGGCGCAGATGCCAGGCGGGCATTCGACAGAATTCGCGAGGTCGATTCGATCGTCATCGATCCGCACAAGCATGGACTGCAGCCCTACGGCTGTGGCTGCATCCTTTTCTGCGACCCCGCCGTCGGCAATTTGTACAAGCACGACTCGCCATATACTTATTTCACCTCGGACGATTTGCATCTCGGCGAAATCAGCCTCGAGTGTTCGCGTGCCGGCGCATCTGCCGTGGCGCTTTGGGCCACGCAGAAACTGCTGCCGATGAACCCAGGTGGCGAGTTTGCGCGGTCGCTGGACAAGTGCCTCCTCGCGGCTCGGGCGCTGTGGCAACGACTCGACCAAAGCGATTCTTTCAAATGCCTGATGATGCCTGAGATCGACATCGTTGTTTATGCGGCAAACGGCGATGACATTACTGATTCAAGCCGCAATGCCAGGGAAATATTTGCTCGTGCAGCGACACAGAATCTCCACCTCGCGCTCATCGAATTGCCCGCGAATATGGCCAGACATTACTGGCCTGAATTAACTGGTGACGAGGAAACAATTACCTGTCTCCGTTCCTGCCTGATGAAGCCTGAGCACCTTGACTGGATCGAGCAGATTTTTTCGATTTTGGAAACGTCAGCCAAGTCGTGATGACTCAATCCTGACGATACGAACAGTGTCACATTCGATCGCACTCAACAGCCTGCTATCGCCTAGGAGCGGTTACTCAACCGACTGGAAAAACGATGTCGTGACAGGCAGAAGTCGGCGGCAACCAGAAGTTGCTGAAGGTCTTGGTTGGTGTACGATGTGGCGCGAAGTGCAACCAAATCGGGAGCTTCAAATAGGGGGATGTGAACGCGGACATCACTGCGATTAAAATAGTACTAAACCAATACGCCGTCGGTTGAAGCACTGAATCCCTACCGTAACTCGTCACATTATCAGACTGTAGAATTCGTAGTTACTTGAACGACAAGAGGATTCAATCAATGCCAAACCTGCAATGTGTACGGATCTGGATCACAGCTTCGCTATTGTTCCTTTTTGTATCTTCATGGCCATCGATCTTATCGGCAGATGAAGTCTTGCTCGGAGAGATCGAATTTCCAACGTCCGGCGCGCCGGTCGCAAAGCCTGAGTTCATCCGCGGTGTCCTGTACATGCACAGTTTCGAGTATGACCTCGCGGCTCGCGCGTTTCAGCAGGCGCAGGCCATTGATCCGAAATTCGCATTGGCCTATTGGGGTGAAGCGATGACGAATCATCATTCCCTTTGGCGAGTCCAATCCCAGCAAGCCGCCCAGGACGTTTTGAACAGGCTTGGCAATACGTCTGAAGAACGCGCCGACATGGCACCAACCCAGCGCGAAAAAGACTATGTCAGAGCTGCGGAGGTTCTCTTCGGCATGACTGAGGAAACGAAAGATCTTGGTAAATTGGAACGGGACATCCACTATCGGAATGCAATGCGCCAACTGCACATGGCGTACCCTGACGATCCTGAAGCCAGAGTATTTTACGGGCTTTCCGTCCTTGGGGTCGGTAGTGCGAACCGGGATTACGCAAGCTATATGCAGGCTGCAGCGATCCTGACGCCGGTGTGGGACGCAAACCGCTCGCATCCGGGTGCTGCACATTATCTGATTCACTCTTATGATGATCCGGTTCACGCCATCCTTGGCCTGCCCATGGCGCGGGCATACGGGAAAATTGCCGTCGGTGCTGCACACGCACAGCACATGACGTCCCATATTTATGTCGCACTCGGCCTGTGGGACGATATGATCGCCGCCAATGTGACGGCGCTGAGTGTCGAATCCGCGAAGACCGTTGGCGAAGGGGCTCGGAGCCGGGAAGCGTGGCATCACCGCTACTGGCTTCTCTATGGTCGTTTGCAGCAGGGTCGTCTGGACGACGCACGGGAGATGCTGTGGATGGCGCGTGAGCGTATCAGCAATGCCCCCTTGCCTCGTGAGCCAGACTACTATGGCGCGATGTACGCACGCTATCTGATCGATACCGAGCTGTGGGACCAAGCCGACAAATGGCTTGCGCCCGCAGACGCCGATGTGCAAATCCCGCACTATACTTTCGCACGCGCGTTTGCTGCGGCAAAACTTGGTCAGCTCGACAAAGCGCGCGAATTAAGAGCAGAGATACATACCGGTGGCGACGCCAACCCGGAAATCATCCTGGTACAAAAAGAAATCGACATTTTGAAATTAGAGGTCGGAACCGTAATCGCAATGGCGGAAGGTAACGAGGAGAAAGCGCTGAACCTGGCGCGTCAAGCTACACAAATGCAAGCTAGCATGCCATTCCGTTATGGTCCTCCGCGAATCTCTAAACCCACCGCGGAGCTGTTAGGCGATGTTCTGTTGGAACTTGGTGACGATGAAGAGGCAGCTCTTGCGTATGAGGACCAACTGACGCGCAGCAAGTTGCGCACTAATTCACTGCTAGGATTGGCGCGTGCCGCCGCTCGAAGCGGCGATACGACGACATCCCGCGACGCATATGGGCTACTGGGAGACATCTGGCACAGTGCGGACAAAACAGCGCCAGCACTTGTCGAAGTTAACGACTATACAGAAATGCATTAATGATCCCTCACAATCGGACCGCCCACATTCGGCTTTCCATTGCTCGGCGTCGCCCGCTGCAGGCTGTTGCGAGCCGGTCAGTCCGCACCGGTTACCTATTCAGGTTTCCGGATCTGTAGAAGTGAACTTCAACTCTCTCCACAGTCGCCAGACCTTCACTTACGGCGTCATCGATGAGTGGCAGAAACGACTGTATCTTCTCCTCGGTATCGACGATCTCGACCACGAGCGGAAGATCACTCGACAGGCGCAGGATCTTCGCTTTGTGTAGCCGGCTGTGGGCGCCGTAACCCTCGAGTCCTCGTAGCACCGTTGCGCCAGCCAGGCCATTTTCCCGCGCCTGGCGAACGATCCACTCGTAAAGCGGCAGTCCCTCGTGTCTGTCGTTCTCCCCGATGAAGATGCGGAGGAGCTTGCCCTGCTTCGGAAGAATCATGGTCAGCCTACCTGAGTGTTGTCAATGCGTAGCCCAGCCACACCAAAGCCAGACCGAGGATGACGTGTACCCCGACGTTCGCGGCCACCCGAAGGTATTCAGCGTCGCGGAGCATCGCAAACGTCTCGTAGCCAAAGGTCGAGAATGTCGTGAAGCCACCAAGAAGTCCGATGAGAGCGAAGGTACGGAACTCCGGCCCGAACAGCTGCCGGGACTCAGCGAGTCCGGCGATCACTCCGATAGCGCAGCAGCCCATGAGGTTGACTGCCACGGTTCCGTACGGGAAGGTCGCGAAAGGGACTTGCCGGTGTACCAGACCGCTGAGACCGTATCGCGCCAGAGCACCGATGAAGCCTCCCGAACCGACCATTGCCGCGTTGATCAGTGTCGCCTTCAAACTTGTCTCCACTATTGCACCGCCGTCCGCTTAACGGCCTGGCTCACTGGTGCCCAGTGTCTGGTGCGAGAGTTGCAAATGCAAGCTGCGTGACAGAGACACAGGCGGCTGCCGCAGAACCCGACAGCTACCACGCGCCGCGATTCGCAACAAATACGTAAGACAGAAAAGCGATGTGCATATCAGAAAGTCCTGTTGACCTGACGCTACGCGATATTCAAGTGCTGGCGTGCACTCATATATTCCTGCTCCATGCGCGCGACCAGATCAGCGACTTTTGGGATGTCATGAACACTGCCGACGCCCTGACCAGCACTCCAGATATCTATCCAGGCCTTGGCTTTTGAGCCATCGCCGCCGCCAAAGTCCATTGTCGATTTGTCGCCCTCGGGCAAATTGTCGGGATCCAGGCCAAGCTTGGCGATGCTGTCCCGCAAGTAGCTCCCGTGTACGCCGGAAAAAAGAGACGTATACACAATGTCTTTGGCTGTGCTGTCAACGATCATTTCCTTGTACGCCGCCGGCGCATTGGCCTCTTCGGTCGCGATAAACCGGGTTCCTATGTAGGCGAGATCCGCGCCAATCGCCTGCGCTGCCAGTACGTCATTGCCGCAGCTCATGCTGCCGGAAAGGATAATCGTGCCGTCGAAAAACTCCCGAATCTCTTTGACCAGTGCGAATGGACTCGTTGTGCCGGCGTGCCCGCCCGCCCCTGCGCAAACTGCAATAATACCGTCAACACCCTGTTCGATCGCTTTACGCGCGTGACGAACGTTTATTACGTCATGAAAAACCACGCCGCCATAGCTGTGAACCGCATCGACAATCCTTGCCGGCGGTCGCAGGCTGGTAATAACGATCGGAACACTGTGCTTGACACACAATTCCATGTCATGTTCGAGCCGATCGTTGCTCTGGTGAACGATCTGGTTGACCGCGAATGGTGCGACGGGCCCGTTGGATGCGGAGACGTTCGCAAGCTCCTCAGTGATTTTCGACAACCACTCATCCAGCATGGACTCCGGCCGGGCGTTTAACGCAGGAAACGCGCCAACGATACCCGCTTTGCACTGAGCCAGGACCAGCTCCGGCCCTGACACGATAAACATCGGTGCTCCTATGAGCGGAATGCGGAGCGTGCCTGTGAGTGAAGCAGGTAGTGACATTCAAAAGTCCTTGCGAAACAGAAGAAGAATTCCTGAAGCGGCAATTCAGGCAAGCATGAAACTCGCTTCGCAATCAGCGATCAAAATATCGTCGGCAGCGGTTCTGGCTTCACCTTTCAAAACGACCAGACGGCGGCGTTCCTGTGCTATCCAGCCAGTGAGATTAATCGTCTGGCCGACTTCGAGCGGCTTGCGGTAGCGGATCTCGCACTTCGCAGTATGTGCCTTCATATCCTGCAGATAGAGAACGTTCGCCATCACGTCGTCCAGCGCCGAATAGATTATCCCGCCGTGCACCGTGTTCTTGTATCCGACATGATTCTCGTCCGGCGTAAAGACGCCGGTACATTTGCCGTCCCGCATTTGAAAACGGATTCGCAGCCCGATTGGGTTGTCCACTCCACAGGCGAAGCACATCGTTGCAGATGCCGCCAGAGATTCGCTCGTCAAGTTCCTTTCTCCCTTTTTTAACTGATCTGGTAGCGCTCAAAGTGAGGCTAAACAAATTCCGGATACTCGGGGACCCACCGATACGCATCGATCTTCGCCTGCATTTCATCCGAACTTATTTTTTTGGCAACGCCATCCATCACGGCCTGATTGGCGAGCGCAAGTCCGACTTCGCCACTTACGTCCCACAATCTTGTTACTTCCGGCATCAGACAGCTATCCGACAGCTCCGTGCTGGTCAGGCTATCGGCAAGGGCTACTGCGGCCGCTGCGATCATGCCGTCGGTTATCTGTGAGGCACCACTGACCACTGCCCCAAGGCCAACTCCGGGAAAAATAAACACGTTGTTAGCCTGTCCGATGCGCCGGGCCCCGCCTCGCATCGGCACGTCCTCAAACGGGCTCCCCGTTGCGATGAGAGCGCGACCTTCGGACCAGCGCAGAATCTGCTCCGGTTCGGCTTCGCTGATCGACGTGGGATTCGACATAGGCAGAATTACGGGAGTGCTGACCGCATCAGCCATTGCGCGAACGGTGTCCTCGTTAAACGCGCCGCCTTGTCCTGATGTGCCAATCAGAACAGTTGGCCGATAGTTTTGAACGACCTTATGCAGCTCTCTGCGGTCTGTATCACTCAGGTCCAGTTCTTGCGCCATATCCTCCGGCCAGGACAATTCTCTCTTGTAGTCATCCATCTCTGCGCGGCCGTCGCTGATTACGCCCTTGCTGTCCATGACGAGAATGGCGTGTCGTAGATCGCTGCCGGCCAGTCCATCAAACTGCAACTGGCTGCGCAATTGCCGCGCAATTCCGAGGCCGGCAGCGCCGGCCCCGTAAATCAGAATGCGACTTTCTTCAAGTACGGCACCCGTTATTTTGCAGGCGGCCAGTACACAGGCAAGTGCCACTGCACCGGTTCCCTGAATGTCATCATTGAATGACGGAGTCTGCTCCCGGTAGCGATCCATGATGCGCAAAGCGTTGTCTTTGCGGAAGTCCTCCCACTGAATCACTACCTTTGGAAATACTTTGCGAGCCGCGGTTACGAATTCATCGACCAGCGAATCGTATGCATCTCCACGAAGTCGTTTCTCGCGCCAACCAAGGTACAGCGGATCGTCCAGCAATGATTGATTGTCTGTTCCGACATCGAGGCTGATCGGCAGAGTCCGTGCAGGGTGGATGCCTGCGCCCACGCAATAGAGTGAAAGCTTGCCAACACTGATGGCCATGCCGCCGACGCCCTGATCGCCAATGCCGAGAATTGATTCGTTGTCTGTGACGACCATGAGTTGAACATCACTGAACGATGCGGCCGTTCTCAATACGTCCTCGACACGCCCACGCAGATCCGGCGTGATCCAAATGCCGCGGGCGCGACGGAATACCCGACTGTAATACTGGGATGCTTTGCCGACCGTCGGCGTATAGACGATTGGCAGAAGCTCTTCAAGGTGCAGACTTAATACCTTGTAGAAAAGGTGCTCGTTTCGGTCTTGCAGGGCCGCCAGACTGATATGCCGGCCGAGCGGGTCCGGGTTGAAGCAAATTGACCTGTAGACGCGTTTGGCCTGGGTTTCGATAGTGTTGTGCTGCGATGGCAGCACTCCAACGAGGCCGAATCGCTCACGTTCTTCCGGCGTGAACCCCGTTCCCTTGTTGAAAAGCGGATACCTCAGAAGCGAAGGGCTGCGGAACGGGACTTTCAATTGCTCGCCCTTGGCCGACCGCTTGAGGTCAAACTTTTTCATTTCGCTCCAGTCAGCGTCGCTGAGACGGGGCCACTAGACGCCCCGACCCCGCTTGTGTCAAGCGGATAAGCAGATCTACTGAACCTCGCGATCGATGACGATCGAAACCTCCCCGGATTCGGCAGGGCGGACAATTTTTTCGCCGTACCAGTCGCCCGGCTGTGCGACGGGTTGACCTGACATGGATACTCTGGCGACGATTTCCAGTTCTGAGAAACCCGACAGTAATCTGCCCGGCATCATTGCGTCGGAATCGCTCAGCGCGACAACCGCAGGCAGCTCGGCGACACGTCGTCTGAGCGCCGCGATGGGCGGTGATGGCTGTGCCGGGTCTCGCGCGATTATAAAAACGGTCGCATTCGGGTCAACAGCCTTTTCGGCTGCAGGAGCCAGTTCGATCGCGGCCGAGATAATTGGAGCGGCGGGCGCCTCCTGAACGGGCATTTCTTCATCGCGCAACTGTGCGATTCGCTGCTGCAATATTTCCTGAATTCCTTCCGGTGGCGACAATGCAAGTAGCGTTTCCCATCTGTCGGCAGCAAGGAAACGTTCACCCCGCTCTACCGCTACCAGACCACTGTAGAAGAGTGCCTTGGAGTTATTGGGTGAAGTCGCAATAGCGTTTTCGAACAGCTCGCCGGCACGACCCGTTAATGTGCCCGGGTCCTGCATCCAGATAGCTTCGCCGAGATCGGCGAGTGTCTGCCCGTTCGAAGCTGATTCCAATTGTACCGCCCGCTCATATGCCTGGATCGCCTTATCGTAATCGCGAAGTTGAAAATTTGTACGTCCCAGCATTTTCCAGCCGGCCAAATCATCGGGGTTATCACGGAGCCGTTGGTCGAGGCCGGCGACCATCTCTTCGATACTCGCCAGTTCTGATCCTGCCGATTTCTCCTGCGGCGTACCGATAGTGGCATACATGCCGGCAGACAATGCGAGCACGACTACGATCGCGGAAATCGACTGCAGCGAAAGGCGCTTCTCGTGCTGAACGAGCGGCCAGCCCACGACGATGGCTGCAGCAAGCAGCATGGTGCCGAAGATTAACCAGATCATGGCCTAACCTGCCGCCTGATTCGAATCGGAATCGTCGTCGATCGGCATTGCCATGCGGCCGCGTACCACTTTGAATGCAACAAGGCCGCCGACGACAATCAGCAAGAATGGCGCAATCCACAGCACCAGGGTCTTGCCGCTCATCCGGGGCCGGTAAAGCACAAAGTCACCGTAGCGAACGACCAGAAAATCATATATCTCTGCGTCGGTCTTGCCCTCAGTCAGCATTCTTCTGATTTCCCGCCGCAGGTCATCCGCAAGAAACGCATTTGAGTCCTTGATCGTCTGGTTCTGACAAACGAGACAGCGAACCTCTGAGGTTATTTTCTCGTAGCGCGCCTGCATTTGCGGATCATCAAACGCGTTTCCGGCATCGATCGCATACGCCGAAACGGCGGTGACAACCACGAACAAGGCAAGCCAGCCCCGCTTCACTCCATGCTCCCTTTCGCCGCGAGGATTCTGGGCTCAAAATCTCTTTGCCAGACCATTTCGCTCAGCGGGCTGAGGTGCTTGTAAAGAACGATGCCATCGGCACTGATCAGAAAAGTTTCCGGTGCCCCATAGACGCCCCAGTCGATACCGACCCGGCCGTCTTCATCGAATCCGGAAGCGACATACGGGTCGCCGAGCTCGCTCAACCAGGCCAGAGCCTTGCTGCGTTGGTCGCGCCAGTTGAGGCCGTATATCGGAATGTCAGCCTCGCTGGCGAGTTTCAAAAGATAGGCGTGCTCCTGCCGGCAGCCGGCACACCAGGTTGCCCATATGTTGACAAGCACCATCTGGCCCGCGTAGTCCGCGCTGCCGACGGTTCGACTCGGATCCTTCAGGCGCGGCAGCTCGAACTCCGGTGCCGGCTTGTTGAGAAAGGGAGAAGGCAACTCGCTCGGATCACGATTCAGTCCGATGATGAACACCGGAATCATGATTGCGACCAGAAGCAACGGTATAAGATAGCGTGACATCAGGCTGGTTGCCGGCCCATCGCGGACTTTTCAGTTGCCTTCACAGCGCCTTTCGCGAACTGATATCGGCGGTCACTGGCCGCAATCATGCCGCCGAGCGCCATAATAAGGGCGCCTAACCAGATGAAGCGGATCATTGGCTTGTATTGCAGCCTTACACTCCAGGCGCCATTGCCCAGCGGGTCGCCAAGCGCGACAAACAGGTCTCTGTTCCAGCCCGCCAGAATGCCAGCTTCGGTCATCGGGCTTTGCTGCACCAGGTAGGTTCTTTTTTGTGGTCGCAATTCGCCGATGAATTTGCCGTTCTTGCGAATTTCTATGTCACCCTCGAGGGCCCGAAAGTTCGGCCCCTGGACATTTCGCAGTTCGCGGAGTTCGAAACTGAAGCCCGCAACATCCACACGCTCCCCAGGCGCCATGCGCAGGTCAGCTTCCACACTGAACGCCTGCACGATCGAGATGCCCAACACGAAAATCCCGACGCCGAAATGTGCAACCGACATGCCGAACGCAGACCGTGTTATGCGGGGTGTGCCAGGGGGGCGCCGCCAAGAGCGTAAGGGTTGAATCATTGCGGTGGCCATGATCCAGAATGCGGCGATGACACCAACCGTCACGAGAATACCGAAGCGGCCATAAATCAGCGCCGGAATACTCAGGCCGGCGACCAGCGCAATAATGGCGGGTACTTTCAGTTGCTTGATAAGCGCGTGCCAGTCCTGACTGCGCCAGGCCGTGTGCATACCGACGCCGATAAGAAACAGCAGCGGCAGCATCGGGATGGCAAAGGCGATTTCGAACCAGGGCGCCCCGACCGAGATCTTGCCTGCCTTGAACACATCTGCGATCAGCGGTGCCAGCGTTCCAAACAGAATCAGTGTCGCGGCAATCACCAGCAGCACGTTATTCAGCAGCAGGAATGTCTCCCGCGACAACGGCCTGAAGCCGGCGTCTGAGTCAAGTGCCGGCGCCCGCCAGGCGTAAAGCAACAGCGCGCCACCGATTGCGACGCCGAGGAAAATGAGAATAAAAAGACCGCGCGCCGGATCGGTCGCAAATGCATGGACCGACACGAGAATGCCGGATCGTACGAGGAAAGTGCCGAGCAGGCTCAAGGAAAAGGCCGATATTGCCAG
>JACZWL010000076.1 GCA_022572185.1 Pseudomonadota bacterium | reverse complement strand
GTCGTTCAGGACATTACCGAACGCATTGCACTGGCAACATGAAGTCGCGCCCGTCTTTGCCCGCTGAGTGCCGGCTAAATGGGATCCGTGCCTGTTGATTTGCGCCCAATGTTGACCCTGCGTTTTTTTTGGAATTGACCCGGTCGGTTCCGGCCCGTCGTTCCTGTCACCTTATATAGAGTAGGCAAAGAACATCACTGTCCGTAGGTTCCGGGGGTTCCTCGGGGCTAATCTGTGTATGATGTGCGCCTCAAACGGCCCAGCACTTTGTAATTTTGGAGACAAGAATGCGTTTCAGCACCAAGCAGATTCACGCCGGTGTGACGCCGGATCCGGCGACTGGTGCGATCCTGACGCCGATCTATCAGACGACGACCTATGTTCAGGAGTCCATCGACAAGTATCTTGAAAAAGGTTACTCGTATTCCCGTTCGTCCAACCCGACTGTTCGCGCACTGGAATTAAAGCTGGCGGAACTGGAAGGCGGGGCCGACTGCACCTGCTTCGGCACTGGCATGTCGGCAATACAGGGGATCATGCTGGCTTTTCTGAATGGGGGCGATCATGCGATCATCTCCGACGTCGCGTATGGCGGAACGTATCGCCTGTGCACAGAGGTGCTGAATCGCTTCGGCATCGAGTTTACGTTTGCCAACACTGCGGATCCGCAATCGGTCAGAGCAAGCATAAAAGACAATACGGCGCTCATTCTGACCGAGACACCGGCCAACCCGACGATGAAGCTGTCCGATATTGCCGCGATCTCCGAGATTGCTCAGGCCGCCGGCGTCGTGCACGCGGTCGACAACACGTTCCTGACACCGTATTTCCAGCAGGCGCTGGATCTTGGTGCGGATTTGTCGGTTCACAGTACGACCAAATACTTCGACGGCCATAATGCGACAGTCGGCGGCGCTGTCATCGCAAAGACGGCCGAACACGATGAAAAGATGCGTTTCATCCAGAACAGCACCGGATCGATCATGTCTCCCCAGGTAGCATGGCTCACGATGCAGGGCTGCAAGACCTTATCGGTCAGGATGGACCAGCAGTCTGCCAACGCGATGGCAATCGCCGAGTATCTCGAGGCGCACCCGAAAGTGAAGCAGGTCTGTTACCCGGGCCTGCCGTCTTTCGCACAGCATGAGCTCGCCAGGAAACAGGCTACCGGATTCGGTGCCATGCTCTGGTTCGAAGTCAAAGGTGGTCTCGAGGCAGGCAAGACGCTGATGGATTCCATCGAATTGTGGAGTCTTGCCGAGAATCTCGGCTCGGTCGAATCGCTGATTACGCATCCGGTCACCATGACGCATGCGGATGTCGATGAAGCTGAAAGAAAACGTGTTGGCATCATCGACGGACTGGTCCGCTTGTCCGTCGGACTCGAGGATGCAGACGATCTGATTGAGGCGCTCGACAAAGCGTTGCAGAACGTGCCGGGCTAGCGAGCCTGCTCGAGCCTGTTTAGGCGTTCAGGCGTTCAGGCGTTGACCGAGAATTGCGGCGCCCCTGACGCCGCTCGAGTCCCCGAACTTCGCGGGCAAGACTTTGGGTATCTTTTTGCCGGCATAGGGCACTTCGGGAAACGCGTCGGGTAAACGCGAATATAACTCCGGTATTTTCGACAAGCCGCCACCCAGAACGATGACATCGGGATCGTAATAGATAAAAAGCTGCGACATGCAGGTTGCAAGGCCATCGATATAGGCATCGAAAACGGTGTTTGCATCCTTGTCGCCGTTCCGCATGTCGTCGGTCAGGCCGGGGACGTCCTTTTGCCGGCCGGTGAAGTGCTCATACAGCCAGGCGAGCCCCGGGCCGGAGAAGTACTGTTCAATGCATCCGCTCGCCCCACAGCCACACTGCCGTAATGGCAGGTCGTAGCGCTGTTGCAGAACGGCGGGGAGCAGCATGTGCCCCCACTCACCGGCGAGCTTGTTTGCTCCCAGGTAAACCTCGCCATTGATGCAAAGACCGCCGCCTATGCCCGTGCCCAGGATGATGCCGAAGGCGCGTTTCGCGCCATCGGCGGCACCGCCGTTCGCTTCCGATAGCACGAGATTTCTGGCGTCATTGCCTGCGCCGATGCGGCGACCAATTGCAGCCTCGAGATCAGCAACAACTGTCTTGTTGTCGAGGCAGGGAATATTGGGGAATGACTTGATACCTGCCTGGCCGATCATGCCGGGCAGGCTGATACCAATGGATACCTCGGCTTGTGATTGCTTGTCTGCCGCGGCCACCATGTCGGCGATGGTCTTGACGAAAAGCGCATAATCATCGATGGGTGTCGCTTCCCGCCAGGCGCTTACTTCGACAAGATCCTGATCGAAAACCGCCAGTTCGATCTTGGTCCCGCCAACGTCGAGGCCGATATGCATGTCTCGTTCCTCTGCTTCGAGGCCCTATTATGGCATTCGGCTTGATGTTAACGAATGGGGATCAGATCGCTTTTGAAAATCTGCCGTCATTGAGGTCATCGGCGAGATAGCGGTCGAAAGTCATGGCGATGCTGCGCAGCAGGAGCCGGCCCCTGGGGGTGATATGTATGCCTTCGGACCCAAGCGTTACCAGGCCGTCGTCGACCAGCGGGCCGAGTCGCGTCAGTTCCGGCGCAAAGTATGCTGCGAAGTCGATATTGTTTTGTTTGCCGAATTCTGCAAAGGCGAGCTGATCGTGGCACATCAATTCCTGAATGACCTTTGCTCTTAGTTGGTCGTCGGCATCGACTGCAAAGCCGCGTTTGAGTGGCAGCGTGCCAGCTTCGATAAGCGCTTCGTACTCCGCGGTTTTCGTGGTGTTCTGGGCGAATGTATTGCCGATCTTGCCAATTGCGCTGACCCCGAGACCGATCAGGTCACAGTCGCTGTGGGTCGAGTAGCCCTGGAAATTCCGTTGCAGGGTGTTGTTTCTCTGTGCTCTAACGAGCTCGTCCCCGGGCAGCGCAAAATGATCCATACCTATATATACGTATCCGGCATCGCAGACCTTATTGATCGTGTGCTGCAGGATCTGCAGTTTGGTTTCAGGCAGGGGAAGATCCGCTTCCGTAATCATGCGCTGACCCTTGAAACGTGTGGGCAGATGTGCGTAGTTGTAAACCGCAAGTCTGTCGGGCCGCATGTCGATGACCTGGTCGAGGGTTCGATCAAAACTGTCAACCGTTTGATGGGGCAGGCCGTAGATCAGGTCGAACGAGATGGAACGGAAGCTCGACGATCTCGCCTGTTCCACCAGAGCCCTGACTTCTTCTGCTGACTGGACGCGATTGACCGCTTTCTGAACGTCAGCTGCAAAGTCCTGGATGCCAAGACTCAGGCGATTGAATCCGAGGCCCGCCAGTACTCGTATGGCGTTTACATCGACGGTACGCGGATCGACCTCGATGGAAAACTCGTGCCGGTCACTGGTGTCCAGATGAAATGCGCCGGCTAAATGAGTCATCAGATCGCATAACTGCTCGTTGCTCAGATAGGTCGGCGTGCCGCCACCGAAATGAAGTTGCTCGACGACCCGATCATCGTCAAAAAGTGCTGCCTGTTGCTCGATCTCCCGATAGAGACATCCAACGTACTTGTCGACGCGTTCGGCATTACGCGTAACGATCTTGTTGCAGGCGCAGTAATAGCAAAGCGATTCACAGAACGGAATATGCACATACAGCGAAAGCGGACACCCGGATTCGTTACTCAGGCTGGCTGCCTGCTCGTATTGCTCGGCCGTAAAGGCCTCATCGAACTGCAGGGCTGTCGGATAGGACGTATATCTCGGGCCTCTTCCGCCATAGCGTTTGATCAGTTCCGGGTCGAAACAGATGTTTTGCGCAAACGGCTCGGGCACTCGAGGATCTGGTCTGTTCATGGTATGGATATGCTGTCGGAATCCGCTGTCAATTCAAATGCGTATTATCCACGATGCGCGATCGTCCGTGAGGATGGACTCCTGCTTTAGCTCGAAGTTCGACGAAATTGGCTGCTGAATCAGCTAATTCCTTAGACCGTGGCAAAGGTAGAGCGCAACGGTGAATAACAGCATGGCGACCGCCTGGTGGCTTGCGGCGAGAGAAATTGGCACCACCAGCAGCAGCGTAGCAATGCCGAGGGCGACCTGCAGTACCGCCGTATGGAGGAGGGCGTTGACACCGCGCCGAATTCTCGCCGGCAAGTCCGCTTTTCTCAGCCTGGCCCAGTAGGCAACGATCAGAACGAAGGTCGTAATGGCGAGCACGCGATGTTCGAACTGAACGGTCGCCATGTTGTCGAAGAAGTTCCTCCAGGCAGGCTCGAGCGCGAGGACATCGGGCGGTATCCAGTACTCACCCATTTTCGGAAAGGTGTTGTAGATTTTGCCGGCCTTGAGCCCGGCGACGAAAGCGCCGGACATCACGGTCACGGTTATCAGCGCAGTTAAAGCCAGTGTCTTGCCATACCAGGGATGTCTTTGCGTCTCGCGCGGCGGGAATAACAGGGTCAATGCGACCCAAAACATATACGCATAGATAAGGAAAGCCGCGAGCAGGTGTGCAGCCAGGCGGTATTGGCTGACATTCGGGTTGTCGACGAGCCCGCTCTTGACCATGTACCAGCCGAGCACGCCCTGCATGCCGCCCAAAACAAACATGAGCGTATATTTCGGGAATTCCCGTTTCTGTATGTAGCCTTTCCAGACGAAGAAAAGAAAGGGCACAAGAAATACGATACCGATGGTACGGCCAAGCAGGCGATGCAAATATTCCAGCCAGAAGATGCCCTTGAAATCACTCACCTCCATGTGTGAATTCTCTTTCTGGAATTCCGGGGTCTGCTGATACATCTCGAACACCTGCTGCCATTCGTTGTCGCCGAGTGGCGGCAGCACACCGGTTACGGGACGCCAGTCGACCATCGACAGGCCCGAACCGGTCAGTCGCGTGACACCGCCGAGGACGACCATGGCAAAGACGAGTGCGCAGCAGACAAAAAGCCAGGTGGCGACGGTGCGGTTATTGTTGTCAACGACGTCGCTGATGGAAGGTGACCGTGTGGCTTCGAAGCAAGGGCCGCAATTTTAGCAGGCCCTGACAGACGCACAAGCGAGTTTATTGTCAGAGAGTTTATTTCAGATAGTCGAGCGGCAGGGCGGTCGTGTACTTGATGGTTTCCATGCTGAAGCTGGAGCTGACGTCGAATAAGTCGACTTTGGCAATCATCTCCTTATACATCTCGTCATAACTGCGCATGTCGGGAATGACGGCGCGAATCAGGTAATCAACGTCGCCACTCAGGCGGTGTACTTCCATGACGTTCGGCATGGCGGTAACCATGGCATAAAAGCCGTCAAACCACTGTTGCGTATGTTCGTGCGTCCGGATCCCTGTAAAGACGGTGAGATCGAGTCCCAGTTTTTCCCGGTCGAGCAGAGTCACCCGCGCGGTGATGACGCCGTCATCCTCCAGGGCCTGTATGCGACGCCAGCAGGCTGATTTCGACAGGCCGATTTTGTCTGCAATGTCGCCGACCGTCATCGTGGCGTCTTGTTGCAGGGCCTTGAGAATGGCCTTGTCTTTTCTGTCCACGCTGCCCTCCGGGCCGTGAATATGTGCTGCGGCATATGGTCGATGAATATGACAGAAAAAGCAAAATTATCTCGAATAATCGTTAAATTTCAGAATAAAATGCTAATTTATTGGTTCGATAGGGAATATTATTGAACCCTGTTTCGCGCCGGTTCAGGTACGCTATCAGCGAGGCTGTGGCAGCCGACTGCCGCAGCCAATCGCGTATTGCGCAGGAGGCACAGGCATGAACAGGCGCGCCATTTTCATGACGCTTTGTGCGGCCTTCATACCGTATTCGGTGTACGTCTATACACAAGGCACCGAGGCTTCGCACATCAGGGCGATGAGCGAAGAAGCCCGCTACGGCCAGCAATTGTTCCAGGAATTTAACTGCATAGCCTGCCATCAGTTCTATGGTCTCGGTGGCTATATGGGCCCCGACCTGACCAATGTCGTTTCAAGCAGGGGTTCTGCGTATGCCCGTGCGTTTCTCATGAGCGGCACGCAGAGAATGCCGAATTTCAATCTCAACGAGTCCGAGCTGGACGCGATGGTTGCGTATCTCGAATTCGTTGATACGACCGGCAGATATCCCGCTGACGATTACCAGATCAACTGGTACGGGACAGTCGTGCAGAGTGATGAGTGACAATGACGAGTGACGATGATGGCGACGATCGGGACATGATCGGGCTGCAGTTCCTGCGGCTCGGCATGCTGGCGCTGGCGGCCGGCATGTTTTTCGGTGTCATCGGCGGGTTCCAGTTTCTGTTTCCCGAATTCCTGAGGGAGCTGCTGTTCACGAAGACCAGGCCCTTGCATGTGTCATTGGTCATTTCCTGGATATTTCTTGCGTCCATCGGCGGCATCTATTACTACCTTGTCACTCAGTGCAAGTTGAAACTGTTCTCGCCCCGGGCGGCTAACTGGCACTTCTGGATTTTTGTTGTCACCGGCCTGGCTATCCTCGCTTGTTACTTTGCCGGTAGATTCGGCGGCAGAGAGTATTTCGAATATCCGGCAGTCCTGAGCATTCCCATTTTCCTCTCCTGGATTATTTTTGGCGTTAATTATTTCAAGACGGTATTCAAGAGCACTGAGCCGTGGCCTGTGTATTACTGGATGTGGGGCACGGGCATCATTTTCTTTTTCATTACGTTTTCCGAAGCTTATCTCTGGCTGATTCCTTATTTCAGGGAGTCGATGGTTCGGGAAATCACGGTGCAGTGGAAGTCCTACGGCGCGTTAACCGGCTCCTGGAATATGCTGGTCTATGGCACGGCCATTTTTGTGGCGAGCAGGATTAGCGAGAACCCGCAGCTAGCGCGTTCAAGAATGGCTTACGGCCTGTATTTCCTCGGCCTGTTCAACCTGATGTTCGGCTGGGCCCACCACATTTACCTGGTGCCGTCGGCGCCATGGCTGCGGAGTCTTGCCTATGCCGTCAGCATGACTGAACTCCTGGTGCTGGGCAAAATTCTGTGGGACTGGCGTGCGTCGCTTGCGAGTTATCAGATTCACAAGCACGGCAATGCCTACCGGTTCCTGTTTGCCGCGGACATCTGGATTTTCATCAATCTGGTTGTCGCTCTGATCATCTCCGTGCCGGCCTTGAATCTTTATACGCACGGTACGCACATTACGGTCGCCCATGCGATGGGCAGCACCATCGGAATCAATACGATGATCCTGCTGGCGTCGGTCTTTTTTGTGATCCGCGAAGAACTACCGGCCGAAGTGCACTCCGGCTGTTCGAAACAGGTGACCTTCGGCTACCGGATGGCAAACGTATCTCTGGCCGTATTCTTTGTATCGTTAATACTCGCCGGCCTGGGTAAAGGCTTCTATGGTGGCGGGTCTTTCCAGGAAATGATGCTGAGCATCCGGCCGTTCCTGCTGGTATTCGCCGTGTCGGGCGTAACGCTGATGCTGGGGATCTGGATCGTTCTGTTTTCCGCGCTGCGCCTGATCAACCTTCGCTTGTCTCTTGCCAGCCGCGGTGCCTTCGCCGCGGAATACTGATATTCCTGCGCCGGTCTTTGACTGAAATGCACGCAGGCGCATTCCGCAATCCCGGGTGGTGGGCGGGCATCGGTCTCGCGGTAATCGTTGCACTGTCGGCCGGCTATGCAGCACAGTTGATCGGTGAGTCCGTGCTGGGTTTTGCGAAAAGTCCGATCAGCGCGATCATGATGGCGATCATCATCGGCATGATCATTGCGAATACGGTCAGGCTCCCCGGCGCCATCATGGATGGCTTACGTTTCTGTGCGAGCACGATCCTCAGAATCGGCATCATGTTGCTTGGCATTCGTCTCAGCCTGCTCGGGGCAGGGCTTTTCACTCTGGTTGCGCTGCCGTTTGTCATATTCGCCATCCTCATCGGCCTGACAACAGTTGGTTTTCTGGGGCGTCATCTGGGTTTGTCGCGACAGCTCAGCGGACTGATTGCGGTCGGTACGAGCATATGCGGCTGCACGGCTATCGTCGCAACGGCGCCGCTGATAAAAGCGAACGAGGCCGAAGTCAGTTATTCAATCGCGTGTATCACGGTGTTCGGGCTTGCCGCGATGTTTTTCTATCCGCTCCTGGCGCACGCCATTTTTGCGCAACAACCGGCGCTTGCCGGCCTGTTCCTGGGGACCTCAATTCATGAAACAGCCCAGGTGGTCGGTGCGGGGCTGATGTATGAGGCTCAATACAGCGCACCGGTCGCGCTCGATATTGCGACCGTGACCAAACTGGTTCGCAACCTTTGCATGATTGCCGTCATTCCCATTGTCGGGATCCTTTACGGTACCGAGCGTTCAGACACCGCCGCAGGCGAGAGACCAAAATGGTTCACGATGGTGCCGTGGTTCATCATCGGCTTCGCGTTGATGTCCGCATTACGTACCGCAGGCGATTTCGGTGAACGGCCATTCGGTTTCCTTGAGCCGTCACAATGGAGTATCACGATCGAGACACTCCGTGCCGTGGCCGAACGCTGCCTGTTGATTGCCATGGCAGCCATAGGGCTTACGTCGATGTTGGCGGGGATCAGGCAGATCGGCCCGCGGCCGTTCCTTCTCGGTCTTTTTGCTGCCGTATTGATCGGTGGCGTCAGCCTCGGGCTGATAGCCGCATTTGCAGGCAGGATAATACTTGCGGTCGGTCTCTGATCAATGGGCGCATCCAAAGCAAGCAGAGATTCGAAACCACCTTAGACGCCATGCAGCCGTGATACGCTTGGTTTTCCAGCTGTAGAACAGCGACAAGGATACTTTGGTGCGGTTGAAAAACTGTTACAAGACCGAAGATTTTCGCAAGCTCC
>JACZWL010000032.1 GCA_022572185.1 Pseudomonadota bacterium | reverse complement strand
TATTGCGCACGCTTATTAGAGGCGTTAGATTTACAACAAAATAACGAAGACGGATCTTCTGCTTGCTCAAAAGCGGCAGATTTTCCGTATTTTTGCAGAGCGAAATCTGTGTCACATCGCGACTCTATGATGCCGCTCCTTCTCGATCACGGGGATCAATCATGAATAACAAGATCAGCTCCTTACTTTCGAAATTCAAACTGGTGGCAGGGCTCGCCGTATTTATGTTGGCAATTCCATTTACTGTTGGTGCACAGGAAATTACAGGATCTGTTCGCGGCACCGTGCAATCGCCTTCCGGCGCGCCCGTTGCGGGTGAGACGCTTACGGTTACGGACACCCGAACGGGTGCCACTCGTAGAGTCACTACGACCGACAGCGGGTCATTCAACGTTCGCGGCCTTGCCGTAGGCGGTCCATACACGATTGGTGTCTCCTCGGCTCAGTTCAAAGACGCTCTTATCACAGACGTGTATGTGGATTTGTCTGCGGCAGCCACTTTTAATATCGCCCTGGAAGAAGCAGCCGGGGCGGTTGATGAAATTATCGTTACCGAATCTTCCTTGATTGCTGGTGCTAAACTTGCGCTCGGCCCCGGATCGGCGTTCACTCTCGCGGATATCGAGGCAATGCCGAGCATCGCCCGGCAGATCCGCGACGTCATTCGTATGGACCCGCGCGTCAGCATCTCGCGCCAAGACAATGGCGCCGGTTCCGGCATCAACTGCCTGGGCGGCAACTCCCGTTCAAACGCCATTACGATCGACGGCAGCCTTGCAAATGACGGCTTCGGGCTGAACGAGGGAACGGGAACGTCGGCACGTTTTGCGTTTCCGGTTCCGTTCGACATGGTCGCCTCGGCATCGGTCGAATTTGCGCCGATCGACGTCCAGTACAGCCAGTTCACGGGTTGCGCCATCAATATCGTTACCAAGCCAGGGTCGAACGAATTCCATGGCTCCGCGTTTTATCTGTACAACGATGACAGTTTGACCGGGAGCAAGCTCGACGGCGTCACGGTCATTACCGATCCCTTCGAAGACAAAAACTTTGGCTTCGACTTTAGCGGTCCGATCATCAAGGACAAGCTGTTTTTTTCCGTCGCTTACGAAGAGACGGATGAAGCCGGCATACAGAACTCGGGATGCATCGGCTGCGGATTCGCCAATGAGGCCTGGCTGACAGAAGCGGACGCGAATACAATTGCCGGCATCCTGTCGAGTCAATACGGGCGCGACGTGGGCCCAATCGTCAAGACCCTGCCGCAGGCCAGTGAACGCACCTTCGCGCGACTCGACTGGAATATCAACGACCAGCATCGCGCCGCGTTGACGTACACCAAACTCGAGGAGCTGAATATGGATCCCGACGATCTCGGGTTTGGCGGTTTCACGTTTGAAGACAACTTTGAGTTTGAAGGCATCGATCAGGACACGATATCGCTGCGCGTATTCTCGGACTGGACCGACAATTTCTCGACCGAGTTTCGCTATTCCTTTTTTGACGTAATCGATATCCAGGGACCGGTCCGCGGCGGTGAAGCGCAGGACGCCAACCCCATAGTTCGTATCGAGGTCGGAGATATCTTCACGAGCGGTCCGGGATTCTTCCGCTCCGCGAACGACCTCCAGTATGACATCGAACAATTCAAGCTGTCCGCGGATCTGGTTTTGGGCGACCATACGCTGACCTTCGGCGTCGAGCGCGAGACGCGCGATATCTTCAACCTGTTCATACCGGATGCAACCGGCACGATCGCCTTCGACGACACCGCCGCATTGCAGGCGGGTACGGCCAACTTAATTGTGATGAACGGCTCGTTTACCCAAAACCCAGCCGACGCAGCAGCGACATTCGAGCGCGAAATCGACAGCTTCTACCTGCAGGACGAATGGCAGGTAAGCAATTCCGTGACGCTGGTCGTCGGCCTGCGTTTCGACGAATACAGTTCGAGTGATATTCCGACCGCGAACCCCGTTTTCGAGCAGCGCTATGGATTCGGGAATACCCAGAGCTTCGATGGACTGGACCTCCTTCAGCCGCGAATCGGCCTGACCTGGGACTTGCCGACGAGCAAGTGGGGTTCGACACAGCTCAGCGCCGGTTTCGGCGTATTCGGCGGCGGCGATCCGACCGTCCACTTCGCCAACGCGTACCAGAATTTCGGCGGTGCGATCGGAGCAGGCGGGTTCGGGCTCGGCTCACGCGACCCTACGGACGCCCCATGTACAGCTGCTGACCTGCAAGTCACGGACGCTGGCGGTCAGTTCACCGGCCTTCCCAGCTGTATCCCACAAGCAGCCGCGAACAGCGCCAATGCCAACACCGGTGCAGTTGCTGCGGTCGACCCCAACTTTGATTTGCCGTCGAACGAGCGCTGGAGTATCGGTCTCAATCACGTGACTGAAACGAACAGCAGTTTCCTGAATGACTGGGAAATCCAGGTCGACTACATCTACACGGATCACAAGGATGCGGTCGACTGGATTGACCTGAGGCTAACCCCTAACGGCGTTACGCTGCCGGATGGGCGTCCGCAGTTCTTTGAGGTCGACCCGTTACAGCCCGGATGTACCGCAACGTTCAATGGCATACGTCAAGGCTTCAGCAACGCCGGTACCAATGGCGGACCGTGTGATGATACTGGCAACAGTAATCAGGATATCCTGATGACGAACGGCGTCGAGGGATCGACTAAATCACTTGCGATCCAGTTCGCGAAGGATTTTGAATTTTCCGACAGGACGTCTCTCAATTTCAGCTTAGGCTATGCCTATCTGGACGCAGAGGTCGGCAATCCGGTCAACAGCTCGACAGCAGGCTCGAGCTACGAAGAAGTTGCAACGGCAAGGATCAACGACATCAGGCTGGGGCCCGCGCTTTGGGCTAACGAGCACAACATCGTGCTCCGGATGAGCTTCAAGCACTACTGGTCTGGCGACCATGCGACTTCTGTTGGCCTGTTCTTCAATCGTCGCTCCGGGCGTCCGTTCAGTTATACCTATGAAGACGACACGGTGGAGGAGTATTTCGGCGACTCGGACGATGAAGAAAGCGTGCTGTTGTACGTGCCGACCGGACCCACCGACCCGTTGATGGATTTCTCAAACCTTAGCCAACAAGAGGTGGATGGCCTCTTCACTTTTCTTGATCGTTCGGGCCTGAGCAGATTCGCCGGAGGCATCGCCCCGAAGAACGGGTTTAACAGTCCCTGGAGCTCTGATCTCGATATCCGCATCCAACAGGATTTCCCGGTACCCTGGGGAGAAGGCCATACATTCCGGGTATTCCTCGATATCGAGAATGTCCTGAACCTGTTCGGGGACGACAATAACGTCAAGCGATATGCCGACACCGGTGACATTCAGGAAGGTAGTCCGGTTCTTACAATTGATGAGCGGAACGCGGCCGCGATATCCAATACCGACCAGTTTGTCATCACAAGCTGGCGGGACAGAGGACTTGATACCGATGTTGACGATTCGGTCTATCGCATCCAGCTTGGAGTCAAGTACAAGTTCTAAGCGAATAGCGATAGCTGAAAAGACCAAGGCGGCCTCCGGGCCGCCTTTTTTTGTTGGGGTCCGTCCCTGTTAATCAAAACACTTGTCCTGACCTTCCGCGAGCATCGCTATCCGCGAATCGTCTGGATTAACGGGCTCACCTATCGTCTCTCCCGCAGCCTGGGCGCGGATGATGGCATCGAGGACGAGGTACTTGAGCTCCGATCCTGGTCGCGATACATCGCGCGCCCTGGAGAAGTCGTAGCCATCCCCTCCCCGGTACAGAAAGTCCGGGGCCACCACGAGGTAGTCCGCATCTGGCTCGATGTCGTCCCATTCGCTCCCGGCGGGCAACTGTAGCTGGATGATCCTGTCCCCGTCAGGCTGACTTCGGTCGACACAGACGCGGAAGCCCGAGATTTGCGGGAAATAACCCATACTGGGGCCGGTGCCCCTGTAACCGGCTTCCATAACTGCCTTGAAGTCGCTACCGGTCAGGACGAGGTGCCGCAAGTAAGAAGAGAAACCGAAGGTCCGGCCAATGTCTTCAAAGGTGATGTCCTCTGCAATGTAGTCGTCAATGCGAAGAGTACCGCTGTTGACAAAAGCGAAGTCCGCGGCTGGTTCACCGAATGCGGAGCGCATCTGATCAACGATGAAGTTGGCCCAACTGCTTTCTTCATTTCTGATCGTTACTTCCCGGGCATCGAGTCGTACAGCAGCGGTGCCGATTTGTGCCGGCAGGAACGGGATTTTCTCGAGCAATTTCCGGCGCCACCGGGTCTCGAGAATCTCGTAGTCAGCATCGGTAGCGACGGTTTCGTCCAGCTTTATCCTTTTGGTCACGATTTCCGGAATACCACCATCCTCCGGGAAGCTGACATCGATTTGCCAGATTGTCCTTGCATTCGAAGCGCCTTTGACGATCTCGGCTGACTCTTCCGTTGCAGCTTCGTGTTGAGGTTCGTGTTCATGACCGCCCGCAATAAACAGAAATCGCGGATGGCTGGCTTTGAGTTTGGCGATTTCCTTGTCAGTCCATAAATGCAAATGCGTCAGGCCGATGATCGCATCAACGTTTTTCGCCTCCAGACGCTTGATCGACGCCTCGGCAATACCGACGTAGTCGCGATCGATCGGCGCGTAGTCCCGGTCGTTACCGCCATCGTCCTGATGTATTGTCAATGCGAAGATGCCGATCTTGTTGCCGCCCGATTCGAAGACAAACCCGGTCTGCAAGCTCTGATCGATGGCCTCGTTACCGGTAAGCAGCCGCACATTGTCTCCAAGCCAGTCGAACTCGGACAGTCGGACTGCGTTTATGACGGCTTCGGGGCCTCTGCGATCGAATTCGTGATTTCCCGGCACGACATACATCGGTGCAATATTGTCCATGAAATTGAAAGCATCGACCATTTGCTCTCCCTGCCACAATTGACTTTCGAGTGACGGGAAAAGAAAGTCGCCGCCCTGCAATATGCGAACGTCATTGCCTTGTCGCTTAAGCTCTCGAATTATCGTGACGACACGGCCGAATCCACCAGCCCGCCCTTCTTCCACTGCATCAATTCGGTAGGTATCGTTGAGATGAATAAAAGTCAGTGTGCCCGAAGGCTCTACAGCTTCGGGTGTACTGTCACCTCCCGGAGAACATGCCACCAGGAATATGAAAATCATCGACTGATATTTGGGAAGTTTTATCATGCCAGATTCCGAACGTTTCTTGATGTGTTATGCCAGATGTCATGATACGCGCCTATTCATTATAATGAGCTACGTATAAATACCCGCCAGGACATGATGAGAAATAAATCGATCAGGCTATTGTTAATAACGCAAGCGACTGCCTTGTTGTTCGCGTGTACCTCAGGAACGGATACCGATGCCGGGCCACATCCGGGAATTCTATGGGTGCGGGATGCCGCGGAGTTCGATGCCATTGCGATGCAGGTTTATCGAGTTGCAAGTGACGATCTTCCGGGCCTGGTTGCCGATAAGTCCTGGACCGCAATGCCCGGGCAAAAAAGTTATGGAGAATTGCCTCCCGCGATCGTTTTTGATGTCGATGAGACCCTGGTCAGCAACGTGAGTTTTCAGGAAAAACTCAAGCCGCCATTCACGAACAGCATGCTCAATGAGTGGAATGCGAACAACAGAGCCACCGCAGTTCCGGGCGCAGTAGAATTTGTGAAGCTGGCGAGAGAACATGGCGTCGAACTGTTTTTCGTCACCAACCGGCCGTGCAGGAGGAAACCCCAGATACCCGGTCCCTGCCCGCAGGAAGCAATCACTGTTCAGGACCTCGTTGAGGCGGGCATTCCTGCGGATTCAGATCATGTGATGATGGCAAATGAAAGGCCGAATTGGGATCGGGAAAAAGTTATTCGGCGAGATCTCATCGCGCAGGACTACAGAATCATCATGTTGATCGGCGATGACCTGAGTGACTTTATCCCCTGCGTCCGGAAAAAAGTCCATAAGCCATGCACGGAGGCCGCGACGGCGGCCAGCCGTCAGAGCAAGACAGAACTTTTCCACAGATATTGGGGGGCCGGATGGTATGTACTGCCGAATCCGATGCATGGCTCCTGGACGACATTCGAATAAGAACGCGCGAATTGTTGAAACAACAAGTGTTTTTCTCTCTTCAAGCTGTGCCGGAAACACCGAAAAGCGTATGCTTGAGGGCCTGAAATAAGAAAAACCTGCCGCCGGCATGATCATGAGACTGGCGACCCTATCACCTGCAAGAGACCCGTCATGGCAAAACTCAAGTGCGGCTTGATTCAAATGGCGTTCAAGGGCGACACATCGATGGAACCGGATGAAATCCGGGACATCATGCTCGACGCTCACAAGCCGTATATCGAGGAAGCCGGAAAGCAGGGCGTGCAGGTCCTTTGTTTCCAGGAAGTTTTTACACAGCCCTACTTTTGCCCGAGCCAGGATAGAAAGTGGTATGCCGCAGCAGAGGAAATTCCTGACGGCCACACGACCAGGCTGATGCAGGAGACTGCGAAGAAGCACAATATGGTCATCGTTGTGCCGATTTACGAGGAGGCGATGCCAGGCGTTTATTACAATACGGCCGCGGTTATCGATGCCGATGGAACGTATCTCGGCAAATATCGCAAAACACACATTCCCCAGGTCGATCCGGGTTTTTACGAAAAGTTTTTCTTCAAGCCGGGCGACCTCGGCTATCCGGTTTTCGATACCGCCTATGTAAAGCTCGGTGTTTATATCTGTTATGACCGGCATTTTCCCGAAGGCTGGCGAGCGCTGGCATTGAACGGTGCGGAATACATCGTAAATCCTTCTGCCACGGTGGCCGGACTCAGCAAGTATCTCTGGGAACTGGAGCAGCCAGCGTCGGCCGCCGCCAATGGCGTTTTCATAGGCGCGATCAATCGCATCGGCAAGGAAGAGCCCTGGGCTGACGAGATGGGCGAATTCTATGGCTCGACCTATATCGTCAATCCGCGCGGCACCATCGAAGCGCAGGCCAGTTATGGAGACGATGAGCTTCTCGTTCACGAGATCGATCTCGACATGATTCGTGAAGTTCGCAACACCTGGCAGTTCTTCCGTGACCGGCGCCCCGAGACCTATGGGCCTCTTGTTGACGGCTAGAGCCGGTTATCGGAGCGGGAGCGTTTAAGCGAATGCAAGAAACTGTTGCACAAAGCAAGGCAATTGCAGTAGGCGAGTTCTTCGAACTCGATGCTAAAGACGACGTCCTGACAAGTCCCCGCTATAACGCTGACATTGCGCCGACCAGGGTCGCACAGCGAACCTGGACAAAATGGAACATTGCCTCCCTCTGGGTCGGCATGGCGATCTGTGTACCCACCTATATTCTGGGTGGCGTGTTGACGTCCTATTTCGGCTTGTCCGTCACCGAAGCGCTGTGGACGATTCTGATCGCCAATATCGTTGTCCTGATTCCGCTTACCCTGAATGCGTTTCCGGGAACACGTTTTGGCATTCCGTGTCCGGTGGTATTACGCGCTTCCTTCGGCATCATCGGTTCCAACGTGCCGGCGCTGATACGCGCACTCGTGGCCTGCGGCTGGTTCGGTATCCAGACACTTTTTGGCGGCATCGCGATCCACCTGCTGTTATCGGCCCTCTTCGACCGCTGGGCTGCGCTCGGCGGCACCGGGGAAGTCATCGGCTTTTTTATTTTCTGGGTTGCCAACGTCACGGTTGTCATTCGCGGCTCGGAATCCATCAAGCACCTCGAAACGCTGGCCGCACCACTGCTGCTGGTGGTGGCCGTCGGACTGGTTTTCTGGGCCCTGCCGAAGGTGTCGATCAGCGAGGTGCTTGCGACGCCCGCGAATCGGCCAGATGGAGCATCATTCTTCGGCTATTTCATGGCGGCACTGACTGCAATGGTCGGCTTCTGGGCGACGCTGTCGCTGAACATTCCCGATTTCAGCCGCTTTGCACGATCCCAGCGGAGCCAGATCATCGGGCAAATCATCGGGCTCCCGCTGACGATGTTCCTGTTTTCGGGCCTTGGCGTGCTGTTGACCGCTGCATCGATGGAACTTGTCGGCGAGACGATCTCCGATCCGATTAACTTGATCGGCCATATCGACAACACCTTCTGGGTCATCCTGTCGATGCTCATGATCATTCTTGCGACTATTTCGACAAACACCGCCGCGAATATCGTATCGCCGACAAACAGTTTTCAGAATATCGCACCGAAATACATCAGCGAGACCAAGGGTGTGCTCATCACCGGTGTCATCGGCATTTTGTTGATGAGCTGGGAGCTGCTGAAGAAGATGGGTTGGCTTGAGTCTGACGTCAGCGTGGAAAGCCTATACTCTAACTGGCTGATCGGCTATTCGAGCCTGCTCGGGCCAATTGCGGGTATCATGATCGTCGACTATTTTCTTGTCAGGAAGCAGCACTACGAACTACCGGACCTGTATCGGGACGGCGGCGTCTATCCTGCCTGGAATACTGCAGGGTTCATCGCGTTTCTCATCCCGGTAGGACTCACGCTCGTTGCGACAACGACCGGCCGTCTCGGCTGGTTCTATAATTACGGTTGGTTCACAGGCTCGATATTGGGCGGAATCATCTATTATTTCGCGAGCCGGGCGCTCGCACAGAGGTGACAATATGTCAGTGCTAATCAAAGGTGGAACTGTTGTTACTGCGGAGCAGTCTTTTCGCGCCGACGTGCTGTGTGACGGCGGGAAAATTCAGGCTATAGGAAAGGGTCTCGATGCGCCGAAGGGCGCGGAGATCATCGACGCCAGCAGCCAATATGTCATGCCGGGCGGAATCGACCCGCATACCCATATGCAACTCCCCTTCATGGGCACGGTTGCCAGCGAAGACTTTTACTCTGGCACGGCAGCAGGCCTTGCCGGCGGGACGACGATGATCATCGATTTCGTTATTCCGAATCCACAGCAGAACATTCTGGAGGCCTACAAGCAGTGGCGCGAGTGGGCGGAGAAATCCGTGGCTGACTATTCATTTCATGTCGCGATCACCTGGTGGGACGACACGGTCGAAAAGGACATGGAGACCTTGGTCAAGAAACACGGTGTTAACAGTTTCAAGCACTTCATGGCCTACAAAGGCGCCATCATGGCTGACGATGAAATTCTTGTTAACAGTTTCTCCAAAGCACTGCAGCTCGGTGCAATTGTGACTGTGCACGCAGAGAACGGCGACCTCGTTTTTCGTTTGCAGCAAGAAATCTATGACATGGGCATCACCGGTCCGGAGGGCCACCCCCTATCGCGGCCGCCTCCGGTTGAGGGTGAGGCCGCCAATCGCGCCATACGCATCGCGGAAGTGCTGGGCGTTCCCATTTACATCGTCCATAATTCGTGTAAGCAATCGCTGGAGGCAATAACGCGCGCACGAAACGAAGGACAACGCGTCTTCGGTGAAGTGCTTGCCGGCCACTTGCTGATTGACGATTCGGTTTATCGCGACCCGGACTTTGAAGTTGTTGCTGCTCATGTCATGAGCCCACCGTTCCGGGCGCCGGAGCATCAGGCTGCTTTATGGCACGGCCTGCAATCGGGCAACTTGCAGACGACTGCAACGGACCACTGTTGCTTCTGCGCCGACCAGAAGGCGGCCGGCAAAGACGATTTCAGGTTGATTCCGAACGGCACGGCCGGTATCGAGAATCGACTGGAAGTGTTGTGGCATCACGGCGTCAATACGGGCCGCTTGACGATGAACGAGTTCGTCGCCGTCACTTCGACGAACGCGGCGCAGATATTCAATATCTATCCGAGGAAAGGCAGCATCTCGGTCGGCGCCGATGCGGACATAGTGGTCTGGGATCCTGAAGCCACAAAGACCATCTCCGCAAAGACTCATCACCAGAATATTGATTACAATATTTTCGAGGGAATGACAGTCAAAGGCTGTGCTTCGCACACCATTAGTCAGGGCAATATCGTCTTCGCCGACGGAAAACTGAATGTCGAACGCGGCGCCGGTAATTACGTAGACCGGCCGGCCTACGCCTCGTACTACGACGCTTTAGCCAAGCAGGCTGAGCAGAAGAAGCCGACAGCTGTCATACGGGACGCCCTCCATACTGTAAAACATGCCTAAAGACAATAACGCCGCGGTTTGTTCCCGTCGACTTTCCGATGAGGAAATCGCCAGGAATTTCAGTGATATGCATCCGCCACTCGGGCGCGCGGAGGCGCTTGTCGAGGCGGACCGTTGTTACTTCTGTTTTGATGCCCCCTGCACGACCGCCTGCCCGACCGGCATCGACATTCCCGGCTTCATTCAGAAAATCCGCAGCGACAACATAGCGGGCTCCGCACACACGATTCTTCGCGAAAACATCATGGGTGGCATGTGCGCCAGGGTCTGCCCAACGGAAGTGTTGTGTGAGGAGGCCTGCGTTCGCCATACGCATGAAGACAAGCCGGTCAACATCGGGCTTTTGCAACGCTACGCGACGGACCCGGTAATAGACAAGAACATCACCCTGTTCGAACGCGGCCCGGAATCAGGAAAACGTGTCGCCATCGTCGGCGGCGGGCCTGCAGGGCTGTCCTGTGCGCACCGCCTGGCCATGTTTGGTCATACATCTGTCGTTTTCAATCGCGACGAGAAACCCGGCGGCCTGAACGAATACGGCATCGCCGCTTACAAGACCGTGAACGACTTTGCCCAGCGTGAAGTCGAGTACATTCTTGCCATCGGCGGCATTGAAGTCCGCAACAACGTTTCGCTGGGAGAGGATTTCAAGCTATCGGATTTACAGGGTGAATTCGACGCGGTATTTGTCGGCTTCGGTCTGGGATCAGTTAACGATCTCGGCCTTGCCAACGAAGATGTCGAAGGTGTGCTGAACGCAGTGGATTACATCGCCGAGCTGCGCCAGGCAAAAGACAAGGGCAACCTGCCCGTTGGCGAGCGCATCGTGGTAATCGGCGGTGGCATGACGGCAATCGACATCGCGGTACAGACCAAGGGCCTCGGCGCGGAGCATGTCGATATTGTTTACCGGCGCGGTCCGGAACATATGGGCGCCAGCCGCTACGAACAGGAATTCGCCCAGACCAGCGGCGTCAAGATTCGCCATTGGGCAAGACCCTCGAAGCTGCTGACAGGAGAACGGATTGCCGGTGTCGAATTCGAGCGAACGACTCTGGACAAGGACGGGAAAGTAACGGGGACTGGTGAATATTATTCCCTGAATGCCGATATGGTGTTCAAAGCCATCGGTCAATCAGTATCGGAAGAAACTCTCGGAGCCGTTACCGGCACACTCGACATGCAAAGCGGCAAAATTGTTACGGATGACCACCGCAAAACCTCCCTGCCTGGTGTCTGGGCCGGGGGCGACTGTGTCTATGACAGCGACGATTTGACGGTTACGGCCGTGCAGGATGGCAAGATCGCCGCTATTGCGATTGACAAGTATCTTCGTGAGGAGAGCAACAATGGCTGACCTGACAAGTGAATTCCTGGGCATTAAATCGCCTAATCCCTTCTGGCTCGCAAGCGCGCCACCTACCGACAAAGCCTATAACGTCAATCGTGCCTTCGAGGCCGGCTGGGGCGGCGCGGTGTGGAAAACACTGGGCGAAGACCCGCCGATCGTCAACGTCAACGGCCCGCGTTACAGCGCGCTGCACAGCAACGAGCGCAGGGTCATCGGCTTCAACAACATCGAGTTGATTACCGACCGGCCGTTAGGCGTAAATCTCGATGAAATCCGGCAGATCAAGAAAGACTGGCCGGACCGGGCACTCGTCGTCTCGATCATGCTGCCAATGGAGGAAAAGTCCTGGGCGAAATACGTGCCGATGATCGAGGACACCGGTGCAGACGGTTTCGAGCTCAATTTCGGTTGCCCGCACGGCATGTCTGAGCGCGGCATGGGCGCCGCGGTGGGTCAGGTGCCGGAATATCTCCAGATGGCCACGGAATGGTGCAAGAAATTCGCGTCGATTCCCGTCATCGTCAAACTGACGCCGAATGTAACCAATATCCTGCCGCCGGCTGGTGCCGCCAGAGACGGCGGAGCCGATGCTGTTTCGCTGATTAATACGCTCAACTCGATTATGCGTGTCAACTACGACACCTTAACGATGTACCCGACGACCGATGGCATGGGCTCACACGGCGGTTACTGCGGGCAGGCCGTAAAACCCATTGCCCTGCATATGGTCGCGGAGATTTCCCGCCACAAGGATACTGCCGACATGCCGATTTCCGGCATCGGTGGAATCAGTGACTGGCGCGACGCGGTCGACTTCCTTGCGCTCGGTGCCTCGAACGTTCAGGTCTGTACAGCCGCCATGGTCTATGGTTTCAAGATCATCGACGACCTGACAGACGGCCTCAGCAATTTCCTCGATGAAAAGGGTATGTCGTCTGTCGAGGAGCTGGTCGGTAAGGCCGTGCCAAGCGTGACCGACTGGCAGTACCTGAACCTCAATTACGTCGAAAAAGCGGTTATCGACCAGGAGCTGTGCATCAAATGCGGTCGTTGTCATATCGTGTGCGAGGATGCTTCACACCAGGCCATTACGTCCCAGGTTAACGGCGAACGTTACTTCGAAGTAATCGACGAAGAATGCATCGGTTGCAACCTTTGCGTCAGTGTGTGCCCGGTCGACAGCTGCATTACGATGCAGCGGGTGACCGACGGCATCGACGCAAGGACCGGCCAGCCGATCAGCAAGGAAGTATTGAACTGGACGGCACATCCGAATAACCCGATGCGTAAACAATCCTGAGGGGCGAATGCCGGTGGAACACGAACAACTGATCGAGGCGGCAAAAAAAGCGCGTCAAAACGCATATGCCCCCTATTCAAACTATTTCGTCGGCGCTGCCATCGTCGATGACCGGGGCGACATTCACACTGGCTGTAACGTCGAAAATGCGGCTTATCCCGAGGGAAATTGCGCTGAAACCAATGCGATCGGTGCGATGGTTGCTGCGGGCGGCAAGAGGATTTCTGTCATAGCGGCTGTAGGCGGCGGGGATGACCTTGAATTCTGTACGCCCTGCGGTGGTTGCCGCCAAAGCATTCTCGAGTTCTCCGATGAGAACACGCGCATCATCCTCATAAACGAAGAAGGGCAGATTCAGAAGTACAGCATTGATGAGCTGCTGCCGTTGGCGTTTCGGCTACGACAAGCTCGCCTGTAGATAAGAGAATCGCCCATCGGGACGGGCCTCCTACGATACGTCGTCGTTCTTGCTAAACTCACTGTCGCCCGTCAGGACGAGCTCCTACGATGCATCGTCGATCCTGCCAACCTCGCTGTCGCCCGTCAGGACGGGCTCCTACGATACGTTCTCGTTCCCGCTATCCTTGTTGGAGCCCGTCCTGACGGGCGAATATGTGATCAAAATACTTTCGACCTCTTCGCGATACGGCAACGACGGCTGCGCACCCTGTTTTGTCGTTGCACATGCGCCGGCAGCACAGGCAAAAGCCAGCGCATCCTGATGCGCCTGTTTCTCCACTAACGCGACTGTCAATGCGGCGGTGAAGGTATCTCCCGCGCCCGTCGCATCAACTGCCTCGACCGCCGGTGGCCGGGCGCTTGCAAGCTCTTTGCCACCCATTTGAAGATGCGCTCCTTGTGCACCATGCGTCACTGCCACCAGCGCCTCGCCCTCGTTCAACAAGTCACCGTAAAACGCTGCTTCCGTCTCATTGACGACTATCAGGTCCGCGCGCTTCAGGATTTCCGATGGCACCGGCATTGCCGGAGCGAGATTGACGCAAAAAAAGCCATCGAAATCATCGGCCGCTTTACGAATCGTCTCCGCTGGCACCTCAAGCTGACATATCAGCGCATCGCCCCACGGCAAATCAAGCATTTCGGGGCGCAGTGTGCGATTCGCCCCGGGGGCCACGACAATCTGATTCTCTCCCGATGGTGCGACACAGATCAGCGCGACACCGGTCGCGGCATCCGGATCGACGCTGCAATCCGACAAGTCAACGCCATCAGCCCGAAGCAATGCCAGCGCTTCCTCGGCATTGGCGTCAGCACCGACACGTGCATGCAGCGATACGTCCGCACCGAGGCGTCGCGCCGCGAGCGCCTGATTCGCACCCTTGCCTCCAGGGTAGCGTCCCAGTTCAGCGCCGGTCACGGTCTCCCCTGGCGCCGGTAATCGGGACACCCGCGCTACGAGGTCAAGATTCACAGAACCAACAACGATGATGGTCGGATTCCTGCCTGGCACTGCGGATTTTCTTCGGCTCACAGTCGTTCTTTACTTGTCGAAGCGGGCCAGGTGTGAGGTCAGAAGCTCGTAAAAAGCATCGGCATCGACGGCGTGAATCCAATTGGTGTTCCTGGGCCGGTCGGTCACGTGCCAGAAATCCACAGCGGTATTGCCCATGGTCAGCTCCGATTGCGTCTCTATCGATACGTTGCAAAGCTTGCCCTCGAAAATATCCGGCCTCAGGAGATAGGCAACCGTGCAGGGATCGTGTAATGGCGCGCCCACATAGTTGTATTTCTTGGTGTCATGGCGATTGAAGAAGTCGAGCATGCCCACCGTCGCCTGAGCAGCCTGGTTATCTATCTTCTTTATTCGATCGATTCGCTCGCGCGTCGACAGTACCTGGTGACTGACGTCAAGCCCCATTTGCGTAATGGGGCGGCCGCATTTGAAGACAATGTCGGCCGCTTGCGGATCGACCAGAATATTGAATTCCGCCGATGGCGAATGATTCCCGCTTTCACGCATCGCACCGCCCATGAGAACAATCTCTTTGACCTTTGGCAGGATGTCCGGCGCCTTCGTGATCGCCGTCGCGATGTTGGTTAGCGGTCCCGTTGGAACCAGTGTGATCGTCTCATCGTCGGCAGCGCGAAGCGTATCGACGATAAAATCAACGGCATTTTGCTCCTGCAATGGTAGTACCGGCTCAGTAATCTCGACGCCATCAATGCCGGTCCTGCCGTGCACTTTCTCCGCGGTGACAAGATCCCGGACCATTGGTCGAGCACAGCCTGCATAAACCGGAATGTCGCTCCGACCGGCTATATCGCACATCAGTCTCGCGTTTCGTTCGGTGCGCGCGAGTGGCACGTTGCCGGCCACTGCCGTAATACCGAGAATGTCGATCTCATCCGGCGACGACATCGCCAGCAGGAGATTGATAGCGTCGTCCTGCCCGGGATCACAATCGATGATGATTGCCTGCTTCGACATTACATAGTGTTGAATTTCAGAATGTCATCAACAAACCGGCAAACGCCGCAGCCATCAGGTTGGATAAGGAAGCCGCGGCGACTGCTTTCAGCCCGAATCTGGCGATGAGATCCTTTTTCTCCGGCACCAGACCGCCGAGGCCGCCGAGGAGGATTGCTATCGACGAAAGATTGGCAAATCCACACAAAGAAAATGTGACGACCGCACGCGTTCGCTCGCTCATGCCCGCCAGGTAGTCGTTCAGGTGACTGTACGCAACGAACTCATTGAGAATAAGCTTTTCACCAAACAATGAACCGGCTGCCTGCGCCTCTGCCCAGGGCACGCTCAGGAGGTACATCATCGGTGAGAACAGCCAACCCAAAATTTTCTGCAAAGTCAGATCTTCGATACCGACCAGGCTCGCAAGACCTCCGACCAGCCCGTTGAACAGTGCGATAAGCGCGATAAATGCGATTAGCATTGCACCGATGTTGACGGCGAGTTTCAGGCCGTCACTCGACCCGACGGCCGCGGCAAGGATTATGTTTTCGTGTTTGCTGTCTTCCATCTTCAGATGCGAATCATCTTCCTGTGCAGATTCGGATTTTTCATCAGGCATGATGATCTTGGCCATCAGCAGTCCGCCGGGCGCGGCCATAAAGCTTGCGGCCAACAGATACTTCAGCTCCGCGCCCATCTGCACATACGCAAGCAGCACGGTACCGGCGACCGATGCAAGTCCGGACACCATCACGGCAAACAATTGCGGCTCGGTCAGCCCCTTCAGATATGGGCGCACGACCAGGGGTGCTTCGGTCTGACCGATGAAAATATTAGCGGCTGCGTTCAGCGACTCCACGGCTTTGGTGCCTATGACCCAGCGCAACCCGCCGCCAATCAGCTTAACGACCACTTGCATTATCTTCATGTGATACAGGACCGACATGAGGGCCGAGAAGAAGATGATGATCGGCAGAACGTGAACTGCAAAACTCCACAGGCTGGGCTCAGTCGACAGACCACCGAACATGAAGTCGATGCCTTCGTTCGAGTACTCCATCACCTTCTGCACAGCACCGCTCATCTTTTCGATGACGACCTTGCCAGGAGATGAATAGATCACGAATACGGCTACAGCTGCTTGCAACGCAAATGCTGCGCCGACGATTCGAAGATTGATTGCCTTGCGATTTCCGGATAGCAGATATGCGATTCCCAGAATCGCGGCGATTCCCAACAATCCGGTCAAATTGTGTGACATGGTGTGCCCCCGCCTCTGATTAATTCTTCTGTTTGTTCTCGCCGGCCCACGTATTCGTCAGACCGGATAAGCATACCGGCTAATGCACGTCTGCGCTCAGTTATTCGGCGGTCAGCGTCTCATAAATGACCGGCCGTTCGGCAGGTTGGTCCGCGGAAATCGTGCATGCCTCGCGTATCAGTCCTGCTGCCAGATCTGCATCCTCTTCACTTGCAGCGTGCACGACTCCCAGCGGCCGATCCGCCCCTACCATCTCGCCGATTGGCGCGATGTCGGTTATACCGACGGCAAGATCCAGTTCGTCACCCAGTTGCTGGCGTCCACCACCGATCTGGATAATCGCATTGCCAATCGCATGCGCATCTGTGCCGGCGAGATAACCCACTTCGCTTGGCTGTACCGGTTTGCAAATCGCGGCTTTTGGCAGGTACTCGGTGTACTTGTCCAGGAAATCGGCCGGGCCACCCAATTCGGCCACCATGCGGGAAAACGTTTCGGCCGCCTCGCCGGACGTAATGGCTTTTTCCACTTTTCCTCTGGCAGCGCCTTGATCTTTTTCGACGCCAGTCAAAATCAGCATTTCGGCACACAATGCTGCAACAACCTCGTTGAGACGAGGTTCTCGATTATTGTTCGTCAAGAATTCGATGGACTCGGCTATTTCAACAGCATTCCCGGCGGTCTGCCCGAGTACCTCGTTCATATCGGTAATCAACGCATGCGTCTTCAGTCCGGCCGTAGCGGCGGTTCCGATGATGCTTTTTGCAAGTTTGCCAGCCCTCTCGACCGATGTCATGAATGCGCCCGAGCCTACTTTTACATCCATCACCAGACCGTCGAGACCCGCAGCAATTTTCTTGGAGAGAATTGACGCCGTGATAAGAGGAATTGATTCGATCGTTGCCGTAACGTCACGAATCGCATAAAAACGTCGATCTGCAGGTGCAAGATCCGCTGTCTGTCCGATGATCGCGCAGCCTGTCGATTTGACGACCTTTTTGAACAATTCGAAGTCAGGCGTCGCCTGATAACCGGGAATGCTTTCGATCTTGTCGAGCGTGCCGCCAGTATGCCCGAGACCGCGTCCTGAAATCATCGGCACAAAACAGCCGCACGCGGCGGCGATCGGCGCCAGCAAAAAACTGACTTTATCCCCCACTCCTCCGGTCGAATGTTTGTCGATCACCGGCCCCCCCAGATCTTCAGAACGCCAATCGAGCACCGTGCCGGAAGAGGCCATTGCAGTCGTCAGCGTCGCAGTCTCCTCAAATGTCATCGACTTGAAGACAATGGCCATTGCCAATGCGGAAACTTGTTCAGCCGGAATGCTGGAATCCGCGAGGCCCTTGACGAAGAACTCGATCTCCGCCGCTGTCAGCTCACCGCCATCCCGCTTTTTCTGAATGACATCAGCAAATAACATCAAAGGTCCTGCGGAAATCCGCGCAGCGGCAGTTCGGGACCACGCTGCAGCCAGTTATCTGCGGGATAGTGACATTCCTTGTCTATGACGTGTAGCGTATAAGCGTGGCGGGACTCGTCGGACGTATTATGGCTGCTCATGTGGGGCGCCCGACCGTCAAACATGACCATCGTGCCGGCTGTGGCTTCGGCCGGTAATTTCAAATGTTCCGGCCAGGGCGTATCGTCCAGGACTTCAATCGTAAAGCCATCCTCGCTTACGCGATAGTTGCGCTGCTTCAGCGGGCCCCGATGCTGACCGGGTATGAAATGCATACAGCTGTTATCAACCGTCGCATCTTCCAGCGCGAACCAAAAGCCGACGCATGATTCAGGTTCGGTGTAAATGAAGGTTGAGTCCTGATGGAAGTGGACTTCGCCGCCAATACGAGGTGGTTTGAAAATATACATTGACTGGATAAGTCCGGGATCGGCAATGCCGATTCTGCGCGTTATCTCACCGAGTTCCGGCATATACGAGAACTTCTCGAAAACCGGATCGAGATCGTGCATGGCATGGCCCATCTTGTTGAGACAATCCTCTTTCGCCTGTATCAGCTTGCCGGCATCGTCGAACGCATCGTATTCGAGGAAGAAACGGATTTTGTCGCCGGACTCATAGAAGTACCGGTCATTCAGCTGCGTTTGTTCGATCGCCGAAAAAATACTCCGCACTTCATTCGGGTCGAATTCCTCCACCAGTTGCAGCGCCCGTTCCCGCAAAATCGCACAGGCCTCGGTGGACACGAAGTCCTCGAGAATGATGACCCCCGTCTCCTTGTAGGCGTCGAGCATCTCCGGCGTCAGTTCGCCACCCGCAGGTGCTGAAAATGATGGCAGGACATCACGATATTTCGTAGATAATTCCATAGCGTCTTACAAAAGTTCTTTATATTTCATGCGCTTACCATGTATCCCCGAAAGCACCGGGGCGACGGGAAGCGACTCTCTAATGACAGGCTATCAGACACTCCATAAGGGTAGAATGCCTGAACGACGATTGAAGAACAAAAAATGAAGAACAAAATTTGCTCGCCTTCGCCAGCCTGGATCCTGACTTCCCTGCTGATTTCCGCCGCTTTGATGGCTTGCACACCGGCGGAGACACCTGGCAATTCAGTCACCGAGTCTGAACCGGCATCCGCATCCGGGTTACCAACCGTCGACCTCATTGTAGAGGGTGAGTACATCGTCACAATGGATGAGAACCAGACGGTCGTCAAAGGCGGCGCGGTCGCAATCAAGGATGGTCTGATCGTTGCGCTTGCCTCTGCCGCGGATGTCAACGCACAATACACAGCCACCGAGCACGTGGCTGGCGACAACCGGATTGTCATGCCCGGCCTCATCAACGGCCACTCGCATGCGGCGATGACCTTGCTGCGTGGCGTGGCAGACGACCTAGCGCTCATGGACTGGTTGAACAATTATATTTTTCCGGCGGAGGTTCAGTTTGTCGACGCGGACTTCGTTCGCATCGGTACAGAACTCGCGTGCTGGGAAATGATTCGCGGCGGTACCACGATGTTCGTCGACATGTACTACTTTCCCGACGTCGTCGCGGATGTTGTCGAGTCCTGTGGAATGCGCGCAATGGTTTCCGCTACCGTCATTGACCAGCGAAGTCCCGATGCGGAGAACGCCGCAGACTCGATCAGAAAAGGCCTCGAGTTCATTGGCCGCTGGAAAGATAAGAACAGTCGCATCATTCCCATTTTCGGACCTCATGCCAATTACACATTGAATGCGGATCAGCTCAGGGAAACGCGGGCGGCGGCGAATGAGGCGGGTGTTTCTATCAGCATCCACATGTCGGAATCGCAGTTTGAGCTACAGTACTCGAAAGACAGCTATGGGATGACGCCGATAACGTTCTTCGAATCAATCGGCTTTCTTGATGGGCCAACAATAGCTGCACACGTCGTCTGGCCGACAGAAGCCGAAATACCGATACTCGTCGAGCGCAGAGTCGGCGTGATTCATAACCCGACCTCCAACATGAAACTTGCTTCAGGTATTTCCCCGGTCACCGAGATGCTGCGCGCCGGTGTGCTGGTCGGCCTTGGAACGGACGGCGCTGCCAGCAATAACGACCTCGACATGTGGGAAGAAATGCGGCTCGCCGCATTCCTGCAAAAGGTCGATCGCATGGACCCGGAGGTGATGTCTGCGCAGACGGTGCTGACCATGGCTACCAGCGGCGGCGCCGAGGCTATCGGCCTTCGTGACCAGATCGGTGCGCTCAGTATCGGCATGAAGGCAGATCTCATACAGGTTTCATTTGACGACGTACATTTCGTGCCGACCTACGATGTCATCTCGCATCTCGTGTATGTGGCTGACGAGCAGGATGTCGCAACCGTCATCGTGGACGGAAAATTGCTGATGCGGGACAAAGTAATCCTTACTGTCGACACCGAGCGGGTCGCGCATGAAGCCAGAGAACTTGCCAAACGCATTCAGGCAGCGCTGGCGGAAAGAAACCAATGAATAAAGCGCCGCTACGCACGATGAAGTTCGAAGCGAGCTCGTCGATAAACCGCCGCGAACGGAATATACGTTGAAGTGAAAAATCTGGACGACGCAATTCGACACCAGCAGGCCGTGCAACGTAACCGGACCTTTTCCTGGGCGTTGTTCTCCGTATTCGTGCCTGTGTCGCTTTTGTTCTGGTCCGAGGCGATCTTTGCTATTGGCCACATGGACGAAGTCGGAATTCTGCAGCTCTTGGCCGAATTCGTTCTTGCGCTGTTTTTTACTTTGGCGGCTGTGCAGATGTTTCGTGCAGGCATGCATTTCAACCGGCTACTCGCAAATCCATCTCGCCTGCTTGGCGGTGACGCCGAGACGGAGCGCCTGGAAAAGTCGGCCTGGTCGGCTTTTTTGCCATTCTTATTTTGGTCTGACTGAGTAGAACAAAGAGGCGATTCAGGGGACAAAACAATAACGTTCGAATTTTCATTACGGAAGCAACATGCCGCAGCAACACGACAGAGTACATGCGCGATAAAAGCGAGGTGAGCATTTCAGCAAAACCTGCAAGTCTAAGTATCGCAGCACTCACTACATTAGCCCTGGTCGCATTTGCCGGCAATTCGGTGCTTTGCCGGTTTGCGCTCAAAGACGGCTCGATCGATGCGGCGAGTTTCGCCACGGTCCGGCTGGTCTCCGGTGCTGTCGCGCTGCTGATCATCCTGTATATAAGCAACCGCGGCACGCGATCCGATTCTTACGGCAGCTGGATGTCGGCCGCCATGCTTTTTCTGTATGTGGTGTGCTTTTCATTCGCCTACATCAGCCTCGACACCGGCATCGGCGCACTGATCCTGTTCGGCATGGTCCAGGCCACGATGGTCATAGGTGCGCTCTGGGCGGGAGACCGTCCGGCCATCACCGAATGGATCGGCTGGCTGCTGGCCGTGCTTGGCTTTGTCTATCTGGTATCGCCGGGACTGACAGCCCCGTCACCGAGCGGATCCGTATTGATGGGACTCGCCGGAATAGCCTGGGGGGTATATTCGCTGCGCGGGCGTAAAGAGCCCTTTGCGCTGGCCGGCACGACCTACAACTTCGTTCGAAGTGTGCCGCTGGTGATCGTCGTTTCCGCAGTCAGTCTCTCAGACCTGCATTTGTCGGCGAACGGCATTGTATTGGCCGTTCTTTCCGGAGCGATTACCTCAGGCATCGGTTACGCCATCTGGTATACCGTCCTGAGGTCGATCAGCTCGATGCGGGCAGCCATGGTGCAGCTCTCTGTCCCCATACTGGCTGCGGCGGGCGGCGTTCTGTTTTTGGCAGAGGCCGTCTCCCTGCGCCTGATCGTGTCGGGCTTGTTGGTTCTCGGTGGCATTTTTCTCGCAATCTTCGGCAAAGCAAGGCTGTCGATTCCCTGATCGGAACTAATCGCGCCATATAAAGTGGCGCAATGCTTGAATCGCGCCATATAAATGCTATTATTCCGGCGCAATAGCCCTATCGCGCCACATTGAGGACAACATGCCCAAGAGAGTCCCAACCGCCGAACTTAATGCCCTCGTCGACGCCGTGGCCAAATTCCCCAGCGGGGCTTCCGTCGATGAAATCGGAAACCTGACCGAAATCACTTTGCCGCGCCGCACATTACAACGACGCCTGGCCCGACTCGTAGAACAACGGCGCTTAAGCATGCAAGGCGGGGGTCCCGGTACCCGCTACCACCTACTTGCCAAAGATATTGACGTTCGCCCCACCACTAGCAGACTGACACTCGAAGGGCACCCGGCGTATGTAGAAACTTACATCCCCATTTCTGCCGAGGGAGCTTCGATCAAGCAGGCGATCCGCGAACCAATTCAGAATCGCCAACCGGTCGGTTACAACCGGGCCTTTCTTGATGGCTATCGGCCCAATAGTAGTTATTACCTGTCAGCTAACGATCGAGTACGGCTTGTGGACATGGGCGGCTCGCCGAATAGTGATCTTCCAGCCGGGACTTATGCTCGAAGAATCCTTCACCGGCTGCTGATCGACCTGTCCTGGAATTCGAGCCGTCTGGAGGGCAATACCTATTCGATACTCGAGACAGAACGACTGCTGGAACTAGGAGAAGCTGCGGACGGCAAGGACGCGCGTGAGACGCAGATGATTTTGAATCATAAAGCGGCAATTGAATTGCTGGTCGAGCAGGCTGACGAAGTTGGCTTCAATCGCTACACCATCCTTAACTTACATGCCTTGTTGTCGGACAATTTGCTGGCCGATCCTCAAGCCTGCGGGCGACTACGCACAATCGGTGTTGGAATCGGTGGAACGGTCTACCACCCCTTAGAAATACCGCAGCAAATCGACGAGTGCTTCCAGCAGGTACTTGACACGGCCGACGCGATTACGGATCCGTTCGAGCAGGCATTTTTTTCTATGGTACACCTGCCTTATTTGCAGCCATTTGAGGATGTCAACAAACGCGTTTCCCGACTGGCCGCGAATCTGCCGCTCATTCGGCACAATCTAAGCCCGTTATCGTTCGTCGATGTGCCTGAACGTGCTTATGTCGATGGCAATCTCGGTGTCTATGAACTGAACCGAACCGAGTTGCTTCGTGATGTGTTTGTCTGGGCCTACGAACGATCGTGTGCACGGTATTCAGCAGTGCGCAAGTCGCTTGGAGAGCCGGATGCTTTTCGCCTTCGTTACCGCACAGCAATTATTGACGCCGTCGCAGAAATCGTTGACAGACAAATGGCCAAGAAGACCGCAATCGCATTTATCAGGCGCCGAGCGGTGGAAGATATCCCGCAAGACGATCAAGCTCGATTCAGCGAAGTAGTGGAAACGGAAGTCATCAATCTCCACGAAGGTAACATCGCCAGATACAGATTGCGGCTGTCACAATTCCAAAAGTGGCGGCAGACATGGCACTGAATGAACGTCTGGCCGCAATTTCCGTTTTATCTTCCCGAAAGAAAAACGCCTTGTGCCCGGGGCCCTGCCAGATATTTGACACAGATCTGGTCGCTGAAACGAACTCCAACGAAGCATCTAACATTATTATCAATAGAATAGTGACATGATATTCGCCTGCCACCATGCACCGAGTTGTCCAAAAGTAGCGTTAGTGGTTAAACACTCACATTCCGCATTACTGGTTATGCTTATTTTTACGCTCACTCTTATATTATCTCTGTCCTTGGTTGTTGGTGCAGAGACAGGCTCAAACGGCGCAGAGAATCCGCCCTACATCTTCGTCCTGGGCGTTGCCCAGGACGCGGGATATCCGCAGACGAGTTGTTATCAGCCACACTGCATGCGGGCCTGGCAGGATCCCTCGCTGAAACGCCTGACATCTTCCATAGCGGTGGTAGATAGCAAACACGGCACGAAATATCTCTTCGATGCAACGCCGGACATGCGAGAGCAATTATATGAACTGCATGTCGAGGCGCCGGACAGCAGTCATGTGTTGGCGGGCGTCTTTCTGACCCACGGCCACATGGGACATTACACCGGCCTTATGCATTTCGGCCACGAGGCAGTCAGCGCAGACGCGATCCGCGTCTTTGCCATGCCGCGCATGCATGACTTTCTCAGCGACAACGGCCCCTGGAGCCAGCTCGTCAGCTTTAACAACATCGAGTTGATCCGAATCGAGGACGGTAAAGAAATCAGGCTGAATGACGATCTTCTCGTTGTGCCCTTACAGGTACCGCACCGGGATGAATATACCGAGACCGTTGGCTATCGAATCGATGGCCCGAACAAGTCCGCACTTTTCATTCCGGACATCGACAAGTGGGCCAAATGGGACATCGACATTCGTGAGCTGGTCAGGGAAGTCGACTATGCGCTGCTCGATGCCACGTTTTTTGCCGACGGTGAACTGCCGGGCCGCGACATGAGCCAGATAGGACATCCCTTTGTTCAGGAGAGTATGGAGCTGTTTGCAGACTTTGCGGAAGAAGACAAAGCGAAGATTATTTTCATCCACTTCAACCATACGAATCCGTTGTTGATTGACGGCAGTGAGGCACAGAAAATAGTCAGGTCTCTTGGGTTTCGGCTCGCGACCGAAGGCATGCGCTTGCCGTTGTGAAAAACGCCCATCCTGACGGGCGAGTTCAGCGAATCAGTTTTCCGAGACAGGTTTCATGCGACAAGTAGCAAAACGCCTGGCCTAGCTATCACGGGTCAGGAAGCTTTCGCCATAGTCCATGGGCGTCAAATCAAAGAACCCCGCCAGGCTCTGGCCGATGTCGGCAAACGTATCGCGCTGGCCCAGCGAACCCGCCGTCACACCGGCACCATAGGCCAGCACCGGAATATGCTCTCTGGTGTGATCGGATCCTTCCCAGGTTGGATCGCAACCGTGATCTGCACAGACGATAACCAGGTCGTCATCGTGCATTTTCTCGAGCAACTCGGGCAGGCGACTGTCAAAATACTCGAGCGCTTCCGCATATCCGGCCGGATCACGGCGGTGCCCATAGAGCATGTCGAAATCGACGAAGTTGGTAAACACGATCGATCGGTCAGGCGCGGACTCGAGTGCCTCGAGCGTGGCATCGAACAAAGCCGCATTACCCGTTGCTTTGATTTTCTTTGTTATACCTTTGTGAGCGTAGATGTCCGCAATCTTGCCGACGCTGATGACTTCGCCCCCACTCTCGACGAGCTTGTCCAGCACGGTCGGTGCGGGCGGCGGTGTCGTCAGGTCTCTGCGGTTTCCGGTGCGCACGAAGTCGTCTTTGTTCGAGCCAACAAAGGGCCGTGCGATGACCCGGCCGATCTCATAGTCGTCAACGAGTTCGCGAGCAATGTCACAGAGTTCATAAAGCCTGTCCAGGCCGAATGACTCCTCGTGGCAGGCAATCTGGAAAACGCTGTCGGCCGATGTATAGACGATGGGCTTGCCGCTCCGCATGTGTTCTTCGCCCAGCTCCGCGATGATTGTCGTCCCCGAAGCATGACAGTTTCCGAGCACGCCAGGCAATTCCGCGCGCTCGATCAGTTCGTCGAGAAGCTTGTCCGGAAAGGTGTTGGTCTTGTCTTTGAAATAGCCCCACTCGAATAACACGGGCACGCCGGCAAGCTCCCAGTGGCCGCTCGGCGTGTCCTTGCCGGTGCTTATTTCTTTTGCGTAGCCGTAAGCGCCGACGACCTCGATATCCCTGGTGGCGCCGGCCGGGAATTCACCGCTACTCTCCTCGGCCGCGTGCATCATGCCAAGCCGGGCGAGGTTCGGCAGATTCAAGGCGTGTCCATCGCCATTTGATGCCCGGAACCTGGCGATGCTCCCCAGTGTATTTGAACCCGCGTCGCCGAAGCGATCAGCATCGGCGGAAGCACCGATGCCCAACGAGTCCATCATCAGAATGATTACCCTGCCCATGAGACCTGACAGTTTACCCCAAGAAACAGGGGTCGAACCGCTAAGCCGGCTTAGCGGTTCGACCCCTGTTTCACTATCAGAATCCCAGGCGGAGGTCGCGTTCGACACTCTCGCGGGCTTTTTCCAGATCGGACCGCAGATTCTTCAGCTCTTCCTCGAGCGGGGCAGTCCATTCAGCCGTTTTGGCAGTCAAGGGAAAGCCGCTTTGGATCGACCATCTGATCCCGGGAGGCGCCGGATCCGACACCTCCCCGGCAGGCTCAACACCGCCATTCCAGTTGATCACTACGATAAGCAGTGCAGCCGCGGCCAGCCCGGTAAGGCTGCTGGTCCACCACAGTGATGTCCCGGGAGTCTTTGTCGTTCGCGGCGTCTGCTTTGCCGGCTCAGTCGACTCGAGCGAAGCGCGAATGCGTTCCTGCAGTTCCGGTGCCAGATCCGCCTTAATAAGGCCGGCATCTTCTTTAAGTCGTCTTTCCAGTTTATCCATAAGCTTCACCATTCGCCGCCGCTTCGTGTCCGCTGGCAAGTTCTGCGCTCAGCCGGCGGCGGCTTCGCATTAATGTCACCTTGGTCCATGACATCGGCCTCTCCAGCGTCCGCGCAATGTCCTTTACGGACATGTCTTCTACATACCGCAGCCACATCGCCGAGTAGGCATCCGCCGACAACAAGCGCCTGGCGGCCAGCCACAGATTCTCCCGCTCGGAAGCAACGATACAGGCTTCAAGCGGATCGCCGGCAATGTCCGGTATATCGTCTATCGTCGCTTCAGCCACCTGGCTGATTCTCGCGGCGTTCCTCAACGCGATCCGAAACAGCCAGGTACTGAACCGCCAGCGCGGGTTGTAACTGCCGATATAGCGATATGCATTAATAAAGGTGTCCTGTATTGCATCCTCCGCATCGGCGCGGTTTCTACAGCGTCCCAGCAAAAATCGGATGAGCCTTTCCTGATAGCTTTCAACCAGTTCGCTAAATGCTGGAACGGATCCCTCCTTCGCCAGCGCAATCAGTTGTTCCTCAGTGGCCACTCTGCCCCAGGGTCCTCCCGTCCGATTCGTCCGGCCCGAGCGTCAGTCGTCCAGAATCGCCACGATGAGCGCAGGATCGACTACCGTGCTGATCGACAAAGTACTGTCCTTCACATCGACTTTGGTGTTCTTAATCAAACTGAGGATTTCCGGATCGAGATCGGAATTGAATGCCTGCAGGCTGATCAGGCCATTGATAATGCCGCCAATCGATTCAGCCATACCGGGTTCGTTAACGACTAGCTGCGCTTCGATCGCGAGAAGCCCGTCGTCATCGGCAATCAGCAGCGCCGCCTGCTCGGTATTCCGCAATATGTTTGAGTCCCAGTCGTCATCATCGTCAACGAGTTCGTCTGTTCGCAGCCCCGCTTGTACAAGGCTCCTGTCTGCCGTCAAAACGAACAACGCATTCGGATGGCTCGCCATGCCGGTGATCTTTCCGCCGCTTTTCAGCAGTGCCTTCATCTGGTCTTCGGTCGATGTGACGATGACCTTATGCTTCACATCGAAACTGAAATACCCGCCGTCCTCCAGGGAATCGAAATGGTTTCCAGCACTCGCCGCACTGTCGTTTTCATCACCGAACTGATAGTAGTTCTTTCCGCCGGAACTTCGCAGGTCCGGCGTCGTCGTGATGGTGGCTAACGCGAGGACCTTGTCCCGTGCCTCCTTGCTGATCAGCCCTTCGACGATAAGGACCGCACCTCTTTCGAGGTCAGCAAACGCGGTGATCCTGTCCATCTCCTTGCCAACATCAATGCCGACTTCCTCGTAAATCTCGGTGAATACTTCGCCGTTCAACCAGTCATACAGCTTCTCGCCGGCGGGCGAAGACCTCATTTGCTCGAGATCGGCATGTGCGTACCAGATCGTGGTACCGGGGAAATCGGCGGCCGTGACCCCGGAGTGAGCAGTAAGCGGCACGCAGAACAGGAGGAGAAAGAAGAACAGGCGTAGAAAAGGCATCGGGAGAACCTCGATAACGGTGAATAACTAGTCGCTTATAGTCGTCAAGGGAGGATTTGGTTACACCGGCAGGCGAAAAACTACCTCTCTCTCGTTATCCGGCTGACGAGTAAGGTCAGTGTCATACCAACGATGAAGCCCGGAATCATCTCGTACAATTCGTACGTGCCTGCCTTGAACACGAGGACCCAGATGACACTCGTCAGGAATCCGCCAAGCATGCCGGCCGCGACACCCGGCAATGTTGTCCTCTTGTAATAGAGCATACAAATAATCACGGGCCCGAAGGCGGCTCCCAGGCCGGACCAGGCGAATAATACGAACCAGAAAATGAATTTGACTTCTCCGATAGCGAACGCAACTCCGATCACGCCAATCAGAATTGTCACGAACTTGCCGTAGCCCGCCAGGGTTTTGTCGCTCCTGCTGCTACCGACAATTTTTTGCAGGGTGTCGCGGACGACCGCCGATGACGCCAGTAAGAGCAAAGAGTCGACTGTTGACATGATTGCGGACAGGACAACCACCATCATGACGCCGGTAATCAACGGCGGGAACAACTCGGTTGACAGTAGCGGGAAAATGGTCTCGGCGTCGTCGAGGCCGGGGAACAGAGCGCGCCCGGCCATGCCCGCCGTCACCGCGCCGACGTCAAACAGCAGAATCACGATGACCGACAATATGCGTGCTTTCTTCAGCTCGTCTTCGTCTCTTGCAGACATGAACCTAACCATCAGCTGGGGCACGCCGAGAAACGGCAATCCGATTGCCAGAAAGCTGACCAGCGCAATCCATCCCGGAAAGCCGCTGTCGGTGATGTGCCACATGCTCAGCAGGCCGGGATCCTGGGCTGCCAGGTTGCTCGTGACACTTTGCCAGCCACCGGCCGTGGATATTGCAACAGCCGGCACGATGATGAGCCCGCCCAGCATCAAAACGCCTTGCACGACATCGGTATAGGCCACGGCTTTGTAACCGCCGACGAAGGTATAGGCAATGATGATGACGGCACCGACGATGACGGCAGACGTATAGTCCATGCCGATGAAGCTGCTCAGCGCTTTCCCCGATGCGACCATTTGTGCCGTCACGTAAGCACACACCATGGTCAAAATAATCACGACCGCAATACTGCGCAGTATGTGTTTGCTGTCGTTGAAGCGCGCCGCAATAACATCCGGCAATGTAATGGAATCGGTCTCGTCGCTGAGGCGTTTCAGACGCCTCGATATCAGTGTCCACGACAATGCGATGCCGATAACCTCACCGACCACGACCCAATACGCCTGCGCCCCCACCGCATAACCCATGCCCGTGAGCCCGAGAAGGAGCCAGCCGCTCTCTCCGGTGGCGTTGGTGCTGAAAGCGACGACCCAATAGGGGAGTTTCTTGCCGGCAAGAAAGAAACCGCTGAGCGAGTCCGTTTCGCGACGGCTCCAGATGGCCAGTGCGATCAGGACCAACAGATAGGCGACAAGTACTGCGACCGTTGCCGACATCAGGCAGCCATGGTCACGGCCAACGCTGCCAACAAGATCATGCGGCGCATTGTGTGTCCCTACTCCTTATATATGGATGGAGATTAGACCCTATTTCCTACTGACGTGGAAACCGGGCCGAAAAAACAGCCCTTTGGACACGCATCGCAGGCAAGGGCCGTATGGGGGCACAAGAAAGGATGATTATATACATGACAAACCATCGTGTTGGTTAAATCGGACATGTCAAACTTCAAGAAAGACAAGGAACGAGACGGCGTTTTGAGGCGGATGCTGAACACCCCGCCTGATCCTCGTAAGTCTAAGAAGGATAAAGCAGAACAGAAGAAAGCCGCCAAGTAGGTGGATTATTTAACGACGCGGGCGCGGGCGACATCGTAAACGATGTTCCTGTTTCTCTTTCCGCCTGCAATTACGAGAATTACTAATTTTTTGTCTTCGTATCTATATACGAGGCGGTATCCACTACTGCGCTGCTTTATTTTGTAGTAGCCAGGCCCAAGCCCGGAAACTCTAGCTCTCGGTGACGGGGTTTCCACACCAGACATGAGCTTAGTCAGCTTTTTCTTGAATTGTTTTTGGATTTGTACTTCGAGCTTGTACCACTCTGCTAGCGCTCGCTCATCGAACTTAAGCGCAAACTTGGGCTTCGCTTTCGCTTGTTGCCCCGCCACTATGGGTTACAGATCGTCTATAGAGACATCGACAATTTTCGGGTCTGCCAAACGAGCCTGAATGAGTTCGGCCATCTCGTAGTCATCGAGGATGTCTGCGATTTTTTCAAACAGTTTGGCTGACAAGGCGTAGAAGACGGGCTTGTTGTGGGACAATACTGCTAGCGGCTTGCCCGCAGCGTCCTCAACAATCTGCGCTGGCCGCGCCTTGAAGGCGGAAATACTGACAGTGCGGTCTGCGAATATCGTTTCCATGATTGTGCCTCGTTAACCGTTGAAGCGATAATGCGTCATTTCGTACGATATTTCAACCGGAATTTAACCTAAAATTGGTCTTTTTTAAGACTGATTTATGTTAAACGACTGTTAAATCTAGCTTTTTTCACCCATGCGCCATGCAAAATCTATCTCTCGCAGGATGTCCATGACCTGCTCATAGGCTTCCCGAGACTTCGACTTAGCTGTATGAGATAGAAGGTCTCCGATAGGTGAGACGCTTCCCGCCGATGCCTTCCAGGGCTATCAAGTCGCGCCGACCGACAAAGTCTGCTAAAGATTGCGGAAGTTGTCAGGCGTCGTGGCGAACGAGGATCTGCGTAAAGACCTTCGCCCGATCCAGCACCTCATCCGCCGTTGTGCCGGGCGTATAAAGGCTGGTGCCGAGTCCAAAACCCACTGCACCAGCAGCCATCCAGCTTTTCACTTTATGTGCCGTGAGTCCGCCGGTGGGAAGGTAAATCGTATCTTCGGGCAGAACCGTGCGTAGCGCGTGTAAACCATTTGTCGAAAAATTGTCGGCCGGAAAAATTCGTAATGCATCGGCGCCAGCATCAATCGCCGCAACCGCCTCCGTCACCGTAAAGATGCCCGGCGCCGACAGCGCTTTCTTATTCTTGCTCGCTTCTATGACCGACGCATTGAAATTCGGCGAAAAGATCACGCGGCTGCCGGCGTTCGCCGCGTCTGTCGCCTGTTCCGCAGTCAACACGTTGCCCGCGCAGATCATGACCTGTTCAGAAATGCGCAGCGCGAGCGTCTCCATGGTGATATAGGGATCGGGAGAATCGACCGTAATTTCTATGATGCTGATGCCGGTGGAGACCAGCGCCTCGGCGATTTCGACGACCTCCCCATGCTGCACGCCCCGCAGAATCGCAATGAAAGGTGCACTTTCAAGCTTTTTGCGAAAATCACTTTGCAATTCGTCCGCCATGCCCTCTCCCATCACGGAGCGAAAATCCCGAATGACATTACTATGGCTTCTCAGGCGCCCGTCAAGACGTCGTCCACAATTCCGAGAAAATAGTCGGCGTTTTCGGTCGAAAACACCATGGGCGGCCGCAGCTTGAGTATGTTGTCGCCGGGACCTATTGATCCGGTCAATATACCGCGGTCGCGCAGTCCATTGACGACTCTTGATGCCGTTTCGGTAGCAGGCTCACGTGTTTCCCGGTCTTTGACCAGGTCGACCGCGAGGAACAGACCGGAACCACGAATATCGCCAATGCTCTCGTGTCGCGTGGCCAGGTCGTTCAGGCCGTCAATCAGATACTGACCGACCTCGAGTGCGTTTTGCTGCAGGTTTTCCGTTTCGATCACGTCCAGTACGGCAAGACCTGCCGCACAGGAGACCGGATTACCGCCGAATGTATTGAAGTAGTCCGATTTTTGAGAAAACCGCGCGACGATTTCCGTGCGGGTGACCGTCGCCGCGAGTGGCTGGCCGTTGCCCATGGGTTTGCCCATCGTCGCGATATCCGGCGCAAACTCGTCAGCCTCGAAACCCCAGAAGTTTTTGCCGGTGCGGCCGAAGCCCGGCTGCACTTCATCGGCGACAAAAAGTCCGCCGGCCGCGCGTATGATCTCGGCAGCTTTTTTGAGGTAACCGGGCGGCGGTGACACGACGCCGGAACTCGAGATGATCGTATCGACGACGAATGCCGCTGGTTTGACTCCCCTGCCGCGAAGCTCATCGATTGCAGTCTCGATGTGCGCTGCATACCGTTCGCCGGCATCGTCGCCACGATACGCACCCCGGTAGGTGTCAGGCGCCGGGACGGAAATGACAAAATCAGGAATCTCCTCTGGCGGAATGTCCTCGGTCGATATCTGATAAATCGCCTGCGTATTGCCATGATAGGCATGCTCGGTAACGATGATGCCCGTTCCGCCCGTGTATGCACGTGCGATGCGCAACGCCAGCTCGTTCGCTTCGCTGCCAGTGCAGCTGAACATCGCGACATCGAGTTCATCGGGAAATTTCTCAGTGAGACGCTCCGCATAATCGAGCACGTTCTCGTGCAGGTAACGGGTGTGTGTATTGAGCGTCCTGATCTGCCTGGTCAGCGCCTCGACCACATGCGGGTGGCAATGACCGACGTGGGGTACATTGTTGTACAGGTCGAGGTATTTCCTGCCGTCCGCATCGTACAGCCAGACGCCCTCGCCCTTGACGAGGTGAATCGGGTTCTCGTAAAAAAGCCGGTACGCCGATCCCATGAGCCTGTCGCGTCGTGCAATCAGCCTGGCTGCATCGGAGTCCTGTGTGACTTTCGTCATTTTCGGCGCTTATTCTTCTTTGAAAATACGCCCGGCGATTATTCCCGCAATCAGGAGAAACAGTGCCAGGAAAAACAAGAATTCAGGATAGCTCCGGGTGATGCCGAAATAGAAGGTAGAAATAATGACAAGAACCTGGAACGCGTTGAAGAGATTGCTGTCGCGACGGGTCGCTTTCGGATATCGGATCCTCGAGATCATGAGAAGCGCCAGCACGAACATCCCTACCGGCAGGTAGGCGTGTAATGGAATTGCATCCGCTACCGCATCATGCCTGGCCAGCAAAATCACGGCGGTTGAAACGAGCGCGCCGCCGGCTGCCGGTATCGGCAGGCCCACAAACCAGCCTGTGCCCGGTTTATCGCTGTTGATATTGAACCTGGCCAACCGCATCGCGCCCGCGAGAACGAAAACCCCGACGGAGACCAGCAGAACCCAAAATGCATCCGTGCCGAACCCGACGCCACCAATGTCCATCCCTGCATGCAGGACCAGCATCGCCGGGGCGACGCCGAAGGCAACGAGATCGGCCATCGAGTCAAACTCCGCACCGAAGGTCGACGTTGCCTTGAGCAGTCGCGCGGCCAGGCCATCCATCGTATCGAGCAAGCCACACCAGACGATCATCCAGCCGGCCAGCTCCAGGTCGCCCAGCTGTGACGTAACAACCGATCCGAGCCCGAGAAGCAGGCTCATCGCGGTAAAACTATTGGGTATCGTGTAGCGAAGAATGGCCAAGGTCTTGTTGAGGCCTCTTATTCAGCGATCGCGGACTGTCATTCTGCATGTGCGGGCAGGCCAAGGCCAGTCGGATTGCCAAACATTTGTCACTGGCGTACACCATAAAGCGTGATAAACAGCTGCTCTTGTGGTCTCATTTCCCTCTGATGGCGGATTCAACGGAACACGGGGCGATGCTTTGAACAACAGATTACTGGCTAAACGGGCAGGCATACTGGTATCAGCCTGCGCTGTTCTCGCGGCCTGCGCCGACACGGAAAAAGAGCAAGACACGGCTGGCGACGCCGTGGCGCTGGTCAATACAGTGGCAACAGAATTTGTCGATGCTTATTACGCACAGTTCCCCGAGGAAGTGTATGAGGTCGGCTACCCGGATGCCCCGATGGATCGATTCGGCGATCACAGCACGGCAAGCATCGCCGCGTGGAATGGACAGGTCGATGGCTGGCTCGAGCAGCTCCGCAGTATCGACGCCACAGTCCTGGCGGGCACCGCAGCAGAGTCAACCTACGGGTTCGCACGCGAAAGAATGGAAGCGATTGCGGCTCGCCGTGTCTGCAAAATGGACTGGTGGAACATCAGCCCGACCTGGACGGGCTGGCAGCCACAACTCGTTGCAACTTTGGCCGTCCAGCCGGTTACCACAGCGGAAGAAAAATCAGACGCACTGGCGCGACTAGCCGACGTCGCTCGCTACCTGAACACCGAAGTCGAGATTCTCCGCGAGGGCATGCAGAACGGCTACGTCGCAGCGAATTCAAACGTTGCTGCCGTTTTGCGGCAAACGGAAGCACTAATTGCTGCGCCAACCGAAGAATCACCGTTCTTCGATCCGGCCAGCCGCTCGGACGACCCGGAGTTCACAAGCAGATACCGGGAGATTCTCGAAGGCGAAGTTCACACCGCACTAAAAAATTACCGTGACTTCCTCGCCAACGAATACCAGGGCAGAGACGAGGTCGGCGTCTCGGCGAACCCGAACGGACACCTATGCTACAAGGCATCTGTCCGTTATCACTCATCGCTGCAAATATCTCCGGAAGACATTCACCGCGCAGGTCTCTCCGAGATGAGCCGCATTCAAACCGAGATGCAGCAAATCGCCAGGGAGTCCTTCGGCACGGAGGATCTGAAAGGCCTGCTGGAGGCGCTGCGTACGGATCCAGAATATACATTCGACAGCGAGGAAGCCGTGCTCGAGTACGCGCGTGCCGCTGTCGCCCGGGGCAAGGCGGAAGTCGGCAACTGGTTCGGCTATGTTCCGGATGCAGCCATGATCGTCAAACCCTCACCCGCCTATGAACAGGACTCGGGCGGTGGTTTCTACTCCGCCGGTTCCCTCGATGGCAGCCGGCCGGGCACCTATCAGGTAGGAACCTACAACCCGCAGGGCATCAGCAAAGCCGGCATGGAAGCGACGGCTTTTCACGAGAGTTATCCCGGGCATCACATGCAGATGTCCGTCGCATTGTTTAACGAGGACCTGCATTCGATCTTGCGATTCATGTTCGTATCCGGCACGGCCGAAGGCTGGGCTTTGTACACCGAAGGCCTGGCGGATGAAATGGGCCTGTACTCGAGCGAGATGAGCCGCTTGGGCATGTTGTCGAACGAAGCGTTTCGCGCCGCAAGGCTGGTGGTCGATCCGGGCCTGCATGTCATGGGCTGGACTCGCGAAGAAGCTATCGAATACATGCTCGAACACACGGCCGAGGGCTACAACAGTGTCGCCTCCGAAGTGGATCGCTACATCGCCGTGCCCGGACAAGCCACCTCGTACCTGCTTGGCAGCCTGGAAATACAAAGACTGCGTCGTACGGCAGAAGAAAAACTGGGCGAGCAATTCGACATCAAGGCCTTCCATGACATGGTCATTGCCAACGGCAATGTATCTCTGCCGATGCTTGGCGCAGCTGTCAACACCTGGATCGCACACAGACTCGCCGACCACGAATAAGCACCTGCCGGACCATTCTCGGCAGGCAACTCGCGATGACATGGCCGAATTACCGGTGGTTCAACAGGCCTGGGCTATCGGAATCAGCCGCAGCTGCCATAGCTGGCCTGATTTAGGGAAGCTCTGATTTATTCGCTGAACGGTTATAATACAGATCATCATGTGAAGCTGCACGGAGCACTTGGTAATGCGTCAACAAACGCTCGCCGATAATGGTTTTGAACGTTTTCGCAAGCAAAC